>QCTJ01000019.1 GCA_003211205.1 Synechococcus sp. AG-673-F03
CACCAGTCAATCCGCTGATATCTTCATTGCCATAAGCGGTAACGGCAAGCACATTGCTGTTCAATGCGATTCCGGAACCTTTAGTTCCTAACGCAGCAATATTCGCAGCCGTACCTGTTGCGTCGCCGGCACCAATCGTCACTGCAGCTTCACTGCCTCCGGCACTCTTCAGGTTTGCTTCAACCAGCGTTGCCAAACTACTTGCATCAGTAGCCACCGTAATGGTTCCAGTACCTACAAGACCAGTCAAAGTCTGGTTTGTGTAACCAGTAATCGCAAGAGCTCTATTATTAAGTGTGATCCCAGCACCGTTAGTGCCGATAGTAGAAATATTGGCGGCGGCTCCTGTCGCACCACCAGATCCCAAAGAAACTGTAGCTACAGTTCCTCCACCACTGGTAAGAGCAGTTTTAACTAAAGTTGCTTGACTACTTCCAGTTGTGACACTGAGAGTACCGGTTCCAGTTGTATTTCCTAGATTTTGGTTTGTGTAATCTGTAACAGCAAGTTCATTACCATTTAAGGCGATGACTTTTGCATTCAGCTGTGCAGCAGTTCCAGTAAGTTTAGCGCCTAATGCTACCCTAACATCCCCTAAATTTGTAGAAGAATTTAATGTGATTTCACTGTTTATATCCCCAGTAAGTGTACCAGCGCCAGTACCTGTACCTATAGCACCAGCAGAAAGATTTGAAAGATCAACAGCATCGGTGCCAATGCCAGTGACAACAATAGAACCACCGGCTTTACCAGAAGTTCCATTAGCACCAGCGACAGAATCTGCCGATGCAAGCCTTGCAGCAGTATCTCTTAGTGTTGCACCAGCAGCGACTTTAATATCATTACCACTGTATGCGATTGAAGAAGCTGTATTATAAGGCGTACCACTTTCGCCATTGCCATCACTGCCAGCATTACTGTCAAAGAATTTATCAGCTAAAACGACTTTCCAAGTAGAAACAATACTACGAGAGAAAGGGAGAATCCCGTTTGAAGCAGTTAATTCCCAAGAACCACCAAAATCTGGATAACCAACTAATGAAGAACTTGAGGCTATATTAGCTCCAGTTAGTGCAGACAGAGAATCAAGGAATGATTGATCCTGGCCAACAAAACAACAGTAGAGATCAATTTTATCCAGACACCAAGATTTTATTGCAGCAGCAGAAGAATGAAGATTATCAGCGTTAATCGGGACACGACCAAGTTGAATCGACCCAGGAGAACCGTGGGCAACAATCGACAGCCGATCAAAGTGCTCTTGGTTTAAGGCATCTGTAATCAAGGGCAGAGCAAGTTCTGAGCGATCAATGCGCAAAACCTGAGAGTTAGCTGCTAAACCGGAAAGGAGCACGTCAAGCTGTTCAAGACCGGAATCAACCACCACAAGGGTGTTCTCAACAGCGGCGACGGAAGAGTTGAGGTTCATCATGGGAGCGGTGGAAGTGTTGGTGGTTTGAACAGTGGAAGGAATATGAGCGGTAGTCATGATCAGATCAACGTTTGAAGGGCCAGAAACGCTTGTTTGGTTTGCTGTCTTGTGGAGAGTCATCTTGTGTTGACTGATCAGGCGGTGGAGATGAGGGAGAGAGTGACGGGTCTGAAACCTGTTCAGACGTAGACGGAGAAAGAGGTGGGGAAGGTGGAGGTGTGGGTGTTGGCGGTGGAACTTGTGATTTCGGTTCGAGAGGAGGAGGAATCTGAGATTGCCTAGTCTCAAGTTGGGGCAGATCCTGAGCTGCCTGCTTATAAGCCAAGAGAAGAGAGCTGAGCTGATCTTGTAGCCATCGCTCGAAACTCTCATCACGAATCTGCTTTTCCATCGCCTCATCTAACTGGGCTGGAAGGCACTTGTCGAGCCTGACAATCACCCACCATCCATCGATTTCAATGGGTCGCCAAAGCTGACCAGGAGAACTGATTCGCAACAATTCTGCAAGCTCAGGATGAAGACGAGACAAGGGGAGAGGACCGATCAATCCTCCGGTCTCACGCTCAGGTCCTTGACTGTGTTCTTCAGAGAGCTCAGTAAATGTGGCGTCACCTTCTTCAAGGCGAAGGTAAAGCTCATGGGCTGCTTCTCTCTCCTTAACCCGTAATAGTGAATAAACAACACGGTCTCTCTTCTCTTTCGTATCTAAGAACTGACGTTCAATCTCAGAACCAAAACGTTGATTCTTGAATTGCTCGAGTTGCAAAGATTCGAGAATATTCCGTGAAGCCTGTTCCTCACTGATCTGATTCTTGGAAAGCCAATTTTTTAACTTGTCCTCGTCATCGATGCCATTCTGAGCGAGAAAGCTCTGCTGGCATTTCATTTGCTCTTCTTCAGAAACTTGAATCCCAGCAATACTCGTTTCAAGCAAAAGGCGCCGAAAAAGAGGCATTAGGAGATTACTGCGCTCAAGAAGAGCAGGTAACTCCTCTAAATGAAGGGTGCGTTTTCCCAGTTGTAACCAAGGTGTATTGCTCATCTGGGTTAAAGAGCAGAGCGCTGAAGGATCGGATAGATAGGAGGATTGACGCCGCAACCGCGGCGCCGGGTGGCGTCGTGGCGTTGAACCAATCATGATCAGGATTCCAGAGAGTTGTCGGTAGGCAATGCAGTCGCGAACAGGAAGCGAGCTTTAATTGCATTGGTAAGGCTGAGAGTGCTGTCAGCATCAACATTGCTGAGAACACCGAGCCTTGCCACCTTGAGATCGGAATCTTTCTCAGTGGGATCTGCACCATCAGCACCTGTCCACTTGGCATGGAAGATACCGATATCGATGTTGTCGCCATTCGTTCCAAGAACGGCGAAACCTAGATCAGTATTTGCATCTGTCTTGGTGATCTTATCCGCAATGTACTTACGGATATCTTCGACGTTATTAATATCCCTGAAATCCATGATATCAAGGTAAGGCTTACCATTAGCTGAGAAATTGCCATCACTAGGGAAGGATGTTGCTAGGTTCTTAAGAACAATATTGTCATTGCTGTCAACAACACCAAATGTGTCCTTGTCAGGAACAAAATTAGTGACTGATACACCGCCTAAACCAATGGACGCCCATGTTGTGGATGAATCGTAGGCCTCATCACCTGAGTGAGCTGTTGCCATATTGGTTTCTACATAGATGAAGTCACGATTATTATTTGTTGAATCTAAATTGACAGAAGCAGCACTACTTCTTGAAAGGGTTTCGGACAAGCGCAACTTCAACGTCGTGTCGTTTGTCTCAGCATCAACAACGAAACTATCTAGCCCAGTTACATCTGCAATTTTACTGAGATTAACCGATGATGAACCAGCAGCAGTTGTAAATGTTGCGTCTTCTCCTGCTCCGGAAGAACCTGTAATTGCCTGAAGATTAGGAATTTCAGAAGTTGCGCCTGCATTTACCTTTAGATCAGCTCCAGAAGAAAGATTTAAAGACTTAAGCTGCTCTAGATCAACAGCACTATTGCTGCTTGAGGTAACAGTGAAGACATCTAATTCAGTAACATTAATTCGGTCAACCTTGGAAAGATTAACATGATTAATTGTGTAAGCATCTCCACCATTATCAGCCAAGGTCACACCAACATCTAAAGTGTCAGCCATATTTAAAGCGACTGTGGCATCAACAGCACTAACATTAACTTGACCAGTACCTGACAATTTGGCTTCCAGTTTTTTGGCATTAGCTTGGGACAAAGCAAGTGTGCCATTACTCTGGACCTCCAATGAACCAGCATCAGTTAAAGAAGCAAAATGATTTGCATCTGCATCAGTTGAAAGCGAAGCATTGGTTGATGCAGAAATTGCAAGTTTATCGACATCATTGAGCTTTGCCGGATCTAATGTGACAGCACCTTCAGCAGTAGAGGTAACATTCACAATAAAATTGTGAGCAATCGGCGCCAAATCCTGATTGGAGTATCCAGAGAATTTAAGTTCACCAAACGTACTGTTTTCGCTGGCAAACTTGGTTGCCAAAGTTGCGCCTAAATCTGAGGTCAAAGCAACTGAAGTGTTTTCAGCAACTTGAATAGCAGTAACATTATCGAGATTTCCAAGATTGGCAGTAGTAAGGCTAATATCAGTGCCGTCGATATCAAGCGTAAGCTTAATACCTGCATTCGTCAAAGCACTAATATTTTGCCCGGTGTAGTTGTCAATAACAACGGAACCAGAGCCAGAAATAGTGACTCCGCCATCAAGAAGATCCTTCAATTGAGCAGCTGTAGCACTTAGAGCGCCGTTAATCATTAACTCATCAGAATTATCACCAGCACTATCTAAACCAAGCTTCGCTGTATCGAGAGTCACATCAGAACCATTGAGGACTTCTACTTTAAGCTTCACATTGTCATTGATGGCACTGATATCCGAAGTCGAATCAATCGCAGTAATTGTCAATACGCCAGCTGAAGTACCAGTCGCAATCGAACTAATGACGGTTGAATCATCAAGGAGAGTTTTAATCTCTGCTGCAGTCGCTGAAGTTTCACCAGCAAGTACAAGTTGGTCAATTGATCCTAAAAGTGAAGGGTCTAGATCAAGTGAACTTGAACCAGTATTATCAGCTGATGTTGTGACAATGACCTTGAGGTCATCGTGGATAGCAGCAATATTTTTATCAGCAACATAGTCAACAACTGAAATTTGATTAGCATCATCTGTACTCGAATTACTGACGAACTTGGCAGCTCCTAAGTCATGGACATCGGAAGCTGTTACCAAAGCATCACCATCACCAATCTTGATTTGTGTAACCTTAGAAAGCTCAGTCTTACCGAGAGTTGAACTCTCAGTATCAGAAGTGGTGACAACAAGAGTTCCAGAATCACGTGTGATTGCTGACAGGTCTTGGGCAACGTAATTAGATACGGTTAATGCTTTGCCATTGACATTCAAACGTGCTGCCATAGCAGTTGCATTATCAGCAGATGCATTCGCTTCACCGCCAAGAACAATCGAGGTTGCCTTCAACAGTTGACTATTGAGCAATGCAGTTGCCGAATCAGCAGCTGTTGTCACATTAACAGTACTGGCAATAGCATTTGCTGTTTGGGCAGCTGAACTCAGCGCCAACGTAGTGTCAGGTGTTCTGTCAACAGCTTCAGCGACCGCAGTAAATGCTTGGCCCGCTACTTTAGAAGTTAAGGTCAATACACCTGCATCCACAGCAACATCAACAGGACTATCGGATAGCGCATCAAAACCAGACTTCAATTCAGTCGCAATAGCCTCTAAAGATTCAGATCCAGCGACAACTTCGTGAGAAATTACGAGCGAACCAATCGTGAGCTTCGCGATATCACCAGCCTGATAAGTACCAGACAGGGTGACCTTGTCTTCCTGCTTGACCGCAACAACAGGAGTAGTTGTAGCAGTCGCGGAAATAGTAAGATCTCCCGATGTTGTGACCGTTGCTGTTGATTCAGTACCAACAGCCTTGGCTGTTAGGACAAGATTTCCCGCTGCGCTACTTGAAGCGGTAAGCACAGAATCATCAGCAAGGGCAGCGAGTAAACCATCCGTGATTGCAGCTAAGTCATCACCGTCCTTAACGGTGTAAGAAGCCAAAGTATCAGAATCGGTTTGAACAGTGATAGTGTCATCGACTGCAAATGAACCAGATAAGGCAAAAGTTTTAGCTTCGGCCACGCCAGTGTTATTCGCTGTTACCGCAGATTTAGCGATAGCTTGAGTATTCTCGACAGGACGATCATTGACGGCAAACGTGGGCGTGAAAGCAACACCAGCCTGTTTAGCAGTAAAAGCAATATTTGTTGCATTTATTTCAACATCAACCTTGTTAAATTCAGAAGAAGAATCTTCGCTCTGGATTACATCTTTAAGCGCTGATATTACGTCATTCAAGCTATTGACATTGGTGTCGACAGTATAAGAAACCGTGTCGCCGTTTACTCCTAACGTGACAACATCTCCAACCTCGTACTGCCCAGCGATGCTATAGGCTTGAGATTGTTTTACATTTACCGAATTAACATTCAATGCATTAATTGCCCCTTGTGCGCCACCCTTGTAATCAGTGATGTTTAAAGTGTGATCACCAACAAAGATTTTATCAGCCAAACCAGTACTGCCGGCAACATCATCACCTGCAATCGATGCAGCTGCTGTAAGAGTAATCTTATCAGCAGTGAGCAAATTGGATTTAGCTAAGGTTGCTCCACCAGAGGCCGTTGCAATCTCAAGCGTGCCGTCTACAGTAGAAATCAGTCTGAGATTTTGATTATTATAGTTACCAACTGACAAAGTTTGGCTATTAAGATCTAAACGGCTTGCCAGTGCAGCAGCACTATCCGCATCTGATGTAGCGGAGGCTGCCAAAGTAATTGTGTTTGCATCAACGAGGAATGCTGACTTAAGCTCAACCTCAGCATCCGCAGTTGTTGTAACGTCAATCGTGCCACCTTGATCATCGAGAGCACTAATATCAGACCCCTTGTAGTCGGAAACTGAAAGTTTCGAGAGAGGTTCAATTGATAAGACCGTGGATGCACTAATCAAAGCTGCAAGATTATCGCCGGTAACAGCAACATCTCCTGTGGTGATTATTTTATCTGCAGGAGTTAGCTTTGCAGAATCAAGAGTAGCCCCATTCTTGGTAATAACATTGATGGTGTCAACGGCAAGAGTACGAAGGTCTTCATTCAAGTAGTTATTAATACGAAGAATGCCAGGTCCACCAACAGTCAAACCGGTTCTTGCAGCAAGGAGCTCTGCATCTGTTGCAATGATCGATGCGTTGTCTCCAGAATTAGCTGCAATAGTAATACTGGAAACATTATTGCCAAAGTACTCTTGACGGAGCTGTGCATTGGCTGCTGCAGCAACAGAGATGGATTTTGCAGCAATCGCTGTCAAATCTCCAAGAGGATTACCATCGGAGCCGAAATCACCGACATAGCCAGTAACTGAGACTTTACCTTCGCCTTTTAATTTACTGCCAAGTTGAATAGAATCAGCAACCGTGAGTTCAAGATCACCTCCATCAGCAATCGTGACAGAGTCAGCAGTAATAAGCTTGGCAGCCGTGGAAATAGCATTTGCGGCAGCAACAGAAACATTCACTGTTTCGGTGGCAATCGTGCTCAAATCCTGATCGACATAAGCATTAACAGCTAAGGTGCCAACTCCTTTTAGGGTTGCACCAAGTGTTGCGGCACCTGCTGCATCAATAGCCAACTGGCCATCTGCAAGCACAGTCACTGATTTGACGTTGCCTGAAAGTAAAGCCGCCGATGAATTTGCATCTGCAGATGCGACTTCAACATTAAGGTTTGCAGTCGCTATATCCTGCAAATTCTGATCAACATAGTTGCTGACATTGAGCGTACCGGCACCTAAAAGTTTTGAGCCGAAATGATCAGCATCAGAGGCTGAAATGGTTGCAAATTCGCCAGCTTCCGGAACAGCAATCGTAATCGATGTCAGATTATTGGAGAAATTGGGTCTTGAGATATCAGCATTCGATGTAGCTGCGACAACAATTGAGTTCGTATTTATGTTGGTGAGATCGGTTGTACCGCCTGTTAGGCCATCGTAGTCAGTAATACTGACTTGACCCTGTCCAGCAAAATTGGCTTTCAGACGCTCACCCAGCTGTGAAGCATGTCCAGCATTTAATGTCAGAATTGCATCTTGTTCAACAGTGATCACATCCGCTGTACTTAACTTCAATTCATTAGATAATGCATCACTGGCTGTGATAGACACATTGACGTGAGTGGTTCCAATATCTTTGAGATCTTGATTAACATAATTGGAAATCTTAAGTTGACCAAGTCCATTCAATTTGGAACCCAGGTTGGATGCACTATCAGCAGAAAGTGATAAGACTGCGAAGTTTTCAACATTAATTGAAGCGACCTTACCACCTAACTTGATTGAATCAGAGGCAGCATTGACATCAGTGATTGATACGTTAACAGTTGACGTGTTGATGTCTTGCAATTCTTGATCGGTGTAATCAGTAACATTCAAAGTGCCTAAACCAATCAACTTACCGCCAAGTGCATCAGCATCAGTAGCATTGATCGTTGCTGAGCCTGAATCAATCACTGAGACTTGATCAGCTGCGCGTAACTTAGCTGCCACAAGAGTAGCCGAAGCAGAAAGATCAGTTGTGATGTTGAGGGTTGTTGTAGATGCGTTAGCTGTTGTTAAATCCTGATTTGTATAGTTGTTAACATTTAGGGTACCACTACCGGCGAGTTTAGATCCCAGCGCAACTGCATCATCGGCTGCAAGAGTAATTGCACCATCAACTACGAAGGATCCTCCAGACATTTCTGAAAGAACTTGTTGAGCATCAGATGTCAGAGCTCCCTGAACATATACAGCTGCACTGGATGGAACCGTAAAGAGATCAACCTGAGAAATCAAGGCAAGATCAAGAGGTGATTGGATCGATCCAACTGCATCTGAAGAAGTAACTCTGACGTTCAACGAGTCAGCAAGTCCTTGAAGATCTTGAGATGTATAGCCCTGAACATTGAAAACTGGAGCAACATCAGAAACAATTGTTTTTCCATCCAGTTCAGCAGCAGTTGCACCAATCTCGGTGCTGGCGTCTGTTATCTCAAAACGATCAACAGTAGCGAAGCGCTCAGAACTGAAGTCAAATCCTGTAACAGGTAGAATGGGATCTTCACCATTAACAAATGTACTGAACGTCAAGGGTGATTCTCCTTGTTCAATCAAGGTGCTCTGCGTGCTAACAGCAGCATTCGCCGAGTAAACAAGCTTTAATCCAACAGCTTCACCATCGCTATTAAAGTGAAAATCAATGGTGAAAGGAAGCTTTTGATCACCTGTAAGCTCATCGGCTTTAGCTACCAGTAAATCAATAAAATCTGCTTTATTTGAGCTTTGAGTTGTTATCTCAATTGACTTTCCTGCACCATCGGAAAGGATATAGGTTGTTGCAGCCTTAGGAGCAATAACTAAGGTTTGAACTTCTTGAATTCCATTAAAATTATCTACTGTCGATACATTTGCATTTGCAGACGTGACGTCAACATTCAGAGTGAAATCAGAATGAATGTTGTTAAGAACATGATCAGCTCTGAGATCAGATAGCTCTAAAGTTCCATGTTGATCAGATCCTGAATTGTGGAGCAGTGTCGATGCTGTATTGACGGTGATTCCATCAAACGATGCCGCACTGGCAATTAACTTACCAGAACCACTGATTGCATTAATCGCAGTGCCGCCGAGATCAGTTCCATTAGCAAGCGTTAGTTGCGCACCATCCGCAACTGTTAATTGACCAATCGTTGAAAGCTGAGTCGTGCCAAGCTGCAAACCAACGCTTGCCTCTGCTGTAATCACTGCATGGAGCTGTGGCTGCGAAGATCCAGTCGTCAGTTGGGCAATGTCTTCAGCAGCGGTATAGCCAACTAGTTCAACGGTGCTGGTATTGCTGAACGCATTGTCAGCAGCGAAGCTGAAAAGATTTGCTTTATCGGCATTGACTGCAAATCTTGCACCAGCTTCAAGCTTCAATTCACGTGAATCAAGACCGCTCTCGTCAGATCGGAGATACTTCAGACCAGCATTCTCTTTAACAACAATATTGACTTTTCCACCATTTGCAGATTGTGCTGGCAGGTTGTCAATCGTTGTTAATTCAACATTTGCGTCTGAAACGCTGATGTTGATTGCCGCGAGATCTGAGGATACCTGACTGATATCTTGATCATTGAAATCTGAAACGTTCAAGATACCTTCACCCCTTACATTCATATGGAAGAATGCGAGGTCGGCACCGGTCACAGGAAGCTCAACACCTTGGGGAATTGTGAGGGCAAGATTGTAATGACGATCTGCCTGCTTAACAAGCAAGCCACTCAAAATTGCATCCTGAAGTTGAGACCTTAGGGATAAGGAAGTAAACCCATCAGCAGCGGAACCATCTACTTTGATGACAACGTTGGGCGCAGAAGCAGAGGAATCAGTAAGACCCACGTGAATTGAGTCAACTGTCGTATTACTTCCAGTTCTTAATGTGTAAGTAGCATCGCTATCACCGCTGATCAGAGAATCTGACAATCCTTGCTTAATCGCTGCCTGCTGAGCGGCAAGTGAAAGAGACTCAAAATTAGAAGCAATGAAACTTGCAACTTCAACATTATTGATATCGAGACTGACCTTCTGACCATTGGCAAGAGGAGACTTGAAAGAAACGACAGCTAGTTCATCACCAAAGGTCTGATACTCACTCATATCAAGACTGACGATACCTGGATTGCTGGGATCGACAGCTTTGAATCTTTCAAACTGGTATGAGTCAGCAGCTGAACTAAAATCAGGGGTTGTTCCTTCTTCTAGATTTGGAGGGTTGATATCAAAACCAGCAGCTGCAAATGGGATTTGCAATTCTGCATATTGAGGGATATAAATATTACGTACTCTGGAGTTTTGCAGTACTTCTGTTCTTTCAGCAAAAGGAACTTGGTTGTTACCAGTGCTATCTCCATTCTTAAGTGTTACGTCAACCAGGAGGCTTGAACCCTCTGCATTTTGAGTATCGGTGATGAGACCGACAACATCAGTCGTAGGATCAATATTAACGATATTAAGTACACCTACTTCACTGATTTTTCCTGCGTCATGGGCATTTTTCAGCAATGAACGTACATAGTCAAACTGAGAATTATCAGTGCCATTATCGACAGCAAGCTCGCCATTGATCGTCAGCTGATCGACATCAGCTAAGTACTCCTCGGCGTTGGATTTGCGAAGATCAATATTTCCTGCCACTTGAATCGATACCAGGTTGGACTCGTCGCGTTGAGTAATCAGAGCTCCGACACTAATTCCGGTGTACTGATCCAAGCTAAGTTCAGCGCCTTGCTGAAGCTCAACACGATCAACACCGGTCTTGGTTGTACTTAAGATATCACCATCTGAATTTGTGTTAGGAACAAACAGCTTGTTGTCAGTTGTGTTAACTTGACCTTCAATTTTCAAGGTAACATCAAGATTCTCTGCAAGATCTTTTAAATCTTGATTGGAGTATTGGCTAATTGACAAATCACCTGTTCCTTGAAGCTTGGCTCCAATCGCAACAGCCTGATCCGCAGTCAGTGCCAGAGAACCCGTTTTATCAGGTATACCAGTATTAACAACGTTAATGACATCAATATCCTCTAAGAATGTTGCAATATCTAAGTTTGTGGCATCAAGAGAATCAGAGATCTCCAATTTGATTGTGAGACCATTCGCTGCAGCTTCTGAAATGGCACTGAGATCCTGCAGTTCATAGGACTTGATAGTCAAAGTACCAGCGGCTTCGCCAGTAGCAGGAGTGACTGACAGGATTCGATCCTGCAAAAGATCAGCTTGGGATGAATTCAGTACAAGCGTGTCATTTCCACCAATCTCGATAAGATCAACATCTTGAAGCGGATTGTTGGATGAATTAGTCAAGTCAACAGAATTGAGAATATTGGCTTTGACAGTTAAATTATCAAATCCACCTGGAACTGTTAGATCTTCTGCATTGTAGTCAGGAATAAACAGAGATCCGTTTCCAATTAATCTCTCTTTGCTGGCAAATGCCTGAGCACTCTTCAGATTGACGTTGACGTTTTGCGCAACATCAATGAAATCAGCACTGATACTATTGGCTTTAAGTTGATTAGCAGCTAAGGACGTGAAATCTTGAGACGCATTAACGGCATAAGTGATTTCTAAAGCACTTGCTGTATTCGGTGGAATCTTGCTGAGATCAGAGCCTGTATAGTCTTCAACACGAAGAATACCATTGGAGTTAGGATCGATATCAAGACCATCTTTGTTGGATTGGAAGCGATCAGCCAAGACCAACGCCTGAGCTTCTGAGACAATCAGAGAAGCATTGTCATCGATAGAGACCTCGTCTGCATCAGCCAACAAATTGACAGTTTTACTGAGATCACTTGGAACATCAGCAGACACAGCGACAGTCACTTTCAAGCCATTCTTATTCTCATCTCCATTAACTTTAGTTCGACTAAAGTCAGAGCCAACTGTAGCGCGAAGATCTTGACCAACAAAATCTCGGATTCTCACTTCACCAGGATTTTGGTCTGCGCTGTTAGCATTAATAAGTCGATTTTTGAGAAGAACAGCATCATCTGCTGTCATCAATAACTGTTGATTTGTTGCAAGAGTAGCTCGCACTGGAAGAGCACTGGCTTCGATTTCTTGTACACCATTTGCAGAAATCGAAATAACGTCCGCACGATTCTGGAGAGTAGCTAAATCCTGACCTGTGTAAGCTGAAATTGTGAGAGTTCCTTCAGGAGCCTGCCCTTCTTCAGAAGGAACAAACATTTCCTGCAGCAAAGAAGCATCACTTGATGTAAGGGTTAAAGACTGTGTACCGAATTCAATCTTATCAATCCCACTGAGACGAGATCCATCGATAGCAAAGTTGGCAACATTTTCAGACTTAATCAGTTGATCACTATCAATCGAAATCTTTGCATCTAAATCTGATTCAATTGACGAAAAATTCTGTCCACTATAAGAAGAAATATTGACAGCTCCAGTGCCAGAGAGAAGCGTTTTTAAAGACTTGGCTTCGAGGATCTCTGCTGAAATGCTCGCACTCGAACCCTGAGCGATTGTGATGCGATCATCTGCAAACTTAAATGGTGAATTTTCATCACCTTCAATGACACGAGTGGAACGACGTGTATTACTTGCAATTGGTCCTAACTTGTTAGGACTAATTGTCTGATTACTATCACCGGTCAGCACAACTTCAATGCTCTTAAACGAGGCTGGTAGTGTGATCAAAGCGTTAGCAACATTCGCTGACTTACTAGCTTCGTAGTCGGTCACAATCAGAGCACCGTCACCAGTTATAAGTGAGTCAACAGAAGATGACTTTGTGAGTTCAGCTAATTGCTCGACACTCAACTCCAGCGTTCGATCAGAAGGAAGACTGTATGGCTGCGTAATGATTGAACGAATATTTGCCAAGCTGTCTTCAAGAATCACCTTACCCTCATACTCATCGGGAAGGTTCAAGAGACCACGAGCACCAAGCTTTAGTTCAGAAGCACCTAAGATTTCGAAACCGGTGACACGTGGGTCAAGACCGCGGATCGCCTCATTGACGAGACCAGCAGCGTTATCTCTGAGAAGAACGTCACCACTGAATACCGATCCAAGTTCACGTAACTGATCGCTCGTGAGCACCAGGGTCGAAATGTCAGGACTGGAAACAACGGTGACACGACTGTCTTGATCATCAAGAATATCGGCAACTTTCGGTTCCTCACCTTCCAAACCACGAATTTTGAACGGACCCGAAAGAAGCTGATATCCAAGATTTTTTTCAGCAGCTTGCAATCCTTGAAATTGTGCTGCTGAAAGGGTGATCTCAGTACCATTGATCAGATCAAATGATTGAATTCTGCTGTCAAGCCCATCAAGCGATTCAATGACATTATCAACACTGTCAGAAACGACAATTTTTGCCGTAGAGAATCGATCTGCTGGGAGATTGGCGACCTGTGCAAACGTCAACGTCAGTCGATTGCTGTTTGTAGGAACAAGATCGGCAATTCGAGTATCAATCGGCCGGTTGGAGTCAACATCAATCAATCCAGCCAGATCATCGACCGTGTCGCGAACTGTCACTTGTGCAGAAGTGCCATCAAGATTAACCAGTGCAGCCGCACCTAGATTTTCAAATTGTTCGGCCGTCAGATTCAGACCATCACTGGAGACCTGAAGCTTGAATGCACTGTTTTGAGGAGTGGACAGCAGGCGAGCGATACCGGGGGAATTTTCGACAACCGTGATCGCCGCATGCAGAGTGGTGGACACATTGGCAAGTTGATCAGCAGAGAGCTGAAGTTCAACAAGACCTGTTGTATCAAGATCAATGGCGCGAATGCCATTGACACGATCATCAAGTTCATGGCTCAACAAGCCACGGATGTTCTCAAGAGAATCTTCGAGGATGACTTTGCCGCTGAATCCCTGGGCGAGATACTTAAGTTCGCTGACGTTCAGAACCAACTGGTCTGAACCGTCCACAGCAAGACTGCTGACCCTAGGGTCGGCGAGTTGCGAAGGTACGAAATCAACGTTTGAACTGCCCGCAGCAAGCTCAATCTGACCAGCAAAGACGCGAGCTTCTGTAACCGATTCCAGTGACAACAGATTGGCAAATGCGTCTGAAGACAGCGATAGTCGATCACCGTTGGAGACATTGACAGCTCGAATTGCTAGAGAGGGGAATCCGGACGTGAAATATTCGCTGATCGCATCTGCATGATCTTGGAGCATGACTTTGGCATTGCTGATCAACGACTCAAAGTTCTTTAATTGACTGACATTCAGAACAAGTTCACCACTGCGAGACTCAACACCGACCAATCTGCCGTCAAGTTGTCCGCTCAGTACTTCGGCAACATCACCGGATGAATCACGAATAACAACCCCATCCTCAGAGATAAAGTCGTTGGGTAATTGAGCAAATGCTTCTGCATCAATGATTAATGGCATTCCATCTGCTGAGGCCAGATCCTGCAAAATCTTCAGATCCGTATCGGAAGAAATATCCAAAGACAGATTTAAATCATTGACATAGACCTCAACGACTCGAGCATCCAGACCTGCGTCAGAGAATTGACCGAGATATTCAGCAATTGCAACTTCCGTATCAACAAGTTCAATGTTCCCGCTGAATCCAGGATAAGTTCCACCTGGAAGCAGTTGCTCAAGCTGTGCAACATTCAACGCCAGAGGTGCATTATCAAGACTGCGAAGCTGTACATCAGAAGCATTTGGAGGAAGATTCCAGATACCACTGAAGAGCTCACCGAGAGCAGTTCCATCATCAGTGATGACTAAGGACCCTGCAAACGATTGAGGCAGAGCTGCAGCTGATTTAACATTGGTTTCGAAAGTATCTCGCGCATCAAGAACAATGCTGATTCCTTGACCAATTTCAACACCATTTTCGAGCAAGCGCTCAAGCTGACCAATTCTTAAATCAAGGGAAGTATTGCCATCTTTATCAGAACCGAGCGACTGATCGAGCTCAATTTTGGTGACTCGGTAGTCGAGATCACCACGCAAAACACGCTGTAATTGATCGTCTGTATCCTTGAGAATCACATCAGCATTGACATGACCTGGAAGACCACCTAACTGATTAACAGTCAGAGTAATCACTGAATCGTCAAGATCAGTCGTAGTTCCGTTTGCATCGAGAAGCTCAAATGACTTGACGTTCTGAGGAATAGCATTGTCAAAGAGATCAGCTAGACCTGAGTTGTCATCACGAACAACAACTGAGCCTGAAATACGACCATCCAACAGGTCAAGTTGAGAGGAACTGATATTAACTTCACCGCCATCCGTAATCGCAAATGAAACGCCATCAATTAAATTTCTTGTTTGATCAGAAAGAAGACTTTCAATTTCAGCGGCCGTTCCATTGACAACAAGTTGAATATTAGTCAGATCGTTGAGATTAATCGTTGTGCCGGTTAAAGCTTGATAATCCTCATAGTCCAACCGGAGAGTACCGTTATAATCAAAACTCGTTACTCCGACGAGCTGACTGAGATCAATGTGAAGAGAGGAATCGGAGCTTTTGTTGATATCAGCGATATAATTAAGGAACCCTTCAATGTCTTCAGTGTTATCGGATAGGGTGAATCGGAAATTTTGGATATTCTGAATATCGAGATCAGAGTCAAGCAAGAATGTAGCTTGTTCAACATTCAGATCAATGGCTTTTGCTTCGCTAACAAAATCAACGCTTGATACAGATGCAACATCGATTCCTATAGAAGCTGCATTCAAGAAAAATTCGCGAATGTTGGATGCGGTATCTTCAAGGACAAAGGTTGTACCGTCAGCAGCACTAACTCTTGGATCAATCAGGTAATTGGATAAGATTGGTGCAGAGAGGTCAACTGTGGAACTTCCAACTGCTGATTCAATAGAAACAGAAACAACATCTTGAAGTAAATTGAAAGTGTCTCTATCGCTACTAGAGCTAATTGATTGTGCAACTCCGGAATCTGTAAGAATTCCAGTACTAATCAATGATGCAAGTTCATCTTGTACCGTTATTGTCAGTTTTTCGTCTTCAGCATTGACTAATTCTCTGATACCAACATGCTGAGAGGATGAATACACACTTTTGTATCCAGGCGTGCTATCGATGATTGCAAAATCAGAAGCACTTAAAGTCAGCTCAGTCGTATTAGCTTCAAGCAGAAATTGAATGCAATCAATTGACATCAGCTGTCTTTGAGACAGGTGTGGCAATAATTCGGTAATGACTTCAGGTGAATCGCTCAGAGCAATTTTATTGTTTCTGTAAGAAGCAATACCTTGGCTTGGAATTGCCAAAACTTCTTCAGCTGAAAGAAGATTTGTGCGCCCAGCGTTGAGTCGATAAGTTCCATTGAAGTCTGCAAGCTGTAGCCCCTGAGCACCTAAATCCTTAAGACTTTGAATATCAGTTGAATTCAACGAATATATTTTTGATCTAGTTCTGACATCAATATTCCCCAGGAAGGGAGTTACCAAAGGCTGAAAATCAATGTCTTGTACTGCAGACAGAGTGTATTCAGGGACAGAAGTTTGGATCTCCGACGGGGAAGCAGAAAACGGCCCATCATCGACGTCTAAATCAATTTCAGTGACATAAATATTTTCCGTGTTAAAGACATCTACCTCTGCAAAATTGTCAGAATTTGCATCTAATGCACTATTTTTTGCAATCTCTTTGAATTGTTCAACATCAAGATTGACTTGAACAGATCCATCCAGATCTGTCAGAAAATTATTTAATGGAGATGCAGTGAAGACTGGTGCTTTGAAAGTCTGTGTTTGTTGAAGCCCTTCAAGAGCAATTGATCCTGTCTCAAGTATCGAATTTATTTGATTGGATTCGAGGGTATCAACAAGGGTTTCAGCGAGATCGGGCTCGATCCCACTCAATTCAGGGGCTGTCAGAGCAACGAACGCTTGAGAGCTCAGTGTTGTGAAAACTGTTCCGGAAACGGACGCAGCATTGAGTTGGGCGACCAGGCCATTTTCAACTGGGGCCACTGTGAAGCCTCCCCCCGCTGAAGTGACAAGGCTCCTTACAGCATCAAGTTCAGCTTCACCGACCGCCTCAGCCTCAAGTTGATCGCCAGTAGCAAATGCGACCTGCAGTTCTATTTCACGATTCTCCTGCCTGATTGAACGAGCAGCTCCTGCAGCACTCGCCAATGCGTTGGTATCAGCAAAATTGGATGGCGTGTCGACTACCAACACCCTGTCGATACCTCGCGCTGTCACCAACTTCTCGACGTTCTTAAGAGTCAGGCCAGCCAGGGACACAACAAGGGTGGTGGAAGCCATGGTGTGGGTCTTCTATTCACGTTGACCCGAACAATAACTACAGTTCGTCGACTTGAGTACGTTTTTGAAGGGGACGATGCAGGATTTGCATCCGGCACGTGATCGCTTTACAGCACTGGGCTTTCAACCCTCCTTCAAGAGGGCTTCATTCGACGGCCATCAAAGCGCGAATGGCTACCTCAACGTCGACCTCACGCATCAAAGATTCGCCCACCAGCACTGCATCTGCTCCGGCGCGCTGAACACGATCGAGATCCTCGCGCGTAGCAAGGCCCGACTCACTCACCAGCAGAACCGCCTGCTCCTTCAAAGAATCTGAAAACTGGGCGGTCAACGATTCCGTGGTTGCCAAGTCAGTCTGAAAACTGGTGAGATCGCGATTGTTGATCCCGATCAAAGGAAAGTCTCCGAGGGCCAGAACTCTTTGCAGCTCTGCGCTCTCATGCACCTCAACCAGGATGGTCAATTGCAGGGCAACGGCCACCTTGGCCAGATAGCGAAGATCCTGATCAGTAAGAATCGCCGCAATCAGCAGTGCGGCATCAGCTCCGGCAGCACGAGCCTGGTAAAGCTGATATGGCGACAGGATGAAGTCCTTACAAAGCAGAGGCAGCTCAACCGCATCGCGAACCTTGACAAGCACATCAAAGCCACCTTGAAAAAAGGTTTTGTCAGTGAGCACGGACAGACAGGTCGCACCTCCTGCCTCATAAGCCTTCGCAATCTCCACAGGATTGAAATTTTCGCGAATCACACCCTTGCTTGGGCTGGCTTTTTTCACCTCCGCAATCACAGCCGGCCTGGAGGAGGCTTTCCTCAGAGCATGCAGAAAATCGCGGCTGGCAGGTAGTTGCGCCACCTTGGACTTGAGCTGTTCCAAGGGGACCCGTTGGCGTGCCGCTGCAACCTCTCGATCCTTCTCCCAGACAATTTTTTCCAGAATGTTTCTGGCTTCGGAATCCTGATGAGGGATCGCATATTCCAGATGCGCGACCTGAATGGATGGATTAGGGGGTCTGCGACGGATCTCCATGAATGTCCTTACAAGGAAAGAGCATGAGCTGCCTGCTTATAGGCAACTTCCACAACTTCACTGAGCGTTGGATGCGTATGCACTTCGGTTGCCAGCTGACGCACACTCTGACGACGGGCCACCGCATTGGAGACCTCCTGAATAAGGTCAGCGGCATGCAGCCCATAGATATGGGCACCGAGCACCTCACCAGTGGATTTGTTAAATAGAAGTTTCATCAGGCCATCACTCTCCAGTTCAGCCAGAGCCTTTGAATTGGCCTTGAAGTAACTGCGAACCACGCCGAGCTCGAACCCCAAATCAGCAGACTGCTGCTTGGCATCGGCTTCGCTCAGCCCCACTGAGCTTATTTCGGGGTGAGTGAACGTGGCTGCAGGAATACTGCGGTAATCGATCTCACGGATGTGACCGAGAATATTGTCAACAGCCACGGTGCCCTGAGCAGCAGCGGTATGAGCGAGCATCAGCTTGCCGGTGACATCTCCGACAGCCCAGAGGTGAGGAACGGGCTGACCGCCAGACAGAACTCGCATGCCGTCGTCGATGGGTACAAATCCGCGGTTGGTTTCAACACCCAAGGCGTCAAGATTGAGCCCTTGGCTGCTGGGCACCCTGCCCGTGGCCACCAGCACCGCATCAACCTCCAAAGTCTCAACGGGTTCACGGGTCTGCATATCAACCAGTTCGATCAGGGCGGGAGAACCGGGCTTGATCGACTGAGCCAGAACGCCTGAACGGGCATCGATGTCGCGACCGTCGATCAGCTTGCGTGCGGCAAGCTTGGCGATATCCGGATCAAAGGTAGGCATCACCCGGTCCAGAGCCTCAATCATGGTCACCTCACATCCGAGCGCGGTGTAAACATCGGCAAACTCCAAGCCGATGTATCCACTGCCGATGATGGCGATCCAGCGTGGAAGCCATTCCAGGTTCACGGCCTCATCACTGGTGAAGACACTGCGTCCATCCGTCTCGATACCAGGCGGAACAAAAGGATCAGACCCAGTGGCGAGGATCACCTCACGAGCCGAGAGAATCCTGTCGACACCGCTGATTTCACGAACTCCCACCCTCTGTGAAGCATCCAGGCGTCCCTGACCCCGGATGATCGTGACGCCAGCTCTCTCGAGCGTCTTGGTGAGGTTGCTGCGGATCGTGGCGACCAGTTCATTGGCGTGATCAGCGATCTTCTGACGCTCAAAGCGAACGGGAGCCGCGTGAATTCCAAAGCTGGAGAGATGCTTGGCATCGGCAAGCTCCCGCACTCGTCCGGAGGCAGCCAGCAAGGCTTTGGACGGAACACAGCCGCGATTCACGCAGGTCCCGCCCATGTCGCGAGACTCGATGATCGCCACCTTCAGACCGTGATCAGCAGCATGTTTGGCCGCATCGAAACCGCCATAACCGGCACCGATCACGATCACATCGAAGTCGAAACTGGCGTCGCTCACGCGGACAGCTGCATGGAGGCCGTCATTGTCGCCCGTCGGCGTTCCAAAAGCAGAGGAACAGCTGCGGAAGCCACATTGAGAGACTCAACCTGACTGCTGTGGGGAAGCGTGACCCCATGGCTGCAGCAGGCCAGCAGCGCTGGATGAAGACCTGCTGCCTCATTGCCGAGCACCAACACGGTGGGGTGGCACCAGTCCAGCTGCCAGTACGGAATCACCCGCATCCCAGCCCCTGAATCCGGCACCAGCGCCGCCACCACCTGAAGGCCACGATCACGGGCTGAGCTGAGCATGTTGGTCAACTGCTCGACACCCACCGCATCCGTGGGACCCAACCGTCTGTGCGGCAGTCGCAGCACTGCTCCAGCTGCTGAGCGCAGGACTTTCGGAGCCAGCGGGTCAGCGCCTGCAGCAAGCCAGACCTCCTCCACATCAGCAGCCAAGGCAGTGCGCAACAGGGTGCCGACGTTGCCGGGATCCTGCACACGATCAAGGGCCAACACAAATGAAGGAGCTTCAGCAGACTTCGGCAGCTGGTCGACCGGCCAGAGACAGGCCACCCCATCGGGGTTGACCGTGGAGAGGGCTGCTCTGAGGGCTTGATAAGCCATCGGCTGCAGATCGATATCAGCTGCCAAGCGATCGATCAGATCCGCATGCGAGTCCAACCAGGCCGGCGTCGCCATCACTTTGATCGGCGTGGTCAGCCGACGCGGCAAAGACAGCAGCTCCTGGATTTGATGTGTGCCTTCGAGCAGAAGATGTCCATCCTGCTGACGGCCTGAGGACGTAACCAGAGAGCGGAGACGCCGTACTAGGGGATTGCGACGACTGCTGATCAAATCGACGCTGGATCCGGGGAGCTGATTCACCTCAGAAGCTGGTGTGCTTCCGCACTTTCAAACCGTCGTGAAGACTGAGCTCACTACCCTCGATATCGACGCCATCAACAGAAGCAATCTCTCCTTTGATCCCTTCAGCTGAGAGATTCTCCACCAACTTTTTGATGACTTGGTCCTCAACAGCTGCCAGATCGACTTTATCGGGGGTCAGGGCTTCGAGAAACTTGCCGACCTTGGAGGCCACAACCTCTGATGAGTTGGAGATCTTCAGAACAATCATGAACGGTTAGTGAAGCCTTCTGCCAACAAGATAGGTCGGATGTGAAGGATTGAACTGCTGTCACATCGCGACTGTCAGCGCTGTAATCTGCGCCATCAAGGCAACACGCAGCTGCCTTGAGGCAGTACCTGAGCTCAATCCGCGAAGAGTGGTCAATTGCAAGTGATCCATTTCATGCAGAGTCTCAGCTCCAGAAGTCTTCCTAAAGCAGTACCAACAAAAGCCCTCGAGGCTGGCTTTACTTATCCGACGACGATGCCGGAAGTGTTTCAACAAAATCCAACTTAGTTAATGTATGGAGCCATAACTGCCATTCTGTAATCATTCAAGGGCATACTTGATTGATCAATCAGGGACACAAAAAAAAGGCAGGACTTGAACCAGAATTCAATAGCTCACAGTGATCCCGTTGAGAGTTCGATTCAATCAATGCGGATGGGGAGACTTGAACTCCCACGACATTGCTGCCACTAGTACCTGAAACTAGCGCGTCTACCAATTCCGCCACATCCGCTGGCGTGTGTCGCAAAGCGACTCGTGAAACATACGACATCGGCAATCGGCTGTTGCCTCAAACGTCAAGACAGTTTGGGGGCCGGCCGTCTAGACGGTCTCAGACATAGCCGTCAAGATAAGCATTCGGCAGGAAATAACAGGGATGACAGCCGCGGCGCCCGCGTCTCATGACATTCTCAAACCCCATCTTGAGATCCAAGGCGGCAACAGACTGCACGGTGAGCTCCGTGTGAGCGGCGCAAAGAATTCCGCCCTGGTGCTGATGACGGCTTCCCTGCTGACGGAAGACACACTTTCCCTTAGCAATGTGCCTCCTCTGACCGACATTGATGGCATGGAGAACATCCTGGTCTCGATGGGAGTAAAGATTCGCCGCAGCCATGAAACCATTCACCTTCAGGCTTCCGACCTCACAAGCGTGGAACCTCCTTACGAACTTGTGAACGGGCTCAGAGCCAGTTTCTTCGCAATCGGTTCAATCCTGGCTCGCATGGGCCACGCCAAGGTTCCCCTACCTGGCGGCTGTCGCATCGGCGCACGCCCTGTGGTGGAGCACATCCGCGGACTCAAAGCTCTTGGAGCCGTCGTGACTGTTGAACATGGCGTGGTCTCGGCCACGGTTCCCGGCAATCGCAAACGTCTTAAAGGTGCCTCGATTGTTTTCGACTGTCCGAGCGTCGGCGCCACGGAAACGATTTTGATGGCTGCAAGCTTGGCGGAAGGCACCAGCGTGATTGAGAACGTAGCCCAGGAGCCTGAGGTTCAGGACCTCGCCAACCTGCTGAATGCCATGGGAGCTCGCATCAGCGGTGCAGGCGGTCCATCCATCACCGTTGAAGGCGTGGAGCGGCTGCACGGTTGTGACTACACGGTGATTCCCGACAGAATCGAAGCTGGGACCTTCCTGCTGGCGGCAGCCATCACCCGCTCAAGACTGCGCGTCGCCCCACTCGTTCCTGATCACCTCAGTTCCGTGCTGCAGAAACTGCGCGACTGTGGTTGCGGGTTGGAGGTTGATGGCGATGGCATCGTCATCACACCGGGCACCATCAAAGGCATTGACATCACCACCCAGCCTTTCCCCGGTTTCCCAACCGATCTTCAGGCACCGTTCATGGCCTTGCTGGCGACAGCCCAGGGGACCAGCGTGATCACCGAAAAGATTTACGAGAACCGCATGCAACATGTGGCGGAGCTGCAGCGCATGGGTGCGGCCATCCGCGTTCAAGGCAACGCGGCTGTGGTCGAAGGCGTTCCTTCCCTCAGTGGAGCGCCTGTGAATGGAACCGATCTACGTGCCTCAGCCGCCATGGTGCTTGCGGGCCTAGTGGCCCAAGGAAGAACACAGGTGAGTGGCCTGAACCACCTCGACCGGGGCTACGCCGGAATTGAAGCGAAACTCACGGCCAGCGGAGCAAAGTTGGAACGTCACAGTTCCTGAGACGCTGCTCTGAACTGCATCATCTAAACTTGATGCGTGGGAGCGTGGCGGAATTGGTAGACGCAGCGCACTCAAAATGCGCCGCCTTCGGGTTTGTCGGTTCAAGTCCGACCGCTCCTATTCATCTACAGGGTCTACGGCACCGTCGAGATTGTGGGTTGCTGAGGATTTGGTTGGGAGTCTCCACAGCAGCAGGATGCTGATAGACAATGATCAGGTCATTGATTCCCTTCGGGGAAATACACTCAGAATCCATGGTGGAGCCAGCGCCAGTGCCCCCATCCGATGCGGTGATGGGCACCTACAACCGCTTCGCGCTCTCCCTCCAACGCGGCAAGGGTTGTTGGGTATGGGATGACAAAAACCGTCGCCATCTTGATGCCGTTGCCGGCATCGCCACCTGCACACTTGGGCACAGCAACAAAGCGATGCGCAAGGCCTTGAACGGTCAGCTGCGCAAGCTCCAGCATGTCTCCAATCTCTATCGAATTCCGGAACAGGAAGCCCTGGCGAAATGGCTGGTCAGAAATAGCTGCGCAGACAGCGTGTTCTTCTGCAACTCAGGAGCTGAAGCCAACGAAGCCGCCATCAAGCTTGCACGGAAGCACGGTCATCTGCGCCGGGGCATCGAACGCCCCGTGATCATCACTGCTGCTGCCAGCTTCCATGGGCGCACGCTGGCCGCGGTCAGCGCCACAGGACAACCCAGATACCACCAGGGATTTGAACCGATGGTGGAAGGTTTCAGATTCTTCAAGTACAACGATCTCGCGGATTTTGAACAACTGCTCGAGCGCCTGGAACAGAACGGTCCACGCGTGGCCTCGGTGCTGATCGAGCCTCTTCAGGGCGAAGGAGGCGTGAATCCCGGCGATCCCGACGTGATACGGGCGATTCGCGAGCACTGCGATCAACGCAACATCCTGCTGATCTTTGATGAAGTGCAGGTGGGGATGGGCCGCACGGGCACGCTTTGGGGTTATGAACAGCTCGGTGTTCGTCCCGATGCCCTCACCCTAGCCAAAGGCCTGGGAGGTGGACACGCCGTCGGCGCTCTGATGGTGTGTCAAAGTGCCGATCTTTTTGAACCGGGCGACCACGCAAGCACCTTCGGCGGCAACCCTTTCGCTTGTCAGGCCTGTCTGACGGTGGCGAGCGAAATCGAAAAGCGCAATCTGCTGCGCAATGTGCGCGAACGGGGCACCCAGCTGCGTGAGGGCCTCAACAGGCTCGTGGACCATTTCCCTAAATACCTGGAGGGATCGCGTGGCTGGGGACTGCTTCAGGGCCTGGTCCTCAAGGAGGACTGCGGGATCACTGCGGTGGACGTGGTGAAAGCAGCTCTGGAGGAACAGTTGCTGGTGGTGCCCGCCGGTGCTCAGGTGGTGCGGATGGTGCCCGCTCTGGTGATCAATGCCCGAGAGATCCAGGTCCTCCTCACACGCCTGGAACGCGCCCTGAACCGTGTGAGCTGAGTGACGCCACAGGGACATCACCCCCATGAACTGAGTGATCTGCTGCCGCGCTTTGACGTGCGCGGCATGGACCTGTCGCTGGACAGGATGACGATCGCTCTGGAGCACCTACACCACCCGGCTCAGTCGATTCCTGCCGTTCAGGTCGTCGGCACCAACGGCAAGGGGTCCATCGCCTGCCTCATCCACCATGGATTGATAGCGGCCGGTTTGTGCTCAGGCCTAACCACGTCGCCCCATCTGGTGAGTTGGTGTGAACGCATCCGCGTCAACAACCAGTTGATCTCGATCACGGCCTTGCGACAGACGCTCGAGCAGTTGCAACCACTGACGGAACAATGCCGCCTCACTCCGTTCGAGCAACTGATCTGCAGCGCACTGATTCACTTCGAAGCGCAGAGGCCCGACTGGCTCGTGCTGGAAGCAGGACTGGGAGGCCGACTGGATGCCACCACAGCCCACAGTTGGCGGCCTCTGATCGCTGTGGCGTCAATCGGCATGGACCATCGCGAGCATCTGGGCCCCAGCCTTCAGGCCATTGCTGCAGAGAAAGCCGCGGCCATCGGTGAGGGAGCCCACGTGATCAGCGCAATCCAGGAACCCGAGGTAGCTGCGGTGCTCGAGCAACGAGTCAACGCGGTGCAAGGCACCCTGGAGTGGGTCGATGCATTGGATGAAAGCTGGACCCTGGGTCTTTCAGGGGCTTGGCAGAAACGCAATGGGGCCGTAGCTGCAGCCGCACTGCAGTGGATGAGCGCACGCAATGAGGTGATCTCAAGCCGAGCCATTCGTGAAGGCTTTGCAGCGGCACGCTGGCCCGGGCGCTTGCAGTGGATGCGCTGGAGGGGCTTGAGGCTGCGGGTGGACGGAGCCCACAATCCACCTGCCGCCATCGAGCTGGCGCGGGAACGCTGCGGTTGGTCATCCGACGGCCATCGGCAGATCTGGATCCTGGCGATCCAGGCGCAGAAACAGGCACCGGAGATGCTTCAACAGCTGCTCGGCCCTCTGGATGAGGCCTGGATTGTGCCGGTGCCTGGGCATCGCAGCTGGGGCTTGGAGCAACTGAAGCCAGCACTGCCGCTGCAGGCCCATCAACTGAAGTCAGCTGAGACTGCTCTGGATGCACTCAAACAGCTGCTTGATCAGGGCTGGCCCGCATCCGCCCCGGTGATCGCCGGATCTCTCTATCTGATCGGCCACATGATGGGAAACGGCACATTGGAGGCAGAGTGAACGTCAAGCCATTCGCTGGAACCATGAAATCGCTGCTGAAGGTGCTTGCTGCACTCACCCTGGTGATGACCTGGCTGACGCCTTTGACTGTTCTGGCCCTCGATACGTCCGCTGGGGTGGGCCTTCAAGACAGGGCACTGTTTCAAGACCGGGTGGACTACACACTCACCAATCAGAGCGATGTTGACTTTCACGACCAGCAATTAACCAACACCTCCTTCGCAGGCGCCGTGGGACGCGGAGCTGATTTCAGCGGAGCCAACCTGCATGGGGCGATCTTCACGCAGGGAGCTTTTGCCGAAGCTGATTTTCATGGAGCCGATCTCAGCGATTCGCTAATGGACCGGGCCGACTTCACGCGAACTGATCTGCGCGATGCTCTGCTGATCGGTGTGATCGCTGCAGGCAGCAGTTTTGCAGGAGCCGATGTGGAGGGTGCTGACTTCAGCGACGCCCTGCTGGACCGGGATGATCAGCGCCGGCTCTGCCAGGTTGCTGAAGGCGTCAATTCCAGCACGGGTGTTTCCACTCGCGACAGCCTCAACTGCTGAACCCCCCAAGTTTTCCCGGATTGAGGAGTCCAGCGGGGTCGTAACGATGCTTGGTGGCCACCTGATCCCCATCCACCACACCGAGGCCACCACCTTCCACGGTGAGCACATGCGGATTGAAGATCAGTGCGCCGAGATCTCGACACTCCTGCATCAATTGCTCCAGGGCTTCAACGCCGCGCCAGCGCACCAGTGGAAGTGATGCGAGCCGCTGAACTCCCTGCTGCCTGACAGCTTCCAGATGCCAGAGCAGATCATCACCCCAGGCCTGCTTGAGTGTGTTCAAACAGTCGATCTCCGGTTGGGGCAGCAGCATCTGCAGGTAGGTCCAGTCAGGATCGCGCTGGCGCAGATGCAGCGTCGTGTGGTTCCAGCTCAGCTCCCGCAGACCATTGCCTTGGCGGTCGGCCTCCGCACCGAGATGGGTCAGAACAGCCCCCATATCTGCCGCCAGGCGCTGAACCGTGCTCACCGCATCGGGAGCCACCAGCAGCAATAAGCGATCAGAACGGCGCGGAGGCAGATCCCACGTCGGCAGCAACTCAACCACCGCTGCCTCCAGAACGGTGCAGAGATGCAGGTCAATCGCTGCTGAACTGCATCGCCTTGCCAGCTCCACTGCCGTCGGCCAGTCCGGACAATCCACCACCACTTCCTGCCAATCAACACGCAGTGCCGTGGCCAGCCGCAGTGCCGTGATGATGCCATTGGTGCCGTAGGCATGGTTCAACGCCTCGGCATCGCTGGCCTCGAGCTGAAGGACCCGCGGCTCCTGCTCCATGGTGACCACTTCAAGTCCGAGCAGGTGCCCCGGATCGCGAAGAAACCCCCAGCGCACGGAACCGATTCCACCGGAACCACCGGCGATGAATCCACCGATCGTGGCGCTGCGCCAGGTGCTTGGCATTAGACGTAACTGCCGGCCAAAACCGGCCAGCTCCCGGTTGAGGTCTTTCAGCAGGCATCCGCACTCAACCTCGGCAACGCCGCTGGCCTGATCAATGGAGCGCACGGCCCTCAGCTGGGTCATCACCATCACCACCCCAGATTCCAGCGGCACGGACTGGCCGTAATTGCCCGTGCCTGATCCACGCATGGTCAGAGGCACGGCATGACGCCGGCAGGCTGCCGCCACGCGAACAACCGCCTCCACGCTGTCGGGCCTCACCACAAGCTCTGCTCGGCAATGAGCCAACCGCTGCAACAGCACCGGCGAGTAGTCGTAGGCATCACGAGACAACCGTTCCAGTTCCTCAGGCTGTATCAACAACCTGAGGCCAGGGACTTCTGCCAGCTCAGTTCGCAGGGCATCAGGAAGCATTGGTCGGTCTGAAGGGCGTTACGACCAATCCTGCACCCAATGTCCACCGGCAAGAACCCGACGTCGGGATGCCATCGACAGCAACTCAGGCCAGCCACCACCGGGCAGATGAATCAGGTCCGCCGGTGCTCCGGCCCGCAACCGTCCATCCCACTCCAAACCCATCAGACCCGTCGCATCGGTGCCGAATGGCTTCAGTCCATGGTCATCCCAGGGGGCGAGCTGAGCCAGTGGCAGGCTCATGGCCATGAGTGCCAGGGGATCAAGCTGTCCGCCTGGGTACCAGGGGTCCTGAACGTTGTCACCTCCAACAGCCACAGGAATCCCTGCGCGTTGCAGCTGACGGATCGGCGCCAGCGGCCTGCACAGCGGAGTTTCGTTGTCGCGATGACCGAGCAACCAGCCATTGGTGAGCGGCAGTGCCACCACCTGCAGGTTCTGGCGCGCCATGCGCGTCCCCAGCCGCTGCAGTGCACCGGTTGACAGCAGCGACAGGCTGCTGGCATGGCTGCAGGTGACAGGCACCGAAACAGTCATGCTCTCAAGCACACGCAACAGCTGACGGACGCCCTCTGCAGGTTGAGAGGCTGCTTCATCAATATGCAGATCCACCGGGCAACCGTGTCGATCCGCAAGCTCAAGTAGTCGACGCAGAGCAAGGCGCGTGGCCCGACCTCTGCAGGGAGGTGCCAGAACACCTCCGATCAGCCCATCGACCTTGGCCACAGCAGCCGCCAGGTGCTCCCCCTCGGCAGTTGACCAGTACTCAATCGGCACCAGAGCGACCAGCTGCAGCTCAATGCGTTCACGCCAGTGGTTGCGCAGATCGGAGAGCACCTCCCAGCTGCAGTTCGCACCAGGTCCGAGGCTATCGATATGACTGCGCACCGCTCGCAGACCGTGTTGCCAGGCCAGTTGTAAGCAGCGCTCTCCACGCAGCTCAACCTTCGCTGCCGTACGGGTCTCATGCTCCCTGAAGTTGGCCGCCAAGGCTCCTGAGTAGGTGCCCGCCGGATTGGGGTACTCGTTCCAGGAGAACGCCTTGTCCAGATGGGCATGGGGTTCCACCAGTCGGGGTAGCACCAGACCGGTGGCCTCCGACGTGGCTTGCACCGACTGGATCCGGCGGCCTGACCAGGTCAAGACCACGGGAATCAATCCATCCACACCAGCCGTTGGCGACGGATCAGAGCCCAGATCGATCAGAGAGCGCGGACAACGTGCTCTCAGCTCACCGAATCCCCACGAAACGCTTGCTGTGCTCATTCGAGCTTGCCGGCATCCGAATGGGCGTTGAGCACCAAAAACTGGCCTGCAAGTCCGAGGCTGATCACCGAATAACGCGGCAATCGCAGGGCGGGCAAGAGGTTCTGACCACCCACAGTCGTGAGATACACACTGGCCAGCCCGAGGTTCCAGCGACGGGTGAACTGGTCGGCCAGCAAAGCCAGCGCCGGCTCTTGATCAGCGATCAAGCGAGGACAATCACTGATCCAAAGCTGCAGGACCATCGGCAAGGTCTGACGCTCACAGATCTCCTTGGTGGCCAGCTTCGCCAATGTTGTTCCGGCAAAGTCCTGGTAATCATCCCTGCTGGGATTGGTCACGAACAGCGCAGCACAGCTTCCTGCCACCACAAGCACAGCTGCTGCCGCCGTTGCTGAAGGCCAGCGCCAACGAGGCGAAGACATGTGGGTGTGACTGCAGGGCGGATTGCTAGATTCTTACCGACGCGGCGGGCGTCGCCAAGTGGTTAAGGCAGCGGCTTGTGGTGCCGCCATTCGGGGGTTCAAATCCCCTCGCTCGCCCTTTCACCTTTTGAGCAAGTTCTCTGTTTCAGTGCTCATCATTGCCTGAAGCAGATCATCCGCTCCATGCCGGATGGGATCCCTGCAAACAATCCCGAGACGTTC
>QCTJ01000020.1 GCA_003211205.1 Synechococcus sp. AG-673-F03
ACTGTCACGTGAAATTGCCGCCTATCTGGGCGTACCGGATGGTCCAAGAGTCTGCAAACGCTTCGCCGACGGTGAGCTCTATGTGCAGATTCAGGAATCCATTCGGGGCTGCGACGTGTTCCTGATCCAGCCCACTTGCGCTCCTGTGAACGATCACCTGATGGAGCTGCTGATCATGGTGGATGCCTGCCGACGCGCCTCCGCCAGACAGGTCACCGCTGTTGTGCCGTATTACGGCTACGCCAGGGCTGATCGCAAAACAGCAGGCCGTGAGTCGATCACCGCGAAGCTGACCGCCAACCTGCTGGCGACCTCCGGTGTTGACCGAGTGCTGGCGATGGATCTCCATTCCGCTCAGATCCAGGGCTACTTCGACATTCCCTGCGATCACATTTATGGCTCTCCAGTCCTTGTCGACTATTTATCCGATCAGGACCTAGGCGAGGTGGTGGTGGTATCTCCGGACGTGGGCGGTGTCGCACGCGCCAGAGCCTTTGCCAAACAGATGAATGATGCACCACTGGCCATCATCGACAAACGGCGCACAGGTCACAACATGGCCGAAAGCCTCACCGTGATCGGTGATGTGCAGGAAAAGACCGCCATTTTGATCGACGACATGATCGACACCGGCGGCACAATCTGCGCCGGCGCACGCCTGCTGCGAGAGAAAGGGGCGCGGCGGGTGATCGCCTGCGCCACTCATGCCGTGTTCTCCCCACCTGCGGCGGAGCGTCTCTCAGTAGACGGTCTGTTTGAGCAGGTCGTGGTGACCAACTCGATTCCAATCCCTTCAGACCGTGTGTTCTCACAGCTGAAGGTGCTCTCGGTCGCCAACATGCTGGGCGAAGCGATCTGGCGGATTCATGAGGAGAGCTCCGTCAGCTCGATGTTCCGCTAGATCCGTGACCAGAGCTCAGCTGCAGCTCCGCCGGACTAGAGCAGTCGTAATGGCTGGAGTATTGAGCCTCTGCGCTGCAACTCCGGCATCGGCACAGCTGCCCTCCGTTCAGCCCAAACGCACGCTGGGGGTGTGGCTGACTAACAGTCCAAGCCGTCTTTACTACGACCGTCAACAGCTCGTCCAGGCCATGGATGAGCTGAAAGCAGCAGGCTTCAATGCCATCTATCCCAATGTATGGAGTCGCGGCACAACGTTTCATCGCAGTCGTTTCGCACCGGTTGAACCGGCGTTGAAAAAAGCCGGGCTCCAGCTCGATCCCATCTGCACCCTGACTCAACAGGCTCGTGAACGCGGGATGAAAGTCATCCCATGGTTTGAATATGGACTGATGGAGCCCGCCGATGCGGCGATCGTGCGTCAGCAGCCTGAGTGGGTCTTAGCCCGAGCTGACGGCAGCGCCGTCATGACCATGCATGGCAAGAACATGGTTTGGCTCAACCCTGCTCACCCCGAGGTACGCGAAAGGTTCATCGGCCTGGTGGTGGAGGTGATGAAACGCTGCCGAATGGCTGGCCTGCAGCTGGATGACCACTTCGCATGGCCAGTGAAACTGGGATACGACCCTTACACCTCTGCGTTGTACGAAACGCAGACCGGTGCACCACCGCCGAAGGATCACACCAATCGCTACTGGATGACCTGGAGACGCCGTCAGCTAACAGGCCTATTGAGGGCACTGAGAGAACGCTTGGAGAAAGAATCTCTGCCTCAACGAATCAGCCTTTCGCCAGGACCTTTTCGATTTGCCTACAACCACTGGCTGCAGGACTGGGAACTCTGGGCAGTCGGAGAACTGATTGATGATCTTGTCGTGCAGAACTACGCCTATTCACTCAAGGGGTTTGCCAAGGATCTCAATCAACCTGCTTTACGTAAAGCGCGTCAGTGGGGATTGCCAGTACAGATCGGCGTTCTTGCTGGTTTCGGGAAAAGGACTACACCAATCCCTGTGCTTGCAGAAAAGAAGCGACTCAGCAATGAACAGGGGTATGGAGTGATTTACTTCTACTGGGAAGGGTTATGGGGAGTCCATAGCGGCAAAGAAGGGTCTATCTATCGACGCAAAGCTCTGCAGCAAATGGGTTCTCAGAATCAGTAAGCGTGAATTGGCGATCAACAGCAGGGCCTCCGCAGTGAATGACGGAGTGAATGACGAAGTGATGACTTATTCAACAACTTGAACATAAAATTATCGAGAAATTCACGATTACTTGCTATCTTGAAAAATTCACGAAGTGCTCACAAGTGTGATGATCTGATTCTGTTTTGGTGCAATGAAAGCCAACACGAGACCGACCAGAGCGAGAAGCAAGACCAACAAGAATGCACCTTGAAGCGCAACATCAAAGGCATAACCCAACAGAAGAGGGCCGATTCCAATACCGATGTTCTTTAACAACTGAAGTGTGCCCATGGACCGGCCGGTGGAGGAACCACGGACAAACAAGGAGCAGACCGAAGCGGAAATCAGCGCAAAGCCCATCGACATCAAGCTCACACCCACCACAGTGTTGACATAGTTCGATGGAATTTGAACTGCCCAGATCACCGCAGCCCCAGCAATCATTAAACAGCAACCGATTCGAAAAATTCCATGATCGCTGAAAGCGCGACTTAAACGAGGAAGAATCAGCCACTGCTGAAGCACGCTGAGGACTCCCGCAACACTGAAGACAAACCCAGCAGTACTCACAGTCACTTGATGAATATCGTGCAACATCAGACTTGCTGCATAGAGGCCGCCATAACCAGCAATCATCAGACAGGTATAAGCAAGACCGACAAGTTTTGGCCAGGAGCGATTTGGCTGAGCTAATGATTGTTTGGGCGAATCAGAACTCCTGGTTTCCTGAAACCCAGCAGCGATCAAAATCACATTCATTAACAACATAAAGCTTGCGATCCAGACAGGCAGGCGCACATTGAGAGTGGCAAAGAGACCTCCCAGTCCAGGGCCAACAATCAGGCCAACCGCGCTGGCCATCGCCACCAAACCGAACGTTTTCGTCTGATCTTTGCGAGGCGTGATATGTGCCATCACAGCCTCCGAAGTCGCTTCACTGCCACCGCCGAGGCCATCAACCAAACGCCCGAAGAACAAGGCAGGAACGGTTGAGGCAATGCCAAAAATGGACATCCCTACGGTGCTGATGCCAAGGCAACCGAGCAGAGTCGGTCGACGACCACAACGATCGCTCAACCTTCCAGCGATGGGGGCCGCAACTGCAGAGGTCAAGGTGATGCTCGCCATGACCAGACCAAGCATCAGCCCCGAGAGGTGGAAGCGAACGACGATGAAAGGCAGGATGCAAAGGATCAGAGTGCGTGCCACCCGATCGTTGGAGCGTTTGGGAGCGTTTCGCTGGCTGATTGGTCATCGCCCAGAGCCGTTCAATGCCACCAAGATCTGCCAACCATCACTGATGGAGCTTGATGCACTTAAGTGACGTCGGACGTCACACCACATCGAAACTTGCCCCTTCCTGTACTGAGTCAACCAGAGTCAACACAGCTTGCAGGTCATTGTCACTGACAAACCTGACCTGAAAAGACTGAATCGATGAATCATGAAAACTGATCCTGTTCTGGTCAGCCTTCCATTATTTTTCAACCAATCTGAACTACTCAGCTTCAGGAGTGGGATGCGTTGACGGCGAGCCCCAACTGTTGATCTGGCCCGTACAAGCTTTAAATTCAAATAATGAAGGATCCGACCCTCATTGTTCGAAAGCTGATCAGCGAGCTTCGCGATGAGATGTCGGATGCAGCGAGGGAACTACGCAATCGAGGCAGCTGGGATCTGCAGTGCCCTGTGATTGTGATTGATGCCAGAGAGCATCCCAAGCGAGTTCTGAAAACGTCGGTGCGAGGTCTCACTGGAACCATCACCACAAGCAATGTGATTGACAATCCACTGCTGCGTTCATTTCTGGCCCGTCACAAGGAGGTGGGCGCCGACGAAGCGCTTGATGAATTCATGAACGGTCCGGAAGCAGAACACTTCTCCATGCTCTGGGATCGATATACCGATGAACGTCATCGTCATGGGCTAGCTGTTTGGTCATATTCGGATGCAGCTAAGTTCGCCCTTAAATCCAAGCAGTGTTTCGAACAAGGTGACATTGCCTGCGTCGCCATTACGGAGGGGAACGAGACCGATGATCACGGTGTTCTCACATTTTCAGTGGATTCCAGCTGGCTCTCCTGACACCAGCGGATCCACAACACTGAATCATCTTTCGCGACAATTGAACAGCATCGTCCGACTGGGATCAAACCAGGAGCGCACATGTCATCAAATCGAGCCCGTCTGGACGTCTTGGTGTCTGAGTGCCGGGAGACGTTTGTGGAAGCAGCCATCAAAGTCAGCGCCGTGAGGGCATGGGATTTCTCTTGTCCTTGCGTCGTTCTCGATGGTCGTACGGATGAGATCAAAGCGGTGGTGATCGGCGTAGGCAGCATTGGCAACCTGGTGCCGACATCGGCCGCAATCGATCATCCAGAGGTCAAAGAATGGCTTCGGATCGCCACGGAGAAGAGTCCCGAAGTGGCCTTCGCCGAGATGCTGGATGGCGAGGAGGAACGCGCCAAACGCTTTAACGAGGCTTACGAACGACTGATTGAAGAACGTCGATCCGGAATTAAAGGCCTTTGGTCTGCTGATGATCTCTCATCATTTGTCGCCAGAAGTAAGGCGGCGTTCCCCAAGGCCATCAGCGCGATTGCACTGCTACCTGGACAAGAGGGTCAAAGTCACAGCATCCTCACGTTTGAAAGTGATATCAGGTCTCTACTGAATTAAAGATCTCGAACAAACAACAGTGCTCATCAACAAAACCCGTTTAATGCCACCCTGATTGGAACTAAGAATCAAGTCCGCAAGACCTACTTTTATACATACTGAACTCTTTAAAGACGGCTTCCGCCTCGTGAAAGTCTTTGTCTTCTCGTAAAAAATAGAGTTGAGCTTTCCACCATTCCCAGGTGTCTTCATAGATATCTTTTTTCAGGAGATCCTCCAGAACTTCGCTGCTCATTCCTCCTTCCCAGGTCTCTGCAACCTAGAGAGCATCATTCCCGAGTCAATTGAGTTTCACAGGGCGTAACGCAGTGGTGCTGAGGAGCAAAAAACACGACCCAAACAATCAAATCTCCTGAACGTTGCACAGACCAGCACCCTCTGCCGAATCGAAAGAGGGTGCTGCTGAATGAAGACAAGTGCCAAACAGGTAAAAACTGGTTCAGGCTTCCATCAACGTCACCACTTCACGGGTGTTTGTGGAGAGATCCGCCGAAGCCAGCGTCGACAAGGCCCGCTTCACGGCAGCCTGACGTTCGCTGCCGTAAGTGCGCCAACGACTAAACACCTTGGCGAGCCTCGATGCTGTGATGGCATTGCGCTGATCCAAGGCGATGATCTGTTCAGCCATGAACTGATATCCACTGCCATCAAGGGCATGGAAGACACGTGGATTACCCACAAGCCCACCCAGCACAGCACGCACTGAATTAGGGGCCATCGGGTCATAACGGGGGTGTTCCAACAAAGCCGCAACCCTCTCAAGAGCATCCGCGCGCGGTGTTGAAGCTTCCAGCGAAAACCAGGTGTCGAAAATCACCGGACGCTCCTGCCAGCGATCGTGGAACGATCGCAGAGCCTGATCGCGCTCATCACATTCAATGGGCTGCAATGCCCGCAGGCCGGCACGCGCCAACGTCATCGAGGGTCCTTGCACCGCCTGAGCAGCATCGGAGCGCGCCACTGAATCACCGGCAGCAGCCAACCAGCTCCAGATCAGACCGGTGAGCTGGCGCTCGCCCTGGCCTGCAGGCCAGGCTTGGTCCAGGCTGGACGCAACGCCATCGAGCCTGGACCTCAGCAAGGGTTCCAGCTGGGATCCGAGCAGCTCTCTCAGTTCACAAGTGGCTCGCTCCAGAACAGGAGGGTCGGCTTCTTTTTGCAGTGACTCAAGTTCGGCAGGACCAGGAAAAGCCAGGAGAGTGGCCAACACGGCAGGGTCTTGTTCGCCGTCAACAGCGAGGAGCTGGCCAAGGGCATCCAGCATGCGTGACTCCAGTTCTGACTCAGGAGTTCCTGCCGCACGGGGAAGAATCAGTCGCTTCCACAGCTGTTGGCCAGCATCCCAGCGGGCAAAGGCGTCGTTATCCCCAGCAAACAAAGCAAACAGATCGTCGAGGGTCTGGCCGGAAGCCCAGGTCACCGGAGCTGAAAAACGTCGGAACAAAGAGACAACCGGGGGCTGTACCGCAGGGGACAACCCTTCCAAGACGACGGTCTGTGTCTCCTGATCAAGCACCAACAGCCGTTCTTCTCCGGCACCTCCATTGGCCTGCAAGACAGACCAAAGAACAGGAATCACCAGTGCTTGTTTCTGTTCCTGACCTGGCGTTGGAGCCGTGGACTGCTGCAGCGTCAGGCTTAGACGTCCGGCTTCTCCATCCCAGTGGGATTTCACCGTGACATGAGGCGTTCCCGCCTGGTGATACCAGAGCCGAAATTGCTCGACATCAAATCCGAGAGGCTGACCGTCTGCTCCCGCGCCATCCACAATCGCGTTCACAAAATCCTCTGTTGTGGCGGCTTCCCCGTCATGCCGCTGGAAATACAAGCTCATACCACGCATGAAACGTTCAGGCCCAAGCAGGGTCCGCAACATGCGAATCAGCTCCGCCCCTTTTTCATAAATCGTGGTTGTGTAGAAATTATCAATAGCCTGATAGGAGTCCGGCTTGACCGGATGGGCTGTTGGGCCTGAATCCTCTCGGAACTGCGTGTTGCGAAGCATCGCTGCATCTTCAATCCGCTTCAGAGGCTCGGAATGAAGGTCGGCGGTAAAGCACTGGTCTCGAAACACGGTGAGACCTTCTTTCAGCGACAACTGAAACCAATCGCGACAGGTAATTCGATTACCAGACCAGTTGTGAAAATACTCATGCCCAACAACACTTTCAATCCGCTCTAGTTCCCCGTCTGTTGCGGATTCTGCATCAGCAAGAACCAGCTTGGAATTGAAAATATTCAGACTTTTATTCTCCATTGCACCCATGTTGAAGTGGCGCACCGCGACGGTATTGAACTCATCAAGGTCGTACTCGAGTCCATAAACGGACTCATCCCATGCCATGGAGCGCTTTAACGACGCCATGGCATGGGCGGTAAAGGGTTCATCACCTGCTTCGACATACAGGCGGAGCGTGACGTCTCGTCCGGAAGCCGTGGCGTAATGATCCCTGATCTCGCGGAGGTCACCAGCAACGAGAGCAAACAGGTAAGAGGGCTTGGGGAAGGGATCTTCCCAGACAACTTCGTGCCGAGAGGCATCGTCTGCGAGAGCCGAAGCACCGATTTCATTTCCATTAGAGAGCAGCACAGGAAACCGTGCGCGATTCGCCTCGATCCGAACCCGATAGCGGCTCAAAACGTCAGGACGATCTGGATGAAAGGTGATGCGTCGGAATCCTTCAGCCTCACATTGCGTTGTGAGCATTCCGCCGCTTTCGTACAAGCCTTCGAGTGAGGTATTTGCCTGAGGATCAAGACGACTGACAGTCGTTAACGAGAACGGCTGAGTCGGCGGTGAAAGGATTTCCAACTGCCCATCATTTAAGCGATAAGAGCCCGACTCCAGAGGGTGCCCATCGAGCGAGATTGAAATCAGCTCAAGATCCACTCCACGCAAGATCAGTGGAGTGGATGCTTTTGAATCAGAGGGCTCAAGGTGCAGATCAGCCGTGACCAAAACCGAAGAAGGCTGGTGCACCACCACATTCAGCTCAATCCTGGGGATGGCAAATGGGAAAGGCCGGTAGTCAGACAACCGCTTGGGCGGGGCAACTCCCTCCCAGCTGATGGCCGACTCAGAGGATGCGGTGGAAACCATGAACAGCTCACTCTGCTGCGATCCTGGCTCGCTGGATCAACCGATGGCGAGAGGGAAAACCTCACCAGTCATCGAAAGCCGAAATTTCAGCAGCGAAACTCAAACAACAAGCGACCTGAATAGAAGGGATAATCTTGATGTTCATCAATGGCTTGAGTCGACAATATCCTCAACATCCTTAATAACAGGAGGCCTGTATAAATCGAAAGGCAATCACTTAACTTTCAGGCTTATCTGAACTTTCAAACACAAAGAGCGTCAATGGACGATCAATTGCGTCCAAAAAAAAGATACAATCAAGACACCAGATCTGAACCAACTAATGCTGGAACAGACCTGATCAATCAATGGTCAGCTTCCTGACTGAGACTTCAAAAGCTTTTCGGCTTTGGTCACCTCTTTCTTGTAATCCTGCGGCAAGTCCTTGCCACAACGGATGCCAACGACTGGTAGCAATTGCATCGCCAGACCGTTTGCGACTTCCTCCGGAGACAAAGCCTGTCCGTTCTTGACTCCTGAAATCTTGGAACCGTTGACTTCCTTGATGTAACTGACCATAGGAACCATATTTGCCTGCATTGCAGTCAAGAATGGAACCTTGCTTTTCGACAAAATGCACATATTGATCGAAGCGATTGAAACCATCCGCTCGATCTCGATCGCGGTGGCCGGGCTTTTCGCTCCACCAGCCCCTTGAGCGAATGCAATTGAAGTATTGAGAGGAAGCGCTGCGAGGAGCAGAGCAGTTCTGAACGCCTTCGGAAGACTGGGACGGGGAATACGCACTGACAGACTTAAGGGAGCGGCCCCATGCTGCCTCATACCAGCGAAAAATGGCTAGGAACTTGTTGCGACAAGATCCATCCCTGACCAACAGCGAAACTACTCAATCTCTGGACATCGGGGGGCTCCCAGGTCGAGAACAGAATCAGCTTTCAGATCATGTCATCGCTCGGCACTGAGCTCAAGACACTGCAAGGCCATCAAGCCGAACAGGTCTGAAGAGGACTATGAAGACGAGACCAGCGTGCTGCCCCCGCCAATCGCTCTGGTTGGGACCGACCTATGACAGCGAGCAAGCTCAACTCACTCAGTGTCAATCGGAGCGGAAGCATCTTCAAGACGGGTTTCGTGGTGATGTTCCACGATTTCCAGATCGCCTTTCTGCCAGCTGTAGATCGCGCGTGATCGGAAACGATCCTGATCAATCAATCGTGTGTATTCCTGAACATCCCAGTCGAGATAATGCGATTCGAACACCACTTCATGTTCATCCACCTGGCGAATCTGGGTTCGCGACTCGACTTCTTCGAGATAGGCACGACTGCGCAGCAACTGATGGCCCATCAGTGTTGCTTCCATGACCCCTTCACGCTGGTACCGGGGTTTGCGATCGAAGAAATCTGTTTCATGTTCAGGCCACCAGCTCATGCGGTAGTGAGGCTTGCCAACACGTGATTCCGCAAAGATCTCCACCCGGATCATCATGTCCAGGAAGAGAACTTCCTCATTCTTAAAAACGTATTGACGTCGTGAACGCCAAAGACCGAGGTTTCGCGCAAACCAACGTCTGAGATTGCTGTCGAGGTAAACCCGCTGCGAAGCCGGGGACTCACCATCCGGGGGTGGAGCACCACGGCGTTCAACAGGGAGAAGGGCCATGAAAAGTCCTGACTGACAACAGTCTGTTCAAAATCGTCTTAGCGGTTCTGCTGACCTTTGCAAAAACCCATAAGGTGAGGCTCATCTTTTGGAGCAACACTTGGTGGGCGGGATCAATCCCACACCACGTCAGCAGCTGACTCTGCTCCTGGTCGCAGGTCGTCACCATCTCTCCAGCGGTGATCTGCGTTCGCTGATCCAGTTCCTGGAACAGGAGGACTGCGGTTTTGACGTGACACTCCAGGTTGCTGATCCTGTGGAGCACCCAGAGTTGCTGGAGCTCCACCGCTTGGTGGTCACGCCTGCATTGGTGAAGCTTCAGCCCATGCCAAAGCAGGTTTTTGCGGGTAGCAGCATTTTTCAGCAGCTTCGAGGCTGGGTACCCCGCTGGCAACAGGATGAAGTCGTGAGCGGACTTGGCCTGAGCCTGAAGCCCACTGAACTCGACGGGAGTCGTACCCAGCGAGAGCTTCAACTCGAGGATCAGCTGCTAGTGCTGCGGCAGGAAAATGAAACCCTTATCGACCGCCTGCAATCTCAGGAACGGCTGCTGAGAATGGTGGCCCACGAACTTCGCACGCCCCTAACAGCCGCAACGCTGGCGCTTCAAAGCCAGCAACTCGGTCAGATTGATCTCAACCGATTCCGCGACGTCCTGAAACGACGCCTCGATGAAATCGCTTTGCTGTCCAAGGATCTGCTGGAGGTGGGGAGCACACGCTGGGAAGCTCTCTTCAATCCACAGAGACTTGACCTGGCCAGCATTGCCGCAGAAGCCATCCTTGAACTGGAAAAGCTCTGGCTCGGCAGGGACGTGACTATCAACACCGACATTCCGGCCGATCTGCCGCTCGTCTTCGCAGATCAGCGGCGCATGCGTCAGGTGCTGCTCAATCTTTTGGAGAACGCACTCAAATACACCCAGGACGGCGGCACGATTGCACTGGCCATGGTGCATCGCACCAGTCAGTGGGTGCAGGTGAGTATCAGCGACAGCGGTCCTGGCATCCCCGAAGCAGAACAGCAACGCATTTTTTTGGACCGTGTACGGCTGCCTCAAACCTCTGGAGGAACATCGGGATTCGGAGTTGGACTTTCGGTCTGCCGTCGAATCGTTGAGGTTCATGGCGGACGCATTGGGGTTGTCTCAGAACCAGGAAAAGGAGCCTGCTTCACCTTCAATGTCCCTGTCTGGCAAGGGCAAGGACAGGAGAAGTTGACCGCCGCCTTGACGGAGGGTCAGTTGGAACCGTAATTTCATTTGGTGCCCGGGAGAACACCCGAGAGCACGGCCTCGCCCCCATCGTCTAGAGGCCTAGGACACCTCCCTTTCACGGAGGCGACAGGGGTTCGAATCCCCTTGGGGGTATTGATCGATTTGCTTTGTGCAGCGTCACATCCAGTGCATGGATGTTTTTTTATGACAATTGATCATTACTTGAAGGGCTCATTTGAGAACTAAAAAAGTTTTATTCAAGAGGAAACCTCAGCCCTCGGTGAATCTCTTCATCGTTTCTTGCTCAACCGCAAGGAGATTGTCATTGAGGTCTTTTCGTAGACGTTGTTCGATCAATGCAACGGGCATGCCCAGGCATCCCTGAACAGTGAGTTCGTAGAGAACCAGTGTTTGATTGGGAACAGCCTGCAAACGCCAGGCACCCTCAAAACGCCGAAAATCACCTTTCAGCATTCTGAATTGAAGCAATCCTTCGGGACGATGCTCCGTGAGTTCCAGCTGGACCTCAGCCGAGAATTTCAGACCTAAAACCAGTTGCTGACTGCCAACCTGGGCGAGAGTGACTCGATTCCCGGAACGCTCAATCAGTTTGCTGCTGCTGAGATTGGGAATGAAATTGCTGAGAACTTCATAGTCAGTGAGTACCTGCCAAAGGTGATCCACTGTTTGATCGGTTCGCAGCTGAACAGCTAATCGACGAACACCCTGCGGCAAACGCTCAATGGTCTGCTCAATCGTCTGCTGACGGCCTCTGGTTGCTCGCTGAAGAGACGTCAAGGAGTCTGCGAAGTTCAACCTTTAAATGGTAACAACGGAATCCTAATGAAAGTCAGTCTGAAGGCCAGACCGCAATCTGATGTGAAGGTCAGGTCGACTGAGAGCCGACGTCGAGGACGCGACTATGATCGCGCGATCTTTAAAAGGGAATCGAGATTTCATGCGTGTCAGCTCGGCGGGTACCAGCAGCTACAACGAACGGATGTTCACGCTGGTCGTTGTCTGGCTGCAGGCCGGCAAACACGTGCGCTCTGAAGAGCGAATCACTGTTTCCTACGACCGACTGCAGACCACGGTTCAGGCCATCAATGGTCGGGGCGGGCGGATTCAGTCTGTGATTCCCGACAATGAGCCGACCACAGCCGGCGTGCACGCTACAAAAGCTACAAGCATCCAAGCTGTTGCTGAGAAGACATCGTCCTCAAAGGCATCCGCCTCAAAGGGTTCCGCCAAACAGGCTCAGAAATCGGTCGCCACCAAAGCGCCCGCAAAGCCTGCTTCCAAAACAGCTGCATCCAAAACTCCCACCAAGCCTGTAACCAAAGTGGACGCTTCAAAAGCTCCTGCAAAGCCGGCTCACCAAGCGGTTCCTGTCAACATCTACAAGCCGAAAACTCCCCTCATCGGTACCGTTCTCGGGAACTACAGCCTCCTCGAGGAAGGTGCCATAGGGCGCGTCCAGCACATCACCTTCGATCTGAGCGGAGGTGAACCACATCTTGAGTATGTGGAGGGGCAGTCGATCGGCATCATTCCCGAAGGAACCGATGCGAAAGGAAAGCCACACAAGATTCGTCTTTATTCAATCGCCAGCACGCGTCACGGCGACGATATGGCTGGCAAGACAGTGTCGCTCTGTGTGCGTCAACTCGAGTACCAGAACGAGGCAGGTGAAGAGATCAAAGGGGTCTGCTCCACCTATCTGTGCGATATCAAGCCTGGCGACAGAGTGAAAATCACCGGACCTGTCGGCAAGGAGATGCTTCTTCCCGAGGAAGAGGATTGCAACGTGATCATGCTGGCCACCGGCACAGGGATTGCACCGATGCGCACCTATCTGCGACGGATGTTCGAATCCTCAGAGCGCAAGAAGAACAGCTGGAACTACAACGGCAAAGCCTGGCTGTTCATGGGAGCTCCAAAGACTCCAAACCTTCTCTACGACGACGACTTCGAGCAGTATCAGTCCGAGTTCCCAGACAACTTCCGCTACACCAAGGCAATCAGCCGCGAGCAGAAGAACACCAAAGGAGGTCGGATGTACATCCAGGATCGCGTCCTGGAACATGCTGATGAAATCTTCGCCATGATCGAAGATTCCAAGACCCACGTTTACATCTGTGGGCTTAAGGGTATGGAACCCGGCATCGATGAGGCCATGACCTCTGCTGCTGCTGCCAAGGGTCTCGACTGGGCCGAGCTGCGTCCTCAGCTGAAGAAAGCCGACCGCTGGCACGTTGAAACCTACTGACTTCGGTCAGGAGGATCTCGTTTCATTCTCATGCCCGCCGAATGGCGGGTTTTTTGATGGGCATCAGTTGTCCCGAGACGACCACAAAACGTGGCGGGATGTTCCTGAGCACTGTCAGCGCTGGGATTCCTGGTTAAACCTGCGTCAGAGCTTCCGGTGTCATGAGCGCAACGATGACAAACCCGCTGAGGGTCGGCCTGCGTCAGGAGCGAGTGATAGCTCCCCAATGCCTGGTGATCTTCGGCGCAAGTGGTGACCTCACGCATCGCAAATTGGTGCCGGCCCTATTCGAGTTGTTTCGACAGCGACGCCTGCCCAGTGAATTTGCATTGCTGGGATGTGCTCGGCGCCCATGGAGTGATGAGGAGTTCCGCCAAAAAATGGCGGAAGCCATGGAGACCACAGTGAATGAGAACCGTGCGGCCTGGGAGCAGTTTTCGGCAGGCATGTTCTACGAACCGGTGGATCTTCAGCAGCCCGAGGATCTTGTCAAGCTCGGGCACCGACTCGACGAGATCGACAGGACGCGAGCAACCCGCAACAACCGTACGTTTTATCTCTCGGTTTCACCCAAGTTTTATGGCGGTGGCTGCCGCTCTCTCGCCGACGCAGGCCTGCTGAAGGATCCACAACGCAGTCGTGTGGTGATCGAAAAGCCCTTTGGCAGGGATTACGGAAGCGCCCAGAACCTCAATCGGGTGGTTCAGAGCTGTGGGCAGGAAAATCAGATCTTCCGCATTGATCACTACCTGGGCAAAGAGACCGTTCAGAACATCATGGTTCTGAGGTTTGCCAACACGATTTTCGAGCCGATCTGGAACCGGAACTACATCTCGAGTGTTCAGATCACAGCCGCGGAAACGGTCGGTGTCGAGGAACGGGCCGGCTACTACGAAACATCAGGTGCCCTGAGGGACATGGTGCAGAACCACCTGACCCAGATGCTGGCGATCACAGCCATGGAAACGCCTGGACGCTTTGACCCTGAAGCGATCCGCAGTGAAAAAGCGAAAGTTTTGCAGGCAGCACGGCTGGCGGACGAAAACGAACCCTGGAACTGCTGCATCCGCGGTCAGTACGGCCCCGGTGGAACCCACGACTCACCTCTGCCCGGCTATCGCCAGGAACATGGCGTTGATGCCAACAGCACCACAGAAACCTATGTGGCGATGAAACTGTTCATCGACAACTGGCGTTGGCAGGGAGTGCCCTTCTATGTGCGCACAGGTAAACGACTGCCGAAGCGCCTCAGCGAGGTGGTGCTCACCTTCAGGGAAGCACCGGTGCATCTGTTTGATGCCGCTGGAGGCGGGCCAACCGCTAACCAGTTGGTGTTGAGAATTCAGCCCGATGAAGGTGCTGAATTCCGTTTTGAGGTGAAGTCTCCAGGTTCCGGCATGCGCAGCCGACCTGTGGAAATGGAATTTTCCTACGACGAATCATTCGGAGAGCCATCCGATGAGGGCTATGTGCGTCTGCTAGCCGACGCCATGCTCGGCGACCCCACGCTGTTCACCCGCAGCGATGAGGTGGAAGCAGCCTGGCGTCTCTACACCCCTCTTCTGGAGCTGATTGAAGACAGCCCCTGGCAGCTTCCGATCCACCCCTACGAATCAAGAACCTGGGGACCTGCTGCATCCGATGCCCTGCTTGCCCGCGATGGCTTGCTCTGGCGACGTCCATAACAAGATCCGACTGACAACACCTGTCCCAATCAACCGGCTGCTCCATGTCCCCCCAGCTCACACTTCAAACCCCTCTCGAACTGCCGCCCTCTGAGGTCCCCGGCTATCTCGAACAGCTCTGGTCGCGGGATCAGCCCAACAACGTCGGTGCCCACACGTTCTGTCTGCTCATCTGGCAACCGGCCTGGGTTGAGCAACAGCTGGTGCGCACCGGCCGCCTGGATGGCCCGATCACTGGCGTGCAGAGATCACAGCTGATTGCTGCAGGCGGTCAGGCTGTGGTGGATGGTGATCTGCCCATCAGCACACCACCGCTCGCCGAAGCAGTGGCGACTTGTCTCGGCCAGATGGACGGGGGGCATACCAGTGAGGATCTGCGAGGCCAGCATGTGGATGCCGCTCTCAGCAACCTGCGCCCTCGGCGACTGATTACTCTTGCGCCCAGCCTTGATTCAGAACAGCCGCTTGAAACTCTTGTGGCTGCGTACTGTCCACTTCCAGAAGAAGGCGGTGGAACTGTTGCCTGCGGTGATGTGGTGGTGTTGCGTGGAGGCAAGCCTGCCCTTCAGCAGGGTCTCACGATCCTCGATCCTTTGTTGCCAGAGGAACTCCCCTCCTGGGTGTGGTGGAACGGAGCCCTTGATGAAGCCCCTGAGCTCTTGCAACAACTTGCTAGCTCACCGCGCCGTCTGATTCTCGATTCCGCCCTGGGAGAGCCTGGCTTTTGCCTCAACCTGTTGGCCTCCAGAATCGAAGCAGGACAGGCGGTCAACGATCTGAATTGGCTGCGCCTTGGCAGCTGGCATCAGACCCTGGCCATGGTCTTCGATTCACCGCATCGCCGTGATGCCCTCGGCCACGTGGTTCAGCTCGACATCGATGTCGAGGGCGACCATCCAGTTCAGGGGCTGCTGCTCGGATCCTGGATCGCCGACCGCCTTGGCTGGGAGCTGCAGCACACCCAGCGCAACCCTGACCAGAGCATCAGCGCAAACTTCAAGCGCGCTGATGGAACTGATGTTCAGATGCGCGTGTCGCCTGTGCCCATGGGGCAACCCAGCATTCACCCTGGGCAAATCGTGGGTCTGCGCCTGATCTGCAAGCCAGACAATCAGCCTCCGATCTGCGTGATTCTCTGCGCTGAGTCTGGGGGTTGCATGCGACTCGAGGCCGGTGGAATGGCCAGCATGGAGTTGATTGAAGAGGTCGTTCCAGTGCAGCATTCCCCAGTGGAGGCGGATGTGTCCCGCCAGCTGGAAGGAGGCCACGACTCCACCAACCCTCTGCTGGCTGCAGCGGCCCCGCTGGCTGCCAAGCTGATCAGCTAATTCCCCGCTGAGCGGAGTATCTCCTGTCGCTCCGCTCCAACCATCTCCGCTCACACCATGGCCTGCGTGATCGCTGCTCCGGCCAGCGGCAGCGGAAAAACTCTGCTCAGCCTCTGCCTGATTGCCTGGGCCCGCCAACTTGGGCACAGCATTCAGCCGTTCAAGGTCGGCCCCGACTATCTCGATCCGCAGCTGCTCTCGTTAGCGGCGAATCAGCCCTGCAGAAACCTTGACTTGCCCCTATGCGGCGAAGACTGGGTTCACCTCAGCTTCAACGGTTATGGCGGCCGTTGTGACATGGCCATTGTTGAGGGCGTGATGGGCCTGTTCGATGGCATTGGATCCAGCTACGAGGGGAGCACTGCCGATGTGGCTGTGAGCCTTGGCCTTCCGGTAGTGCTGGTGGTGGATGCTGGAGGTCAAGCCCGGTCTCTCGGTGCACTGGTTCGAGGTTTCAGAGATCTGGATCAACGCCTCAATCTTGCTGGCGTCGTGCTGAATCGTGTGAGCAGTCCTAGGCATCGGGAGCTGCTTGAGGAGGTGCTCACGGACATTGGTGTGCACTGCCTGGGCTGCCTGCCAGAAGATCCCAACCTGGAGTTACCAAAACGGCATCTGGGTCTTGCTCCCGCCCATGAACTGAGCTCCCTGCAAAAGCGACTGGCGCACTGGTCTGCTCTGGCCGAGCAGCACCTCAACATGAAAGTGTTCGGTCCTCTCCTGAAAGCACCAAGGCCCGGCCCGGACCCGATTCGGCATGTCCTGTCTCCAGAGCTAGAGACATCACAACAACAATCTTTGCCTGTGGCCGTCGCACAGGATGCGGCCTTCCACTTCCGCTACCCCGAAATGCAGGAATGCCTGGAGCTGCTGGGAATGCCAGTGCTTCCCTGGAGTCCCATGAGCGATAACGCTTTACCAGCAGAAGCAACCGGCCTGATTCTGCCCGGGGGATTTCCAGAGCTGCATGCACACCAACTGAGTGAATGCAAAACAACCTTCTCAGCACTACACGCATGGATTCGCGACAAGCCGATCTACGCCGAATGCGGAGGGATGCTGCTGCTAGGTCGAGGTCTGGCCGATCCAGACGGGACACTGCATGCGATGGCTGGTCTCCTGCCGTTTGAAGCCAAACGAGGGCGACTGCAGGTGGGCTACCGACAGCTGGAAGCTCAAACCGACAGCCTGCTGTTACGAAAGGGTGAAAGGCTCAGAGGCCATGAATTCCATCGCTGGCAACTGTGCCCTGAATCGTATGCAAGCGTTGGCAGCTTGGGGCCGCTGTGGCAGGTTGAAGGTTGGAAAGTTGAGCAGAGAGCTGAAGGATGGAACCTGCCCAATCTCCACGCAAGCTGGGTCCACCTCCATTGGGGCGGATCCTCGATGATCCCCCGGAGATGGCGCGCCGCGCTCGACTTCGCAGCGAAGCGGAACGTCGCCGCTTTGTGACCCGCCAGACCAGGCAGAGATCGGTCACTCTTCAGGAACGCTGGCGTTTTCTGGTGGAAGGAACCGTTCAAGGCGTTGGTTTTCGGCAGGCCTGTCGTCGACGTGCTCTTGAACTAGGCCTCAGCGGCTGGGTCCGCAACCTGGATGACGGCCGAGTGGAAGTACAAGCCGAAGGTGATCAGCTTCCCCTCAACGAGCTGAGGCTTTGGTGTGAACAGGGTCCCAGCGAAGCGAAGGTTCGTCTTGTTCGTCCCTGCCAGATGCCGATCACCGGTGCCGACTGGTTCGAAATCCGTCACTGAGAACATGTTGGCAAGGGGTTGCTTGCGAAGCCAAATCAACTCCTGATGGTCAGAATCTGAGCAGAGACGGCTGTTTCTGGCCATGACCCATCAACGCCAGCTCTGGCTGCTTCGCCATGGAGCCACCGAGTGGGCTCGCAGCGGACGTCACACAGGCAACACCGACATTCCTCTACTCCCAGAGGGAGAAGACGAAGCCCGGCAACTGATTGCTGTCTTGAGCCAACAGCATTTCGCGGCGGTCTTCAGCTCACCTCTTCAACGTGCTCGGCGAACCTGCGAACTGGCAGGGCTGGACGCAAGGATGACCGTGATGAAGGAGTTGCTGGAGTGGAATTACGGTGATTACGAAGGAATAACCACCCCTGACATTCAGCGCAAGGTGCCGGAGTGGAATGTGTTCACCCATGGCTGTCCGAATGGCGAAGACGCTGAGGCCGTACAAAAACGCTGTGAAACCGCGATTCGGCTTGCCATGGAATCGCCCGGAGATGGAGACGTTGCACTGTTTGCCCATGGACATCTTCTGCGGGCCTTGGCCGGGACCTGGCTTGGCCTGGGAGCCGAGGGCGGCAGGCTGCTGATGTTGAGCACCGGAAGTCTTTGTGTGCTCGGTTTCGAGCATGGAAATCATGCGATCGTGCGCTGGAATGCGCCTGCTGACGGCCGGTTCTGATGAGCGACACAACCCTCTGGGCGGAACTGCTGGCCTATGGCACCGGCATTGGCCTGTCGCCGATTCATATCGCCGTTCTCTTGCTGCTGCTCCTGGGTCCGAACCCCATCAAACGAGGCGGATGGTTCCTCGCAAGCTGGGTGGTCACGACTCTGCTTGCAGCCACGCTGCTAGTGACGGTTGGACATTCGCTGGTGCTGGATATGAGCCATGGCTCCCATCACCGCACGGGCCTGGATCTGCTGGCAGGAGGAGCGCTGGTCGCCATCGGTGGACGGGAACTGATCAAATCCTTCACCGAAGGTTCGGAGCCGCCGGCCTGGACCAAAGGCATCGACCGTTTTCTGGCCATGCCGCTACCGCTGCTGTTGTTGCTGGGTTCCGTCGGCGAAATCATTAGCCCAGACGACATCGTGCTGTTCGCCAAGTCAGCTGGAGTGGTTCTGTCAGCGCAGTTGCCCACCTGGCAGGAAGCAGTCGGTCTGATTGCTTTCACATTCGGAGCCAGCCTGTTTCTGTTCACTCCTTTTGTTGCCGTTGTGATCGGCCGCAACAAGGTAATTCCAATTCTCGAGAAAGGGAAAGAGGTGTTATTTGCCCGAGGAAGTCTTGTGGTTGGTGGGGTCAGCCTGGGGCTGGGGATCTACCTCGGATGGCAGGGTGTGAGCGGACTGACAGCGATCTGAACCCAATCGCGAGCCTTCAGAGGGAAAGCCCTGAACGATTAGCCAATCCCCCGTAAAGCCTTGCTCCAGGTGGCTGCATTGCGTTGGCTATCACCCACCAGATAAACCCCATGCCGGGCACGACTGACTGCCACATAAGCCAGCTGTTGATGAAACACCAGCCTCTGGGGCGCCAGGCGGTCAAAGCTGCGAGGGAACACATCATCAGCAACAAAAACCTCACCAAAGCTGCTGCCTTGACTGCGATGCACCGTGAGCACTGCAGCAGGCCCAAGTGATGCAAAAGCATCCCTCACCAGGAAGTAACGGCGCCAAAGCGATCGCCCGCCGCGTTTCCCGGCGTTCCTTGCTTCCTGAGCCAGACGCTTCAGCAGTGCATCCAGTTGCTCCCTCGCCTGACTGCCAGAAGGAGGCTGAAGGCGCAGCTTGAGCTCAAGCTCGCCACTGCGAACCTTCGCATTGAGGGTCTCAATCACGGGCACACCCAGTCCGGCCAACGACAGCTGCGCTTCACCAGCAACACCGAACTCCGCAAGATCGCAGCGTTCCGGAGACACGTCTTCAACCACGAGTTCACGGTTGGAACCCAACACCAGATCGGGTTCCTCGCCGGTCTCGCCTCCGTCGCTGGATGCCGGTGCCATCACCGCAGTGCGCGTGATCAACACCTCGCCCGGTAACACAGCCATCTGATCCGCCATCTCTCCATGAATGGCCCTGCGAGCATGGGGGACCAACGCTTCGAGGCGGCGATTGGTGTAGCAGAGGATTCGCGCCGCATCGGGGTTATCGCTCGCCGCCGCCTGGCGCAGACCCTCCTGAGCACGCGACAACCAGTCAGCTCGGCTCAGCACTCCCACCTGACCGAGATCCGAGCGAACGGGAGGCAGCAGCGGTGGCACTTCGCAGGGCAAGCGACCATCGCGCAGACAACTGGCTAGTTGCAGGACCGGGCCCTTGTGACGAACAACCTCACGCAAGCAGGCGGAAACAGCACGATTCATGCCGAACACCGGGCTTTCGCTTTCACCCACCGGTGGCAACTGGGCCGGATCACCCACAAACACCAGTCGCGTTTTGAACGGGTGGGCACACTGCAAGGCAATGGACAGCAGCGAGCTGTCGACCATCGAGGCCTCATCGACCAGCACCAGCCCGAGATGCTCCAACGCTGCGGCCGTTTGTTCAGTGGATTCGCACAGCTCCCGATCACCCTGTCGCTTGAGCTTCAAACGCAGCAAACGATGAATCGTGGAGGGGTACCAAGTGGGCTGAAGACCTTCGAGGCTGAGGGCCTGCCGTAAAACCCCCACAGCCTTGTGGGTTGGAGCCACAACGGTCCAGCAGAGACCGATGCTTTCCACTTGCCTCAGCAGGCGCATCGACAGGAAGGTCTTGCCACTGCCGGCATAGCCACTGAGGACGAAGGGAAGGCCAACGTCCTGCTGCTGCAGCCAGTCGGAGAAAGCCTCTGCGGCCTTGTGTTGATCCTCAGTGAGGCTCAGTTCAGCGTGGGAAAATGACGTCAACCCAGAGCGTTGGTGATCAGTTGCGTCAATTGAAGCGGCGATCCAAGATAGTTGAGGCCAAGCAAGGCAATCATCGGGCCCAGCAGGCTCCCAACCAGCACTTCCGTTCGGGAATGCCCAAGTCGTTCCTTAAGTGGTTTCTCCAAGGGTGTCTGCCAGAGAGATTCCGGCAGGGCATTGACCCGTTCAGCGGTGAAACCGGCGGCACGCCTCACACCGCTGGCGTCGTACATCACCACGAACGCCACAGTGGCGGACAGGGCAAAAACGGACGATACGAATCCCTCCTGCCAGCCCACCGCCGCGGCCGTTCCGCTCACCAGTGCTGCATGGCTTGATGGCATCCCACCGGTTTCGATTAGCACCGCAGGCCTCCAGCGGCGAAAAACGATGAGTTCAATCACCAACTTCGACAGCTGAGCCAGGCCGCAAGCTGCAAGACCCCAGGCCAGGACTCCATTATCAAGAATCTGCAGGGGGATGCTGAGAGTGACGTCGTCCATCATTAACGGTCCCGACTGGCCACGTAATCGGCCAAAGCCAGCAGAGGTTGAGCCTTATGTTTCCAGGGCTGCAGGGCAGCTTTTGCCTCTCCCACCAACTCGAGGGCGCGGGTTCTCGAAGGCTCCAGACCGAGAAGCTTGGGATAAGTGGTCTTGTCTGCCAGCAGATCCTTGCCGGCCGTCTTGCCCAGCACCTCACTGCTGGCAGTGACATCAAGAATGTCGTCCACAATCTGGAACGCAAGGCCTATGCCATTGGCATAGGTGCGCATGGCCTGAACTTGGGCATCACTGGCACCGCCGATCAATGCACCGGTCACCACGCAGGCCCGCAGCAGCGCAGCGGTCTTGTGCAGATGAATGTATTCCAACGTCTCCAGGTCGACCTGTTTGCCTTCGCACTCCAGATCAACCACCTGTCCCCCCACCAGACCAGGCGCTCCGGAGACCATGGCAAGCTCTCCGACCACCTTCACCAACCTCTCTGCAGGCACATCGGCACTGCGCACCGACACCATCTCGAAAGCGCGACTGAGCAACGCATCTCCCGCGAGGATCGCCATGGCATCGCCGTACACCTTGTGATTCGTCGGCCGACCACGCCTGAGGTCGTCGTTGTCCATCGCCGGCAGATCGTCATGGATCAGCGACATGGTGTGAATCATTTCGACCGCTACCGCTGTGGGCATGGCCTTTGAGGGATCGCCACCCACCAGCTCACAGGCCGCAAGACACAAGATCGGTCGTAATCGCTTTCCTCCCGCCAGCAGGGAGTAGCGCATTGCTTCTCTGAGAGATTCCGGCCGCTCAGGCCCCATCGAGGCGTCCAAAGCAGCTTCGACCAGCTCGCGAGACTGATTGAGATAAGCCTTGAAATCAAAGCTCTGCTGAGGCTCACCCGGCGGCGGAACGCCTTCAGGGCTAGTCGCCGTGGCGGTCATGGGGAGCGCAATGCTGGGCGAATTCTGTCAGGCCGGCGGGCACGCAAGCCCCATCAGATGATCAAGTCAGCCAGATCGTGATCGACCCCATGGCGACGGCACCATGCCACAACGGTGTTCACCAGAAGCATCGTGACAGTCATGGGGCCAACGCCTCCGGGCACCGGAGAAAGCGCAGCGGCAATGGGCTCCAGCTCTGCCGCCTTCACGTCACCACAGAGTCCGCCCTCAGGACGACGGTGGATCCCCACATCCACCACGACCGCGCCTGGGCTCACATGATCTGCTCCAAGCATTTCCGGACGACCGGCAGCCACCACGAGAATCTCTGCCTGACGCGTTAGAGCAGCGAGATCTCTTGTTCGTGAGTGAGCAATGGTCACCGTTGCGTTCGCAGCCTGCAGCATCAGGGCCATGGGCTGCCCCACCAAAATGCTGCGTCCGATCACCACGGCACGACGGCCAGCAGGATCGATGTCTGCACAGCGCAGCATCGCCATCACTCCGGCAGGAGTGCAGCTCCGGGGACCCTTTTCGCCCTTGAGCAACCGGCCAAGATTCAGCGTATGCAGACCATCGGCATCCTTTTCAGGATCAATCGCAGCCAACAAAGGTGTTTCATCCAATCCCTGCGGGAGCGGAAGCTGCAACAGGATTCCGTCCACCCTCTGATCAGAATTTAAGGCACGGATCGCCTGCATCACCTGGTCAGGTGATGCATCTGCTGGAAGGTGAGACCCATAGCTATCAACACCGATTCGAGCACAGGCCTTTTCCTTATTGGCCACGTAGACCGCACTGGCAGGATCATCACCCACACGCAAAACAGCCAAGCCCGGCGGGCGACCGGCGGTCTGGCGTGCAGATTGGACCTGGGACTGCAGCCGTAGCTCGAGTGTCTTGGCCAGGACCTTGCCATCCAACCTGAGGGCCATTGCCATCTGATGCATGTGAATCCAGCATGCCGCTCCGGCAGAGCTAGCGTTTGTGTTGGATGCTCCCAGCCGACTTGCGTTCGCATCGCCTTGCACGTCTCTGGAGGTCCTGGCTCAGGAGCGAATCACCTCGCCGCCCTGTGCTGCGCTGGAACAGATTGCAGAAAGCAACGCTGCTGATCCTCTGTGTTTTGGTGGCACTGGTGTCCAGCTGGCCGTGGCTAGTGGAACCCGACCTGCGGCCAGGACTGGCCGCTCCCTTTGATGCAGAGGCCCCGAAGGACGCCAGAGTTGTAGACAGTGAAGCCCTGGAGCAGAGGCGCTCAAGCCTGGGATCCAGCACCTTCGTGCAGGTTCTGGACCCTCAGGAAAACGAGCAAATCCGCATGCGACTGGAGCGACACCTCAGCGAATTGGAACGGGTCGCGAACAGCAACGATGCCGAGCGAATCGGACCTGTGAACCTGTCTCTCAACGAGCAGAGATGGCTGGAGAAACGAAACCAGGATGAACGTCGGGAATGGGATATGGCTCTTCGCCGAGCGCTCGACCGAATGCTCAGTCAGGGGCTTGTCAACACGCTGGCACTGGAACAGCTTCAACGGGCCAGCGACCTGCAGCTCGAAGACCTCAATCAAGGCGAGCCAGCGGGCCGCAGTCTGGGCAGCAAGGTGCTGACCACAACGCTTCAGGGCGCCAGCAACCTTCAAACCGATCCACTGCAAAGCCAGCGACTGATCGAGGAGTTGATCACCCAACAAGGAATCCCCACCATTGAAGTGAATCGCGGCGATCTGATCACCCGCAAGGGCGAGTCGATCAGCTCACAGGCCTACGACGTTCTCGATTTCTTCGGAATGGTGAATCGCCGACCGAAGCTGGGGATTTGGTTCATCCGTTTCACAGAAGCACTGGCCAGCTGCGGGGTTCTGCTGCTGGTCATGCGCCGCGAACGTCCCTGCCTGGAGGCACCCCATGGCCTGCTGGCTCTGGGTCTGTTGCTGCTGAGTCAAGCCTGCAAACTCTGGTTTGGTGCTTCGGTGAGCCCGCTGGCGGTGATCGTGCCGCCCACCCTTCTCCTGGCTCAGGGCCTTGGCACAACTAGTGCACTGGCCTGGATGGCTGTGGCCAGTCTTCTCTGGCCAACCCCAGTGACTGGTCTGGGGGAAGGGCGCCTGCTGATTGCCGCTGCCACAGCCACCGTCGCTGCATTGCAAGCAGGTCGCTTGCGCAGCAGAGCACAGTTGCTGCAACTCGCCGTCTTGCTGCCGGTGGGTGCATGGCTGGCCGAGCTGGTGTTGATGAGCCGAGAGGGCCAACCGCTTGCTGGGTCATGGATCCGCCTGCCATCCGATGCCGGGGAACTCGCCTCGGAAGCCTTGTTGCTTGGGCTGGCAATGATGCTGGCGATCCTGGTCATTCCTCTTCTGGAAAGCTCCTTCGGGCTGCTGACAAGAGCACGCTTGATGGAACTTGCCGATCAGGAGCGCCCATTGCTGCGGCGGCTGTCTTTAGAAGCCCCAGGCACCTTTGAGCACACCTTGATGATCTGCGGCCTGGCCGAAGAGGGCGCGCGGTCGATCGGCGCCGATGTCGACCTGATCAGAACAGGATCTCTCTATCACGATGTGGGCAAGCTTCATGCCCCCAACTGGTTCATCGAAAATCAAACCAGTGAAGAGAACCCACATACCCGGCTCAACGACCCTTTGGCCAGTGCAGGAGTGCTCCAAGCCCATGTGGATGAGGGGCTGAAACTGGCACGACGACATCGGCTTCCTCGCCCGATTGCGGACTTCATTCCTGAACATCAGGGCACGTTGCGAATGGGATATTTCCTGCATCAGGCCCGGCAGCAGAATCCTGACATCTCTGAGAAACGCTTCCGCTATCACGGACCGACGCCTCGCTCGAAGGAGACCGGAATCATGATGCTGGCGGACGGCTGCGAGGCTGCATTGCGCTCACTACCGCCGGACACGAGTGATCATGAAGCTCGTGACACGGTCAAGCGGATCGTTGAGGCTCGCATCAGCGACGGACAACTCAGCCAGAGCAGTCTCAGTCGGGCCGAACTGGAACTGGTGATGCATTCGTTCGTGCGTGTGTGGCGAAGAATGCGGCATCGCCGCATTCCTTATCCCATTCCCGCAAAGCGCAGCTTCTCCGCTTGAGCCCAGTCAGCCTGAGCCCAGCTCGGGAGTGCAGAACGCACACGCACCCGGCGATGGTCATAAGGGTCCTGAAAGCTCAGCGCATAAGCATGCAGATGCATCGGACCCTGAAGGTCGGAGGCGGTATAGATGCGATCAGCACAGATTGGAGCCCCCACGGCAGCGAGATGCGCCCGCAACTGATGGGATCGGCCGGTCAGAGGCCGCAACCACAAACGTGTGCAATCGGCTGACTGCGTCCGTTTTCGCCAAAGCGTGCAACAGGGCTTGCCCTCCGGATGCGGTCCATAGAAAGGCGGATGGCGCTGCAGCCTGGCCAGGGGCAGACGAATGCCTCCCCGCCGTCCCAACAAAGGCCTGACGACATCAGCGAGATAAAGCTTGTGAACTCCGCGGGCAGCAAACAGAGCACTGAGCGATCGCAGGCTGCTCTGATTTTTGGCCACAAGAACCAGTCCAGAGGTCTCCCGGTCGAGGCGATGCACCAAGCGAAGCTCAGGGCAACAGTCCTGGAGTCTCGTGATCAGGGAATCACGTTGATGAGAACCCAGACCGGGCTGACTCAGCAAGCCGGATGGCTTTTCGACCACCAGATATTGAGGGTGATCGAGCACGAGAACACAGCCCGCGAGCTGAGGAAGAGCTGCCGCCAAGGCATCAAAGCCTGACGCCACGTCGATGGGCAGGGCGGCACCAATAGATCAGCGCCAGCACATTGATCAACCCGAGCACGACAGGTCCCACCCCCATGGTCTGCGGCTCAAGCCCCAAGACCAGGCGTACAAGGCCATAGGGAATTGCTCCGGCAAGACTCATGGACAGACCAATGATGGCCAGAATCACACCCCAGAGACGCTGCGCCAGCAAGCCTGCTGAAGCCACGATGCCCACGATCGCAGCGGGCCAAGCTAGAGAGAAGGCGAGGCTGATATTGGTGATGGCAATTCCGGAAGAGGATCCTTCTCGAAATGCCAGCAGGCCGATCACAGGCAGAGCAATCAGGTTGGCCACCAGGCCTAGCCAAGTCATCAACCAATAGCCGTTGAGCCGCGGACCCATGGAGAGATGCCACACATCTGCACACCGTAAGGTCCGTGCCCTATCCAGCTGAGCCAATTCACTGCTCAGGGAGGTGAACCAAGAACATCAGGCGGTTGAGCAACCTTGCGATGACTCAGACGGTCAGCACAGAAACTGCGAAACAATGCTTCCACCTCCTCGGGGGGCATCCCTTGAACCAGCCGTGCCTCGATTTCATCCCGACGCTGCGACTGGTGATATAGACGCAGCTCCTGGAACGTTGTTTGGGATTGAGATTCGATGCGCGCGAGGGCATTGCCGACTTGGTGATCCGCGAGCAACTGCCCGCCGTGACAGTGCTGCATCACATGGGCCGACTCGTGGGCAAGAACAACCCAGACCTGCCTTGGATCGTCCTCGATGTTGTTGGCACAGATCAACAGGGCATTTCGGGGCGCATGGAAGGCACCCAGAAGGGCGGACGGACAATCTTTGGCCACAAGCGTGTGGGTTCCCGCCCGGCGGATCAGAGCGGCGTAGCTTCCGATCCGATCCCAGGTCTCAGCCTTGGACGATCCGGCGAAAAGCGGAGCCAACAGAGCGAGGGCAAGCGCAGCAAAAGCACGCACTCGAGCCGACGGAGCCAGACCCAGCAAACCAACGCCTCCAGTTCCTGGTCTCATTCAAGACACGCTGGATCAAATTGGCATCCCTTCCGCCTGAATTCACGGCATCAGGCGATTCACGCTGCCCACTTTGTCGCGAAACGACTGGACGCGATCAATCCGGGTGTTGACGCGAAGCGTGGCGTGAATCCGCTGCACTCCCTCTTGATGCAAGCGGTCATGACAGCCCTTCACGCAAGCGAAGACGTCATCCCATTCCCCTTCGATGGCCGTGCCATCGGGGCCGAGCTGATGTTCAAGCCCGGAAGCCTTGATGACCTCTTGGCACAAAGCAATCGAAGGCCCTAGCGACACTCCAACCCCAAGCGGAACCAAACAGAGATCGACACTTACCCGCACAAGCCAATCAGCCAGCTTCAGCCATGGTTGAACAAGATCCGACCAGCGCGCAAGCGCTTACAAGCTTCTCAGCGCACTGAAACGCCTCTTCACGATTCCAAAAGGCAGGCACTGGGGTAGCCAAGGGTGCGCCATTCCCCGCAACGGGTTTGCACTTCTAAAGCGATTCCTCGCTGAACCACCGACATCGAACGCCCCTGTCCAGCACACCAGCGACTGGCCGCCGCTTCCGCAGCAGCAATGGATTCATAGGGAGCGTCTAAAACCGGATGCGGCTGCCCGTCCAACGCCACGAGCCTGTAAAGAGGGCAGCCAGACTCAGGCATCTGTCCACTTTTGCATCTGTCTACAGTGTTCCACGGCGTCGAGAGACGCGCCATCACGAAGTGTGTGCACAGCCCTCCTTGCGCGAT
>QCTJ01000021.1 GCA_003211205.1 Synechococcus sp. AG-673-F03
GGCAGCCAGCAGGGTGGGGATCATCAGCACACCGAACCAGCCCACATAGAGGCGGTTGTTGGTGGAGGTGACCCACTCGCAGAACTGCTGCCAGCCATTAGCGCCGGAGCGCTGCTGAATGGTGGTGGTCATGAGAACGGAAAAGAAGCCTGTGGGTCGAAACCCGGCGGCAGGTAAAGAAAGTCGGCTAACCGACCCCAACAAAGTAAAGCTTCTTTGCGCGATGTGAACCTTTCGTATCGCCAAAGCCGGGACAGCAATTTTGATCTCAATGATCAGCTCAGCTAATCGTTCCTGCCTATGGCTGTGTGGGGTGGTTGATAAACGACCGGAAAGGGAACTTATGCAGTCGTTGTGATTTTCGCCTCAACAAATAGAGGCCAAGACCACAAATGAACATCGACCCCGTCCGATCTGGGTGGAGATAGCGGGGCATGTCTCGTTTCGCGTGTTCGGTCCCTTGGCGGGTTTCACCGTCACGGGCAGACCAGCTTGCTGGCGATGCTTTTCACATCTTTAAACGACCAGCAATGTCAACTGAAATCCGCAACTGGGATGTCGTCGCCAAAGCGTTGGAAGCAGCCGGTGACACGTCAAGTCAGATGTATGTCCGCGCCAAAGCATTGGCACTGGGCAAGCTTGACCCGATGCCCACCAGCTCCCCTGAGGCTCCGTACAGCATTTCAGCTGTAGCTGGCTGATCACACCATTGCAAAGCCTCACCTCCGTGAGGCTCACAAACTCAATCAATCAAAGACATGACAACTTCAACTCAATCCCAAACCCGATTCGGCTTCAGCGACTTCGCTGAGATCTGGAATGGTCGTCTAGCAATGATGGGCTTTGTCATTGGCCTTGGCACCGAGCTGCTCACCGGCCAGGGAATCCTCAGTCAAATCGGTTTCTGACTCCGTTCAATCGGGATAGCATTTGTGACAACTTGCCCGGCGGGTGACCATGCCGGACTCATCGTCACGTGATCGCATCCTGCACCCCACGCGACCACATTGTGATGTTGACCACTTGAGCAGCCCTGTTTAGTGTTGTCGGTGACCTGATCGCCACCTTGGCGTAGCTTGCGGATGTTTAATCGAATTTGATTCTGTTCACCTAAGCGGCTGACATTACGATCTGCCAGGTGGTTATTGGGGTATTACCGGGCTCGTCTTCAGAAGGTCTCCATCCACAAAGCAACCTCGCCCAAAGGTTGGCTATATCGGCAGTTCTGTTGTGGTGAGGCTGGAGACCTGATCGTTGCTCTGTGACATCTGTCCCTGACGAATCGGGGCTTGCCGATGCAAGAACAGTTATGGAGTTAGAGGTGCTGCGATCGGTATTGGTGATTCAATAAGTATTTGCTTGACCCCGTCCTTCGCTGCATCTGCAGCAATAAAGCCGCCAACGATCTTAACTGCCAAGCAGCTCAGACCACCATTGACCCCAACTTCTGTGATCACAGTAGTTATTTGATCACCTGTGGCCTCTGGATCAGCAATTGAAACTATCAAGCCAATTCAACTACTTCTGTTCTGGCTGGTACTGAACTCCGAAGCAAGAGATCGTCAGATTCCTTCTTGCTTCGGGTATCGGAATGTTGAAAATTAATCAGTCACCAGTCTGATCAAGGTCCTTCTAGGCGGGGGAGCTTTTTGCTGATCTGAGTGATAAACGTCCACCAGAAAGTGAATTATGCAAAAGGTCTGACACGTATCGCCTACCAGCTTTTTGAGCTTCTTGAATTGACTTGAAATTGCCAACAAAGTCGTAATCAGAACCATCAATAGTTGCCGTGACTGCGTATAGGCCTTTAGTTACTTTTTGGACGCTCCAGTGCAAGAAGCAGGCTGGAGTTTTCTTGGATGCATTCATGCTCGTCTCCATTTCGTGTGTCGAATTTATGCTTATCCAAATCAATAAGCGGACAGAATTATCATTTCGCAATTAGGTATTTATTTTTTATTCGGTATTGGGGAGTGATTGGATTCATGCTGTTCCTATGTTGTGCTTTCGTAGAGATCGTTTAAGCGATGCATTCAGCATCAGGCCTGCGTGGCTTTTGGCGGCATTCGCCATGGTTTCCCGGATGTGTGACTCCAATGAGTATTTCCTCTCATGAGTAAATTACTAGGTAGTTTATTCATCGACACAAATTAATTGACTTTCCTGTGCAGTGCCTTCTATAGAACACTCACTCGGGAGCCAAGCATGTACGAATTGAAGAAAGAGTCCCTTCAAAGTTCTATCACTGAAAGATGGGATGCACTCGAAGAGTATTTCGTCTGCATCACAGAATGCGATTTAAATGATAAAAATTGCATTACTAGCTGCCTTGTTACTCATTTGAATATTGATGATGGATCAGTAAGTACCGTTTCGGCTTAGACCGTATGCCCCCGCAAGGAGCAGGGGTTTTTGCTTGCCTGCGTGAACTGCTGGAAGTGATGCTCGTCTAGGTGGTGACCCGAAGTAATCCTGTTCAGAGCCCCTAAGTCACTTCCAGCCAAGTTAACTTTGCATTGGTGTTTTCACAGCCTTGAGCCACTAATAAATCGATGGGCTTATTCGAGCCTGTGAAAAGCGCAACAGGGTTCCCCAGGACTAGGCCTTTTCATATCCGGACTGGGAAGTTCTCACGCGCCATGCCCAACCTCAAATTGCTCTGCGAATGCCTTCTCACTCAGCTTTACTTGCCAGGTGAGTACATCACGCCGTATCCAGGCCGATAGCTCTTCCGGGGTATGACAGCGCAGTAGCTCTTCATTTCCTGCATCGCTGACCAAGTCAACAACGATGAGTGCGTAGCGATGCGTTGCTTCTTCCAGCTCTCCCTTCTCAGAAAGCTGTTCGATGTGCTGCAGAGCCTGAGATCGATTCATCAATGTGCATTTGGCTTCTGACCTGCCTCGAAGCCCACAAGTTCATTCATCAGCCTGATTGCACCAATCGCGTTGCTCTCCCTACCTGCAGCAACGGCATCAGTAGCGATCTGCTCAAGCATCTGAACTTTGCTGGCAAGCATGTCGACCCGGTCAATATCGCTGAGGTCAGCCTTCACCGCATCCCTTGCTTCGCGGACGTATCGGGAAGCTTGTTCTGAAGACAGCCCCCAGCTTTCGGTCACATGGTGTATGAGTTGTCGTTGAGATAACCCCTTCACAATCAGATTGGCCAGCTCTTCAACGCGCGCTTTCTTCTCAGCCTTGGTGCATTTCTTGCCCATAAGTTAATTATGCCGACTTGGCGGGAGTTGAGTTGGTGGGTTTGGGACAACCTCGGCCAAATGGACATCTTTTTTCGGGGTCTCAAACTTTCTCAGAGATAAGCGGTAAGCGCGATACCTCCCTTTCTTTTTCTTCTTCTCTTTCAAAAAAAAGAATGTCCATATTGTCCAAGCAACTGGGATCGATTGGCAGCAGCGGGTTTAGGTCTGGACGACCATTTGCCTTGAGGTTGTCTGAAGGTGTCCAAACAGGCTGAGGTTGACCAGATTCGCCTTGAACCTTGAAAAAGCCCCGGCAGCGCACACCTGTCTGTGGATTTTTCCCTCTTTGGGGCCTCGATGCGCCTTTGGTGGCAGCTCTAACAGCGCGACTAAGTTTCATCATGTGTGCCCTTTCTTGGAGATCTAGATCCACTCCGATGTGTTCCAGAAGCATCGAGCTGGGGATAAATGATTGAGTGATCGTGTTGAGGATCTCGCCGATCTTCTCTTCCCAGGGTTCAGCAATCGTTGTGCCTGTGGCTCTTGCCTTGATTGCGGCAGAGCGTGGATGTGATTCAGCGAAAAAGGTCTGCATCCCATTGGCGAGCAGCAGCATGGCGGTGCGCCAGATCCGATCACGATTGTCTGCGCGACCTTCGCGAACGACATGGCAAACCCAGAACCGGCGAGCACCGGTGGGATCGGTCAACACCTCGTCTTCATTGGTGGTGCCAAACATGACTGATCGGCGTGGATGCTGAATGGCGACCTTCTGGTGCTTTTCCACGTATTTGTCCTGAACAAAGGTGAGCCATGCCTTGAACTCGGATGCGGTTCGAGAAACGGTCATCTTTTCCAGCTCGGCTATCTCGAAGATCCAGGCGGAATTGATGCGGGAGCGGAAGTCCTTTGCTTCGAGATCGGAGACGTTGTAAGCAGCATCAACCCAGCGTCGATTCGGCGGCAGTTTCTCGATGCCAGTGGACTTGAACAGGCCCTGCCTGCCTGACAGGACTAAGAGTGCATCGTGCTTTGCCCCAGGGTTGATCCCTCGTGTGATCGCCCCTCCGAGGTGACGCCACATCAGTTCGATCGATAGATCATCAGCAAGATCGAAACCAAAGGCATCAGCCAGCTCATCACCGGTGACCGGCTCCAGATCAGTCTGATCCTTCAGGCTGAATAGATACTCCCTGACAGGGTTGTAAGGGTCTCGATTGGCAAGATATTTAATGGCACTGGAAGCGCTCGACTGCGTGGTTTCGATGCAGTGCATATGGGCCAGCAGTTGATGGGTGAGGTGGGGTTTATCAACGATCTGCCCATCCTCGAGTTCGTTGAATCGGATCTGATGGTGAAAGCAAAGGAACTGCTGGAGCATCAACTGGGTGGGATTGATCTTGTCGATCTCGGGCTCGCGAGCCAGATTCCCGTCGATGTCGTTTTCCGTGGTGGCCTGAAGGTCATCACGAATCTGCTCTTGAACAGGGTTTAGCCGTTGCTTGATGCGGCCTTCGATTTCCCGTTTCGGCACTTTGCAGCCTTTGGGATCAGCGAGGCGATCAAGTAGTGCACCGCGGTTGAGTTTGTTGTTGGGGGACGCATCAGCTATTGCTGCTGCACCGTTGTTGAGGATGACCCGATGGACAGGCCATACAAGTTGGAGGTCAGAGTTCCAGCGGGTGAATTCCTGCTCCAATAATTCGACGGGATCCAGCAGGTTGTCGGCCAGTGATGCAATGACAGCGGCAGCGGCAGCGGCAGCGGCAGCAGGACCCAGATCGCTGATTAGTTCTTCCATCCCGGCCTTTGCTTCAGGGTGCAGTTCCTTGTGACGTTCGACTGCATAGGTGTGCCCCATCCGAAAGGGAAGGATCTGAAGCTTCAGGTTTCTGCGGCGCGCCTGACCGATCACCGTGCCAAGCAGGTTTGGAGCAATGCCGGTGTCGCAGTCACCGATGTAGCCCTTGCATGACTTCGGCAGCCCGGAGCCATACAGATGACCTGGAGCGGTGAGACCGATGCACGGAATGTCAGCCAGCAGAGTGCAGGCCATGGCATCGAAGAATCCCTCAGTGGCGATCTTTGCCGGACCGATGAAGTGCCCATCTGGCCCTTTCAGAATGCTCGGAATCAATGGCTGACAACTGCCGATCTTTGATGCGACTTCGGCATCAGCGGCAAGGGATTTACCGGTCGCGGGATCGGGAGAACCTTTGGGATATAGATATTTGGCAAACCGTTCGCGCTCTGTGTCCCAGATTGGGTCATCACAGCGAATTGATCGAGTTGGCTTTTTGACCTTCGGATTGAAGGTGATCAGGATGCCGCCGGTTTCAGTTTTCTTGGCGAGGGGGAAGACTTCCAGCCAGTCGGCTTTGACGTCTTCCCAGGTGACTGTCTGGAGGAAGCCATTGGTGACCATCCAGTTGATGTGGTCCTCGCTGAATCCACGCTTCCGGATCTGCTGGCGGTGTTGATCGGAAACGTTCAACGTGCTGCCTCCTGATCGCGGATGTTGACTTCGACGCGATCGCCTGGTTGAAAGAGCCTCATTCCTTCGCCTCCAGCTCGGAGTCGATGGATGCCTCTAGAGCCTTGGCATCAGTCATCAGCTGATTCCATCGCTGGATCAGCTCGATCAAGGTTTCTCGACGCCTGGGCGTCATGGCCTCAAGTGCAGCCTCAAGTTCGGCAATGTTTTTGCCGGGCAGGGCCATTTGCCCCATGACCAGAGCAACGTGGAGGCTGCTGGCCATCTTCCAGTCAGGGCTGGACAAGCGCAGAGCGGTTTGCTCTTGGGTCCGAGGGGTCCAATCCGTCATGACCGCACCTCCCAGCCACGCTTGATGGCGATGCGCTTTGCCTCGGTGATGAAGCCATCCATGAAGGCTTCGACGTTGCTCTGCTTCCTGCGCTGAGAGGGGTGCATCCAATGAAGCGACGCTGTATCAGCGGCGTGGTGGATGGTTGGATGCTTTGTGTTGGTGAAACATGCAGGACTGATAAACCACCAACAGTGCTCAACTGCTGAAGCGCCGATGGCACGCCAGTCTTTCGGCTTGGTTTTGCTGTCGGTCATTCCTCATTCCCATCCATCGTTTCGATGGCAGAGGGATCGACGCGAGTGAACTCGCTAAATGCCAGATCAGTCGGCTCCGGGAACCAACGCACTGCGGCGGCAGTGGTTACCCCTTGGAATCGATAGTGCTCGCCAGCCTTGAATGGACTGTTTTTAACTTTCCGCAGTTTCAGCAGAAGTTTTTGAGAGATGCCGAGAGCCTGCGCCATGTGCACAGTGCTCAGCGTCTCTCGGACGACCGTTGACATTGGTGGTTCGGGTCGGTGTTAGCCGCCTAGGCGCATATCTTTGAATCTGATTTCCGTTTTTGGGATCAAGTAGTTCTCGCTGTAGCACTTGATAGAAGCCAAGCATTTGCTGGCCTTCCTTCATTCTTGTGCGCCAGTTCTTGAGTCCAAGCTCAGGGGGATAATGGGTTTCACTTTTTCCGACATGGCATTTCTCGAAATCCATGCCCTGAGCAATCGCCGACCTGACAACCACCGTGGCTCCTTCCAAGGTTGTTCCCTTGGGTGCAGTCAATGGCGATCGAGTAATGATCGGCAAATTGAACGGAATCAAATCAAAGATGCGTTCTGGGCTGACAATCCACCAGGGGCGCGAACGGGGCTTGCCTGATCTCTTGATGCCAGCAAATCTATACAGGTGAGCGCAAGTCTGCAAGAAATCTGGTCAAGCAGGATCACAAATAAGTCGAGGAGAGGGTTCTCAGAGAATGCTATTAGCATCCTGAAAATATATTCTCGGGGTAATGTCTGGCGCGTTAGCCAGAAAAGGCACTCGCAAATGCGGCCGCAGTTGTTTGCTCTGACTCCCAGCGATAAGCCCTGCCGTGGGCTTCGATGTTGTGCCCCATGGCTGCACAAATTGCGCCCAGTTCGATCTTCTGCCGGTGGCAGCGCAGGCTGAATGTGTCCCTGAACGAATAGGTGCGCAGCCACTCTCCGCGCTCTTCGCAGACCTGCTTCAATTGCTTCCACTCGGGCTGGCGCTTCAGGAACACCTCGCAGTGGTGGCCATCCAGCTTCCGGGGTTCACCGTCGTTCCCCAGTGGTAGCTCCAGCAGGCCGGCATGGAACAACTCGATGAGGTTCCACCTGATCGCTGATCCATCGGTGTCCTGCAGCCAGCAGGGCTCCAGTTGTCGTTGCTGGGTCTGGCTCCCGCCGCAGGTCTTCTCATAGGTGCACCAGACGCCAAGGCTTCCGTCTTCGCGGGTGTTGGGAGTCAGGTGCTGGAGTTCGATCGGCCTCAAGCCGAACAGGGCCATGATCCGCAGCACGTTCGCCCAGCGAGGGTTCCTGCTGGCGACCCCATCAATCAGGAAGATCAGTTCGCTGTCGCTGAGAGTCGCCTTGCGGCGCTTCTTTGCCGGCTTCCCCCTCAGCTCCTTGATGTCGATCGCAGTGATCTGCCATGACTTGGCAGCGCCGAATCTGGCAATGGCGTGATCGGTCAGGTTGCGCAGAGCGATACAGCAGGCCGCTCTGGAGGGGGCCATCCCTGACCATTTGGCCAGAGTGCCCTTGAGCAGGCTGTGACCGTCGGAGGCCTTCCCAGCCTCGATCAACCGCAGGGCTTCCTCCACATAAGGCTGATAGTTATCCCGCCAGGTGGTGGCGCGGATCTCGTTCCGGTGATTCATCAGCACGTCCCTGAGCCCGTCAGCAACGGCTGGCCAGTCCAGTTCGCGGCGCATTGTGGTGCTGCCGTCCTGGCTCATGGTGATCGCGGCCGCTAGGGAATCGGTCTTCCCTTCGAGCAAGGCCTTCACAGCGCGATTGATCAGCAGGGTCGCTTTGTTCACGTTTCCTTGCTCCCAGAGCATCGGGAGGCGCGCTGCCTGGGATCGGCCCTCTTTTGGTCTGAACCGCAGTTGGATTCTTCCGCCGGCATTGCTCACGGTCACACCTTGCAATCCATCAGCGGTTCTGATAGAAGCGCGAAAATTGGCCTCCCAGGGCGCACCTTTGTTCGTGCTGGGCATGAGTCACTTCTAACTACGCGTGACATAAGCGTGACAACAGGTCAATCCAGATCAACGCGTGTCAGCACAAGTCCCTGTAATGACTGGGGTTTTGAGTGCTGGTCTGGTATAAGCGACCTCTATTACCCAATTGACTCGCGGGGGCTGTAAGGCCCCTGCCACTATTCCAGGGCAGTGGTCATTAGACCGTGTAGCGGCTACTTGAGCTGTGTTTCACTGTCATTTGATGTTGGTCAGGAACCACCAACAGGCAGAGTGTTGGGATGAATCAGCCAAGTCTTCAAAAACTTCGATCACTCCGTCTCGATGCGTTAGCTCGGGACGACAGGGCTGTGGCTGACCTCAACGCTCGAATCTCCAACTCTCCCGACTATCTGGTGGAGGAGCTGATGAACAAGCATGGGTGGCCTGCCCATGAGGCCCTTTGCGCTGTTCAGCAACTACAGGAGAAAGTTCTTCGCAACACAACAGAGCAGGCTGCAGCCTGAGCCGTGATGTTGATCATGCTGTTTTGCTCATGGGCTGATGAGCAGATGACTCATGGATGAGGACACCAGCAAAACAACAAAAACTGTCTGGCTCTGGGCGATTGGACTGAACGTGATCGCTTGGAGCGGTTATCTCGTTCTGACCAGAGTGATGGGAATCACCTTTGATTCGGTTCGTTAGAGCAGAGCTGATGTTTCGTCTCCTTGGCTCAGAGAGCGAGCAGGAGAGATCGGATGTCTAATCGCCCAAGAAGCCGTGTGAAGGCCTAGATCGAAGAGATCCAGGCCAGCTTCCTGAGGGTGCTCAGAACTTGCGCGGATAAGGCGGATTCCCAGCCAGTTTGACGTTGATCTCTTTGCAGATGTTCATCCATGCTCCAAGTCCAAAGTTCACACCGTTTGGACCGTCGATGAAATCCTGGAACTGCTGCGCAGTGATGCCCTCACGGACTTCCCAGATGCAGTAAGCAGGTTCTTCTGGACCAACCGGGCAGAAGCAGTGGTTATAGAAACCATCCTTCAAATTCTTTGCGACTGCCTCATCCCAGCCTCCTCGAGCCATGGCTTTCTGAGCTGTCTCCCACCATTGCTGGGCTTTCCCGGCCCGAAACTCATGGTGAACGTGGAAGAACTTAGAAGCCATCAATGGATGTTGAGTGCCGTTCGATAATCGCCTCTCTCAGCTGTTGCCCTCGTATCCGAAGCTTCTCAAAGGATGTTTGATCTCTGGATCGTTGATACTGCAACTCGCAATGAATCCAAAAGGATCGAGAGGTGTCCCTTTCTTTTGTTTTCAACTAACCAACGCCAGCTCGCTCGATGCGGGGGCGCGCATGGTGCTGCACTCAGTACATAGACCTCGGTGATTTTCGCCAAAATTTAACGATCAAGGTATTGCTGGCTTCATCATTCCCAATTCATTCTTTTTATTTTGAAATTTGTTTGTTTTGGACAATAAAAATGAATGCACTCAGGCGTATCAAAAGCAGAATCAAGATTGAAATGCTCTCAATTTTTGTGGTTTCACTTGAAATTTGCTATAGGGCCTATGGAAGCATCTGAATTGATACCCTTACTCAATCTTTTGATGCCTACCGCCCGGATCAGCTCTCTTTGGCCTCTGCTTTTGGACCGGTCAATTTGCAGCTGGGGCCAATTGGGCAAGCTAAAGCGCGAAATGGTTTGTGATGTCCCTCACGAATGAACTCACCAACTGGTTCGGCGTGGGCAGTGTGGATTTCCATTCGAATCGTGCCTCTTTACGAGATCTAGAATTGTCTCGAGAATAGTCAAGGTGCGGTAACAATTTCTCCTCATGCTGCAGTAAAGGGGCAGCTCAAACATTTCAACCACAGAAGACCCAACTTTTGTCAAACGCTGTTCAACCGCGATAGGCATGCTGGGACTGGGCCCAGAGCTGCTTCCACTTGGTTGAGTTGGCGATTGGCGCCGGCTTGATGTCCTGAGCTGTGAATGCCACTGAGGGCTCACAAGGCCATGCTTTTCGATCTGTTGGTAAGCCTCTCTCCATCGTTTTCTTTGGCACACGCGTTCTTTTGAAGAGTTAGCTGTCGTCTAGAAAAAGCGCAGAGTGTGTGGGCCAATCCACACCCAATCGAGCGAGGAGCGACGAGTGCGGCCTTGAATCGATCTTTGCCGTCATTGCTGGGAGTGAATATCCTTTGCCAAATGATTATTTTCCTAGTTGGCGATGATTGAAACCACTGTTCTTGATTTCAAGCTCAGCAATACCTTCCAGGAATATAAAGCCAATATGGAAGCACCTGAACAGCAGGCAATGTTTTCAGAAATGAGCGTGAAGATTTTCTATCTGGGTGTTTCCAAGCAAACCCGCAGAGAGCAACCGTCATGTTTCAAGGTCCGGAAAATGTTCCACACGATATTTTTCACGAATCCATAGACCAAGCCCATCGTTGAGGCCTCTGGTCATATTTATGAAGGGACGGTAATCAGCCGTTGGCTTGCTGAATAGGTAGTATTCATACAAAAAATTAACTTTCGCTTTGGTTTGGAGACCTTTGAACGTTTTTCAAGGCAAGTTGAGCTCAAGGGTCTTGGCAAATTTTGCAGTTTGAACGGCCAGCTTCCATCACTCTTTCGAGTCGTGCGTGGCGACCAAAGGAGTACAGATAGTTGATCGTTGGACAGCAAGAGGCCTAAGTGGAACATCCTGCTAAAGACAGCTGTTTGTCTCTTCATCGCCGGCACTCTGAATGGTTTATCTGTCCAGGCTGTTCCACGTCGCGTTAGCGTTTTGCGTCACGCAGAAAAGGCAAACTCCCATGTTCTTTGTGGGATTAGGCCAGTGACTAGCTGCTGATCATGAGGTTGCTTTGGCACTTTTGTAGAGGCTGAGCGTGAAGCAGGCTGCCCCAAAGCTCACGACAAGAACCAGGAGATCTGCTGTTCCAAACATGGCGATTCATTCATTTACACAAGTTTACGCGTGCTGTTGCGAAATGTAAAGCCTTTGTTTCTGTCTCCTGCGCCTGTCCCTCCACTGCAAGCACTGGTGTTGTCCCATCGTTGGTTCAATGAGCTGTCGCAGCCGCAGAACATTGAGACAGCAGCAGCTTTTCGCTGAACCCAAGTCGATGGCGACAGTGATCGATCGACTTGTCTGGGGAAGCTCAGACCTCTTTCTCAAGCTGGCATCAATGATCCAGAGTGACGAACCACTGAATCAAGACACCAATGCGCTGTTCTTCAGCCCTCGCGCTCAACCTGAGGGCTTTTCGTTTGTTGTTCGTGCCTGCGTTGTCTGTGGGCGATACGATGATCTAATCACGTCAGTAAGCAGTCCGGCTGGTGATTGATATCAATATCTGGATGATCATTGGCTTTTTGTTGGCAGGCTTTTCAGTCGTTGCCAATGACTCTGTGCAAACACTTGGCACTTATATCTCTTCTAATCGACAGCGAACGCCCAAAAGTGTTCAGATGATTTTTGTTTGTTGTATTACCAGCATTGTACTTTTTCTGGGTTGGTATCTGCATCAAGGAGAACCCGCTTGGGGTCGTCTTGAGTCATTCCTAGTGCCCGAACGCTTCACTTGGGCTCACATTATTCCTCCGATTGCAGTCCTTGTACTGACCGCTTGGGGTGCACCCGTGAGTACTTCATTCTTGGTGCTCTCTTCTTTCGTTCCTGAAAGTATCGGAAGATTATTAGGCAGTTCAATTTCCGGGTATGTCATGGCATTTTTCCTCGGCCTTGCTTCCTGGGGTTTTGGAATCTGGCTTTTGGAACAATGGATTTTTCGCCGAAATCAGGATTCACAGGAGATCAACAAAATTTGGTACGTCATCCAGTGGTTTTCGACCGGATTCTTGTGGAGCATGTGGTTAGTCCAGGACTTGGCAAATATCTTTGTCTATCTCCCTCGCAATCTGAATCTCATTTCAATGGGCGTATGTACTTTGATTCTCTGCGTGGGTCTCTGCATACTCATCGTGATTGGCGGTGGACCGATTCAAGGAGTTTTACGGTCGAAAACAAATACATCGGATTTGCGATCAGCCACTCTGATCGACTTCATGTTTGGTCTTTGTTTGCTTTTCAAGGCGTTTCTTAGCAGCTTTCCGCTCAGCACCACTTGGGTCTTTCTTGGTTTACTCGCTGGTAGAGAAGTAGCTCTGCGCATTAGAGAGCTTGAGCAAAAAACTGTTTTTACCAATCAGATGTATGGAAGTTTGTCGAGTGTGATTGGTAGTGATCTCGGAAAGGCTTCTGTGGGGTTGATCGTCAGTCTGGTCATTGCGCTTGGCATACAACCCTTGATCTCTTGGAGTGCCCTATGAGGGTTGACTCTGAGACAAGCTTGACTTGCTCCGCTAGAAGTTTGTCTGGAGAATTATTTGAATCAGCTCACTGAGCTGTCTGGTTGATTTTGTAAATGCTCAGAACAAGGCAGGCAGTCGAAAAGCTGACAAACAGAACAAGTAGATTTGAACTCGTCATGGGGATGATCTAAGTACAAATACTCTAAGAGTTCAATGCGTCCGCTGTGAGTGGGTTGGTGCTGGAATGGCAGACGTCATTTCAAGACTGTTCCAGATTGATTCAAGCCTTCAAGAGGGTCGTTGTCCTTACTGAGTGACATCAGGTTGATTAAAACTTAAATATCAGCTTCAACCAAACCATGAGTGAGAGCAAGCACAGCAGCTTGAGTTCGATCTCTAACTCCTGGTTTCTGGATTGTAGTGCTTACAAGACTTTTAATTGTTTCTGCGGATGAGAATAACGATTCTGCGATTTCAGAATTTTTCATCCCTTGGATAATGCAGCGTAGAACTTCGCGTTCACGCTCAGATAATGGATCGATGAGCTCAGGAAGTTGTTTAATTCTTGCTGTCGCTGCTGCGCGAACTGATTTCGGATAATAGACACCACCATTGCTTGTCGTGGTCAGTGCATTAATGAAGTCTCCATGCCCTGATCCCACCGATGACATGAACATAACACCGTCTGCTCCAGCATCCATCGCTTCATGGACAACGTCTGTTGTTTCTCACCCCAGAAAAATCAGTGCAGTGATTTTGGGATTGTGTGCCTTGACCTTTTTTACAAGACGAATGCCATATCCTTTTTCAAGATCTTCACTTGTAATTAAGAGGTTAGGATTTAATTTTATTTGTAAGCCTAGTCCTTCTTCTTGAGTTGTTGCACCACCAATCAGTGATTGTAGTATTGGCGTGCAAAGGCATAAAGCAGCTAGTGTTAATCTGTTTATACTGCATACCAATACTTTTTTGCTGCTTAAAAGAGCTTGGCATCGATCAGCTGCTTGCTTAAGCGGAAGTTCGTTTGGGTTGATGAGCACGCGCTGAACATCTTTTAAGTCATTTTAATCAGTGCGCGGCTTGAAATCCATTCATTTGGGGCCACAAAGCCTGAATATTTCATGTGATGCTCTCTAAGGCTCAATACGGGCGCATCCCCAATTTTGGTGACTTGTGTGAAAAAGCTGAGACTCAATGATGCTGTTTATGATGTAAAAGAGGTTTTCGCTAATGACCATATTCAGTTTCAGCATTCACGGCATAGGCGCCAACAGAACAAGTTGTTTCAATGGACGATGCTCATCAGAACAATTCAATCTAAGCCTTTAATCAATGTTCCTGGTACAGTTTCCCCTCAAGTTGATGCAGCGCCCTACGTGTGGTCGCTTGTTTTGTCATTTGGAATGGTGATTTTGAGTATTTTGCCGCTTTATTTGGCTCGCTTTAAAGCTCAGATCGAGATGAGTGATCTTTCGTCTCTGCGCGCAATGTTTGATCGTTATCCCTCCTGGGGGAAAAGAGCCAGCTGGGCTCAGCAAAACAGTTTTGAATCATATTCTCTTCATGCTCCGGCAACTATCTTGGCCATACTTGTCGTCATGAATGGTCTTGCGCTTCCTGCTTTTGCGGTTGTCGTTGCATTTGCTCATCCAATCCTTCGAGCTCTTTATATCGTTGCTTATCTTGTCAATATCTCACTCCTCAGGTCAGTATGCTGGGCTCTTGGTTTGCTTTGCAGAGGTTTTCTTTATGGTATTTGTTTATCTGCTATGACTTGAATTTGAGAACCTTGCTTGTTATTCGAGGTTTCCAACCTTTCAATTAAGCTAGCATTTAAGGTTCTTGAACTGACATTAATCTTCCTGCTAAAGAAAGTTAGTATTCTCCCTTCGCTATAAATCAGTATTGCTCATGATCAAGATAGTCGGCAAATTTTCGGATCATATCGATGCAGAACTGTCGATCGACTCCGTGGACTGTTTTCCAGCTTTCGTACATAATACTTAGATCATCCCAGGTATTATCGCAGACGGTTTTTGGATAGTTATATTGACTTGAGTTATCCATGTTTTGATTCCTATTTGTTGTGAGTAGCATTTTCATTTTAAATAGTAGCGACTTGTTATTAGTAATATTAATTTTGGATGCGTCATCGCTTCGAGATTGACGACTTCGTCCGAAACTTTTTCTTTTATTTGGCGACACAGTCCATGGATTGCTGTAGCACCAAATTTTGTTTTTGAGCACTGCTCACAACGTGTCGTAGACCAGTCCCGTTGAGACGAATAGAAAGCCCGCAATAAAAATGCCTGCGTAAATCAGCATGATTCGCGTGTTCACACGGCGACTCTCGTACCCCAGTCATCAATAGCAACGGTCAATTCTCCACCCATGTGTTGCTCAGCACTAAGCAGAGCGAAGAACGGGTCTTATGATCAGATGTCTTTTTGATTAGATGCAAAAATTACTATCTCTGGTCAGCAGTTTGTTTCAATGGCTCCCCAACGCCCTGAAAGGTGGCGAAAGCTGGTTTCTGGTGATTGACGAGGTTGTCATAGCGCAGGAAGACTTTGCGAATCAGCAAAGGCAATTTGAGCAACGGCGATATCAATCGATTCGTCAAGATGGATTTAATCGTCGCTACGAATCCCAGTGTTTTATGTCATCAGATCGTCTGACCTTTAACGAGATTTGGACGACGTTGAGTCCTATTTCTGTATTTAAGTTTCTGCGATATGCTCTCAGTGATGTTGTCTAACCGACCAATCATATTTTGACAGCATGTCTTTGTGTCTAAATTGCTACAACTCAGTCTCCCCCCTATGGTGATTTTGGGGTTTTGAGATTTAATTAGCGCGTGGATCAGCCACTTGTAGCTCATTCATTTCGCCTTCAGCTCTTGGGTTTGCTGTCGTCGTGGATTCAGTTGTGAGCCGGTTATTGCGTTGAGTTCGAGGCACGGAAAAAAGTTCTTCGTATGAATTCATGAAGTTCTATAATGATAGGATCTGCGTTGTGTACCATTAGCGACCTTTCTCCAAAGCGCATCCCTGCGCGAACCCTCCGACGCGGTTACATTAATGAGTTCCTGAGTATGGCCAAAACTGTTCAACCACAGGGCTTTGCACCACAGGATATTGATGATTTAGAGAATTTTGATTATATGGATGTTGCCTCGCGGATTAAAAGATAAATAGCGTGATAAGTTTAAAGCAGTTAATTAGCAAGTTATGATTGACTTGGTTGCATTAATTAAGGTTTAATCAATGATTTTATTGTTGGAACACCCATGTAGAGCCATCTGTTGTGACCATCAGTACATTGCTTAAGTCATTAATTTGTCTACGATGATCTTATCTCGAAAGTGGTTTTATGCATTTTGTCACCGCTACTGACGAAGATATTGATTTTATTTGGACACATATTGTCAAAGCTATGAGTATTGACTCAAGTCACGTTGTCTGTCCCAATGCTTCTAGCTTTATTACAACTAACGATGGGCTTGAATGTATAGTCCGAAGTGCAAGTGGAGCTTTACTTGCTAATTGTTATTCTGAAGACGATCGAATGGGAGGTCGTCGGTGGACTATTAATCTTGTCAAGTGAAGTTATATGCAGAAATGCGTGTATTGTTTAGTTTACGATATCTAAGTCTGTCATTCTCCCCTTTGCCTGAATGAACAAGAATATCTTGCGCTTGTATTTGCATTTTTTGCCACCGTTTTTACTCCGTTTTAAATTTAATTTATTGAATAAAGATAAACTTTTGACGTGACTATCTTAATTTAAGATATTTATTTGTTTGCTATTGATCTGTTGATTGCTTGTATCTTGAGATTCCTTCCGTCCTGTTTATGAACACTCACGAAGCAGTGCCCTTTTATATGGGTAGATTTCAGCAGTGTCAGCAGTCAGAACAAGATCTTTGTTCTTTCCTTTCTAGGCTCAAGGATGATGCGACCCTTCAGCAAAAGATCAGTCAGGCGAATAATGAAGATCATGTTGTTGCGATTGCCTTGGCCGAGGGCTTTGTTCTCGATAAAGAAAAGTTTTGGCTATATGAATCAAAATGTTTCAAAAGATGTGTTGAGCGTCGAGGCTTTTATTCAAAGTATTAAATCTCTCTCAATTTTTAAATAGCTGTTTTAGCGACATCTGAAATCGCGTTTATTGAATGTGTTATATTTAATCTTCATTCAAGCATTCAATCAGAGTCTATCGCCTTGTTTTAAATAGTATTTCCTTGCTAGTTTTTGATTCAACCGTAATGATATTGTTTGATCTATTTTAATCAAGTGATAAAGTTTTGCGTTTTGTTCTTCTTGTTGGTGTGTGATCCAAGTGAGTCAATCGATACATGCCTTTGCTAATTTGCATTTGCCAATTTTCCTGATATACAGCAATGTGCACAAGAGATTGCATTTGACATGATTTTTTTGAAAAACAGTCTTCTATCAATTCTTTTTATCTTTTGCTTATCCTTTTTCGTAGCTGTTCCATCTGTCGAATCGCTCGATCTTGAATTAAGTCAGCTTGATCTCGTGAAATGCGATACTGCAGATCCTGCTTCTAAACAGCCAAAAGGCTATCGTTCTGGGTGCTATATATTGGATGGTGAGATTAAAAGTAATGCTAAAAGTTTGATTAAGGACGTTGATGTTTTTGCGTTTATCTATGATGCTTCTGGTGAAGAAGTATTGCCGAATCGTCCTAGAATAGGTTCCATTATTAATGTACCGGTAGGCACTAGTCAATTTTCTGTGCGCGTACCAATTCCATCATTTGCAGTGCCTCCATTTACCATTAAAAAGGCAAAAGCTAAAGTAGCAATACCGGTTCCAACAATATCGAAAGACTCTTCCTATGAGGATATATTGCCTCTTGAGCGCAGTATCGAAGGCTGAACGAAAAGATCAATCTTCATGAATTAAACCTATATTTTATGCTTTTAATCAAGTTTTATCACCTGATAGTTCATGGCTTGGAACTTGAGGTTTTCTTTCTCAAATTTTGTTGTGTGTCTATGAGCTAGACCCATGCTGTTTCTGCATTTCAACTGTTTGTATATGCTGAATTTTCAGGGATCAAGCCTTGTGCCAGTTACTCGCGCTAACTGAGTGTATTTACTTAGGCTAGTTCCATTGCATAAATCACGTGCTTGTTGCGCTTGGCTTGTTTCTCGCTTTTGGGGTTGGCTTGTTTGTGTTGTCGTTATTTGAGTAATACTGATTGATTCGTTGGATGAAGCTTCAGTTTTATCCTCTTGGCTATGAGATGAAGCCTAATCAGGGAGGAGTGATTCATTGGCTTTTTATCCTTGGTGCTTTTGTGGGTTGTAGTGGTAGTGATAATCTAGATACGTTCAAGACTTCCTTTTTTATTGATTTTGTGCGATCCTATTTAGGTCAATTTTTTTCTTATGACTTTTTTGATGCATTGGTCTTTTAAGACCGGATATCATGAGATTGCAGCCAAGAAGTTTTTGTCAAGTGGCGCACCTTTCCCAGTCTGTCAATCTTGGCAGCGTTTTCATGGCCCAGGATCTGTCGAAGGTTGGATCCTTGTTGAGGCAGATAACGCTGATGCATGCTATGAACATGCTGCTGAATGGGCAGAATATCTTGATTGGGAAGTGACTCCTGTTCTGACTGATGATCAGGCTGGTCCTCTGATTGCCAAAGCATATAGCTAATCGTTGAGTCTTTGCATCATGCTTCACTCAATAGTGTGGAGCATGATGGTATCTACACCTTCTGTTTTGTAGGCCCTATTTTCCTTTCTTTGCTTTAATCCTATCTTTTGGCTTGCTTCTTTCATGTTTCTGATGTTAGGCATCAGTCAGTTTAATCAGACTTTTCTATTGTGGCTTGTTTTATATCTTCCTGTTGACTAGATTGTTCATTTTGTTGTGTTTCGGTTATCTAATCAATTTGTGAGTGATGACAGACTTGTTATCAATCGTTCTGTCAACTTGCTGTCTGTTTTGTTTGCTTTAGCCCTTACGCTTACGACATCCAATGAAATCGCAAGTGGTTGAAACCTTTATGAATTACTGTCGCTGCCGGCTTATTTTGAGTTTTAGTAGCATCTAAGCCCTTCGCTTGAACATGATGATCCGCCGTTCTGTTAAAAATGTTGAGATCTTTACTACACCCTCGATCACAATTGATCTGCGACTTGGATAATCGCTGCTCTATCGGTCTTTATGACTGTTTTGAGTATGATGCAGGTGGGCACCGGCATCTGGATTAGGAGTTGTCGGGCTGACAACTCCTTAATCCGTTCTCAATCTTCTTCGAGGGGTTTCGCTTGCTTCACATCGATCGTTGATCGATAATTCCTGATAATTTCATCGCCTTAAACTATCGACCGGCTTTTTATGGTCGGGGTAAGTTTCTCGGATTAATGACAAAGCACTTAATATCTCTCATGATTGATTTTGGTGATACAAATAAATGTTCTGAAATTGTTTTGTAAGACCATCCCTGTTGCCTAAGTGCCATTGCGATTCTGACGCGTTTACTTCTCCAGCCCTCACTTGGCCCTAGTCGACGAGATATTTGATTCGATGAACTCACTGACATTCTTGGATCATCATCTTTTCGATTATCGGCTTTTAAGCGATCTTTTGGTGTGAGTAATGATCGCAGTCGTTGTAGAATTTTTATTCTGAATTTTCACTTGCTGATACAAATACCCGGTGAGTAGCGTGTCATTTGCTGCGATGCATTGTGCGCAATGCATCGCTTTAGTCTTTGCGCATTGGTTTTCTTGGCCATCATTCGAATTAGATTTTTCGTTGATGTTGTTGTCGCTCGTTGTTATTCAGGTTGCTTTATTTTCATTTTCAGTTAATCTAGCTCGGCCATTTTGCGTTTACGCGTGCCGACGCTTTGCTTTTTCGTGAATCGATGTATTCGAATCCATTCATTGATCTCTCGTGGTTATATTTTGCTGCTATTTTAGATCTATCACTTATTTTTTCTTTTTATTTGAATATTGTGATTCTGCCCCCGACTTGTGCGGATGTGAATTTTTAGCTCCCGCTCTCGTCTTGATGTTCTCATGGTTTGGCGTCTTTCGTTGCTACAGCACTGATGTGATTCCGTCTAGCAACATTTACTTTTCACAAGCTTTCGCTTTTTTTTGTGACGTTTCGTTTGCACTGCTGTCATACGCTACAGGCATGAGTTAAAAAAGCAATTCTCGCCTGTCTCATAAATTTTTAGCTTGAAAACTATTGTTAACGGATGATTGGAGCAAATTGATCGGTTATTAGGTTGTGATTGCCTTTCATTTTCCCAATGCAATCGTATGGAAATTCATCAGTCACTTATGACTGGTGGGCGGGAAATTCTGGAGTAGCGAAGCGCTCCGGCTCTTTCATCGCTGCGCATGCTGCACATGCCGGTCTCATCATGTTCTGGGCCGGGGCATTCACTCTTTTTGAACTCGCTCGATACGACGGCTCCCTTCCAATGGGTGAGCAGGGTCTGATTTTGATTCCTCACCTGGCTGGTTTAGGGCTTGGTGTTGGGGATGGTGGAGTCATCATCGACCAACAGCCCCTGATCGTTGTGGCTGCAACGCACCTTGTTTCCTCCGCAGTTCTAGGTGCTGCTGGTATTTGGCATACTCTTCGCGCTCCTAAGGATCTTTCAGAAGCAACTGGTCGCGCCAAAAAGTTCGATTTCAGTTGGGATGATCCCAAAAAGCTCACTTTTATTCTGGGTCACCACCTGATTTTCCTTGGTCTTGGTGTCATCGCCTTCGTTGAATGGGCTCGAGTCCACGGTATTTACGATGCCTCTCTTGGAGCTGTTCGCACTGTTGAGCCCAATATTGATCTGGGCATGGTCTGGGGCTATCAGACCAACTTCCTGACGATCAGCAGTCTGGAAGATGTGATGGGTGGACATGCTGTTCTGGCGTTCATTCTTACTATCGGCGGCGTTTGGCATATCATCAGTTCTCCTTTCGGTCCTTTCAAAAAAGTCCTGATCTACAACGGTGAGTCGATTCTTTCCTACTCACTGGCGGGCATCGCACTAATGGGTTTTGTGACAGCGATCTGGTGCGCTCAAAACACGACGATTTATCCCGTCGAATTGTATGGCGCTCCTTTGAAGCTGAATTTCGCGTTCTCGCCTTACTTCACCGACACGTCCACTCTTGCTGGAGACGCACACACGGCTCGTGCTTGGTTGGCGAATACTCACTTCTATCTTGCTTTCTTCTTCCTTCAGGGTCACCTTTGGCATGCTCTTAGGGGTATGGGCTTCAACTTCAAGAGCGTTGTGAATGCTTTTGAATCCATGGATAAAGCAAAAATCAATTGATTTCTCGTCACTTCAGTTCACTCCAAAAGCCCCTTTAAGGGGCTTTTTTGTATGTTTTGATGATCCCAGTCGACTTGTTCTTCCAGCCATTGAATATTTTGAAAGTTATATGTTGTTCACCTCAGATGCTTGAATGTCTCTTGATATCTCCCTGACATTGGTTTGATTAATCAAGTCTTTTTGATTCTTGATTGATTATCGCGTAGATTCAGCTTCAGGATGCTTCGTCCCATTTTCTGCTCTTGGTACTTGCAGCGTCTGATCCCACTGGTTTAATTGGGTGGTAGCTGGCTTGATAAGACCCCGGCGCGTGATTCATTTGATACACGAGACCTGGCTGTTGTGCGTTTAGGTTTGTTTAAGGATTGCGTGTCACTCTCTTGTCCCATAGTCAATCTGAATTACTCACCACTCATTCCAAGGTGGTTGATTTATACCTTGAAACAACATGTGCTGGTTTTATCTCTGATAGTGCTTATCAATCCCTGATCTGTCTTGAGCAATCTGCCGACAAGATCGATCAGAAGCTCATCAAGCATCTGAAACAGAGGATTTCCCAAGGTTCGATTTCTATGGCAAACCCCTTGGCGTAGTCGCCTTGTCTACCTAGCGTGATTCCATTTTATACGACGCCTTGTTAGTTGTGCTTGCGTGTCAGTGCTGCACTCTTTCAAACTAAATGAAATGGTGCAACATATGCCTCAAGACAAGGTCCTTTGGATTGACCTGCAGCCGACCTTGCATTGTCTCAATAAGCGTGTTGCTCAATTACTAAGTCGCTCGTTCGCTGTACAGCGTTGGTCCCTCCAGCATGATCTCGACGAGTCATGCTCTGTAGCCACGGTTCTTGACCTGCTTCGAGAGACCCTTTTGGGGTCTGCTGAGCCTATGCATCTGGTTGGCCACGGCATCAGTGGCACGATTGCCTGTCTTTTCGCAGAAAAGTACCCTTATCTGGTAAAATCTCTTACATTGCTTTCTGTCGATACCCTTTCAGCCAACCACTGGTCCTCTCATTATTTGGACATGCGGAGTCAATTGCCATCTTCGAGGCAAGCCATTTTGAGCCATTTGTCGTCGTTGCTCTTCTCCAACAACAATTCTCGTGCTGTTGAGGTCTTTCCTTGTCTTTTAGCAAAATGTTTAGACACTGAGTTTATTCAGGGATCCATTGTTAATCAACACTATATTTCTAATTTAAATGTACCCAAAGAGGTCCCAACTTTTGTTTTGAATGGAGAATGGGATTTTGTTATTGATACCAATTCACGCGACCGATGGTCTAAAACGCTAAAATCCGGAGATCGATTTGTTTGTATGAAAAAAGGTCGTCACTTCTTTCAGTTTGATCAATCTCAACATGTAGCCCAATTAATTACAGCATTCCTTCAAATGGTTCCTGGTCAATGGATTGATCGAGAGCTCAGTTTCAACGATTTCACTTCTCTCGCTCGGAGCTAATTATGTCGGATATTTTCGAAGCTGATGTCATTATTGTTGGCGGTGGCCCAGCAGGTTGCGCCTGTGCTCTTTATACAGCTCGGTCCTCGTTGAAGACTTATGTTTTAGATAAAAATCCCGCCGTCGGCGCCCTTGCTATTACCCATAAAATTGCCAACTATCCTGGCGTTCCGGCGGATACTTCAGGTGCTGATTTACTCAAAACCATGAGAGATCAGGCTATTAGTTATGGAGCAGATTACAAGCAGGTTCAAGTGTACGGAATCGATTTATCTGGTACTGAAAAAACTGTCTATACCCCTGAGGGAACCTTTAAAGGGAAAACTCTTGTCCTAGCGACTGGAGCAATGGGGCGAACGTCAACGCTTCCAGGTGAGGATCAGTTCCTTGGCCGTGGTGTGAGTTACTGCGCCACCTGTGATGGTGCGTTTTATAAAAACCAGCAAGTTGCAGTTTACGGTTCCAATCAGGAGGCCATTGATGAGGCTCTTGTTTTAACTAAATTTGCTTCGACTGTTCACTGGATCACGAACGGTAAGCCAAATGCAAATTGCACGGGTCTCACTCAGCTTCAATCAGCACCTAATGTCAAGCATTGGAATCGTACACGTTTGACTTCTGTGGATGGTGATGATTCTGGCGTGACTGCAGTTCAACTCCAAGAATCTGGTAATGAGGAAGATACTCATTTGGATGTGAACGGTGTCTTTGTTTACTCCTCTGGTAGTTTACCAATCACCGATTATTTGCATGGACAGATTCCTTTGACTGATGAAGGTGGTGTACAAGTCAACGATGACATGATGACTGGTTTGGATGGTGTTTGGGCGATTGGAGATATCCGCAACACTCCCTTTAAGCAGGCTGTTGTTGCTTGTTCGGATGGATGTATTGCGGCAATGTCGATCGATAAATTCCTAAACAAGCGTAAGGAAATTAGAGTCGATTGGGTTCACCGTTAGAAAATAAAAAAAGCGCCCTTAAGGCGCTTTTTTTATTTTTCGTTGAGTGCCGATCAGGCTTCAGAGTTGATTTGCTCTACCCAGGCAGACAGACGTTGGTCAGTCAGCTCAGACTCGTTATCTTCGTCGATAGGCAGTCCACAGAACTTACCGTCGACCACACTCTTTGACTCATCAAAGGTATAACCCTCAGGTGATACTTGGCCAATCAGTTTTGCACCTGATTTTTTGAAAGCGCTATACAGCTCTTCCATGGCGTCACAGAAATAGTCGCCATATCCTGAGGAGTCGCCCAGTCCGAGAATCGCAACGGGCTTGCCAGCGAAATCTTGACTAGGAATTTCAGTAATCAGGTCGTCCCAGGCTGTACCTGAGCGCGCTTCATCAGCACCAGTGTTCCAGGTTGGAATGCAGCAGACGAGAGCTTCTGCAGAAGCCAATTCGTCTACACCGCCGATGCTGTCAACATCTTTGGCATCAGTCCCCAGGAGTTCCTTCAGGCGGTCGGCAATATCTTCCGTTTTGCCCGTTGATGTTGCAAAGAAAATCGTGAAAGCCATAGGAATTGGATAACTCAATCATCATCCTTGCTTCCGGGTGAGGTTGTTCTTGCTTTTGACGCGCCGCTTGGTTGTATGTGTCACCTTAGTCTGTAATTTTGCTACAACCTTGTGACATTTTGTGTTGAGCTAGATGTTTTTAGCACGGTTCCCGTCACATCTGCAACGGCATTCCTTCTAGCGATGTCTTCTGCCGATATTTGGACAATGCCTAGTCGAATCCAGTCCCTCTCACGCGTGACAGCCATGTCTTGCTTTTCAGTGAATCAGATTCGATGTAGTCAATAAATGCTTCGAGAGTTTGCGTACCTGCCAAGGCGTGGCTGTCTTCTTCTCTAGCGGAACTTTATTCTTTGCCGGCCTTATCGCTGATGTCACTCTTACGTGACGATGTATCGATTGTTGTTGGTTCGATTTGTAGTTTAGCAGCTAGCGATTGTATCGATTATTTTAATTGTTAGGCATTTCTGTTCTCGTTCCGTGCTGCTATTGGCATCTCTTCGGGTGTTCATTATTCAGGTTTGTTGAGTTGCTAATCTGGCTTCGTTTCTTGATTATTTATTTTGGCTTGAAAAGCACTATTGTTTGGTTCCTGTAGTCAATTGTTCGTTTTATTGATCCAATCTGCCGCTTGATCTAATGCATCATGTCTTTCGTCTATTAGATGTTTGATTCCAAACTGCGCCAGCCTTTGTTTGACTTTGCCGCTTGCGCCAGTGACCAGCACTCTGCGTTGTTGTCGTTCAGCCTCTTTGACCATTCTCTCGATTGCAAGGCTTGCTGTGACCCCCAGATGTGGCACATCTGCGATATCAAGAAGTAGCACCTTGTATTGCCTAACCAGCATCATCCTTTCACTGATTCCCTTCGCCGCCCCGAAACTCAGCGGTCCTTGCATTCGGAACAGAATTAGATCATCACCGCAGCGTTTCATTAAATTCTGCTCCTGTGTCGAGAGATGGCCCGTTCCGGTGTTCATGTTGCCGAGCTGATGATGCGTCAGCGATTCAATGGTCAGCAAATTGGCCACGAACATTCCAACAAGAACGGCTCCGATCAGATCCCAGAAGACTGTCATTAACAGGACACCCCACATCACCAGTGCGGTCTTGAAGGAGAGCCTGTGAGCTCGAAGCAGGAAGCCCCAGTCGATAATGTCCAGCCCCACCTTGATCAGGATTCCAGCCAGCAGCGCTGTTGGGATTCCTTCGGCAAGTGGGCCGGCTCCTAACAACAAGACCAGCAGCACCACGGAATGCGTCATGCCCGAAAGCGGTGTTCGTCCGCCTGATCGGATGTTGATCACAGTTCTCATCGTTGCCCCTGCGCCTGGGAGCCCGCTGAACAGCCCTGAGATGCTGTTGGCAATGCCTTGACCTACCAGTTCCCGGTCTGATCGATGACGGCTCTGACTGATGTTGTCAGCCACCAGCGATGTCAGTAACGAGTCAATCGCTCCCAGCACAGCAAGGACCAGTCCCGCTTTGAGCAATAGCGGTAGGTGGTTGTTCCAGTTCGGAGCGCTAAAGCTCAGACCACCTTCAGGGATCGAACCGATACGAGGCAGGTCTTCTGGAAACAGCCACAGCGCCAGTGGCGTGATCAGCAGAAGTCCCAATAACGGTGAGGGAATCACTTTGGTCACCCGTCTTGGAGCTGCGAAAACCACTACGAGTGTCGCGATGCCGACTGCACCAGCTGCAGGGTTTGGCGTGAAATCGCTACTCACCATTTGCAGCGAGGACACCACTCCTCCCTGGCTGCTGATCCCAAACAGAGGACCAATCTGTAGGCACAGAATGATCACGCCGATCCCCGACATGAACCCGGAGACCACTGAATAGGGAACCAGGGTGATGTACCTCCCGAGGCGAAGCACCCCCATCAGGATCTGCAGTAACCCTCCAAGAACCACTGCGGCCATCACCATGGCGAGCATGTCTCCCTGGCTGAGCTCTCGGCTTGTTCCGGCAGCCGCGAGACTGCTGACCACACCTGCCACCGTGACACTCATGGGGCCTGTCGGGCCGCTCACCTGGGCCGGTGTTCCGCCAAACAGTGCCGCAAGAAAGCCTGTGATGATCGCTCCGTAGAGGCCGTAAATCGCCCCTCCTGGGCCCAGCGCTGCATTGCCGAATGCCAAGGCCAGCGGCAGTGCCACGACAGCAGCCGTGACACCACCTGTGAGATCTCCCCGCCAGTGTCGCCATTGAAAGCCGTTGATCAGGGGACGCCTGTTAGCGGTCATGGCTTTAGGGGGTCCGGGGCATTCCCGACCAGATCCTTAGATCCTCCAGGGACTGCACACCCTCACGCCGCTCACCGTTGGGCATGATCCAAGTGGGATAAGCCCGGATTTCCTCTTGTTTGCAGGCAGCCGCTTGGATCGGTAGTTCCTTGGGTTTAGCGCATTCCACGTAGGGAAGACGCATTGCCGCTCCCCCGAATAGACGTCCTTGGTACTGACACGCCGGGCAGCGCCATGATCCGTAATAAGTGACCTTGGTTCGGCTCAGAAAGTCAGACAGAGCGCCGGGATCGGGACCTGCTTTGGCTACGCCACTGCCAATGAAGGCGATGTTGACGCTGCTAAGTGCGCCAAGCAGAAGAACTTTGAGCATTTGCGAAATTTACGTGTGTTCCGACGTACGGGCATCCGGCCTCCTCAATCGGTGCCGAACCCCGGACGGAACTGGGACACTGAGACCAACCGGAGCTCTTGGAGCTCAGTGATCACCATGGCCGGCAGTGGATACCGCGATTACTTCAAGGTGCTCGGGGTAGAGCGCAGTGCTGATGCCGATGCGATCAAGCGATCTTTTCGCAAGTTGGCGCGTCAATATCACCCCGATGTGAATCCCGGCGATGCCAATGCTGAGGCCAAATTCAAGGAGGTGAGCGAGGCCTATGAGGTGCTTTCCGATCCGGATAAGCGCCGCAGATATGAACAGTTTGGTCAGTACTGGAATCAGGCTGGAGCCCCTGGCGCTGGACCGGGTGCCGGAGGGTTTGATGTTGATTTTGGCCGCTACGGCAACTTCGACGATTTCATCAATGATCTGCTCGGTCGTTTCGGCGGACCTGGTAATGCAGGCTTTGGAGGCACCCCAGGCGGATTCGCCGGCGGTGGCTTTCCGGGCGGAGGTTTCGCCGGCGGTGGTGGTTTCCCCCGAGGGGCCTCGAGGACTCC
>QCTJ01000022.1 GCA_003211205.1 Synechococcus sp. AG-673-F03
CCAGATCGTAGTAATCGTGGTTGCCGAGCACCGGCAGGAAGGGTTGGTTGAACACCAGGTTCAGTGGCTGGAAGCTTTCCCAGCTCTCTCCGCCAGTGAGCCATTCCCTGTAGGGACGAATGAAGTTGTTGCGGTACTGGGCCGCGGCGCCGACCAGGTACACCACATCACCGGTGTGCAGAAGAAATGCTGCCATGTCTTTGTGCGGGAGCAGACGTTCCGCAATGTGACGTGGAGGGCTATGGCGCCGATGGCGGCCGGTTCCACTGTCGCCAAGAACCAGAAAGTGAAAGGCAGAATGCTCCCCACTGTTCATGCCTGGCTGCTCGATCACCAGCCGTGTCTGGTCAATCTTGCGTGCGCTGATCGCTGGATGCTGCCAGCGAACACGAGTCGCCATGCGCATGATCTTGCGCTCGATCGGCGGGTCGCTGGCGAGATTCAAGGGCTGAGACGGATCGGTGCGATGACCTTCAGCGCATCAGGAATCACCGACACGGTCATGTGATCGGTTTCCTCGATCTCACCATCAATCACCATGGTTTGAGGCTTTGGAAGCGTCACGCTCAGTTGATGGGTGCGTACGCAAAAGATATCGGCATTGTTGGCGCTGTTCTTGAGCACTGCTGATTTCGCCAGGCTGGATAACACCGAGAATCCGCCCATCCGGCCCCGTGGTGAAGCGATGATCACCTCAAGCTGGCCGTCATCGGGGATCACCTGTCCGAATCCCTGGGCCATCACGGATGTGGCTGGAGCGGCGTTGGCCACTGTGATGGCGCTGGCATGCACTTCCGTTGCTTCGCCGTCGATCGTCAATTTGGCATCAATGGGTTGCTGTTCCACCAACTGCCGGGCTCCCGAGAAGATGTAAGCCATCGGCCCCAGCATGTTTTTCAGTTCACGGCTGGCTTTGTTCACCATGCCGGCTTCGAAGCCAAGCCCTGACAGCAGGATCATCGGCTTGTCATTGCAGAGCGCTACATCCACCAGGCGCGTGTTGCCGAGGATCAGATTGGTGTAGGCAGCCTTCACAGACGTTGGAATTCCCAGCGCGACGGAGAAGGCGTTGGCCGTGCCGCGAGGAATGATGCCCAGAGGAATGTCAGTGCCTCGCAGTGCACTGGCGACGGCACCCACCGTGCCATCACCACCCGAGGCAATGATCAGCGATTTACCCTGCCCCTCTTGATCGAAGGCGTTGATCTCCTTGATCAGTTCTTGTGCCTGCACGCCCGGATCCAGACCGGGTTTAGTCATCCACACCTCAAGCATGATCTGCGGCTCGAGGTAGTTGCGGATCTCGGCGAGTTCGGCGTTGGGATCGCCCTGTCCGGCGACGGGGGTGAAGATCACAAAGCCCCGGCGACTTCCCTTGATGCACCGAAGGATTGCCGACGCGGTGGCGGGATTGAGAGCAATCGGCAGGTTGTTGAGCAGCGCTGCCCATAGGAGCGGCTCCGACAACACATCCCCGGCCCGTTAAGTTACCGGGGCAGGGAAATGGACCAGACCGCTGATCTCGCCGCGCAGAATCGTCGCGGCCAGTTCGATATCGCCCCCTTCCGCGATGGCGCGCGACTACGTCACAGCCAGATTGCCGAGGCTGCCGTCGCTGGTCATGCGCTCAAGCACATCCTCGGCAACGAGAAGATCGAAACCTTTGAGCACCTCACTGTTGTTGCAGACCCAGGATCTGAGTGCCGAACAGACGTTCAGATCAGCATTGAGAACAATCTTCGACGGCATCGATGCTCAGGGGAGAGGTCGGACCTCAGAAACTGGCTTGGCTGTGGAGTCGAGCTCCACCCTTCTCTGACAATCTGTCGCGTTTGATCGATGGCAGATGCGCCATCAACGACACCCTTGTTGGTAGTGGATCTAACCTTCAGCGTTAGCTGATGATGGAGGCCGACAGATCCCAAAAGTGCTGAGTTTTCCTCTCTTTTGTGATTGGCTCTATGGCTTCACTTCAGACCAGTTCTCTTTCATCGTCTGTTTGGCTCGTCCAATCGCGAGAGCTCCATCAGCAACGTTTTTGGTGAGAGTTGAACCGGCCGCCACCGTGACACTCTTTCCAAGGCTGATCGGTGCCACCAGCACTGAATTGGCTCCTGTTTTGCTGTTGTCGCCGATCACGGTGCGGTGTTTATTCACGCCGTCGTAGTTGGCCGTGATCGTGCCAGCGCCCACATTCACATTGGTCCCCAGCTCGGCATCGCCGATGTAGCTGAGGTGATTCACTTTGCTGCCATTGGCAATGGTGCTCTTTTTCACCTCAACGAAATTGCCGATCTTGCAGTCATCGCCGATTGCCGCAGCGGGCCGGAGGTGGGCGAACGGTCCAACTGCAGTGTTGCTTCCTACCTCGGCCTTGTTGATCACCGAGTGCAGCACGGTGACACCGTCCCCAAGCACTGCATCCTCCAGAAGGCTGCCTGGTCCGAGTCGGCAGTTGTCGCCGATCTGGCAAGCGCCTCGCAGGTGCGTTTGAGCTTCGATCACCACATCGCGACCGAACTGGCAGGTTTCACTCAGGCTGCAGCTGTTCGGATCCACAAAGGTGACCCCCTCATCCATCCAGTGTTCTTTGAGGCGCTGCTGCAACAGGGCTTCGCATTGAGCCAGCTGGCGCCGGTTGTTGATGCCGTTCACTTCATCAGAATCCTGCACTTCCAGGTGCATGGCCCGATCGAGCATGCCAACGGTGTCGGTGAGGTACAACTCGCCCTGGTCGTTGTCAGTGCTCAGCGTCGGCAGCACGGCCGCGAGCTTGCGCCAGTTGAAGCAGTAGATGCCTGCATTGGTGAGGTTGTTGCAGCGTTGTTCCTCATTGCAGTCGCGATGCTCAACGATGGCGCTCACAAGGCCATCGGCAGTTGCAAAAACGCGGCCATAGCCTGTGGGGTCTTCCAGTCGTGCCGTCAGCAGGGTCACATCGGCACCACTGCTCCGGTGTGTGGCCACCAACTGATCGATGGTTTCAGCACGCAGCAGCGGGACGTCGCCATTCAGCACCAACAGCTCCCCCTCAAAACCCTGCAATGGTATTAACAGCTGTTGCACGGCATGGCCTGTGCCGTTCTGAGGATCCTGCAAGACAAACTCCATCCCGCCGATGGGGCTCAGCTGTTGCTCAACACGAGCGGCCTGATGACCAACGATCAGAATTCGCCGCTCAGGCTGCAGATTGCCGGCGCTGGCCAGAACCCGTTCCACCAGAGTGGCGCCAGCCAGTGGCTGCAGCACCTTCGGCAGTGCACTCTTCATGCGTGTGCCTTTGCCTGCGGCCAGAACAGCGACAGCGAGCATGAACAGCAATGCGAATCGGGCGGAATCTACCGGGATCCCGTGGCTTCAGCCCAGCAGGACGGCTCTTGGTCTCTTCAACGGCCGACCAGGGTGCAACTGGGTTGACGGATTAAGGCATGGGCCCGTTGACGGGTGCAGTCCATCGGTTGGAGCACGGTGCTGAGGCGCTCGTCGTCGTGCAGGGCTTCAAGAACAAGAAGACTGCCGTAGAAGACGATCTGAAATGTCCAGGCGTCGAAGCCGGACAGGGTGAAAGTCATGGCAGAAATGCACATCACTGCATTCAGCCTGGACCTTCATGGGCCCGAAGTCGACGATGTCTTGAACTCCCCACCATCAATTAACAGAAATGACCATCAAGATCCCGCCATTGGCCTTGTTTTTTATACGGGAGAAGGTTGATCTCAGCAGAGAAAACAGTCTGATCAGAGCATTTTAATTCAGCCTGTACAAGCGGTTTTCATGTTGTTCCAGCCTGGAGAATCCAGACCTGTTTCCCCGTTTCAGGATCACACTCAGCTGATATCTGAACTTTGCTGCAGAGTTTTGTTCATCATCCAGCGACGCTGCCAGGCACTGGTGCTCTCCAGATCACAGCTCTGTTGCTCGAGCTCTCGTCGTTGCTGGATGATCTCGGCTTGATCAATACCCTCGGGATCTCGATAGGGAACTGATGCTCTGGTGTTGAGGTGCTCTTCTTCCATGGCACTCAGTGCAGTCCAACCAGGCCCTTCCTGCGCCAATGGTGTTGAGGCGAGGGGGTTCACTGCCAGGGTGCCGGCGCTCCATCCGATCCGCTGTTGTGCTGCCGGACGCAGTGATCGAAGTGTCAGGCCTGCACGCCGCAGGCTGCTTCTCACGGCAGCGGCTCTGCAGTAGGTGAGCAGGCGCCCTCCCGGTGCCAGGCGACTGGCCAGAGTTCCCAGGAATTCCTCGCTCCAGAGCTTTGGACAGCGCCCAGGAGAAAAGGCATCCAGGAGGATCAGGTCAAATTGACACCTGCTGGGCAGGGCCTTCAGTTTTTGCCGCGCATCGCCCCAAAGCATCGTTCCCTGGCCCCCGTTGTCACGCCAGCAACCGCTCTTGTGTAGCTGTTCAAGCCTCTGCAGAACGGCGCTGGGCCACAGGTCACAAAACGGTTGGTGATTCAGTGCCCATGCAAGGGGCCGCGGGTCAACGTCCAGCCCCCACCACTGCACCCAGGGTGGGCTGGTTGGAGGCAGTGCAGCCATCACGGCCGCGCTGTTGTATCCCAACCCGAAGCAGACATCGAGCAGCTTGAGCTCGCTTGTTTGGGAGAACCGTCCCAGCTCGGCGGGTCGGACAAATTTCGTTTCCGTTTCCTCCAGGGCTCCCGCGGAGCTGTGAAACGCTTCATCAAAGTGATCGCTGTGAAGACTCAGACTTCCGTCAGCCGTTTCGAGCGCCCTGAGTTGCCCGAGCGGATGGGTCAAAGATGCAGTCGATCGAGATCGGTCCAGAAGCTGGGGTAGCTGACCGCTGCGGCTTCACTGCGCGTCAGTGTTGAATCACCCTTAGCCATTAGGGCTGCCACCGCGAGACTCATGGCAACGCGATGGTCGGTTTCGCTATCGAGTTGTGCAGCTTTCAGTGGTCGACCTCCACGGATGGTGAGACCGTCGGGGTGCTCATCAATGTCTGCTCCCATGGCTTTGAGCTGGCGTGCCATCACCGCCAGTCGGTCTGTTTCTTTCACTCTCAGTTCAGCTGCTCCAGTGATTTGGCTTTCGCCATCGCAGAAGCATGCCGCCACGCTCAGGATCGGGACTTCATCCACGAGGCGCGGCATGATCTGCTCTCCAAACCGGAAGGGTTTCAGTGATCCGTGCGTGACACGCAGATCCCCCACCGGTTCGCCTGCCACATCACGCTGATTGAGCACTTCGATCTTGGCTCCCATCTGTTCGAGAACCTCCAGCACTCCAGTGCGGGTTGGATTCAGTCCCACATTTTCAACGGTCAGATCGGCACCGGGCACCAGGGCGCCGGCGATCAGCCAAAAGGCTGCTGAGCTGATGTCACCTGGCACCACAACATGCTGCCCCTTCAACTGAGCACCGGGACGAACGGTGATGTGGCGACCCATCTCTCCACCTACATCCAGGTCGGCACCAAAGGCCTTCAGCATGCGTTCGCTGTGATCGCGGGAGTGGGCAGGTTCAATCACCGTGCTGGTTCCATCCGCCGTCAGTGCGGCGAGCAGCAAGGCGGATTTCACCTGTGCACTGGCGACGGGGGTGCCGACAACGGCACCGCGCAGCTTGCATCCCTGCACAGCCAGGGGCGCGAAATTGCCCTGACCGCGTCCGCGTACGTCGGCTCCCATCATTGAGAGCGGTTGCCCAACGCGTTGCATGGGTCTCCGTTTGAGGGAATCATCCCCGCTCAACACAAAATGTCGGCCATCCCGTCCCGCCAGTAATCCGAGCATCAGGCGCATGGTGGTGCCTGAATTCCCGCAGTCGAGCACTTCACTCGGCTCCTGCAAGCCATCCAGACCGACTCCATGAACGGTGATGATCTCCCCGTCGGCGACAGGACTGATCTCCGCTCCCATCGCTCTGAGGCAGGCTGCCGTACTAATCGGATCCTCTGCAGGAAGCAGGCCCTCAATGGTGGTTTGGCCTTCGGCAATGGCTCCAAACAGCAAGGCCCGATGAGAGATCGATTTATCTCCAGGAACCCTCACGTGACCCCTGAGAGTTCCGCCGGATCTCAGTTGGCGGGCATCTCTTGGGGTTCCCAGCACTTTTTCTCATGGCTTTGTTCCCCAATTCTATGAGTCGTTTGCTCCAGGACCAGTTTGCACTTGGGTGTTGATTGAAGCCATCCAAGTTTGTGTGATCAGCTTCAGATTTACTCGAAGCGACTTGATCAATCTCCAGCCCAATTTCAAACGCAAGGTTTGAAAAATCACTAGAGATGGAGAATCAAATAATATGAGTGTCAATGAGTGGCTAAGGATTGGTCGTAGCGATTGAATAGTTTGAATATTATCTGCCATCAAGGTTTACTAATACTTTAATGCTTTAGCTTTTCTCGGTCAACACATGGTTTATAAATTTTTTCGTAAAAACTATTTTGCCAAGAGGATATTTTAAAAGGTTTCAAAGATGAAACAGCTTAAAGATTCAAGAAAGAGCGACTTTTTGCGATTAAAATATTGAGCTCGTCACGGTAATTTCGAGCAGCTTGCCAATCTTTCGTTTTGACCGCGTTGTTGTAAGCCTTGATGAGTTGTTGCCGATGCCGTTCGTGCTCAACGTCCATAGCTTAATTTTTACTCCTAATAATTTATGGATTGTTTTGATTTCCTGCGCGAAGTTCTGATGCGCTGCAGGGTGATCAATGAGTCTTGGCGCTTGTTGGGCGTGACGCTGATTGAACTGCGAATAGCGATATCGCCGATGATTGTTTTGGTCATGGCGAAAAGCGACCCTTGATTACAAGCCAAGGCCACATTTGTTGCTTCGGTGGTCAGTTTGTATTTTGACTGTCTTTGCGCGTCGAACACGTGCAGCCTCCGACTTGGCATGGCTCCTAAATGGCTGATCTTTTGCTGTGCTCCTCGTCTCTGTTTCGGAGTCGGGTTAGATTTTTTTTCGCTGAATGCTAGTGAGGCCAATTGTTTTGGAGTTTTTTCTCTTTTTCCTTATGCGTCGTTGCCGGGCAATGACAACTTCGAATCATCCTCTCTTGTAACAGGTTGTTTATGAGTCGCGAGCTGGAAGGGCTTTGGTTGATTTGCTTTTCCCAGGGGTTTTTCTGCGTTAATCCCCTCTGTCGTTTGTCGTCCGGCTGTTTTTGGGTAGCAAAATCGCTGTCTGTGCGTTTAAATACTGAGCGAGGCAAATGCCTCTTCCTCTTTTATTGGTGTGAGGATCAATGAAACTGTTCAAGCAATTGCTTGTTGCTCCTGCTGCTCTGGGCCTCATGGCTCCAGTCGCTGCTGTTGCAACTGAAGTCAATGTTGCCGGTGTTTCTGACTACACAAACGTGTCTGCTGACGCGGTTTCTGTGGATCAGGTCACCAGCATCACCCAGTTCTCCGATGTCTACCCGACTGACTGGGCTTATCAGGCTCTCAGCAACCTGATCGAGCGCTACGGCTGCGTCGCTGGTTATCCCAACGGCACCTACCGTGGTAATCGTGCAATGACTCGCTTTGAAGCGGCTGCACTGCTCAACGCCTGTCTCGACCGGGTCACTGAAGTGACCGACGAGCTCAAGCGTCTGATGAAGGAGTTCGAAAAGGAACTCGCCATCGTTAAGGGCCGTGTTGATGGCCTGGAAGCCCGCGTTGGCGAACTGGAAGCAACCCAGTTCTCCACTACCACCAAACTGAAAGGCAAAGTCGACTTCGTTGTCGGTGGTCTTTCTTACGGCGGCAGCGGTCAAGATGACAGAGACACAGCCGGTCGATACGGTCTTGGAACAGGTTCGAGCTACGTCGGCCAAGACGCTCTTACCTTCAACTACACCGCTCAGTTCGATCTGAACACCAGCTTCACTGGTAAAGATCTGCTGTACACCCGCATCAAGACCGGTAACTTCAGCGCAAACTTCTACGACCAAAGCAGCTCTAGTCTTGGTCAGTCTTCTCTTGCCGATCTCGCAGTTGGTAACTCCAACGGAGACACTCTGAAGGTTGACAAGCTTTGGTACCAGTTCCCAGTTGGTTCTAGTTTCACCGCTTATGTCGGTCCTAAGATCGAGCATTACTACATGCTCGGATCTACACCAAGTGTCTACCGTCAAATCTTGAAGCAATTCAAGCTCGGCGGTTACTATGGTGCTTACGGCGCAAGTACTTCTCCTGGTGTTGGTCTCGCTTGGAGACAGCAAAAGGAAAATCGTAACGACGCTGGTTTCACTGTTTCCACGGCTTACACCGCTTCTAATGGTGATCACAGCTGTGTAAGAGGTTCGAATTGTGGCGGTCTCGGAAGCACCGATTCCAAAGCTCGTTGGACTTCCCAGATTGCTTACGGCAATCCCCAGTGGAATCTTTCTGCGGCTTATCAGTACGCCCAAGCAGGCGGTTTCAAGGGTTACGGCACCCCCCTTGGTCAGGCCAACTACTACATCAACTCAAGCGACGCTCTCGTCAAGGGTTCTTACTCTGACGTCAACTCGGTTGACTTGCGTGCATGGTGGCAGCCTAAGAAATCCGGTTGGATGCCTAGCGTCAGCGCAGGATGGGGTCTTTCCTCATTCAGCGGTCCTGCAAGCACTGTTGGTACCGATCTCAGCTACTCATCCACATCCCAACATTGGTTTGTTGGCCTGAACTGGAAGGATGCCTTCATGAAGGGCAACCTCCTTGGTGCTGCAATCGCACAGTCTAATTTCAAGACCTCCATGAAGAACTATGGAGATAACAACGGTGCTCGGGATGGAAACTACTCCATGGAGCTCTACTACCAGTTCCAAGTCACTGACAACATTGCTGTGACTCCCACCATCTTCTACCTGTCACGTCCTTATGGACAGCTCACAGGTTCTTCCGCTTCTTATGGTGGAAACAACGCCGACAGTTTCAACATGTTTGGCTACCTCGTCCAAACAACATTCCGTTTCTAATTCGGAGCTGTTGATTCTTTTATGCTCCCCGCAAGGGGAGCTTTTTTTTGTCTGTCAATGCACCATAAAAAAAGGAGTCCCAAGGGTCTCCTTTTTTTATGGTGCAAAAGTCGATCAGGACTTCACCAGCAGTTTTCGCCCTCGCCAATCGGTACACAGAGATCTTCTTCAACAGCTTTTTCAGCTGCTTTTATGGCATCGGCATCTTTTTTGGCTTCAGCGTCGATGTCTTGGTCGGTGCTCCATTCCTGCATACCACCGGCTGGACTGTCAGCTAACGCAGCGGGTACTGCTACGGCAGTGCTCAATGCTGTTGCACCGGCAAGGAAAACGGAGAGAGTAGACCTCTTCATGTCAGAACTTCGAAGTAACGGACAAGACATATTTTAAGGAATCATCGATGCTTTTTCATGTGCCCAACGATCGCAGCAAATTCGTATAGGCGAGAAAAATGAGATCGAGCTCTTCGCTGCGACCATGTTTGGCAAGCAATCCCCTGGCACCGCTATCCAGTTGAAACAGTGTGACGCGATCAATCTCGCTTTTTAAGTAGCTCTCGATCCAGCCCACACAAGCGATGCGTTTTCCATCTGTGACTTTATTGACACGATGCATTGAAGTACTTGGGTAGATCACGATTTCTCCCTGTTGAAGTTCAAGTTCGACAGAATCCATCACAGTATCAACTTCAAGAGATCCTCCTTTGAATTGATTGTGATCTGATAAACATAACGTGAACGATAAATCACTCCTGCCACTGCTCATATATGCATTGTCGACATGGCTTTCATAGCATCCTCCTGGGCTTGTTTTGCTGATTAAAAAACGATGTAGTTTTCGTGGTAAGCAAAAGCTTTTAATGGCCGGATGAGCCCACATTGCTTTTTGGACATAGGCATGAATCTCAGCTCTAAGGGGAGAGGATTGCTTGACTTGTTCATTGATTTTACCCGTTTGGGCTTGAGAGCCTGCCGTTGTCTTTCCATCAATCCACTCCGCATCGCAAAGTTTGCCTAGAAGCGTCTCGCATTCCTCGTGGTTGAGCAATTGAAGCTTGATGTGGTTCATTGCTTTACGAGTGCATCAAATGTTTTCTTGTTTAGTGCCAAATGCGCAAGACGAACCAGTTTTTCTTGGACAACCTCAGGTGGGTTCTTGTGTTTTATGAAGCTGTTTGCCATCCCATTGCTTGCGTCGCTGTCTTTCTTGGCGGTTGCCGCACACGCCGAAGAGGTTCGAGTTTATTCAGGGCGTCACTACAATACGGACCGTCAGACTTACAAGGCATTTTCTGAAAAAACTGGCATCAAGGTCCGCCTGATCGAAGCCGCTGGGATCTCTCTTGTTGAGCGTCTTAAACGAGAGGGAAGTAACACCAAGGCTGATGTGATCATTCTTGTTGATGCAGCCAGAATCAATAATGCAGCAAAAGCTGGCCTGTTTCAGCCGATCAACTCTGCAAAGTTGAATTCCGAAGTCCCTGCGCGTTATCGCGATCCAGATAATCGTTGGTTTGGTATTGCTCGACGTGTGCGTGCAATCATCATCAATCCCAATCAGGTCAAGCCATCACAGGTGCAGACTTACGCGCAGTTAGCGTCTCCCGATCTCAAAGGCAAAGTTTGCCTTCGTAATCGTAAAAATGTTTATAACCAGTCTTTGGTTGCTGATCAGCTAGCAATCCGCGGTGAAGCAAAAACCAAGTCTTGGCTGAAGGGTTTGATTTCCAATGTGTCCCAGCCTTACTTCCCGGGTGATATCGCGCTCATTCGCGCAGTGGCTCAGGGTAAGTGCGGCGTAGGTGTCGTGAATCACTACTATCTCGCCCGAATGCGAGCTGGTATCAATGGTGCGAAGGATACGAAGCTTGGCAATCAGGTCAAAATCGTGATGCCAAATCCTGCGCATGTGAATATCAGTGCAGCGGCTGTGTCTAAATTTGCCGAAAACAAATCAGCTGCTGTTGAACTCATTGAATTCATGGCATCCCCTGATGGAAGCAGAGGAATTGCAGGTCCCACTTTTGAATTCCCGCTAACTGGTGTTGGTGGCTCGACCTATCTCAAAGGGATGACCAAGTTCACCCCTGACAATGTGACGATCTCTCAGTTAAGTGCACTCAATCCCAAGGCCATTCAGCTCATGGCCGAGTCCGGTTGGCAATGAGCTGATCCAGCAAGTAGCCGAACAATTCCGGGTTCGGCTCCCTGTTGCTGATATCGGTTAATCCCAGTTCGTCCAGGCGGTCCGTCACGCGTTGTTCCAGATCGTCTGGTCTGCTCAGAGGTTCGCCCCAGGGATGGTTTTTCTCAGGGCCGATTTTGGTGGTGGCGTCAATTGCCAAACGTCCGCCAAGGCCAAGTTGCTCACTGGCGAAGTCCAGGGTGTCGAATGGCGTGTTCTCCAGGGTGAACAGGTCCCTTTGTGGATCCACTTGAGCAGCGATGGCCCAGACCACCTGGCGGGGATCACGCACGTTGATGTGACTGTCGACCACCACCACAAACTTGGTGTAGGTGAACTGCGGCAAGGCACTCCAGAACGCCATCGCGGCGCGCTTGGCCTGTCCTGGATAGGCCTTGTCGATTGAAATCACCGCGAGTTTGTAGCTCAGCGCTTCCATCGGTAGGAAGAAATCCTTGATCTCGGGGATCTGCTGGCGCAGGATCGGTGTGTAGATCCTGTTCAGCGCGATGGCCAACATCGCTTCCTCCTTGGGAGGTCGGCCGCTGAATGTGGTGAGAAAGGTCGGATCTTTGCGCTGCGTCATGCAGTGGAAGCGCACCAGCGGTGAGTCCTCAACGCCCCCGTAAAAGCCCATGTGATCACCAAAGGGTCCATCAGGCATCACCTCGCCGGGAGTGATCGTGCCCTCCAGCACCACCTCACTGTGACTCGGAACCTTGAGATCCACGGTCTTGCAGGGGGTAAGCCTGACGCCCTCGCCGGCGTAAATACCAGCGAACAACCATTCGCTCAATTGCACAGGAATGGGTGTGGCAGCCGCCATCACCAGCAATGGATGCACACCAATCGCGATAGCGATCTCTAGTTTCTGGCCGAGTGCTGCCGCTTTGCGCAAATGGCGTGCACCACCGCGGACGCTCAGCCAGTGCACGGTCATGGTGTTCACCGACTGTTTCTGAAGCCGATATACCCCCACGTTGGGGACACCGGTTTCGGGGTCTTTGGTGATGACCAGTCCGAGCGTGATGACCCCCCCGGCATCGCCTGGCCAGGGGCGGATCAGGGGGATGTTGTCGAGGTTGACTTGATCGCCTTCAAACACCTGCTGCCGGCAGGGAGGCAATAGATCCCTATCTGGTCTTGCCTTCACCAGATCCCAGAACATGCGGGCAAATTTCTTGGTTTCCCCTAATCCCTTGGGCGGGCGTGGTTGTTGCAGCAGCGCCAGACGCTCACCCAGGTCTTCCAGTTGTTCTGGGTGCTCGAGGCCCATGCTCCAGACGACACGCTCCACGGTGCCGAGCAGGTTGACGGCGACCGGCATGGAGGATCCGATCACGTTTTCGAACAACAATCCGGGTCCACCGCTGGCCAGCACGCGATCGGCGATCGCTGCCAACTCGAGATCGGGATCCACCGGGGCTGTGATCCGCTTGAGTTGACCCCGCTCCTCCAGCAGTTGAATAAAGGCGCGCAGATCCCTGGTACTGGGACCGGAGCGGAACAGAGCCATCTGGAAGCCACCTCAGGGGGGGGGTGATCTCGGTACTGTGACGCACGCTGACGGTGAGTGTGGCCATGCAGGTTTTCTATTTTCATGCGGCCGCGGATGTCCCCGACACGATTGGTTCCGCCGAAGGACCTGATGCAGCGGTCGTGATCGATGTCCTGCGTGCCACGACCACGATTGCCTGGGCGCTGCACAACGGCGCCGAAGCGGTTCAGGCGTTCGCGGACCTCGATGAACTGCGTGCCCAGGCGCAGCAATGGTCTGAATCCTCGCGTTTGCTGTTGGGGGAGCGCGGCGGTTGCATGCTCGACGGCTTTGACCTTGGCAACTCCCCGGTGGCGGTGACCCCTGAGGTGGTTAAGGGCAAGCGATTGCTGATGAGCACCACCAACGGCACCCGCGCATTGCAGCGGGTTCGCGATGTCGCTTGCGTTGTCACGGCGGCACTGCCTAACAGGCGTGCAGTTGCCGAGCGGTTGCTGGCAGGCCAACACCAGCGGATTCTGATTCTTGGCAGTGGTTGGGAAGGCACCTATTCCCTGGAGGATTCTCTGGCTGCCGGAGCGATCGGAGAGCTGCTCGTATCGGCCGGAGCCTCGATTGCCAATGATGAACTTCAGGCTGCACTCGCCCTCTGGAATCAGTGGAAGCATGATCCGGAGGCATGTCTACGCACCGCTTCGCATGGTCAGAGGCTGATCGGGATCGGCAATCACGATGACGATTTCAGCTGTTGCGCGGCGTTGGATCAGATTCCCGTCGTTCCGACCCAGGTCGAACCTGGTGTTTTACGAGCCATGCCTGTCTAGAGCGCGGAGCTCGCGTCAGCCATACCATTTCATCGACTGAACTCTGATCTCTGTGCGTGATTTCCTGGCGGCGGCCGTGCAACTCACCAGCAGTTCTGACCCGCAGAGCAATTTCACGGCTGCTGAGGAACAGATCGACCTTGCCGCACGTCGGGGAGCCGAGTTGATCGGGTTACCCGAGAACTTTGCCTTTCTCGGAGAGGATTCACTGCGCCTTGAACTGGCTTCTGCCCTGGCAGAACAGGCCTCCAATTTTTTGGTCACCATGGCGCGTCGCTATCAGGTGGTGATTCTTGGAGGTGGTTTCCCTGTCCCCGTCGGGGACGGTGAGCACACCTATCAACGCGCGCAGTTGGTGGGCCGCGATGGTCAGATCCTTGCCAGTTACGACAAACTCCATCTGTTCGATGTGGACCTGGCCGACGGTAGTTCCTATCGCGAGTCAGCCTCGTTCAGCCCCGGCACGACGCCTCCACCCGTTGTGGATGTGCCTGGACTCTGTCGGGTGGGGCTGTCGATTTGCTACGACGTGCGCTTCCCTGAGCTCTACCGAGATCTGATCAGAGCAGGAGCTGAGTTGCTGATGATTCCCGCCGCTTTCACCGCTTTTACGGGTAAGGACCACTGGCAGGTGCTTCTGCAGGCCCGTGCGATTGAAAACACGTCCTATGTGCTTGCCCCAGCACAGACCGGTGTTTACGCAGGACGACGACAGAATCATGGACATTCCCTGGTCATTGACCCCTGGGGAACGGTGCTCGCTGATGCCGGGGTGAGCACCGGTGCAGCAGTCGCTCCGGTTGACCTTGATCATCTCGAGCGCATTCGCACTCAGATGCCCTGCCTGAAGCACCGCAGAACCGCACTGTTCTGAATCTGATGCCTCGGCTCCCTCGTCGTTTCAGCGCTCTGCTGGTTGCTCTCGTTGTGCAGAGCGCTGGCTTGCTGATGGCCCTTCCCGCTCGGGCCGCCAGTGCCCTTGCGGCTTGGTCGCTGGGTCGTGATGGGGTTCTTCAGTTGCGCACGGCCACGGGAGCGCGCCTCGATGCTTTCTTTGAAGCCGGTGAAGCCGGTCGTGGGCCCAGGGTCTGGATCGATTTTCCAGGTGAGCTGAGCCGCACACGCAAGCTGCGTGGTTCTGGACCGGTTCGCGAGGTTCGACTCGGCAAGCCCAACCCCGGGGCCACGCGTCTGGTGATCGAGTTCAATCCTGGCGTTGAACTTGATCCTGGCAAGTTACGACTGATCGGCACCTCACCGGATCGTTGGAAGTTGATGTTCGAAGGGCTTCCCACAAGAGGCCTGCGCACCATCGGGGAAGGCGATCTCAATCGGGCTAGCTCCGGACGCTGGGGCGGCGTTCGTATCAAGCCCACAAAAACTCCGGTGAATGCGGAAGGGCTGCCGAGTGTGCCTCGAGGTCGTTACAACGTCGTGATCGATCCAGGCCATGGCGGACCTGACCCTGGCGCGGTGGGGATCAGGGGGATTCGCGAGTCGGAAATTGTTCTCGATGTTTCGCTTCAGGTGGCGCGATTGCTTGAGGCCAAGGGCGTTCAGGTCACCCTCACTCGAACCGCAGAGGTGGATGTTGATTTACCGCCGAGGGTGTCGCTGGCCAACCGACTGGGTGCAACGGCCTTTGTGAGCATTCATGCCAATGCCATCAGCATGTCTCGTCCGGAAGTGAACGGCATTGAGACCTTCTATTTCTCAGATCCTCGCTCTGCACGGCTGGCCGCACATATCCAGCAGCAGGTGCTGAATGTGTCTCCTGGAAGCCCCAATCGCGGAGTCCGTCGCGGCCGCTTCTTTGTGATCCGCCGCACCACTATGCCTTCGGTCTTGGTGGAAACAGGCTTTGTTACTGGCAGTCTCGACTCCCCAAGGTTGGCTAGCGCAGCGCATCGCCGGCGGCTCTCTCTGGCCATTGCTACCGGCATCCTTGAGTATCTGCAGGGGGTGCGATGACCATCCGTCTTGGCATGTTTGACAGCGGCCTTGGCGGACTGACGGTCTTGCGTCGGGTCCTGGAACGCCATGGATCCCTGCAGGTGATTTACCTCGGCGATACGGCTCGTGTGCCCTACGGCAGTCGTTCAGCGTCTGAAATCCGTACGATTGCCTCCGAAGTGGTGAGGTGGCTCAGCCAGCATCAGATCTCCACTGTGGTGATGGCCTGCAACACCACCAATGCGTTGGCCAGAGATGTTGCCGAAGGCCAAGCAGGTGTCCCTGTGGTCGGCCTGATTGGAGCTGCCGCAGCCATGGTTCGGGAAACCCGGGTCGGCGTGCTGGCCACACCGGCAACCGTTGCATCGGGTGCCTACCGGGAGAGCATCGAGGCTCTGCATCCAGGAACGCTGGTGGTGCAGCAGGCATGTCCTGACTTCGTTCCCTTGATTGAAAGTGGAGATCTGCGTTCTGAGGCCCTCCTTGATGCTGCCAGTCGCTACCTGCAACCCCTGATGGAGGCTTCTGTGGAGTCTGTGGTTTTGGGCTGCACGCACTATCCCTTGCTGGTGCCGCTGCTCAACAATCTGTTGCCGCCCTCCATCCGGCTGATCGATCCCGCCATGGCCGTAGCCAGCCAGCTCGATGCCTTACTGGGGAAGCCAGTCCCCGGAGGCTTGGATCAGCCCCTTGCTATTGGGGCAACTCGCATTTGTGTCACGGCTGATGCTGACGGATTCGCAGACCGTGCCACGCCCTGGCTGGGGCAACGGCCACGGGTTGAGCTGGTGCAACTGCAGTGACAGGTCGGCGCCTTCTAGGATCTGCGCACTGAGAGGATTCATGACCACCGTCACCGATTTGCTGGAGCCAGTCGAGGCGGATCTAGAGATCTTGCTCAGCGACCTGCGCAGTCTGATCGGAGCGGGTCACCCCATCCTCCAAGCAGCTGCAGAGCATCTTTTTAGTGCAGGCGGTAAGCGCTTGCGGCCCGGCATTGTGCTCTTGATCTCCAGAGCTCTTGACAGCGACGGTGGGCTCACATCCCGGCATCGCCGCTTGGCAGAGATCACCGAGATGATTCATACAGCCTCGCTGGTTCACGATGATGTCGTTGATGAAGCCGCAACCAGGCGTGGCGTTGAAACTGTTCACAGCCGTTTCAATCACCGTGTGGCCGTGCTGGCTGGTGATTTTCTGTTTGCGCAAGCCAGCTGGCACCTCGCCAATCTCGATGATCTCGATGTGGTGAAGCTGCTCAGCCGCGTGATCATGGATCTGGCTGATGGTGAGGTGAAGCAGGGTCTGTTCCGTTACGACACGGGCCAGACCTTCGAGACCTATCTGGAAAAGAGTTATTGCAAAACCGCGTCTCTGGTTGCCAATAGTGCTCGTGCTGCTGGTGTTCTCAGTGGTTGCACCGAGCCTCAACTGGAAACGCTCTACCGCTACGGACGCCAGTTGGGTCTGGCCTTCCAGGTGGTGGACGACATTCTTGATTTCACAGCCAGTGATCAGCAACTCGGCAAGCCTGCCGCTAGTGATCTTTCCAGCGGATACCTCACCGCACCGGCTCTTTACGCCCTGGAGCGCAATCCAGCCATGGGTGTGTTGATCGAACGGGAATTCAGCAATGAGGGTGATCTCGACGAAGCCCTTGGCATCGTGCGTGAGTCGGATGCGATTGCTCGTACCCGTCAACTGGCCGAAACCTTCGCTCAGGAGTCTCGTGAAGCGCTCACCTGGCTTCCGGATTCCCCCTATCGCACCGCCTTGCTGGAGCTCCCCGATTTCGTTCTCAGTCGTCTCTACTGACGATCGATTCAAGGCAGCGTTGGGCCTCGCTCAGTTGGCTAATGAGAACCAGTCGATCCGCCTGCAGTAAACCCTGCTCGACGGGTTCAAGCTGATCAGCCTTCTCAGTCGTTCGAAGCAGTCGCCAAACCAAGCACCCTGCCGTCAATGCTGATTCGCATCCGGCCCTGGAATCCTCGAAGGCCCAGCACTCTTCAGCCTTCACCTTCAGGCGATCAGCTCCAAGCCGGAAGGGATCCGGAGCTGGTTTTCCGGCCTTCAGATCGGGATCATCTCCGCAGATCATCAGCTGCAAACGATTCACCCATGGGTGATTGCTTGTTTTGTGTTGCACTGATGCTCGGTCGCTGCTTGTCACCAAAGCTGTCGCAATGCCAAAGCGTTCGGCCGTGCGCACCAGTGATTCTGCTCCCTCCATGGCCTTGGCTTCAGGCAAAAGCTGTGCTGCGATCGGTTGCCTGATGGCGAGCAGTTGCTCCGGTGTGATCGCTTGATTGATCCAGGAACAGACGAGCTTTGCGTTATCGAGCCGGCGGCGGCCCTGCAACTGGATCAGCTGATTCGATTCAAGATCGGTGCCGAAATGGAGTGCCGCCTGTTGCCAGGCGCACGCATGCAGCGGCTCAGTGTCGATCAACAGACCATCGAGATCAAACAGGCACGCCTTGGGTGGGCTGGTGAGCTGATTCAGAGATCACCCCTCTGGCTGGCGTTGCCACGCATCAAAGACTCAGCGCGAATGGGACTGAGGTCTGCATCCAGCCCAGACATGTCTGCTCCATGAACCTCAACCATTCTGATCGCGGTTTCCATTGAGTGACCACTAACCATTGACCACTGATCGCACCTCAGCAGAAGGGAGTGTTCAGCTGTTCGAAACGGTTTAATCCAAGGTTCTGTCTGAATGCGGCGCGGCCACTATCTTTTGCCCTAGGCGCAACAGGCAAACCCCAGATGACGAGCGAGAAATCCACCATCGAGAGCGTTCTTCAGGAGCAACGGGTTTTTGAGCCGCCTACCGACTTCTCTCGTTCCGCCAGTATCGGTGGCATGCAGGCCTACCGGTCCATGTCCGACGCAGCCCGCCAGGACCCTGAAGCCTTCTGGGGAGACGCTGCGCGCAAGGAACTCTCCTGGTTCACGCCTTTCGAGTCAGTACTCGATTGGTCGGATGCGCCGTTCGCGCGCTGGTTTGAAGGTGGCACCACCAACATCTCCTACAACTGCCTGGATCGACATCTCCAGAGCGACAAGGCCAATAAAACGGCACTGATCTGGGAAGGCGAGCCAGGCGACGTGCGACGGTTCACCTACCGCGAGCTGCATGCCGAGGTCTGTAAAGCCGCGAATGCGCTCAAGGCCATGGGAATCGGCAAGGGCGATCTTGTGGCGCTCTACATGCCGATGGTGCCTGAGGCGGCGATCGCCATGCTCGCCTGTGCCCGCATTGGCGCACCTCACTCCGTCGTGTTTGGTGGCTTTTCAGCGGAAGCCCTGCGTGACCGTCTGATCGACGGTGAAGCCAAGGCGGTGATCACGGCCGATGGCGGCTTCCGCAAGGACAAGCCCGTGTCGCTGAAGCCAGCTGTTGATGCAGCTCTTGCCGGCGGGAGTTGCCCAACGGTGCAGTCCGTTCTGGTGGTGCAGCGCACCAAGCAGGCGGTGGAGATGGCTGAAGGTCGTGATCAGTGGTGGCATGACCTGGTCGAGGCACAGAGCGCCGATTGCCCCGCGGAACCGATGGCCAGTGAAGACCGTCTTTTCGTGCTCTACACCTCAGGCTCCACCGGCAAACCCAAGGGTGTCGTGCACAGCACTGCGGGATACAACCTCTGGGCCCATCTCACATTCCAATGGATCTTCGACATCCGCGACGATGATGCCTACTGGTGTACAGCGGATGTGGGCTGGATTACGGGTCACAGCTACATCGTTTATGGCCCGCTGTCTAACGGTGCGACCACAGTGATGTATGAGGGGGCGCCGCGTCCGTCCAAGCCCGGAGCGTTCTGGGAGCTGATCCAGAAGCACGGCATCACGATCTTCTACACCGCTCCCACCGCAATCCGGGCGTTTATGAAAAACGGCCGTGAGGTGCCCGATCAGTACGACATGAGCAGCCTGCGGTTGTTGGGCACCGTGGGGGAACCGATCAATCCTGAAGCCTGGATGTGGTACCGCGATGTGATCGGTTCCGGTCGTTGCCCGATCATCGATACCTGGTGGCAGACCGAGACCGGTGGCGTGATGATCAGCCCTCTCCCTGGAGCAACCCCCACCAAGCCTGGTTCAGCCACACTGCCACTGCCCGGCATTGAAGCCGACGTTGTCGATTCGGATGGCAATACGGTTGGAGCCGATGAAGGTGGATACCTTGTGGTGCGTCGTCCCTGGCCTGGGATGATGCGCACTGTGCATGGCAATCCTCAGCGCTTCCGTGAAAGTTACTGGGAGCACATCCGTCCCGCTGACGGCAGTCACATCTACTTCGCTGGTGATGGCGCTCGTCGTGATGCTGATGGCTACTTTTGGGTGATGGGGCGTGTGGATGACGTGATCAACGTCTCCGGTCACCGCCTCGGCACCATGGAGATTGAGTCTGCTTTGGTCAGTCATCCGGCCGTGGCGGAGGCTGCGGTTGTCGGTCGTCCCGATGACCTCAAAGGGGAAGGCATTGTCGCCTTCGTCACCCTTGAGGCAGGACGTGAACCGGAGGATGCCTTGGTCGCAGAATTGCGGGCTCACGTGGGTAAGGAGATCGGTCCCATTGCCAGGCCCGATGAGATTCGATGCAGCGATGCGTTGCCCAAGACCCGAAGCGGCAAGATCATGCGCCGGATTCTTCGCGCCCTCGCCGCCGGCCAGGAAATCACTGGTGACACCAGTACTTTGGAGGATCGTTCAGTTCTTGATCGGCTTCGCAGCTGAGTTGTCTTTTTTCTGAATTTCAATAACACCCTGTTTTAGGTACTGATTAATTGTCTGAAGTTGTTGATTTTCTTGGAATGCTTTCTGGTTTGAATTCTTTTCTCTGTGTCTTGCTGGTGTTGATGCGCAGTGGCTTATTATTCATTTGTTGATTTGATCTCTCCATGACTGGGTTCGGGCCGTCAAGGAATCCTGAGGCTAAAAAGCCTGCTCTTAAGAAACAAGTGCGTATAGATGTAGATTTGTTATTCCGGGAAGCATTAAGGCATCAGCACAATGGTTATTTGATTAATGCTGAAACGGCCTATGAGAAGATCATTAAGTCAGGGTACTTGCAGTCCGCCGTATTTTTGAATTTGGCTGATATCTGCCAAGAAACTGGTCGTTTAAGAAAAGCCATTAGTCACTGCAAGCAAGCTGTATCGCTTAGTCCTAATCTGTTTGATGCGAGTATGAAATTAGGTGCTCTCTATAAAGATATTGGTGACCTTGACCAGTCGCGAAATGAAATCATGCGTGCCCTTTCTATTGAGCCTAATAGTCCTCACGCTCTTTTGAATATCATGAGTGTTTACAGATTGGATGATATTCCAGGGCTAAGATCTCATGCTTTGGATTTAATTTCTAGAAATAGCGATATCATTGATGATTTGAATTTTGTCGAGTTTGTATCATCGCTAGGTGCAGGATTTTGTGAGGATGTTCTTCAAAGTTCAGATAATTCTGTGGCTTCTAGAGAGGCTTGAATCATCTCGATTTCGTATCTTAAGGCAGCACAGAGCTCAGGCGCTTGGCATTTCGCTTGTGCTTGAATAGCAACCAATAATTTTTCCCTGGCTTGGATGTTTATGTTTTGAATGAATGCAGTCAGGTTTTTGGCGATATCAGGCTTGGCTCCCATGGGAGCAATAATTGAAACAAGGTTGGCGAATGGTAGTTTGTGGGATTGGCACCCTGCGGGGAAAGAGTCGATCGATAATATTTTCGAATCAATAGTTCCTGTGTTGCTGCTCTCGTTTCCCGCTTCTTGTTGTCCGAAGCATCTAAAAATAATTGATAGTTGATTGATTCTGATCTCAAAGGGAATGCTATAGGCGACTATGCCTTTGGATGAGAATCCATAGGTTCGCCATAAGCTCATTGGGCTATTTTTGCCGCTGTACTTATGCAATAGTTCTGAGTGTGCAGGGGGTAATGGTGGGGTTTCTAGGCCGTCTTTGGTGGCCCGGAATGGTGGTGCATAGTTGCTGTGATTCACGAGTTCGAGCATTGGGACTAAAACGCTTTCTCCCTTGAATTGAAATGCTCTTTCGTCAATAAATCTTTCTAGAAGTGTCTCCATGTTGTCCTGGTAATCTAATATTCTTTTGTCTATAAAACGATATCTTGCTAAATCGCTTTTGATTGATATTGGCATTGAAGTTATTTGGCTTAGGAATGTTTGAGAATCCCTTCTTCCACCGTTGCCCCAAGAGAACTCATTGTAATAGTGTTCGATGAATTCTTTTTCGGCTTTCGCTGTTTTAGAATTCATCTTGATCGATATATTGCTGTCGCAAAGCTGAATGTCACTACGCTTAACGAGTATATTTTTAGGGGTCATTATTTTTGACCTGTCGCCTGGGTTGATTGAAAAAACTCCTCGGCCGTTTTTGCCTTCCTTTAATTCGATGTTGTCAGCCGTGCCACCAAGCCTTCTGAATTTTTTTAAGAGGTTGTCCCATTCTTCATTTTGCATTCTTGTGCTTGAGAAGATATCTACAATACTTGATTTGCTATTGAGGTGGCTGTGGTAGTGGCCTCAAGCGTGATTTCTGCCTTGCTTATGAATATAGTTTTATGGATTGGTTCTTTGATTGTTGATTAGCCGACGGGATTTATATCCTGTTCATATTGGCAGTGTGGGGGTGGCATGCATGTCATCTTGAGATTCGATTCTGTTTGTCTATGAATTGTCCTTGAATGGCACTTGCTGATTTGGCTGAATTGCAGCATTGGTGGGTTTAGCGTTGAGTGGCTAATGAGAGCAGACGGAGCCGCCCAAGGCCCAGGAGGTTATTAGGTCCTGGAGGCGGTTTACCTGCTGCTGCCGGTCGCTGCCTTCCGCCCAGTCCCCCAGAAACTGTCTGCGCAGACCGGCACTGGCGGGTGTGAGGTGATCTCCGGGCAACCTCAGCAGTTCGCTGCAGTCGCCTTTGCGCGCCTGCAGTGCCGTGATCAAATCGAGACTCTGGTCGATCTTGTCTTTGTTGAAGCGCACCACCTGATTGCGTGGCTGCAGATACTGACGCTCGATCAAGCGCAGGGTTTCCTTTGGGCTCGGACTGAATTCGGTGCTCACCCCCAGGCTTGGCGCCACGACGTCGAGAAGGGGAATCGACTGATCCGCGGTGAAGTTGTTGAAGCTGAGCGCCACAAGGCCGTTGCAGTTCCGTCCTCCATCGGGCGCCAGCAGATGCAGTTTGCAACCCAGGCTGTGACCGAGGCGCAGAGGTGATGGCAGCTGTCCTAGGCGTTCCAGATGTCGTGACCGGCAGGCGCGCATGGCACTCCAGGCTTCGCGTGCCTGGAGCTGGTGGTCGAAACCTGGTACATAGCTCCAGGCATGGATGGCGATCCCACGGGCCGCCAGACCTTCGAGCAGACGCCGGTAACTGATCTGTGGTGTCGCCGCGAGGTAGCTGCCTCCCACGAATTCGACTAACCCACGTGGCTGACGCGGGTACAGGGTCCAACAGTCACGGAAGAGAACCCAGTTGCTCATTGACTAGGTTGCAGCGAACGCAGCACCTGCATGGCTTCGCGCACGTGGGCAGGGCCATCGAGCAGGTTGTTGAACATGTGCTGGATCACTCCTTGGCCATCAATCACGTAGGTGACCCTGGATGGCAGCAGGCCGAGTGTTTTCGGAACACCGAATGCTCGGCGCAGGCGTTGGTTACTGTCGCTCAACAGGGGAAACGGCAGCTGATGGCGTTCCGCGAAGCGGCGATGGCTCACTAGATCGTCACCGCTGACGCCCCAGACTTGAGCACCAAGCTGTTGTAGCTCCTGGTGGGAATCACGGAATCCGCAGGCTTCTGCGGTGCAGCCCGGGGTCTCGTCTTTCGGATAGAAGAACAACACCAGGGGCGTGCCGTTGCGCTCGCTGATGGCGCAGCTGTTGCCTTCGTGATCCTCCAGGTTGATGGACGGAACGCTGTCACCAACGGTGAGGGCCATGCCAAGCAATCGAATTGGTGGCAAAACCTTAGGAAGCGTGGATAAAAGACGGAGAATGGAGCGATCCAGGAGGGAGGTCAGCGCATGGAGAACCAATCCGTACCAGGTCAGCTCGATTTGCTGTCGTTAGGCGGTGGTCCACCTTCTCCTGTCTCGACGCCTCATGTCACACCTCAATCTTTGCCGCAGGCAGCTGCTGATCGTGCCGCTGCAGCACGCACGCTGTTGATTGTTGACACTGAAACCACAGGACTGGATCCGCAGCTCGACCACTGCCTTGAGGTGGGCGTGATTCTCTTCGATGTGTCCAGTCGTCAGGTGCTGGCACAGCAATCGTTTCTGTTGCCGGTGGAGGCGAATGCCGCAGAGGCGATCAATCGCATTCCCGCCTCCGCGACCACCCTGCCTCAGCCTTGGCGACCCGCCCTCGACTATTTCCAGTCGTTGCTGGATGCTGCCGATGTGTTGGTGGCCCACAACGCCGCCTTCGACCGCCAGTGGTTCGGGCGTGGTCACCTGCCGTCCACTGAGAAAAGCTGGCTCTGCAGCATGGAGGACATGCGCTGGCCTGCGGATCGTCAGCTCAGGTCAAGACCATCGGTGCGTGATCTGGCCCTGGCCTATGAAATCCCAGTCTGGGCCGCCCATCGTGCTCTCACCGATTGCATCTACCTAGCGGAGGTCTTTCGGCGCTGTGATGACCTTGAGCAGTTGATCGAGCGAGGTCTGGAGCCGCGTCAGCTGATGCGTGCCCAGGTGTCTTACGACCAACGCCATCTCGCCCGGGATGCCGGTTTCCGCTGGAACGAACCGGTGAAAGGAGCCTGGGCTAGGCGTCTATCGTTGAGAGAGGCCAGCACACTCGATTTCGCTGTTGTGCCTGTTGATCCTGAATTGCCCCTGGCATCCTGATTTGCTTCAGCAGTCGGAAGCCTCATGGTGGGTTTGCCGATGCTGCTGCTCAAACAGCCAGGCTGACGTCATGGATCTTCCCAGGCATCCGCCTTCCATTCGTTCTCGCCTGCAGCGTTGGCAGCAGGTCCGGACTTGGGCGCGCTTGATTCGCGAGGCGGAGTGCCTCTGGCATGTGGATGTGCGTGAACTGAAGCGTCTCGGTGCGCTGGAGCTCTCGCATTTGCTTGAGGAGGTTCCGTCCTGTCAGCGGTCGAGAGTGAATCGATGGCTGACGCGTTATTCGGCATCGACGCGGTTGCCTTCAGGTGTATCCACCCATGAGCCTTGAGTCTTTGGTCAAACGCTTTTAAGCGTTGACCAACAACGTTCAACAACGCGGCCGGGTTCTGCACTCCGCTATGGGTAGGTCGCTTTCCCTCAGGCCACCCATGAGCTTTGCCAGGCAGGCTCTCGCCCTGTTCTCTCTGCTTGTTGCAACCGGTGTCTCCGCTTCTGCAGAGTCGTCTCTGACCAGTGTTGGTGCCTCACTCCCCGCCAGGCTCTACCGAAACTGGTTTGCCCAGATGGCCAGCTCAGGTGGTCCAGAGGTCAGCTATCGCTCCGTGGGCTCAGCTTCGGCTCAGTGGGCCTTGATCAGGCAGACCGTTGATTTCGCGGTTTCCGATGCTCCAATGCAACCGAAGGATTTGGCCAAGGTGAGGCGTGGTGTGGTTCAGATCCCTATCGCTGGCAGTGCCATCGCTTTCGGATACAACCAGCCAGGTTGCGATCTGAAACTCACTCAGCAGCAGGCTGTTCAGCTGGCCAGCGGCAGGATCACCGACTGGAAGCAGCTTGGCTGTGAGCCCGGTTCTCTGACCTGGGTGTATCGATCCGATGTCTCTGGGATCACGGATGCCTTCACTCAATCCATGCAGGCGTTTTCATCGCAATGGCCGCTGGGAACCGGTGCGTCGATTCGCTGGTCAGCAGATCATGCGATCGCTGCGGAAGGGAACTCCGGAGTTGCCGCTGCGATCGAAAACAGGAGGGGAGCCATCGGCTACCTCGGTTTGTCCCATCTCAGCGGCAGGGTCAGGGCTGCTGCCTTGCAGAACAAGGCCGGAGAGTTTCAGCGACCCAGTTTGATCTCCGCTGCCAAGACCCTCAAGGCCATCGAACTGGATTTCAATCTTGCCGGCATCAACCCCAACCCTTCGGTTGAGGGTGCCTATCCGATCGTCACGCTCATCTGGGTTCTGTCCTACAGGTCTGGTAATGGCGACAACACGCCGGCGATCAGAGCGGCGCTTGATTTCATGCTCAGCAGCCAGGCCCAGAGCCAGGTTGCTGAGCTTGGCTTGATTCCGCTGGAGACTGAAATTGTCAGCAAGTCGCGGCCGGTCGTTGAACGGATTGCTCAGTAATTGC
>QCTJ01000023.1 GCA_003211205.1 Synechococcus sp. AG-673-F03
GCAACAAGAGCCACCCCAAGGCATTGAGTGAGCTGCAGATGATCGTTGAGCACCTCATCGATCGGAATTACCACGCGGAGATCGAGCCATCGTTGCCATTCAACGAGCAGGTGGTGGAGTTGGCCAGGCTGTTCCGCGGACGCCTGACGGCACTGGTTGCTGACTGGATCCGTGTGGGGTACTGCCAGGGCAACTTCAACAGTGACAACTGTGCTGCCGGAGGGTTCACCCTTGATTACGGACCCTTCGGATTCTGCGAACTGTTCGACCCACGCTTTCAGCCCTGGACCGGTGGCGGCATGCATTTCGCCTTCTTCAATCAGCCGGTGGCGGCATGCAAGAACTATCAGATGTTCGTGTCAGCCCTGAAACCGTTACTACAGGATCACCCGGAAGCCATGACTCGCCTCGAGAACCTTGAGGAGGGTTTTAAAGTCGCGATGCAGGAGGCTCTCGACTGCATGTGGCAACGCAAGCTTGGCCTTGCCGACCACTCCCCAGAACTGGTGAGAGAGCTCCTGCAGTTATGCGTCGACTCAGCCGCGGACTACACGATGGTGTTCCGAGAGCTCTCAGCAATCCCTGAACAGGTGGCAACCCTGAAGCGGAGCTTTTATCGACCCAGCGATCACCAGATTGATCAACGCTGGATGAATTGGTTGCAACAGTGGCGAGGTCAACTGGAGCGCAACAGCGACCTGAGCGAGACATCCAGATCCATGCAGCTCACCAATCCCGCCATCACATGGCGTGAATGGCTGATTGCACCGGCTTATGAACAAGCAGCCCATAGTGACTACAGCCTGGTGCATGAGCTGCAGCAGGTCTTCGCCAACCCCTATGAAGCGTTACCGGTGGAATTAGCGGCCCGCTACGACCAACTGAAACCGGAGGAATTTTTCAACGCCGGAGGCATCTCGCACTACAGCTGTTCCTCATGAGCCGTGGTCGACCAAGGCATGCAAACTTCAGATCAAGTCGGAGAGTTGGGCCCTGTCCAATCCAGCCATCAGAGCCAGCAGCAACAGCACTCGAGCTTTCTGGGGACTGAGCCGCCCGGCGGGCAAAAGGCCAAGGCGGGCAAATTGCTCATCACGATGCACGGGCCCAGAACCACAGCGATTCGCCCTGAGCATGAGAGGCAGCGGCCCTGGCCAGTCTTCAAGAGCGCAGCGTTCAAGCGCCGACAGCTGGCCAGCCCCAGTGCCCGTGAACACCAGACCCCGTACGCCGGCCGAAAGCAGGGCAGGAATCAGGGCCGATGGAGGCTCGACGCAACCATGCAGGATCGCCACCGGGGGCCAGGGCTCGGCAAGCTGAAGGCCTGAGAAAGGAACAGGACGTGATGGCTGCGCTGGAGGCAGGTGCACCCCCGCATCATCCACCCAACCTAAGGGGCCGACACCAGGGCTTTTAAAGGCACCAACCCCCTGAGTGGCGACCTTGGTGACCTCGCGAGCTGCATGGATCCAGCCATCCATCACCACAAGCACCCCCTGCCCACGGGACTCCGGCGCTATGGCCACCTGCATGGCCTGAAACAGATTGAGCGGACCATCAGCACTCAGAGCAGTTGCCGGCCGCATCGCCCCCACCAGCACCACCGGACGCGGGTCATCGATCAGCAGCTGCAGCAACCAGGCCGTTTCCTCCAGCGTGTTGGTGCCATGGGTGATCACCACCCCCGCCAGATCAGGATCGACGGTCAACGCCTCGCGGATACGCGCCACCAATCGGCGCCAGTGATCGAAGGTCAGATCCGCACTATCAACATTGGCGATCTGCTCCACCTCAATTGCAGCAAGCTGCTTCAGCTGGGGGAGCGACTGCAACAACTCCTCAGCAGTGATGACGCCTGCTGAGTAGTAATTCAAGGAGGTCACGTCACTCGCTTGGCCGGTGATGGTGCCACCGGTGGCCAACAAGAGGAGCCGAGGCAGAGAGGAACCGCTCACAGAGGCACTACTCACTGGGGAACCACTCACATCCGCTCCAGAGTTGAGATTCCCAGCAGACCGAGTCCTGTTTTCAGCGTGTCGGCGGTGAGACGGCAAAGGGCTAGGCGCGAGGGCAGCGCAGCGGCGTCGGCCTTGAGCACAGGCACCTGGTCATAGAAGCGATTGAACACCTGGCTGAGCTCGAACAGATAGCTGCAGAGCCGATTAGGAAGCAGCTCCTCCTCTACCTCGGCAATCACGACATCGAACTTGAGAAGTTCACGCACCAGAGCCCACTCCTGAGGCTCACTGAACTGCAGCTGAGCCGTTGAGACATCCAGATCGCCACCCTTGCGGGCGATGCCGGCGATCCGCACCAGTGCATAGAGCAGGTAGGGAGCCGTGTTGCCCTGGAGGGCCAGCATCCGATCAAACGAGAACTGGTAGTTGGTGATCCGGTTCTGACTGAGGTCGGCATATTTCACCGCCGCCAGGCCAACAGTGTTGGCCACATGATTGATAAAGACTTCTCGCTCACTGCGCTCTTCGTCCTGGAGGCGCGAACGCAGGTCAGCTTCAGCGCGCTCCACCGCCTCATCGAGCAGATCGCGCAGACGCACAGTGTCACCGGCCCGGGTCTTGAGCTTCTTGCCGTCTTCTCCCTGCACCAACCCGAAGGGCACATGCTCCAGGCGAGAGCCATCGGGAATCCAGCCAGCCCGTTCGGCCACCTGGAACACTCCCGCAAAGTGATTGGCCTGACCGGAATCAGTCACGTAGATCACCCGGCGGGCTGCATCACCATCGGGAGCTGCAGCGAACCGGTAACGAATCGCCGCCAGATCGGTTGTGGCGTAATTGAAGCCCCCATCACTCTTTTGCACGATCACCGGCAGCGGCTTGCCGTCCTTGCCGCTGACCCCTTCCAGGAAGACGCACTCTGCCCCATCGTCGGTGACCAGCAGATCGACCTGCTTCAGCCCATCGATCACCGCCGTTAGGAAGGGGTTGTAAAACGACTCACCTCGTTCGCTGAGGCGGATGTCGAGCCGGTCGTAGATCTTCTGGAACTCGCGCCGCGACTGGTCACACAGGAGCCCCCATGCTTTGAGCGACAGAGGATCCCCTCCCTGCAGCTTCACCACTTCCTCGCGGGATGTGGTCTGAAACGCCTCGTCGTCATCAAAGCGTTTTTTGGCCTCTCTGTAGAAGGCCACGAGGTCACCGAGGTCGATGGCATCAGCGGTCTCGAGAGCATCGGGAGCAACCTGCTTGAGATGGGTGATCAGCATCCCGAACTGGGTGCCCCAGTCGCCCACATGGTTCAGCCGCAATACCGGGTGCCCACGAAACTCCAGCACCCGAGCCAAGGAGTCGCCGATGATCGTGGAGCGCAGATGCCCCACATGCATCTCCTTGGCGATGTTGGGACTGGAGAAGTCCACAACCACCGGCGCAGCACCCTGGACGGGCGGAACTCCAAGCCGCTCATCGCCCAGGCGGGAGGCCACTTCCGCAGCCAGGCGCTCGGGTCGGATCGAGAGGTTGATGAACCCAGGGCCTGCGATCTGCGGCTCCAGGCACAGCTCGGAGAACGCCGTATCCGCTTGCAGCTGCTCGACCATGGCCGTGGCGATCTGACGAGGCGCCTGCTTCAGAGGCTTGGCCAATGGCAAAGCACCGTTGGACTGGAAATCCCCGAATTCGGGCTTGCTCGCTGGCGCCAACTGGGGGTCCAAGCCAGCCTCCCCCGCCTCAGCCCAGGCCTCGGGGAACGCCCGTTGCATCGCACCGCGCAACTGTGTTTCAAGGGCGTTGGCGATGCGGAGCATGGACGGATCAACGGGCTTGGCAAGCCCTGATCATCCCCCGGCAGGTACGAAACGCATACTAAGATCCAACCAAGGGCTACGCGTGACCGGAGCACTGGTGGAAATCAGATCGATGCCTGTGGCGGCATAGGCGCGCAGATCACCGGGTTGAATCCCGGAGGCTTCGAGGACCACAGCCCCGGAGCCAGCCCGCTCCACCGCCAGCTGGCGCAACCTGGGCACCAAGCTGATCAGCTGCTCAGGCGTGAACTCATCCAGCAGCACAGCATCGGCTCCGGCAATCACGGCCTTCGAAGCTTCCTGCTCGGTTTCCGCTTCCACAATCAGCCGCGCCGGCCATGGAGCTGAGGCCCGCACAGCGGCAATCGACGCTTCAACGCCACCCGCCCAGGCCAGATGGTTTTCCTTGAGCATGGCGGCGTCATCCAGGCCCAGTCGATGATTGACACCCCCACCCATGCGCACGGCGTACTTCTCAAGTTCGCGCAGGCCCGGTGTCGTCTTACGCGTGTCGGCAAGGCGCACACCGCTTCCCTGCAGTTCTCTCACCAGAGCCGCTGTGGCCGTGGCGATGCCGGAAAGACGCATCGCCAGATTCAGCGCGGTCCGTTCAGCCCCAACCAAGGCAGTGGCCTGACCGTCGAGTCGGAGCAGCGTGTCGCCGGACTGCACCGCAGCACCATCGGGCACCAGGCACTCGGCCTCGAGCTTGGGATCCAACAGGCGAAACAGCTGCAGAGCAAGGCTGCCGCCGCAGAACACACCCTCCTGCTTCGCGATCCAGCTCGCCTGAGCCCGCCTTCCGCTCAGGGCCGGCGCGGTGAGATCGCCGCGGCCAAGATCCTCTGCCAGCCAGTGCTGAAGTTGCGCCTGAAGCCGGGGTGTCGTTAAAGGCTGCTCAACGTTCATCACTGCGGAACCACCCACTTACAGGCCTGGATCCATCATGCGGGCACGACGGTTCGGGCCAAACCTGCAGCGCTTTATTTACCAACTTCATTTGCCAATGCAAAAGCGGGAAAAAATACGGTCCAGCACCGATTCCGTGAGTTCTTCCCCCGTGATCTCGCCAAGGCTGTGTATGGCTTCACGCAGGTCAATCGTCCAGAAATCCCAGGGCAGTCCATCGGCGGCAACCTGCTCACTGCGATCAAGAGCAGCGGCCGCTACCCGTGCCAAATCAGCCTGTCGTTGGTTGAGAGCCAGCAGCAGGGAGCCGTCGCTGAGTGCGCCGCAACGCTCCAGAAGAGCCTGCACCAGCTGCGCTTCCCCAACACCTGTCACCGCAGAAAGATGCACATCGGCCGGAGCCGCAAGATCACTGAGATCAGCCTTATTTCCCACCAGCAGATGGGGCACATCAGCTGGGATCTGCTCTCGCAGCAGCTGATCCTCAGAGGTCCAGCCGTCAACGAGATCAAACAAAAGCACGACCAGGTCGGCACTGGCCAAAGCGTCGTGGCTGCGGGCAATGCCGAGCTGCTCAACGGCTGCGGATGCCGGCGGTATCGAGCAGCGTGATCGGAACGCCCTCCAGCACGATTTCGCTTTCCAGCAGGTCTCTTGTGGTTCCGGGTAGATCGGTCACGATGGCTCGCTCCCGCCGACTCAGCCGATTCAGAAGTGAGCTCTTGCCGACGTTGGGCCTGCCGACGAGCGCCACCCGCAGCCCCTGACGCAGGGCGACACTGCGCTCCCCATCCGCCACAAGTTGCAGCAGCTCGTCGCGCACCGACTGCAGAGCCTTCAGCAACGCAGGTCCATCGAGAGCTGGCAGATCCTCCTCAAAATCAACTCGGGCCTCCAGCTCACTGAGCTGATCCAGCAGCCGTTCGCGCAACAGCTGGATCCGGCGCTGAATGCCGCCATCCACCCCTGCCATGGCCAACTGCGCAGCACGCTGACTGCGGGCAGCCACCAGATCACCGATCGCCTCAGCACGCGTGAGATCGAGGCGCCCGTTCAGGACGGCTCTCTGACTGAATTCACCGGGCAATGCACGGCGAATCCCAGGCTGGTCGAGCACACGGGCCATCACCCGCTGCACGGCCATCACGCCGCCATGGCAATGGATTTCCACCACGTCTTCAGCGGTGAAACTGCGCGGGGCCAGCATCAACAGCACCAGGACCTCATCGAGTCGCTCCACTCCATCGGAGGACATCACGTGGCCATAAAGCACCCGATGGCTCTCCCAGGGCTGTAAACCAGGGACGCGCACAATTGCGCGCACCGCATTCTGCGCATCCGGACCAGAGAGACGGACAACAGCAATGCCACCCTGGCCAGGCGCAACAGCAGTTGAAACTGCAACGATTGTGTTGTGGTCGGGAAAGTGGCCGATTTCAAACGCAGTCATCATTCATTCAATCGCACCCGGCAGCAGCCCTCTATCAACCCCGCCCAGCCTCCTTCCTACGATCATCTACAAAGTTCTATAGCAAATTGGCGCTTAATTCCCATGAAACGGTGGCTGAAAAGTCAACAACAAAAGTGCCGTCAATGGGTTGAATGGCTTTGGCGACAGGAAGGCAGTCCCGCGCAAAGGGCTCGAGGACTTGCTGCAGGAATCTTTTGCGGATGCTTCCCCTTCTTTGGGATTCAGACTGTGCTTGGAGTCGCTTTTGCCAGTTTGATTCGCGGCAATCATTTACTAGCCGCATTCGGCACCTGGATCAGCAATCCGCTCACATATGCCCCCCTCTACTGGCTTAACTTTTCCATAGGCAATACTCTTCTTCAAGGAGGTCCAGATTCAAATACTTTGGAGCTCAGTAGCTCCAACCTATTGGAACAAAGCTGGAGCTTTATATTCAGAATGCTAATAGGCTCCTTCTTAGTGGGATCGTTCATGGCAACAACAGTTGGCTTTATTTCACTTAGCCTCTTTCGCAAGCAATCCGCGAAAAAACACGGAGTTCGGACGGAAAGCAGAAAATCTGAGAGGCTTTCGTTTAAAAACATTCATCTCCAAGACAAGTGAGCGTTGCCTTGAGTAAACAAGCACAATGAGATATTGAAAACACATCAGACTGAGATCGATACGCACACTCTTGTAGACTTTCATAGAGCATCTGCGTCCAATCCTGACATCAACATCTTGATTAATTTATTGCACACCACAAATGCTATTTTCGCCACCTTGATCAAAAGAAGTAACAACAGAACACCTTCGATAAAGCAAAAATTTTAACAAAAAGTCGCCAAATCCTAAGATAGGTCTCGATTGGCGATTGCTCATGCGCAAAATTTTTATATCACTTTGGGTGCTTTCAATTATAGAAATAATCATTCGACTTTCATCCGCCAGCTCTACCATTGGCTCTCACGACCAAGACATAGACACATATGTATATCTAGGCTCTCAGCTCTTAAAAGGAAAACTAATGTACGTCAATAATTTCAACGCAAAACTACCCACAGTTCAATATATTTTTGCACCTGTAGCACTTTTTAAAAGCATCACCGCGCATCGCTGGATTGCATTTATTTATAATATAGTTGGCACTACATGCATTTACCAAGGAGTCAAGAATCTTTCTAATTCTAATTTACTCCCAAAGCCTAAGAATTACGAACTCGCCGCCACAGGTGCTCGCATTCCATACATCTTACTCTCCCAGAAAAATATTGGTGGACTTAGCGAGCACCTTCATACCTATTCCAATACATTTTTAGCAATCGCATTTTTAAGCATCACATTCGCCGAACGAAGCAAAGCAACAAGCGAAAGAAATATAAACTTACCCCAACCCATACTGAAACATAATTTTTACTGGCTTCTTGCTGGTGCGACAACAGGCATCGCTATAAGCATACGTCCTAATTTATTTTTCCCGTGCTTATTTACTGGCATCACAATCGCAAGCCTGCATAGCTATCAAGCGAAAAGCCTTCCAATAAAGACAAGTGCCTTTTTATCATAGGTTCTTGTCTTGCCTCAATAGCAATTTTTTTCCCTTACTTTTTTATAAGCGATGGGCTATTAATTGCTTGGCATGGAGCAATCATTGCACCCGCAGAATGGATCAGCTCAGACAATAAACCTAATCCAAGCTTACTTGAGGCATTCCAATGGATTATGAATGCTAGAGCTGGTGGGGTAGCAGCATTTCCAGGACTTTTGCTAGCTATTTCGAGACAAGCATTCAGACCAAGCCATCTCAACTATCGGCGAATTATCTTACCCATAACCACAGTAATCTATATTTTAGGTCTAGCCTATTCTTTTACTCATAAAAATCTTTGGTGGCACTATCAGCTCATGGGAGCTCTTCCATTAACAATTATTGCCGTTACTGGCCTGATTCACCTCAATTCATCAAGCGATAAAAGACTTTATCGGCTATCAGCAATTTTTACTTTGATTATCTCAGTTATCCTTGCCTACGATATATTTGTGGTGGAGGCAAGGGACTTTGTGTCTAACTAGAACTCAAGCATATCCAAATCAAGCGATCAAACCGTCATCAAAGACTTAGACGATGTTCTTACCTTTTTAAAGAAACTACCCGTTGAGGATAGGCAATTCACATCTCCAGCAAACTTTAGACTTCATTGGGAGACAGGTGTTTCAAGCACCACCACAGGCGCTCATCCACAATGGAGCCTTAGCGCTTACGACATGAAAGAAAGCAAGACGATACAAATTCTCCAACTTGCAACAACAGAGAAGATCGCATGCTCACAACTTACAAATCCAATCAATAATTACTTAATCCTAGACGAGTTCAATCCAAAGGCAGTAACGAGAGAATTGTTTGAAAATTGTCTCCAAAAATCAGATTTGCAACGGGTTGAAATTTCAAGTGACCTCAACCTAGAATCCAACAAAGCAAGAGTTTATAAGCAAGCATCAAATAACAGGCAAGGCTGAATGAAAATAAAAGCAATAATTCGATTTTTATTTGCAAAGAAGTTAAGTGACTTAATGTCCTTATCTTCTCCAAACGTGGGGAGAAAGAAATTATTGTTGACCGGTGCGAGCAATATCAATCACATCCGCCATGGAACGAATCTGGTGCATGGTGCGCTGCAGCTGCTCAGCACTGGCCAGCTCCAGCCGCAAATCAATCCGTGCGGGCTTTCCATAACTGGTCTTCACGCGGGCATCACTGACGTTGATACGGCCGTCGGAGAGGCGCATCAGAATGTCCTTGAGAATTCCAACACGATCGATCACCTCAATGCGCAACTGGGCGGGAAACCCCTGACTTCTGCTCGCCAAAGCAGGATTCCATCGCACAGGTAGTCGCCGTTCGCTCGGAATCGCCTGCACATTGGAGCAATCCTGACGATGCACGGTGATCCCGTGGTTGCCGAGGGCAACGGTACCAAGAATCGGCTCTCCAGGAAGGGGACTGCAACAAGCACCCAGGCGGTAGTCGAGCCCTTCCACACCGAGGATCGGATCCTTTTGCTCATGAGTCGAGCGGGAAGTCGTAGTTTCGGCCTGCTGCACCAGCTGGCGGGCCACATCCTCATTGCTGAGCGGCACCTCCTCGATCGTGGCCTGCAGGCGGATCTCCTCTCTCAGCCGATTGAGCACCTGATGCAGGGTGACGGCTCCGAAGCCGAGGGCAGCGAGCAGGTCTTGAGTGCTCACAAGGTTGCATCGCTCTGCCACTCGCGTCATCGCATCACTGCTGAGCAGGGAGTCGAATCCGCTGCGGCCGAGCTCCCGCTCGAGCAGATCCTTGCCGCGCTCGATCGTTTCATCGCGATGGCTGCGCTTGTACCACTGACGGATGCGATTACGCGCCGTGGGAGTCGCCACGAAGTTGAGCCAGTCAAGGCTGGGATGCGCCGTCTTGCTCGTTAGCACATTCACAAAATCACCGTTCTGAAGCGGCGTCGACAGTGGAGAGAGTCGATCGTTAATGCGCACGCCATGACAGTGATTACCCACTTCCGAGTGAATGCGATAGGCAAAATCCACGGCCGTCGACCCCTTGCGCAAACCCAGCACGTCGCCTTTGGGAGTGAAGACGAACACCTCTTCATCGAAGAGATCTTCTTTAATTGAGGCTAGGTAGTCGTTGTGGTCGTCAGCTCCCCCCTCCTGCTGCCAATCAACAAGCTGCCGCAACCAGTTGAAGCGTTCCGTGTCTCCACCAGCGGCTGGTGAACCACCCTCCTTGTATTTCCAGTGCGCGGCGATGCCGAACTCCGCCACCCGGTGCATGTCCAATGTTCGGATCTGCACTTCGATCGGACGATGACGTCCGATCACAGCCGTGTGCAATGACTGATAGCCATTGGGCTTAGGCAAACCGATGTAGTCCTTGAAGCGCCCGGGAATGGGACGGAAGGTGTCGTGAACCACCGCCAGAGCCCGGTAACAAGCCTCAACGCTGGGGGTGAGGATCCTCAGGGCCGCCACGTCGTAGATCTCGTGGAAGGCTTTTTGCTGCCTCTGCATCTTGGTCCAGATTCCGAAGAGGTGCTTGGGCCGGCCGCTCACCTCACAGTTCTCCAGCCCGACAGCTGCCAGTCGATCACTGAGCAACTGAACGGTGACTCCTAAACGTTCCTCGCGCTCGCTGCGCTTGGTCGCAACTTCCTGCTGAATCTCCCTGAAGGCATCAGGCTCGAGCAACTTGAAGGAGAGATCCTCCAGCTCCCATTTGAAGCGACCGATGCCAAGCCGATTGGCCAGAGGTGCATAAATCTCCCGCGTTTCACGGGCGATGCGCTGGCGCTTTTCCTCGCGCAACGCCCCCAGCGTGCGCATGTTGTGCAACCGGTCTGCAAGCTTGACCAGCACAACTCGGATATCACTGGCCATCGCCAGGAACATCTTGCGCAGGTTTTCAGCTTGAGCCTCAGTGCGATTGGTGAAGTGAAGACCTCCAAGCTTGGTTACTCCCTCCACCAGTTCCCGGACCTCCGGTCCGAAGTGACTCTCTAGCTGCTCAGGAGTAACGTCCGTATCCTCCACCACATCGTGGAGGAAGCCTGCGGCGATCACACTGGCGCTGGCACCGATATCCCTGAGCAGATCAGCCACCGCCACCGGATGAACGATGTAAGGGTCCCCACTGGCTCGGAACTGGCCCTCATGCAGCTGAAACGCAAAGTCGAAGGCCGCCGCGAGCAGAGCCTCTGAATCGGTGGGACAGCTATGACCAATCCCTGGCGGCACGTGATCGATGCATTCACGCAACCAGGGAGGCAGGTCAATGCCGTAATCGTCGGCTGAACGGATGGGCCGATCTCGCAGAGCCACCAGACCACAAGCCGGTGCAGCGGATCCGTTTCGGATCTGCACTTCAACCGTCTCGGAGGTGGCGTTGAGCATCCGACCCGACAGGTGAATCCATGGTATGTAGCCATGAGCACCTGCGCTTCGATTGCCATGACAACCGCGCCAGGGACTGTCCTGGAGCTCGAACAATTTCGGCTCCGTTACCCAGGAAGCCAGGCGTGGACCCTCGATGGGCTTGACCTGCGTCTGCACCCCAGCGAACGCCTTGCCCTCGTTGGTCCCTCCGGCTGCGGCAAGAGCACGGTGGCCAGGGCAGCACTGCAATTGCTGCCTCCAGGCAGCAATTGCGAAGGAGAACTGAGCCTGAACGGTCACGATCCCCGCAACCTCAGCCTTGCGGGTCTGAGGAGATTGCGCAGTGAGTCGGTGGGACTGGTGTTTCAGGATCCGATGACACGCCTGAATCCACTAATGACCGTGGGTGGCCACCTGCTGGACACCCTGGGTGCGCATCGGCCAGGCATGAACCATGCAGAACGTCTCCAGCGGGCCGAGGAGCTGCTGGAGCAAGTAGGCATCGGCGCCACTCGCTTCCGCGCTTACCCGCATGAGTTCAGCGGCGGCATGCGCCAGCGGCTGGCCATCGCCCTGGCCATCGCGTTGAGCCCACCCCTGGTCATCGCGGACGAACCCACCACAAGCCTGGATGTGGCCGTGGCAGGGCAGGTGATGGCTGCTCTGAGAGCGCTGTGCGGGGAACTTGGTAGTGCTCTGTTGCTCATCACCCACGATCTGGCCATGGCCAATCGCTGGTGCGAACGCATGGCAGTGCTGGACGGTGGTCGCGTCGTGGAAATCAACCGCTGCGATGTGGTCCTGACCTATCCCAGCTCCAGAGTGGGACAACGGCTGCTGACCGCTGCCCGCGCTCGAGAAGGGGGCAGCACCCCTGAAGCACCCGACACCGACACGGTGCTGGCCGTGCAGGAATTGCGCTGCTGGCACAACCTGGGTGGTCCACCCTGGAATCCAACCTGGCTGAAAGCGGTAGACGGCATCAGCTTCCAGTTGCAAGCTGGCGAAACCCTTGGAGTAGTGGGAGGTTCTGGCTGTGGCAAAAGTACCCTCTGCCGCGCCCTGATGGGACTCACGCCGATTCGTGGCGGCAGGGTGCAGCTGCTTGGCAAAGATCTGCTGAGGCTGCGGGGACGGGAAGCCCGCCAAGCGCGGCGGACCATTCAGATGGTGTTCCAGGACCCTCTGGCCTGCCTCAATCCAGCCATGTCGGTGGTGGATGCCATCGTCGATCCTCTGCGCATCCACAATCTGGCCTCACCAGCGGCAGCTCGAGAACAAGGCCGTCAGCTGGTGGAACGCGTGGGACTTGTACCCGCAGATCGTTATCAGAACCGCCTTCCCCGCCAGCTTTCCGGGGGCCAGCAACAACGGGTAGCCATCGCCCGAGCCCTGGCCCTGAAACCCAAGGTGCTGATCTGTGATGAAAGCGTGAGCATGCTGGATGCCGAAATCCAGGCTGAAGTTCTGGCACTGCTTCGCCAGCTGCAGCAGGAGCTCGGGCTGGCCATGATTTTCATCACCCATGACCTTTCAGTGGCCAGTGGCTTCTGCCATCGACTGATCGTGCTCAACAAAGGGCATGTCGTGGAGGAAGGACCTGGCGACCGCCTGCTGCATCAACCACAAGCCGAGATCACACGAACACTCGTCGAAGCCTGTCCGCGCCTTCCCAACTGACAGTCGCCTGGCCACAGCGAAACCAACCGGATGATTACTCCAGGCGTTCAATCAGGAGTTTTAGACATCAACAGAAACCCCTAATCAGTATTTGTAGAAGATAAAATCAAAACCCAATTGCTCGAACATGGTGCGTCGATGCAAAGACCGACAAACCACACGGCAGCCAACCAAAACTCATCCAAAAAACAAAGCCGAAACAAGCAACAGCAAGACAAACAACCGTATTTTGGCTTGGATTCAAGAGCCTAAAATCCTTAATTCAAAGGATGCAAGGAGACAAAAATTGAAGACTGAATAGAAGAGCGACGGATCGGGGAGAGGTGCAACAAAGTCAGATTCAGACACACTCTGAACGGCATGAGTTCTATCTGAATCACATCCCGTCGCTGCACTGGATCTGTACCTTTCATTCATGCCATGACGCCATCTGAGTCACTGCAAGTCTCAATCGGTGGGGACATTTGGTGGGGCGGCTTCACTGCCGACCTGGCCATTACCAATTCAAGTGATCAAGCGCTTGAAGACTGGACCATCAGCTTCACCAGTCGCCATCAACTCGACCCCAATGCCTGGGGAGTCGCTCTCGAAAGCGAGTCCTTGGATAACGGACTGACGCGCTACATGCTCACAGGCGCGGATTGGGGCAGTCGCATCCCAGCAGGCGCAACCATCAATGTTGGCTTCAACGGAACACAGGGCAGTGAGCTTGGGCGCAACGGCAGCCTGACCGAACAGATGCTGGTTTCAGAGGCTGGCTTGAACACCAGCACCAGCACCGACTCCAATCCCGACGCCGCCTTGACCATGGCCGAGATGTCGATGAACGCTGCCGGAATGGACGACCATGCCGGCCACGATCACTCCATGCATCAGCACGCTGCCTCAGCAGGGAGTTACACGGATATCAACAGCTGGGGAAATTTCCATGACTCCAATCACAATTCCGAGCACAACGAATTGGTCGGAGGGCGCACTGCTATCACCACCGAAGCCTTGAAGGCTTACAACGGCCTGCGTGCGTTCGCAGGACTTGACGCTGTGGGTGTTGAAGCGGTTGGCGAGTGGGCGTTTGCCAACGGCCTGACCAACAATTCACAAGCCTGGGGGAATGACACCAAAGGGGTCGGCCTTTGGTATGCCATGCAGGGAGCCAAGGTGGGCTGGATTGCAGATCAGGCCTATGACCCTCAGATCCTGGCCGACATCCAACGAACGGCACGACTGGGATCCCAAGACGACGTCATGGGAATGGTGCGTGAGTTTGGCCATGAGGGATTTGCCGACTACATCGAGCAATCCGGGCTCAGGGACAACTTCATTAACACCTTAAAAATGGAGCCCCATTACGGAGGCTGGATGCATGGCCGCACCCATGGATTTTTAGACATTGAAGGTGTGGCGATTGCCCATGACATCAATCACCTCACGGTTCTGGGATGGGATCAGGACCAACCGTTCATGAATGACACCTTTGACTGGCCGCAATGGCCGGCACTAGATGTTTCTAATTCCACGGTGATCAACTACTACCAGGGAATTGTTTCGCTGGGTAATCCACTCACTCAGAATCTGGAGGCGCTGTCAAGTCCTGGAGTCATCAATCCGGAGCCACAACCCGTTCCTTTGCCAGGACCCATTCTCCCCGATCCACAAACAGACGAAACTGATTTTTTAACAGGTGAACCTGTCGATGTTGAAGTGAGTGGCGATCTCTGGTGGGGCGGATTCACTGCCTCTCTCACGGTGACGAATCAGAGCGAACAGCAACTTGACAACTGGTCGGTGAGCTTCAACAGCAACCACAGGTTTTATGGCGAATCCTGGGGCGTCGACGTTGCAACTGAACAACTTGATGGAGAGCTTTATCGCTACGAACTCTCCGGCGCGGATTGGGGCTCATCGATCGGTGCAGGCCAATCCATGACGGTGGGATTCAATGCGCTCTCAGGCACGGATCTGGGCCGTAGCGGAGACCTAAACGAAGCCATGTTGCTGGCAGCAGGTAGCGAAATCACACCGCTTTAACAACATCTGCATCGACAACTTCTCAGCAGCAGCAAACGGCCTCAGGCCAAAAGCCTCAACACATCAACCTGAATCATCCAAGCAATGCTTTACGGATGATTCAGGTTTTTCGCAGCTACTCGAAAGTCAAGACTGAAACGATGAACGCCGTCTAAGCACCATCAGTAATTTCTCCATCACCGGAGGAAGTGGAGATTCAAACAGCATCCGCTCACGGCTAATCGGGTGGTCGAGGCCGAGTTGGAAGGCATGCAGAGCCTGGCCCGGCAATTCAATCGGCAATTTGCGGCAGCGGCTGTAGGTGGCATCGCCCACCACCGGGTGATTGATGTGCGCGCAATGCACCCGAATCTGGTGGGTGCGGCCAGTATCAAGTTTGAAACGCAGCAGCGAATAATCGCCGAGTCGCTCTTCCAGGTTCCAGTGTGTGCAGGCATGACGGCCATTGTCTCCACTGACAACCGCATATTTCTTGCGGTCAACCGGATGACGACCGATAGCTCCCACAATCGTGCCGCTGTCTCCTGTGGGCACACCATGCACCACCGCCAGATACTCCCTTGAAGCAATGCGTTGCTGAATCTGGCTCTGGAGGCGAACCAGAGCCTCCTGGCTCTTGGCAATCACGATGCAACCGGTGGTGTCCTTGTCGAGACGGTGCACGATTCCTGGACGCAGCTTGCCGCTGATGCCCGGCAGATCAGGGCAGTGATGCAGCAAACCATTCACGAGCGTGCCGTCTTTGTTGCCAGGCGCCGGATGCACGGTGAGACCAGCCGGTTTGTTGATCACGATCAGGTGCTCATCCTCAAAGAGCACATCGAGATCCATCGGCTGCGGCTTCAGATATGGGAGCGGTTCAGGAGGCGGCATCCAAAGCTGTACCTCATCACCAGGCCGCAAGGGTGTCTTGGCCTTCCCGGTCTTGCCGTTCACACGCACATAACCAGCATCAATGAACTTCTGAATGCGGGCGCGGCTCTGCTCGGTGCGCTGACTCACCAGCCAACGGTCTAGCCGCATCGGCAGCGGCTTGGGATAGGTGAGCGATAGCAACTCCCCCTCGCCCTCACCGAACCCATCGGTGAACGTTTCTTCCGGCAGCGGAGGGCGGCTCCAGGCAGGGCTCATGCCGGCAACTCCAAAGCGATGCTGCCCAACGCCGACTTACGGAAATCGTCCAGCAAGCGCTGGGCCATGCGCGCTGTGTCTGAAGAGGTATGGCGCTGGGCCACGGCCTGAAGCCAAAGGGCCGGGTCTTCGGTTTCCCCGGACAAAGGCGTGCCATAACGCCCTTGCAACACAGCAAGCGCCACTCCGGAAGACGGCTGCTGCTGCAGACCCATCAACAATCGCAAAAACGCCTGAGCAACCAGTTCGCCGTCATAGGCAGCCTGGCCGATGTCATCACAGAGGGCCAGATGCAAAGCGGCCTGCTGATCATCCAGCCTGGGCGGCAACACTCCCGGCGCATCCAGCAGGTCGATGTCCTGGCCGAGGCGCACCCAACGCAGGGTGCGGGTGACACCAGCCCGGCGGGCACTGGCCACCACCTTCTGCTTCACCAGCCTGTTGATCAGCGCTGACTTCCCCACATTGGGAAAACCCAAGGTGAGTGCCCGTACCGGCCTGGGGCGCATGCCCCGGTTCCGCCGCCGTTCGTTCAGCTGATCGCCGGCACGAATCGCCGCCTGCTGCACCTGCTTGACCCCGGTGCCTGCCTTGGCATCACACCAAACTGTGCGCTGGCCCTGGCCCTTGAACCATGCCTCCCAGGCGGTTCGTGCCTCAGCAGTGACCATGTCTCGACGGTTGATCACCAGCAGATGCTGCTTGCCCTTGATCCAACGGCTGAGGTGGGGATGACCTGTGGCCAGGGGGATGCGTGCATCGCGCACCTCAATCACCAGATCAACCTTGTCAAGATTGCGACGGAGCTGGTGCTCTGCCTTGGCGATGTGGCCGGGATACCACTGAATCGGTGGTGAGCTCACGGCACCACCAACACAGGGCAGGGAGCCATCTGGAGCACCTGTGCTGCCGTGCTGCCGCTGTCGGATTCCAAATTCACACCCCTGGTTCCCATCACGATCACATCCACATTCAACTCATCAACCACATCACAGATCACCGAGGCCGGCTTACCACTGCGCTCGACCTCCTGACAGATGATGCCGGCCTGTTCACAGCGTTTACGAGTCTGGCTAAGCACCCCTGCAACTGCTTCATGGTCATGCTTCTTCCCGGTCACAGGCGGCAGAACCGACAGCAGCACCAGACGACTGCCATCACGGCGCGCGAGCTCCAGGGCCTTGCCCTCAGGCTCCAGGGCCTCACGGCTCAGATCGATCGGCAACAGCACGGTCTCGAACATTCAAACGACCTCCGCCCCCCCCCCATTAAGCCAGTCCTAGCGCTGGGCCTGCAGAACTCGGGTTAATCTCTCCCCGTTTTCTTACCGCACCACACAACCCTCATGGCGAAGCGTTCCCTGGCCAGCCTCTCCGGCGCCGACCTCAGCGGAAAACGTGTTCTCGTGCGGGTCGATTTCAACGTACCCCTGAACGATGCCGGTGCGATCACTGATGACACCCGCATCCGTGCCGCGCTGCCCACCGTTAAGGACCTGATCGACAAGGGCTCCAAGGTGATCCTGTCCGCCCACTTCGGACGGCCGAAGGGTCAGGTGAATGACGCCATGCGTCTCACACCCGTTGCTGCCCGTCTGAGCGAATTGCTCGGCAAGCCTGTCTCCAAAACCGACAGTTGCATCGGACCTGACGCCGAAGCCAAGGTGAACGCTATGGCTGACGGCGACGTGGTTCTGCTGGAGAACGTGCGTTTCTTCGCGGAAGAAGAGAAGAACGAAGCTGGTTTCGCCGAAAAGCTGGCCGGACTGGCCGAGGTGTACGTGAACGACGCCTTCGGCGCCGCCCACCGTGCACACGCTTCCACCGAAGGCGTGACCAAGTTCCTCAAGCCCTCCGTGGCGGGCTTCCTGATGGAGAAGGAGCTTCAGTACTTGCAGGGTGCTGTTGACGATCCCAAGCGCCCTCTCGCCGCCATCGTGGGTGGCTCCAAGGTGAGCTCCAAGATCGGCGTGCTCGAAGCCCTGATCGACAAGTGCGACAAGGTGCTGATCGGCGGCGGCATGATCTTCACCTTCTACAAGGCGCGTGGTCTGTCAGTGGGCAAGAGCCTGGTGGAAGAAGACAAGCTCGAACTCGCCAAGGAGCTCGAGGCCAAAGCCAAGGCCAAGGGTGTGCAGCTGCTGCTGCCCACCGATGTGCTGCTGGCCGACAACTTCGCTCCCGACGCCAACAGTCAGATCGCTGACATCAACGCCATCCCCGATGGCTGGATGGGCCTAGACATCGGTCCTGACTCCATCAAGGTGTTCCAAGACGCACTCGCAGACTGCAAGACCGTGATCTGGAATGGCCCCATGGGCGTGTTCGAGTTCGACAAGTTCGCAGCCGGCACCAACGCCATCGCCACCACGCTGGCTGAACTCAGCGGCAAAGGCTGCTGCACGATCATCGGCGGGGGTGATTCGGTTGCAGCAGTGGAGAAGGCGGGTCTGGCCGAGAAGATGTCGCACATCTCCACCGGCGGAGGCGCCAGCCTGGAACTGCTGGAAGGCAAGGTGCTGCCTGGCGTTTCCGCCCTCGACGCCGCCTGATTCACAAGTGCCAGACCAAGGGAGGAGACTCAGCCCCTCCTCCATCGGCCTTGCCAGCGAAAATCGGGCAAAGGCGTAAGCCCCAAGCGGCGACGCTCGGCATTCACGACCTCACGCCCCTGCTTCATCAGACGCCGGCGAGCTTGCCTCTGTTGCTTCATGCAGTCCTGACCGACCTGTGGAGTCTGAGCCCTTTCAAGGCAGCTCTGGCCAGACTTGAGCAGCGCAAGCCGTTGGTCGTAGCTGCGAAGTCCCCAGTTGCGGCGGACCTGGAACAGTTGCTGCCTCTGACTTTGTGGGAGCTGTGATTCCAGCATCCGCCGGCCTGGAGCCGCTTCCGCGATTCCGCCGGACTGCTGCAGAGCAGCAGCTGTGAGGGCAACGCAGGGAATCAGGAGTGCTTGTCGCCAGCGGTTGGTGAACGCCATGAAGACCGTCAACAGTGAACGCACCTAGGTTGCTGCGAGTGCCGGGCCAGGATCTGACTCAAATGGCCTGCAACCATGACCGGATGTGATCTCACGCCCAAAAGCCGACTGGCCTTCATCGGCCTGGGAGCCCTGGGATTACCGATGGCGGTGAACCTTCAAGCCGCCGGTTATCCACTGCAGGTTCACACCCGCAGTCGTGTGGCGGAAACTGATCCCGGCTTGTCCAGGGCCTTGCCCGCAGCAAGCCCAGCAGCAGCAGTGAGTGGCTGTTCTGCACTGCTGCTCTGCGTCAGCGACGATGCTGCCGTGGAGTCAGTGCTCTGGGGTGAACAGAGTGCAGGGCCCGCCCTGGAACAGGGCAGCATCGTGATCGACTGCTCGACCATCAGCCCATCCACCGCCAAAGCCATGGCTGAACGTCTCGCCAAACGAGACATTGCCTACATCGATGCTCCCGTCACCGGCGGCACGGAAGGAGCGAAGGCCGGCACACTCACCGTGCTCTGCGGTGGAGAAACCACTGCAGTGAACCAGGCGCGACCCGTGCTGGAGGTGATTGGCGGGTCAATTCACCATTTCGGCGACGTGGGCAGCGGACAGCAGGTCAAAGCGATCAACCAAGTGCTGGTGGCTGGCAGTTACGCCGCAGTAGCGGAAGCCATCACCCTCGGACAGCACTTGCAGCTGCCGATGCAGCAAGTGGTGAATGCACTGCGGCAGGGAGCCGCTGGCTCCTGGGCACTGGAGCATCGCTCCCAGGCCATGCTCAACGACGACTACCCGCTCGGCTTCAAGCTGGCACTGCATCACAAGGATCTCGGCATTGCACTCGACGCAGCGCTTCAGACGGGCCTGAAGCTGCCGATCACCGAGACTGTGCATGATCAGGAGCAGGCACTCATGGACGCTGGACTCGGGAATGCAGATGTGTCAGCACTGCGCCGAAGTCTTCCTGCGAACCCCTACCGAGCTCAGCAGCTCAAGGATTGAGCTTGCTCTTGTCGTCGACCACCTGTACGCGTTTGCTCACCGTGATCACCCCGTCGGGGTGCACCAGCAGGGCTGCCCAGGTCTGAATCCCAGGCTGAAAGGGAGCCTGCACCGACTTGAACAAGCCTCCACCACCGAGCGGTTCGAGCTGAACATCGGGGCTCTCCTGCACAAGAACCTGCTGGGCAGTCACCGGGGTGAGACCTCCGGCCAGCATGGCCTTGCCCAGGGGTTGATCCACCACCACATCCACCTCGTAACGACTGCCGGTGAGCACCGTGTCGGGAATCAGCAATGAGATCGGCAGGGGCTTTTTGGAACTGGTGAGCACCGACTGATCACTGAGCACCTCCTGAGCAGTGATCAGGCCTGCTTCTGTGGAGAAAGCCAGGCGCTGATTGGCTTTAAAGGAATAGCTGAGCCCATCCTGCTGGCGGGTGCCGCTCACAGCCAGCTGCACCGTAGGGCGACCATCATCCAGAGCCTGACCTGGCCTCACCGCCCAGCGGGTTTCAGGAAAACGCATGCTGAAGCGACGAAAGCGCTCGATCAGGGTCGATGCCTGATCCGGTGCCATCAAGGCGGACAGGGCCTGCACGCGATCGTCTGCATTGAGGGCTAGTTGCAAGCGGGCGCTCAGATCAACAGCATCGCCGCTAGCCGCCAGTGCCGGCATCGTGCTGATCACCGCCGCGCTCGAGAGCACAGTCGCCAAAGAGGCTCGCAGGAGCGGAACCATGAATCAGCCTCAGCAGTCGAACTAAGTTAGGCCGCGTTTTCGTAGTCCGCTCCCATGCCCCGGCTTCTCATCGCCGCCAGTGGCACCGGTGGCCATCTGTTTCCTGCGCTGTCGGTGGCGGAAGCACTTCCAGCCGACTGGAGCGTGCGATGGCTGGGGGTTCCAGATCGCCTGGAAACCACTTTGGTGCCTGAGCAATACGGGCTCGTCACCGTGAAAGCCGGAGGTCTCCAGGGCCGAGGCATACGCAAACTCATCCAGTTGCTGCGGCTGTTGGGGGCCAGCCGCGATGTGCGCCGGTTAATCCGCAGGGAACAGATCGATGCGGTCTTCACCACAGGTGGTTATATCGCCGCACCGGCAATCCTTGGAGCCCGGTGGTGCGGTGTCCCCGTTGTGCTGCACGAATCCAATGCCATTCCAGGTCGGGTGACCCGGCTGCTGGGGCGCTTCTGCACCCGCGTGGCCGTCGGTCTTGATGCAGCAGCAACTCGCATCCCCGGATGTGCGGCCGTGGTCACGGGCACACCTGTAAGGAATGCTTTTCTGCAACCCCAGCCACTGCCGAACTGGGTCCCGAAAGGTGAGGGACCCTTACTTGTGGTGATGGGCGGCAGCCAGGGAGCCCTTGGCCTTAACCGCATGGTGCGGGTGCTGCTACCAGAGCTGCTCAGCAAAGGCTGCCGGGTGATGCACCTCACAGGCAGCAACGACCCTGATGTGAACAGCATCGAGCATGCCGCCCTGGTGGAGCGGCCCTTCAGCGACAACATCCCCGGACTGCTGCAACATGCTGATCTAGCGATCAGCCGGGCAGGAGCCGGCAGCCTCAGCGAACTGGCCGTGAGCGGGACTCCCTCCGTGTTGGTGCCATTTCCGCAGGCCGCAGATCAGCATCAGGACGCCAATGCGGCCTGTGCCGCAGCCCTGGGAGCCGCCGTGATCGTGCACCAACACGACCCGAACCATCCCGCGCTGCGCGACACGCTCTGGCGTCTACTGGGTACAAGACTCGGCGGCAGCGAAGCCGCTGAGAACCCTCTGCTGGCAATGCAACAGGCCATGCAGCAGTTGGCGGTGCGCGACGCCGATCAGCAGCTGGCGATGGTGCTGCAGGCACTGGTGTCTTAAACCCGGCATCAGCGCAGTTCCTGCTTCAAAGCTCTGAGGATGCGCAGGTTGCCGCGGCGATCCTGAAGACCAATGCGCAGCCAGTTCTCACTCAGACCTTCAAATGAGCGGCAGTCACGCAGGAGTACGCCCCGTCTTGCCACACGCTCGCGCAGCTCCAGCAGGGAGTCGTTGCCACGAAGCAGCAGATAGTTGGCACTTGATGGCATGGGAGTCAAACCGGGGAGATGAGTCAACTGGCGATGAAACCAGTTCCCTTCCTGAGCAACCCAGGCCTGCACTCGCTGCAACCATCGATCCATTCCGAACGGATCAGCCATCACGGACCGACCGGCAGCCAGCGCCAGACCATTCACTGGCCAGGGATCACGCCACCGCTGCCAGCGTTTCACGCGTTCAGGGGAAGCCACGGCATAGCCCAGACGCAGCCCAGCAATCGCGAAAAGCTTGGTGAGACTGCGGATGACCACAAGATTGGGATGGCTCTCCAGCAGCGGGATCAACGACTGCGACTCACCGGAGGGAACGAGGGGTAAAAAGGCTTCATCACAGATCACCAATGCGTGGTGCTGCAGCAGCGGCTCAAGCGACGCGCGACTCCAGAGCTGACCCGTGGGGTTGTGGGGATTGGTGATCCAGAGCACCTGATAAGGCTGCTCCGGCCCTGCAGGCAACGGCCATGGCTGTGGCCAGGTTCGCGTCCAGCTGAGGCTGAGAGGCAGGCTGCGTACAGCACCATCCCAGCAAGCCAGCGCGCGGCGATAGTCCGCAAAGCCAGGTTCAGGCAGTCCACTGAGACCGCACCCGACCGCATCCCGTGCCGCCCAGGTGAACAGTTCCGCCGCACCATTGCCGGGCAGCACGGCCTGGGGCTCGAGACCATGCCAACTGGCAATCACCTGGCGAAGTTCTTGCTGCTCGCGGTCGGGATAGTTGCGCAGAGCGCTGCCACTGATCCCTTGCTTCAGAGCACGCCGCAGAACCCTTGGTGGACGAAAGGGCACCAGCGAAGCACTGGCATCAAGGATCTGCGACGACTTCAAGCCGAGGCGGAGAGCTTCCTGAGAGAAATTGCCTCCATGCGGTGGAAGGCCGCTGCTCAAGATCAACGCGGGCAACACACAACATCATCCTGCCCAGTCGCTCTCGACGGCGGCGGCAGAGACCGATACAACCAGTCAGCTGAAAGCTGCGGCCGATGAAAGACTCCCAATGCAGCCTGGCCAAGATCCAAAAGCTCTCTCAGGTTGTGATGCTGAGCACGCTGATCAGCTTGGCCAGTACACATGTCAAGGCCAGTGATGCGCTGATTCTGGTGCTGCAGGAGCGAAGCTGCAGCGGCTGCCAACAGGCGGATGCCGATTTAGTTCACGCTGACCTTCGTGATGCTGACCTCAGCGACTCCAAGCTGATGCGAGCCAATCTGGGTCAGGCAAAGCTGGATGGTGCTGATCTCAGCGGTGCCGATCTCAGCTTCACCAGCCTTCGAGGCGCCTCACTGCGAGGGGCCAACCTGAAGAAGACTCGGCTATACGGAACGGATTTACGCGAAGCAGACCTCACGGTTAAAGGGCTGACCAAGACGGCATAGATCAGGAGGAAGAACAAGATTCGACAAGGCCCAGTCATCCTGCGACCAGCAGGCCATATTGAGCGCTTCATCCTCCGCTGCCAGCAGCACTCGGCGCGGATCGAGCAGACCCTGCACCTGCATCAACCATCCATCCAGGGCGGGGTAGCGCTCACGCAGTTCTGCAATCACCACGATGAAACTCCAAGCCAGTGGGTGCTTCGTCCCTTTTGGAAGGGTATCGGCTAGTGCCAGGGAGCGCCGCTACCCACCGCTTCACTGATGTGACGGATCCCATGACGATCAAGCTGCTCCATCAGCCCCTCCAGCACTCGGGGCACCAGGTCTGGACCTTCAAAGATCCAACCGGTGTACAGCTGAACCAGAGACGCTCCGGCAGCGATCCGCTCCCAGGCGGCTTCGGGCGTGCTGATCCCACCGACCCCCACCAGCGGCAGTGCCGGACCAGCGGTGGCACGCAACCGCCGCAGCACCTCCAAAGCCCGCTGGCGCAACGGATCACCGCTGAGACCCCCCGCCTCCTGGGCAAGGTTGCGACCGGTCTGAGAGAGCACTCGCTGACCCAACCCAAGCCGATCGAGACTGGTGTTGACGGCGATCACACCGGCGAGCCCCTCCTCATAAGCCAAGCGGGCGATGCCATCGATGGCGTCATCTTCGAGATCCGGTGCGATCTTCACCAGCAGTGGCGGACAGCCCGGCAGCCTGCGCAAGCGTTCCACCAGTCGTCGCAACTGAGTGGCGTCCTGGAGGTCACGAAGACCAGGGGTATTCGGCGAACTGACATTGATCACCGCATAGTCGGCCAGTGGCGCCAACATTTCCAGCGAAGAGGCATAGTCATCAGCCGCCAGCTCCAGCGGCGTCACCTTCGATTTACCGAGATTGATCCCGAGCACGGCAGGTCGCTGACCGCGCGGCGGTAGAGCCTGTCGCTCGAGGGTGCGACGCAGCTCCTCTGCACCTTTGTTGTTGAAACCCATGCGGTTCAAGGCCGCGCGCTCCTGGGCAAGACGAAACAGCCGAGGCCTCGGATTACCAGGCTGGCCATGCCAGGTGACGGTGCCGACTTCGGCAAACCCAAACCCAAAACGATCCCAGACCCCAGCGGCAACTC
>QCTJ01000024.1 GCA_003211205.1 Synechococcus sp. AG-673-F03
GGCCTTCAGCATGCGCTAGTGCCTTGGTGCTTCTCTCTGCGTTTGGCTCCAGCACAAAATTCGCAAAAGAGGCAGGTTGTTTATGCCACGGATGCGCGTATCAAATTAATTCCAGTGCCCTGGATCGATGTCTCAATTGTGAATTAGTTCGCGATTTGTCCCCCTGGTATATCGACAAACTCTTAGGGTATTTATCTGAGTTTTGCTGGGTTTCTTCGTTGCCAGTCCCCCTTCGGCCCTTTCGGCCTACCTCTCAAAACATACGAGTGAGCACAATCGATGCTCCCTCGATTGAAGGGGATGTTGTTGATAATGCTGGTGATGTGATTAATCGCTGTTATCGCCAGATTTATTTTCATGCAATGAGTAGCGATAGGGATCGCTATCTTGAGTCTCAGCTTAGAAACGGTTCAATTACGGTTAGAGATTTTATTCGCGGTCTGTTGCTGTCAGACCGTTTCATGCGTGGTTATGTTGCTTGCAGCAGTAATTATCGCCTTGTCGAACAGGTCATCGGCAGGGCTTTGGGCCGTAAGGTGAGAGACAACACCGAAAAATTAACCTATTCCATTGTTATTGCTGAGAAAGGATTCGAGTCTTTTGTTGATTTAGTCCTCAATAGTGAGGAGTATATGCAGAGGTTTGGTTACGATACTGTGCCTCTGGAGATTTCAAGAGTATTGCCAGGTCGAGCTGTGGGCGAAGCTCCTGTGTACCAGGAATTCCCTCGATATTCTTACGATTGGCAAGAGAAGTTGATTTCAAACGATATGATGATGTCGATTGAAGATCACTTGAACTTCGGGCCGACGAAGTCGTTTGCGGAGAAAGTGTTGTATGAGCGTCCTTCTGATAAGGCGTTCCGATATATTATTCCGTCTTTTGTGATCCTTTCGGGATTGATTGTTGTTGGGATTGTGAAAGTCTTTACAAGTATCTTTGTGGTGGGCTGAGTTGCTTAATAAGCAGCTCTCACCATTGCTTCCCTTTTCTTTTCAATCAATTCCTCGAAGTTGATCCAGTGAATGCAGTCCACTGGGCAGGTGTCGATTGCTTCATTGATCACCATTGTTGAATCACCGTCCTGGCGAATTGCTCGGCACTTTCCAGTCTCTTGGTCCATTAGGAAGGTGTTCGTCGCCACGTGTGCGCAATATCGACATCCGACGCAGACTTTTTCGTCGACCCAGATTGCTTGCAATCTCAGTTCGCCGCCGAGGCAGGGTTCCAGACCTGATGGCGAGGTGATGTCATGAGATGGTGCAGTAAAGGCGGCCGAGCTTTCGAAGGTCGTTTCAAACCTCGCTTCAACGTCTGAAGGTGCTGTAAATGCCGCAGAGGTGTCAAACATTCTGGTTAGCTTCTATTACTTGCGAATCGCAAAGCTGCGCAATCTCTGCTCAATCTTGAGGCTTGAGATTTTCAAAATGCTGCAGGAGGACTCCACTGATGAAAGAGGTGATGAACGGTTTGCTTTAATGAAGGAATTGAATTTTTTTAGGGGGTTTGATTGGTTTTGTATTGCTTGATCGCGATCTGAAGCTGGCCGATTGCAGCTCTGCCAATGTTGTAACCGGCCCAGCTCAGGGCAAGAAGAATCGGTAATGCCACGATCAGAATTCTCAAATCCATCGGCATTTAGAAATGATCCATAAATTAGCTTTGGCGCAATTTTTTTCAGTGTTCTTTGATGGCTGCTCGCGTTGCAGATGGCTGATTTCTGTGCAGATTCTTGAACTTGTCGACGTCACAATTGTGTCGCCATCGGCCTTGGGGAGCTGAGGCGGATCTGCTTCTGCTACGGCTAAGAGGTTGGCTTAGTGGCTGGCTCAGAGTTCTTTGATTTGTCCGATCTCTGCAGCCTCGAGCCAGCGTGTGATCGCATCGGGTAATGGGCAGCGTCGCCGCGTTGGCACATTGATGGCCAGCTGTCGGATCAAGCCATTGGCGACGTCCTGTTCGTTCAGCAGAAATTGACTTTGAACCTCAAAACATTCCTGATCAATCCGTTGTGGAGTCAGTCTTACGACGAGCCGGTCTCCCCCGTGCACCGCCTTTGTGAAGCTGGCGCTGCAGTGAATCACGGGGAGTGCAGTGTCAGGCCAGCGTTCCTGGTTGCGACATCCAGGGAACACCGTTTTGGCTTCAACGCCATAGAGCTCCAAACTCTCTTCCCATGCCTCATGGCACCAGCGCAACAGCTGATGAAAATGCATCACGCCGGCGGCATCAGTGTCGCCGAAACGCACTGTTCTGGTGAGGTTGAGCCAGGCTGGCGACATCATCAAGGGTGTTGAGATCACTGAACCGCACGATCACCTTGGCATCAGTGCATCACAAACCCAACGACTCAGCCAGAGTGAGCATCTGCGTATGAGCTGGTCCGTGATCACATGATGGCGATGTGACCTCGATCCGATGAAGATCATCAGACCAGAGATTGAGGCGCTGTTGTCCAGAGCAGTGGTGCCACAGGGCCAATGAGTGGCGTCTTCACTGGGTCTGCAAGGCCAATGGCCTGAAACACGCTGTGCTGACCATAGAGATCAGCTTTTTTGTTGTAATTGTTGGCGACCCAGATACTCCCATCCGATGCGGTCGCAATTCCGAAGGGAACATTCAGGTCTTTGGACTCAATTGTTTGAATCAGTCTGATTCCATCCTTTGAGTCGAAGCTGAAGTGGCCAATCCCTCCTTGGCCGCGGCGACCACCACTTCTGAGGTTCACCCAGGCATCCCCAGAGGCATCAATGGCAATATCGAAGGGTGATGTCAGCTCAGGATGTTGGAAGCTGTCAAATTTCTTCGGTTTGCCATTTTCATAAACTACGATCTTGCTAGGGGTTGCAGCCGTATTTCTGAAGCTGGCGATCCAAATGTTGCCTTCTTGATCGCTACTTACACCCTGCACGCCAAGCAGCTCGCCTTCGGTGTAACAACCGGATGGCTTACGGGGTGCGTGCCGTGATCGATTCGGTGAAAGTCCTTCGCCTTCTTTTGAGAAGAGCGACACACTGTTCCCATTGCCGCGCAGGGGAACGTTCGAGGCTCCGAAGCCGAAATTGCCAATCCATACTTGACCTTCGGGGTCAATGCCGATCCCGAATCCTGCGCCATAGAGGCCACCGCCTTGTATAGGTGTGCTTCCGACCAATTCCCCGCTGGGTTGCAATCGAGGCAATGTGGAGCCCGGAAGTGGGGGTTTAGACTTAGATCCAGGTTTGAAGTTGTTGGTAATCCAGAGATCACCATGGCTGTCAATTGCAATATTTCCCGGTCCAAAAAAGATGGACTCTGATTCATTGGCTGCTCCAAAATGTTCGAAATACAGAAGCCAGGAGTCGCGTTGGGAAATGCTCCCGCTGTTTGCGGGATAAATGGCTGGGGCGGATTCAGCCAGTTCAAAGAGTTGCCTCGCATTGTTTGCAGGGCTTTGTCCTATTGATATGAGGGCTTCGAGATTGGTTTGGTTCGATGGTCTTTTGATTGAAGATGTGAGGTTTAAAAGTATCTTCCTGAATTCTGGATTGGAGATTGCTTCTGCATTGAGATTGGCCAGTAAATTAAGCCGCTCATCAGTGGCGGCATTGTTGATCGCCACTTGAGCGATGGTTCCATTTGGATTGACCAGGTTTTGCTAGGTCATCCAGCCTGAGCGAAGTGAGGGCTTGTTGCCGCTCAGCCCCTCTCCATTGATGAATCGATTGAATGTGTAGGCGCTCGCAGCGGTGGAGAGGTCGTTGATTGTTAGCCCCTGGGTGTCGCTGCTCTGCAGCAGCCCCAGGAGTTTGTCGAGGCCATCTGAAGCTAAAATGTAATACGTGTTCTTGGGCGAAATGTTGACTCCATAGAACTCAAACATCCATCCTGAATCGCTTGATGTAGATGCAAATAACTTGGATTTATTGAACTGGGTTTCTGAGATTTCGTAAAGTTTGACATTCCTGCTTTTGAAGCCTTGGCCGCTAAAAATTAAATGCCCTTTAAGTGTCGGCATTTTGGGCTGAAACTATTATTTTTTACGCTAGTGGCGCTGTGAATCAGCGGTAAATATTTCACCTTTTTTTATTTCGCCTGTCCGGCTCTCTCGAGAAATCTCTTCCGGTTGGGTATCTGCAGGTGTGCATTTCTTGTCAGCATCCATGGCAAGAGACTGAGAATGAATCAGCGATCCACGGATCCCATGATCACGTCGATGGAGCCAAGGATCGCCATGATGTCGGCAACCTTGTGTCCCTTGAGGATGTGAGGAAGGATCTGCAGATTGTTGCTGTCTGCGGCACGAATTTTGAAGCGCCAGGGTGTGACGTCGTTATTGCCCTGAATGAATACGCCAATCTCGCCCTTCCCAGACTCCAGTCGGGTATAGAGCTCGCCATTGGGGATCTTGAATGTGGGCGCCACTTTTTTGGCTACGTACTGGTAGTCAAAGCCGGCGAAATCGCTGTCTTTGCCCTCGGCCATGCGTTTGGCTTCCAGGTTTTCCGTCGGACCACCAGGAATCATGTCGCAGGCCTGACGAAGAATCTTGAGGGATTGGCGCATCTCTTCGACACGAACCCTGTAACGGGCGAAACAGTCGCCCTCTTTCTCCCAGATCACATCCCAGTCGAAGTCGTCGTAGCACTCGTAATGATCAACCTTGCGCAGGTCCCACGGCACTCCAGAGGCCCTCAGCATCGGTCCGGAAAGGCTCCAGTTGATGGCTTCTTCTCTGCTGATTATTCCCAGCCCCTCAATCCGCCGACGGAAGATCGGATTGTTGGTGATCAGCTTCTCGTATTCATCGATCTTGGGGCCGAACCAGTCACAGAAGTCGCGACATTTTTCCAGCCAGCCCCAAGGCAGATCGGCTGCCACACCACCGATGCGGAAGTAGTTGTTGTTGATCAGGCGTTGACCGGTGGCCGCCTCCCAGAGGTCGTAGATCATCTCCCGCTCTCGGAAAATGTAGAAAAACGGCGTCTGGGCGCCGACATCAGCGAGGAAGGGCCCCAGCCAGAGCAGATGATTGGCGATGCGGTTGAGTTCCAGCATCAGCACTCGGATGTAACTGGCCCGCTTCGGAACAGGAATATTCGCCAGCCTTTCAGGGGCGTTCACGACGATCGCTTCGTAAAACATGCCCGCCGCGTAATCCATACGACTGACGTAGGGCACGAACATGACGTTCGTTCGGTTCTCGGCGATCTTCTCCATGCCGCGATGGAGGTAACCGATCACCGGCTCGCAATCGAGGACATCCTCTCCATCGAGAGTCACCACAAGGCGCAACACCCCGTGCATCGAGGGGTGGTGGGGGCCGAAGTTGACCACCATCGGCTCCGTGCGCGTTTCCATCTGCGTCATGGGGCCGTGGCAGAACAATTGTGACGGGATCTTAGGAAGGACCCATGCCCGATCTGCCATCCAGTCCCGCCCAGGGCTTTATGCATGTGCCGGTTCTGGCCGAACCGTTGATGCAAACGCTGGCCGCGGAGCTCAGTGAACAGCGCCAATCAGGCCTGTTCATTGATGCGACGTTGGGTGGTGGTGGCCACAGCGGTTTGTTGCTGGATCGCTACCCACAGCTGGGTCTGCTGGGGCTCGATCACGATCAAACCGCCCGTTTAGCAGCGGCCGAGCGGCTTGAGCAGCATGGGGATCGCGTCACGATCGTGGCGACCAATTTCGCTGATTACACCCCTCCCCATCCGGTTGCATTGGTCCTCGCCGACCTTGGGGTGAGCAGCCCTCAGCTGGATGTGGCGCAGCGGGGATTCAGCTTTCGGCTGGATGGTCCCCTCGACATGCGGATGAATCAAGTTGGGGGAGGGGAAACTGCGGCTGAACTGATTGCAAGGCTGGACGAATCAGATCTGGCGGATCTGATCTACGCCTATGGAGAGGAGCGCTTGTCGAGGAGGATCGCTCGCAGGATCAAGGCTGATCTGGACGCCAGCGGTGCCTATGCCGGTACGGCGGCATTGGCCTATGCGGTGGCTGGCTGTTATCCACCCAAGACCCGCCGTGGTCGGATTCATCCTGCTACGCGCACGTTTCAGGCTCTGCGGGTCGCGGTTAATGATGAGCTTGCGGTGCTGGACCGCTTGTTGCAACAAGCCCCTGATTGGCTCCAGCCTGATGGCCTGCTGGCAATCATCAGTTTCCATTCTCTCGAGGACAGGCGTGTGAAGACGGCCTTTCTTTGTGACGAGCGCCTACAGCGCGTCACTCGGAAGCCACTGAGAGCCGACGAGGCAGAGCAGCAGCTCAATCCGCGCAGTCGCAGCGCAAAGTTGCGTATTGCCCGCCGCCGACCTTCCGAGCCGAGCCCGTCCGAGCCGAGGTCTGAAGCATGAGCTGGATCTGGACGAGTGATGGGGTGTGGTGGATTGCCTTGCTGGTTCAGCTTCTTTCGATTCCAGGCTCGTTTTTGCCTCTGCTGCCAGGCCTGATTTGGTTGCCGGTGGGAGCACTTGTCTGGATGGGGGCTGTGGGTTGGACTCAGGCCTGGCCTGAGTTTGTCCTGGCGCTGGTGTTGTTCGGCTTGGGTCTCATTGCTGATCTGCTGGCTCTTGGACTGGCATCTGCACGTCTGAAGGCCAGTCGCTGGTCTGCTGCGGGAGCTGTTGTGGGCTTGCTTGTTGGAGTGCTGGGCTTGTTGCCGGCACTGCCGTTCGGCGGGCCACTGCTGGGGGCCTTGTTGGGTCCATGGCTGGGAGCAACGTTGGTGGAAACCTGGGTCACAACAAAGCCACCCCGGAATCTGGGGTGGCTTGAGGCGTTGCGCCAGGGATCAATCGTTGGTCTGGCGGTGGTGGCTGGTCTGCTGATCAGCAAGATTGCCCAGTTTTTGATGGCTCTCGTCGGTCTTGCTGGTTTCCTGCTTCTCGGTTTTGACTGATCAGTTTTCGCCGATCAAACCGGTCTGATCTTCGCTTCCGAACAGTTGGCGATAGGCAGCTGTGGAGATGCAGATCAGGACAGGCACAACGACAAACAATCCTCCGTATTGGAATGCGGCAGCGATTGCATTGATGATCGCTTCAACGATGAAGAACCAGAGCACTGTCCACCATGAGGGATCAACAACCGAGCGCCCTTTTTGGATGGCTTCGAAGGAGGCGTTGTTTTCAAAAAGAGCAATAAAGGGAAGGAACTTCTGATTGATGGAGAGATAGATAAAGAAAATAAGGGCAATGACCAGGGGAATGATCGCCAGAGCTTGGTTGATTTGTACAAGTCCAAATCCAACAAGAGAGCAGATCAAGCCGATCAGCGCAAAGAGGACGAAAAGTTCAATTGCCCTGACGAATAACCGGCCTGTTGCCTCTCCATCCCAGCGCATGAAAGTATGGAAATCAGGCTTGACACCTTTAAGGCTCTGCCAAGCACCTCGGATGATCCCCACGACCCCCCACAGCGACACAATGATGTAGCCCACAAGGCCGACGACCAGAAGTATGCCTGCTCCTACTGGGTGAACATCAACGAATACTGGAAACGATGTGATCCGAGCAGAACCAAGGCCGGCCATTGCTGCAAAAGGCAGCGCAATGACAGCAACAAGTGCTTGAAAGAGAAGGAAAGTCCAGGGAGCCTTTGCGAACGCATTCCATCCGTCTTCAATGGCTTGAAGCACGTGAAGCCTCTGCTTGGCCGATGTCTCAGTCATGAATCACTGGGGAACTTGCGCGGAAGGTAGCTTCTTTGACTTTTTTTTCCAGAGGTTGTGTTAGCGGTCTTTTCATTTCAGCGCTGGATCACTGTCTGAATTGCGGTTGTGATCACCTCGATCGCTCCGTCAATGTCCGCCGCTGTGGTGTCACGTCCCAGGCTCAGCCGCAATGATCCTTCCGCCTCGAGATGGCTTCGGCCAATGGATCGCAGCACGTGAGAAGGTTCACCGCGACTGCAAGCAGAACCGCTGCTGCAGGCCAGTCGGGATCGCAGTGCCCGATGCAGGCGACTACCTGAGATGTCGGGCACTGTGAGATTGAGGTTATGGGCCAGCCGAGGTTGCAGCGCCCCGTTGAGCTGGATTGTTGGATTGCGATCTTTGAGCCCTTCCCACAGCTGATCTCTCAAAGCCCGCAGTCGCGCCTGGCGCTCATCCAGGTCGTGTAATGACAGCTCGGCTGCAGCCGCCATGCCCATGATCAACGGCACCGGTAAGGTGCCTGCCCGCAGCCCCTGCTCCTGTCCTCCACCCCATTGCAGCGGTTGTAGCTGGGTGCCAGCTCTCACCACCAGGGCGCCGATGCCTTTCGGGCCATTGAATTTGTGTGCACTGAGACTGATCAGCGCACAGCCCAGTTCTTCAGCATTCAGCCGAAGATGCCCGTAGGCCTGGGCCGCATCGGTGTGCATCGTGATGCCATGGCTGCGGCAGACGGCACTCAGGGCCTGGATCGGTTGGATCACGCCGATCTCGTTGTTGGCCACCATCACGCTGATCAGCTGGGTGTTGGGCTGAATGGCCTGTTCCAGCTGTTTCACCGTGATCAGGCCGTTCTGTTGCGGACTCAACAGGTTGATTTGAAATCCCTCCTGTTGCAGCTGCAGCAGAGGGTCGAGCACCGCGTGATGCTCACTGGCCACACTGACCAGATGGCCTGGTCCACCGTCGCACAGCGCGCGAGCCCTGGCATGGCCCAGCAGCGCCAGGTTGTTGGCTTCGGTGGCGCCACTGGTGAAGATCAGTTCCTCGGATCTGATTCCCAGGCTGCTCGCAAGCCGTTCTCTGGCTGAGCCGATTGCAGCTGCGGCTGTCAAGCCAAGCCGATGTTGCCGGCTCGATGGATTGCCCCACTGCTCGCGCCACCAGGGCTCCATCGCTTGGATCACTGAGGGATGACAGGGTGTGGTGGCCTGGTGATCGAGGTTGATCACAACTTCACTGCGCTCAAGTGGGTGTGTGGGGTCAGCATGGTGTGACTATCAGATTGTCGCGATGCACTCCATCCGTTGGGTCTTCAGTTTGGGTCTGCTGGCGTCGGCAGCTTTTCCCTCCGCTCTCGCTGATGGGTTCAATCGAGAGGAGATCCTGGAGCAAATGAAGGCATCGCGCCCGGTTGATCTGGTGGTGTTGGACCAGGGCGATGGGGCTGAGGAGTACACCCTGGGGATCTTTGCGGTCTCGGGAGATCCTGCTGATCCTGAGATGCGCAGGTTCAAGCTGTGGCAGGAATCCGTCGACAATCTGGTGATTCCCACCGAGTCGGTGAACTGCAGTCGGGAGGAGCCGCTGAGGGTCACACGGGACACCGAAGCCATCTATGTGCGCAAACTCAATCCAGGGGGGCCTTGGCATGCGTCTACGCGCGAAGACCATCTGGTGTGGTGGGCGGCCTGTCATCCCGAGATCGCTGGCCAGGATCCCGCCGGTCTCGCGGACAAGGCCAGAGAGCTCGGTTATTCCACTGAGTTGATCGAATCCCAGGAAGTGTTGCGGTTGCCAGCGCTCTAACGCCCCTAGATTTCGGCCAGATGAGGTCAGGCCTTGACAACCTCCCAGCCCGAACAACCCTCCCAGGCCTCTCAGCCTGAACAGCCCACCCAGCCTGAACATCCCACGTTGCGTCTGCTGCTGGTGGACGATGAACCTGGGCTGCGTTCAGCAGTGCAGGCCTACCTCGAAGATGAGGGATTTGATGTCACGACGGCCGTAGATGGTGAGGATGGTTTCGCCAAGGCGCAGCAGATGCTGCCAGACGTAGTGATCAGCGACGTGATGATGCCCCGTCTCGATGGCTATGGGCTGCTCAACAAGCTCAGAGCGGATGAGCGTCTGGGCGGTACTCCCGTCATCTTCCTAACCGCTAAGGGCATGACGGCGGATCGCACCCAGGGCTATCTGGCGGGTGTTGACGATTACATCCCTAAACCTTTTGACCCGGATGAGCTGGTTGCGCGCGTGAGCAACGTGGCTCAGCGTCAGCAGCGACTGTTACAGGAAGCAGCTCGCTTTGCTGATGCCGACATGGGCCAGATGGCCAAACAGATCACTGAGATTCGCTCTCTGCTCGCCCAGGCGGAGGCACTGCCCTCCAGCGACCCTGTGCAGCACAATTTCACGCCCAGGGAATCCAGTGTTCTGCAACTGGTGGCGGAAGGATTGATGAATAAGGAAATCGCACGCCAGCTGGAGACATCAATCCGAAATGTCGAGAAATATGTGAGCAGGTTGTTTATCAAAACCGGAACTTCCAGTCGAACGGAGCTGGTGCGTTACGCCTTGCAGCATCGTCTGGTGGAGTGACAGGCCAACAGGCAGAGCTTTTGCCTGAAGGTTGGCGTGCAGCCGCACTCAATCAGGGATGGACGTACAGGGACATCACGCACCTTGACGATCACGGCACCCTGATCAGCGTGCTCATGTCTCAGCGATATGCCCACTCCTCCAAAGACGTCTGGCGTCGCCGAATCGATGCTGGAGAAATCAAGCTCAACGGAAAGCTTCTGCTCAAGGATCGACCGCTGCCCGATCAGGCAGAACTGCTCTGGTGCCGTCCTCCATGGGTTGAGCCAGCCATCCCTGATTGCTGGTCGGTGGAACATGACGACGGGGATCTGCTGGTGATCAACAAACCCTCCGGACTGCCCGTGATGCCCGCTGGCGGCTTTCTGCAGCACACGCTCTCCACTCTTTTGGATCAGCGCAGTCGCCAGCTGGGTGAGCCTCTGGCTGCCAAGCCCGTGCATCGCCTGGGTCGCTTCACCTCCGGATTGCAGGTGTGTGCACGCCAGTCGACCACCAGAGCCGCTCTTTCACGAGGTTTTCAGCCGTCCTCAGGAACCCGCAAGCTCTATCAGGCCTGGTCCCAGCGTGTCGCAGGACTTGAGTTCGGGATGTCGCTTGCGCTGAACACGGATGTGGTCGAGCGGCCCCATCCCTTGCTGGGCTGGGTCTGGGGACCGTTACCCCCATCGGATGGGTTGATCCGGCGACGTCTGAATGCCCACAGTGAATTGAAGCTGCTGGAACGCTGCCCCCATGGAGATCGTCTGCAGGTGGCGATCACCACGGGTCGCCCTCATCAGATCCGCATCCATCTCGCGCAACTGGGGTCTCCCCTGCTTGGTGATCCGCTCTACCTGAACGATCAGCTCATCAGTGATGTCGCCACTCCGGGAGACGGGGGCTATCGGCTCCATGCCTGGCGTCTGCAGCTGGATGATCTGCATCTCAGCTGTGAGCCGCCATCGACGTTCTGATGCTGCTCAAACTCACCATGACTTGTCAGCATCGAGTGAGTTCAGAGGTTGATGCCATGTCCAGGTCGGTCTCCGCCGTTGTTGTTGGCTCGCTGTTCTGTCTGCTGGCGGGTTGTTCCACCGGTGGTTCCGGGGGCGATCAGCGGCAGGCCAAACAGCTCAAGGTGCTGTTCTGCAATGTGGAATCAGGCACCTTCATTGATGCCAATCGTGATTCGGTCCTGTCGGTGGGTGATTCGGTCAGCTACCGACTTGCGGTGGCCCGGCTGGGCGGAGCTGTGCAGGGCTGTGGACAGGCGAATGGTTCGTTCTATGGGCTCGAACAGGTGGTTGAACGCCGAGTCCTCAAAGGCGAAACCGTGTTCCTGACCCATGCCCAGGGAACCCTCACCTTCAAGGACGGCAATATCCAGACCCGTTCCCTTGGCTCGCTTCGGCCCAGCGCCGCTGTGACACCACGCCTGGACTCAGGGGCATTAAATCTCTCGCTTGGAGATCTGTTCCCCAGCAATCACGGCGCGACCCTGATCGGTCAGGGCGGCGTTTTCAGCGCATATGTGGGGTCGGCTGACTTTGTCAGTGCCCCCCCCCCCCTTACGCGCTGCTCAAGCTGCACAGTCAGATCGGGTCCTGAACCGTGGCTTCTTCGAAGTGCTGTTCAGGCCTTGTGAAATTCGATCAACCTGGAGAAGTAGAACGGCGCTTTGTTGAGGCTGCGTCGCACGGGTTTGAAGCCGCAGGCTTCCGCGGCCGCAACAATCCCTTTTTCTTTGAGGGTGTAGGCGCGGGTGGTTTTGTTGGGGCCTGGGAACAACTGGCCGATACCCTTCAGAGCTGCCAGGAGCGGCGTGTAGGGCGCGAAGCTCACGATCAGGCGTTGTTCGGTGAGAGAGCAGAGGTGCCGCACCATCTCTTCAGCAGCCTCCTGGGGGTAGTGAATGAACACATCCAGGCAGCACACGGTGTGGAATGAGCCGCTGAGACTTTCCAGATCGCTGGCTGCGAAATTGAGCTTGGACATGTCCAGTCCCGCTTCACGCGCCCGGCGCTCAGCTTCCTTGGCCATGGCTTCAGAGATGTCGCTTGCATTGATGAAGCCGGCTCCCATTCTTGCCAGGGGGAGGCTCAAACTGCCGACGCCGCAACCGGCGTCGCAGAAACTGACGTTGTTGAACTGCCCGCTCTCCTCGATCCAGACCAGGACCTCATCCACAGTTTTCTGGTGCCCGATCCTGATATTGCGCTGGACCTTATTGACGTCATCGCTATCGCTGTAGATGCGGTTCCAACGATCGAAACCCGTCGTCTCGAAATAGCCCTTCACTTCCTGTTTCTCGGCCTGCTTGTCATTCAGCAGTTGCTCGGGGGCCATCAATTCACTCGCAGCGGCGGAATCTTAAGCAGCCTGCCACCAGGCCAGCTTGCGTTCTGATTCGTTCCATTCCCAGCGCAGCAGATCGTCCATTCCATCTCCAATCAAGAAGGGGTTTTCAAGGCGTTCCGCAAGCACTTCTCTGGGAGCCATGGTGGAGGCCCAGATCGCACCATCCGCATCTCTGCTCCAGCTGGCTAGACGGCAGGTGCCTTCGAGCAGCGGCAGGGTCACACCGGCCAAGGTTCCGTCTTCAAGTCTGCACGTGCCGTTGTTCACCAAGAGCACTCGCTCATCCCAGCGATGCGTACCCTCCGCCAGCCCGTAGGGCGCCAGGGCATCACTCACGAGCACCAGCTGATCCCCCGCCATCTTCTGCAACAACACCGCAGTGGTGGGATGCACATGCACTCCGTCGGCAATCAGCCCAAGCGCAATGTCGCCGCGACGGCAGGCTTCCCCCAAGGGCCCAGGAGCGCGGTGGTGCAGTCCTGGCATTGCATTGAAAGCGTGCGTGATCATCTCGACGCCCTGCCTGTACGCCAGAGCTGCCTGATCAGCATCTGCGTTGCTGTGACCCAGAGCCACATGGATGCCGAGCTGTTTGAGTTCGCTGATCAACTCCTGAGCGCCCGGTTGCTCCGGCGCCAGGGTGATCAGGCTGATGTCGGTTTCAAATCCGGCGATCCGTGCCTTCAGGGCCGCGACGCTGGGAGCAGCGATGTGCTCCAACGGATGTGCACCCCGCCGTGCTTCCGCAAGGAACGGGCCCTCAAGGTGTGCTCCCAGCAGCTGGCAGCGGCCAGCTTGATGCCGGTCACGGGCCTGCCGGAGCACGGTCAGGGATTGGCGTAGAGGGGCTACAGCACAGGTGACCAGGGTTGGAGCGATCGCCTCGACCCCATCGCGCCAAAGCAGCTCCAGCAATTCAAGGAGTTTCGGCAAATCCTGTTGTGTGAGCTCCGTGAAGGCCAGGCCCAGTCCCCCATTGATCTGCAGATCGATCCCCCGACGACTAAGCCTGTCTCCATGCCAGCTTTCCCCGGCCATCGCCCCACCGGCCGGCATAGGACCAGCGGCGATAATCAGATTGCGATCATCCAGGCTGAGCCAGGACAGACCTGCAGGGTCGTGGTTTCCGGGGCGCTGGGGCAGGCGCACATCGGTGATCCGACGCATGCGGTTGGGCCGGCTCAGGCCGGTGCGGGACGATGACAGTCTCGCTGTCCTTCCGGTTCTTGCCTGTGGCCGAGTTGCCATCCCCCTCCATTAATCCAGGTTCTGCGCCCAGGGTTGCCGTCATCATGGGCAGTGACTCCGACCTTCCCAGCCTCCACCCCGCCGTCGAGGTGCTGGAACAGCTGGGGGTGGCGGTGGAGGTACGCGTGCTCTCGGCTCACCGCACGCCTTTGGAAATGGTCAGCTTCGCCCAGCAGGCCCGCCAGCGTGGGCTGGCCGTGATTGTGGCTGGTGCCGGTGGTGCAGCCCATTTACCTGGAATGGTGGCCGCGCTCACCACTTTGCCTGTGATTGGAGTACCGGTGCAGAGCAAAGCACTATCAGGTGTCGACTCATTGCATTCGATCGTGCAGATGCCCGGTGGTATTCCCGTGGCCACGGTGGCGATCGGCGGAGGTCTGAATGCAGGCTTGCTGGCTGCACAGATCCTTGCTGTGGAGGGTGGTGAGCTGGCAGAACGGCTCGAGGCCTACCGCCAGCAGCTTCATGACACGGTCGTTGATAAGGACGCCCGTCTGAAGGATCTGGGCAGTCGTGACTATGTCGAGCGAATGAATTGATGCAAACAGAATCTCGTTCGACCATTCGTTTGACAGTGATGACAACGCTTGTTCCAGCAGCGCTGTTGTATTTGATTCCGTTGACCTGGAGTGCAGCTGAGGGCATCAGCTCAACGAAGGTGTTGCGTGATCTGGCTCAGGCCTGTGATGCGCCCCTTGGACAAGGATTTTTGTCGAGTGTTGGTTATTTGCTCTGGATGGCTGCAGCTGCTATTGCTTTATTTGCAGCATCAACGCATCTGATAAGAGGGTCCATTGTTAATCGTCAGTTTGCATTCTGCGGTGGTGGTTTTTCGTTGTGGCTCTGCCTTGATGACATGTTTCTGGTCCATGATCGTTATCTGGGTCAATTGTTCCTCTACGTCACTTATACCGTCTTCACGGTGTTGCTTCTCGTCTGTTTCCGTGAACCTTTGAAGAGGTTTGCTGGAGACTCATTCCTGCTCTCAGTGGTTTTCCTGGGGTCTTCGGTTTTGATTGACGCTTTCCAAGGAATCTTCCCGGCTTCCTATGAAACCGTTCAATTGTTTGAGGAGGGAGCAAAATTCCTGAGTATTGCGGCCTGGCTTGCTTTTTGGTGCCATTACGTCAATGCCACATCAAAGCTGAGCTCCTGTTAATCCGCACCTCCTTCAATCCATGACGTCCTGGCCAGCCTTGATTCGCTGGGGATTGGTGCTGCCATTGCTGACCCTCAACCTGTATGTGATCCGTCAGCTCCTCCTGCCGCTGGCACCCTTCCCGGGCCTGTTTCTCACCGCCGCGCTGATCGCGTTTCTGCTGGATATTCCCTGCCGATGGCTCACCGGCCGAGGGATGCGCCGCTGGGTGGCGATCGTGCTTGTCACTCTCGCCACGATCGGGGCACTGGTCTTCGCAGCGGTGACCCTGGTGCCGCTGCTGATTGAGCAGCTTGGCCAGTTGATCAATGCTCTGCCTGGACTGCTCTTGGCGGCCCAGGAGTGGGTGAACCGTCTCCAGGAGTGGGCCTCAATCCGTGGTCTGCCCACGGAGTTTGGTGACCTCAGCAGTGATCTGCTCTCAAGGGCAAGCGCCGTAGCCAGTCAGCTCAGCCAGAGCTTGCTCAGCATTCTCGGCGCCACACTCGGCACCACGATCAACACGGTGATCGTGCTGGTGTTGGCCGTGTTCTTCCTGATTGGAGGTGAATCGATCGCGAAGGGTCTGGCCCGCTGGCTGCCGGATGCGTGGCGTTCGTTGGTGACTAGCACCCTGGTTCGCACCTTTCGTGGCTACTTCGGCGGGCAAGTGTTGCTGGCGCTGATCCTGGCCTTGGGTCAGATCGTGGTGTTCACTCTTCTCAAGATCCCCTATGGCGTGCTGTTTGCCGTGCTGATCGGATTCACAACTCTGATCCCCTACGCCAGTGCTTTGACGATCGTTGCGGTGAGCGGGTTGCTCGCTTTTCAGGATCCCAGTACAGGCCTGGAGACTCTGGTGGCTGCGATCGTGGTCGGTCAGATCGTTGACCAGGTGATTCAGCCACGTTTGATGGGAAGCATCGTTGGGTTGCAGCCGGCTTGGCTGCTGATTGCCCTGCCCCTGGGAGCGAAGGCTGGAGACCTTTACGGCCTTGGAGAGTTGTTGGGTCTGCTGCTGGCGGTGCCTGTCGCCAGCTGCCTCAAGACGTTTGTGGATGCCTGGGCAGAGCGTCAGGGCATCCACGCGGTCGTCAGCGAGGTCAGCGCTGGGCAGGAATGATGTTCCGAGAGATCAGCTCGTTCACCACCTGATCCACGCAGTTCGGCAGGTCTGCTGCGCCGGTGTCGACACACAGTTCCGGAGTGTCTGGTGCTTCATAAGGGCTTGAGATTCCGGTGAACTCCTTGATTTCGCCGGCACGTGCCTTCGCATAAAGGCCTTTGGTGTCGCGCTGTTCGCACACATTCAGATCAGCGGCACAAAAGATCTCGATGAAATCTCCGTCGCTCACCAAGTTGCGCGCTTTGTCGCGGTCAGCCCGAAACGGTGAGACGAATGCCGTCAGAACGATTGCACCGGAATCCAAAAACAGTTTGGAGACCTCACCGATGCGGCGGATGTTCTCCTCACGGTCGGAATCGGAAAACCCCAGGTCCTTGCAGAGGCCATGGCGAATGTTGTCGCCGTCGAGCACATAGGTGCTCAGTCCTCGCTGGAACAGGGCCTGATTGACCGCGTTGGCAAGAGTGCTTTTGCCCGCACCGCTCAGACCTGTGAACCAGAGAATGGCGCTGCGATGTCCCCGTTGTTCAGCGCGGGCCGCTCGATCAACCGATGCCTGATGCCAGGCGATGTTGGTGGAAGCACCCTGGTTGGTCAGCTGGCCGTGGCTGGACGAAGCGGTCATTGGGATCCGGCGGTCTGCGGCCGCCATTGTCCCTCAACTTGTCCCTCAGCTTGCATCTCTTTGACCCTGGTTCTGCGTCAGCCCCCAGCGCGCTTGGGACGGTACCCCTCATTGTTGAGCAGTTCCAGTGCGGGCTCCACCTGATCGCCCTGAAGTTCGATCAGGCCGTCTTTTGCGGTGCCACCGCTGCCGATGCGTGTCTTGAGTTTCTTCAGTAGTGCTTTGAGTCCGTCCTGGTTGAGCTCCAGTCCGCGAATCACCGTCACTGTCTTGCCGCCCTTCCCCCCTCGGGTCGGCTGCACCCGAATGATTTGCTGGGCTTTCTCAGTGGGTTGCTTCTCGGGGCCGCTTGGCCGCTGCAGACTGTCTGTGTTGCTGAATTCCTGCCACCCGCCTTTCGGCATCGCTTCTGCGCATCCGACACCATCCTGCCGTTCTCGTGATGACCGACTCCGCGTCCACGCCTCGATGGGCTGACTCAAGCCAGGGACTTGGTCGCTGGATCGAACACTTGATCGGTATCGCTCTGCTGAGGCGTCCTCTGTTCTTCCAGGCTCGTCAGCTGATTATCCGAACGGCTGAACGCAACGGCATTCCCTGGCGAGTCCGACGCCGGGAACTGCAGAAGGCTGCAGCACCGTTCTTGTCCAGCAGCATCAGTCCAGGCCTTGTGCCGCCCGCCTACTACGTGGCGCGTTTTCACGCCTATGAACAGGGCAATCTCTGCTGGCAGGCTGCTGCCGAAGCGGAGCAAGCCACCGATGCCATGGCCCTGCGCATCTGGCCGGAAGAGGCGCTGGCACCGTCTGTGGCCCAGGCCCGTCTGCGGGATGAGATCCACCGCGCTTTGGCGCCGCTTCTGAACGGATCCATTGATCAGGTGCTCGATCTTGGCTGTTCAGTTGGAGTGAGCACGTTGTATCTCGCACGCTGGTTGTCTGAGCGGGCTGAGCAGCGCCAAGAGGCCGCACCTCGGATTCAGGGCCTGGATCTTTCCCCTGACATGCTCGCGGTGGCCCGTGTGCGTGATCGGGAGGGACTCGTGGATGGCTGGTTGCATGCAGCGGCGGAGAACACGGGTCTGGCGGATGCGTCTTTTGACCTGATCAGTCTTCAGTTCGTCTGCCATGAGCTGCCTCAGGATGCGACTCGCGCCGTGCTGGTGGAGGCTGCTCGGTTGTTGCGGCCAGGAGGTGCTCTGGTGGTGGTTGATCAGGATCCCGCCTCCTCCGTGCTTCAGCGCCTTCCTGCGGCAGTCGCCACATTGCTCAAAAGCACCGAGCCCTACATCGAGCAGTACTTCAGCCTCGACATGGCTGCGGCCCTGCGGTCGGCAGGGTTCCGGAATCTTCAAATCAGTGCCTGTGATCCACGGCATCGCGTGATTGCCTGCTTACGCTGAGCCAACGCTTCAAAGGCCGCGCGCGCGGTCAGCTGCACCTTGACCAGCACCCTGCCACCCAAACCCACCGCTCAGGATCTGGCCGTCAGCTCCAGGCCTGCCTCCTCCGGTCGTTTTGGCCGTTTCGGTGGTCAGTATGTGCCTGAAACGCTGATGCCTGCTCTGGCTGAGCTCGAGAAGGCCGCGGCTGAGGCCTGGAAAGATCCGGATTTCACCTCAGAGCTCAACCGCCTGCTGCGGAACTACGTGGGCAGAGCCACACCTCTCTATGAAGCTGAGCGGCTCACAGCCCATTACCGCCGCAGTGACGGTGGACCCAGGATCTGGTTGAAGCGTGAGGACCTTAACCACACCGGAGCTCACAAAATCAACAATGCGCTCGGGCAGGCGCTGCTGGCCTTGCGAATGGGCAAAAAGCGGATCATTGCCGAAACAGGAGCTGGTCAGCACGGGGTCGCGACGGCCACGGTCTGCGCCCGCTTCGGCCTGGAGTGTGTGGTGTACATGGGTGCGGAAGACATGCGCCGTCAGGCTCTGAATGTCTTCCGCATGCGTCTTCTTGGTGCCAGCGTTCAGCCTGTGACCGCCGGCACTGCCACGCTCAAAGACGCCACCAGCGAGGCCATTCGTGACTGGGTCACGAATGTGGAGAGCACGCATTACATCCTCGGGTCAGTGGCGGGTCCCCACCCCTATCCGATGATGGTTCGCGACTTTCATGCAGTGATCGGAGAGGAGGCCAGGGACCAATGCCAGCAAGCGTTCGGTCGTTTGCCGGACGTGCTGATGGCCTGCGTTGGTGGGGGTTCCAACGCCATGGGTCTGTTTCATCCCTTTGTGGAGTGCAGCGATGTACGTCTGATCGGAGTTGAGGCCGCCGGTGATGGCGTCGCCACAGGTCGTCATGCCGCCACGATGACTGAGGGCCGGGTTGGAGTGCTGCACGGTGCCATGAGCCTGTTGTTGCAGGACCAGGACGGACAGGTGCAGGAAGCTCATTCGATCAGTGCCGGCCTGGACTACCCCGGAGTTGGGCCTGAACACAGCTACCTGCGCGAGATCGGCCGGGCCGAGTACGGCGCCGTCACCGATGCCGAAGCGCTCCAGGCACTTCAACTTGTGAGCCGACTGGAGGGCATCATTCCTGCCCTTGAGACAGCGCATGCATTCGCTTGGCTTGAGACCCTCTGCCCAACCCTGCCGGATGGAACTGAAGTGGTCTTGAACTGCTCTGGGCGTGGTGACAAGGATGTGAACACGGTCGCTGAGCAGCTTGGCGACGCACTCTGAAGATTCAGCGCATATCTCAGCAGAGCAAGCGCTCCAGGGTGACTGCGACGGAGTTCACGGCCGCACGAGCGGTCGCGTAGGCCATCCGCATGGGGCCGATCAGGGCAACCTGGCCCACGCCTCCGTCACCGCTGCGATAGCTGGCCTGGACTACTGAGCAGTGGCTCAATGCTGTCTCAGGATGCTCCTTGCCGATCCAGACGCGCCCATCGGACCAGGCAGGAGCAGGAACAAAGGCTGCCGGGTCACTGTCCATCAGGTCAAGAAGAGGCCTCACTCTGGCGCTGTCACTGAATTCGGGTTCGGCCACGAGTCGTGACACCCCATGCACTAACGGTGCCTGTTCGATCGGGCGTTGGAAGGGATTGCCGTTCGCCAGTGCGTCCTGAAGTGCTCTCCCGCAGGATTGCAGTTGCTGGGGCAGACAGCACCAGTCCAGCTTTCCAGCCTGCACCAGCTGGTCTGAGGTCCAGCGTTCCAAGGCTTCCACCTGACCGGCACTGCCGTGGGGCAGCCGCAGATTGAGATGATGGGCCTGACTGGAATCGCCCACGAGCATCACCAGCAGGCGGTCTTCACTGCGGACCAGGCGAATGGTTCTGAGCTGGCTCTGGGATCGTTGCGGCGGGCTGATCAGGCTCATCAGACCTGTGAAATCCGTCAGCCGGCGTGCCAGCTGCAGCAGCAGGTCATCCAGTGCCGCCCAGCGCAGGCTCAGCTGGGTCAATTCCCGTTCCAGGTGATGGGCACCCGCACCAGGTTCGGGCAGCAGGCAGTCCACATAATGGCGGTAGCCCTGGGGGCTGGGCACTCGACCCGCTGACGTGTGCGGCTGGGTCAGGAGTCCACGTTGTTCTAGAGCTCCCATGGCCGAACGCACCGTGGCCGAACTTGCTTTGATTCCGAATCGCTGCACTAGAGCGCGACTGCCCACCGGCTCGATGGTGTCGACGTAGTGGTGAACCGTGGCCTGAAGAACTTCCTGCTGTCGTCGTGGCAGCGGCTTCACGGAGAGCACCTTGCGGACCGCAATCTTACGAACCATCAGCCAGGGAGATTGCTGCCTGTCATGAATGCACGCTGTTCGGCTGACTGACGCGGTGATCAGTAGCGGGGCACTGCGGAATCCACCACGACGCTCCAGGCGTCAATGCCACCCTCGAGGTTCCAGACGTCCAGTGATGGTCGATTTTCGAGCAGCCAGCAGCCGAAATTCCAGCTGCGCACACCGGCATGGCACAGCACCACGATCGAGCCACTGTTTGGCAGCTCATCATCAATGCTCCCCATCCAGTTTTCAGCATCACTCAGGGGCAGATGCTTGACCGGATGCGGAAACGGAGCGATCGCCAGTTCCTGCTGCTCCCGCACATCCACAACGGTCAGATCGGCGTTGTTGTTGAGCCAGTCGTTCAGTTCGCTGGCTTTGAGGGGTTTTGGGGTGGGTCCATTCATCGATTCAGTCTGGCTTCGGGCTGGCACAGCACCATGGATGGATAGAAGATGAGCACCATGTGCTTCACCGCCTGTTCATGAAAGGGCGCTCGTTCCTGTTGGCTCTGGTCGCTATGGCGATGGTGCTGCTCACCCTTGCACTGGGTGTTTGGTGGGCCATGGCTCGTCAGAGCCCGCTGCGGATCATGGACCGGCCAATTGAGCTGCCCCGGGCGGCACGGTTTATGCCCAGTGATGCAGCCCTGACGTTGCACTGGCTGGTCGATTCGCGTCAGGTGCCTGCTTATGCCCAGGCCGTTGCACCAGTGCGTCAGCGCCAACTGGTGAATGACAGCACCCGTCAGCTCAGAGATGGTGCATTTGCTCTGGCCGGACTTGACTTCAGCACTGAGCTGGCCGGCTGGATTGGACCCGAGGTCAGCTTTGCAGTGCTGGACGCTCCTGCTCAGCAGTCCGGTGAACAACCCAAGCAGGGCTGGGTCCTGGCATTGTCGAGCCGCGATGAAGACGGGGCCAAGCGCTTTCTGCAGCGTTTCTGGCAGACCCGAAGCCTGGCAGGCACCGATCTGCAGATCTCCCGCTATCGCGGTATGGGACTGATCAGCGGTCGTGGTGCTCTGCTGGGGAGAGATCCCCAACCGATCGCCACGGCCTTGATCGACGACGATCTGCTGTTGCTGGCTTCAGGGCGTGGGGTGCTTGAACAGGCGTTGGATGTCTCTCAGCTGGACAGTCAGCATCAGCTCGGAGACCCTGTCCTGGCTTCTGATCTGCAGAGCTTCGGTCGTGGTGCTGCCGTTCTGATTGCCAACCCTGGTGCAATGGAACGCTGGCTGGGTGTCCCCTCAGCGATCACTGCCCGTGAAGACCTGCAGGGGCTGGTGGCATCGCTGACACCGCAGGGCGCTGATCTGGCGCTTGATGCCGTGGTCCACTTCCGTGAGCCTCTGATTCCCCGGGTGTCTCAGCTGGAGGACAGCGATGTGTTGCTCAGAGATGCCGGCGGTGATGCGGAGACAGTCGCTCTGCTCACGAATCCTGCGGCTCTACTGGCTGCCGACGCCAATGAGCCCCTGGCTCAGTGGATCGCTCCCCTCCTGCGGCAGTCGATCGAATCCGTTTCGACCGGTGCCGCGGCTGCGGTGGCCGGCCTCGATGAGGGGCCCATGCTTTGGCAGCAAGGGCCGCAGGGCTGGGTGTTAGGCACCCGGCCGAATCGTCCCGATCCCGAAGTGGTGGATCAGCAACTTCAGGGGCTTGGGTTGACAGGCTCCACCCTCGACAGCGAGGACCAGCCTGTTCAGGTCTGGACCCGTCTTGCTCGTCAACGACGTCGCGGAGAGGAGTCGCTGCAAGCTGAACTCGCTGTCGCTCTGGAGCGGGATACCGGTGTGAACTGGTGGGCAGAGACCCTCGATGGTTTGCGCCGTCGCGGTGAAAGTGGTGACCTGAGTCGCGGGCTGCAGCAGCTGCTGGAGCTGCAGTCCGCGACTCAGTCAGGGCTGTCTCAGCAGCTGGCACTCGCTGCGGCGCAAAGTCGCTTGCGCCTGGGGCAGTGGCGACCCTGGGAGCTGGTGCAGGGTGTGGCAGGCCGATCACTGTTGCCAGCTGTGAAAGGTTTGGCTGTCTCTGCTGGGGCTGACCCGAACGCCAGCTCCGTGCAAGATGAACGTGTGAGCAGCTTGCGTCTGCGTGCGCGACTCCAGCTCGGTTGATCTCCTTCTCATGCGCCATGGCATTGCCGCTGAACGGTTAAGCGGCCGTGATCATCCTGATCGCCCCCTGACCGATCGCGGCATGCGGCGAACTCTGGAGGTCGTTCGACAACTGCGGATGCTGGATGTTCAGGCGGACGCACTGATCAGCAGTCCTTACCGGCGATCCAGGCAGACCGCTGAGTTGGCGGTCAAGGCAGGGCTGGCGGAGTCGATGCGGCTGGATTCAGCTCTCAAACCAGGCGGTGACCCGTGGCCGTTGGTCTCGCGCGTGTCCGGCTGTTGCCTGTTGGTTGGCCATGAGCCAGATCTGAGCATTCTTGCGGCGACTCTGATCGGAGCACCCGCCGGCAGCCTGCGCTTGCGCAAGGCGGGATACTGCCATCTCAGTTGGCCGGCTGACCTGAGCGATCCTCGGGGGCAGGCTGAACTGCAGGCATTACTCAGGCCTCGTCTTTTGCTCCCGCGCTCCGTTTAAGTTGCCCTTGCGCTGAAGCGGAGGTTGGTGAGTCAGAACGATGGTGCCGAGATCCGTCATGAGCGAACGGGCCTGGTGTTCCGCCCCGGACTTGAGGGGGTGCCTGCCACCCAGTCGTCCATCTGTGACATCGATGGTCATGCGGGCTGCCTGTCCTATCGCGGCTATCCCGTCGACGATCTGGCCACCCACTGCAGCTTTCTGGAGACCACCTACCTGCTGATCTGGGGTCAATTGCCCACTCCTCAGCAGCTACGCGACTTTGAGGACGAGGTGCAGATGCACCGACGCGTGAGTTTCCGCGTCAGGGACATGATGAAGTGCTTCCCCTCTGATGGGCATCCGATGGATGCTCTGCAGTCCAGCGCAGCGTCCTTAGGTCTGTTTTATTCCCGTCGTGCCATCGACGACCCTCAGTACATCTATGACGCTGTGGTTCGGCTGATCGCCAAGATCCCCACCATGGTCGCCGCTTTTCAGCTGATCCGTAAAGGCCAAGACCCCATTCAGCCCAGGGATGATCTGGCGTATTCCGCCAATTTCCTCTACATGCTCATGGAGCGTGAGCCGGATCCCATGGCCTCAAGGATCTTTGATCAGTGCCTGATCCTGCATGCGGAGCACAGTCTCAATGCCAGCACTTTCAGTGCCCGCGTCACCGCCAGCACCCTCACCGATCCTTATGCGGTCGTCGCCTCAGCTGTCGGCACGCTGGCTGGTCCCCTTCATGGCGGGGCCAATGAAGATGTCCTGGCGATGCTCGAGGAGATCCGCATACCGGATCAGGCCGCGGGCTATCTCGACGAGGCCATGGCCAGCAAGCGCAAGATCATGGGATTCGGTCACCGTGAATACCGCGTCAAAGATCCTCGTGCAGTGATTCTTCAGGCTCTCGCTGAAGAGATGTTCGAACGCTTTGGTCACGATGAGATGTACGACGTGGCCAGAGCTCTGGAGACAGCGGCGGAAACCCGTCTCGGCCCGAAAGGGATTTATCCCAATGTGGATTTCTATTCCGGACTTGTCTACCGCAAGCTGGGTATTCCCAGAGATCTGTTCACGCCGGTCTTTGCCATCGCAAGAGTGGCCGGATGGCTCGCTCACTGGCGTGAACAGCTTGGTGCCAATCGGATTTTCC
>QCTJ01000025.1 GCA_003211205.1 Synechococcus sp. AG-673-F03
TACGCCGAACCAGCAGTCTGAGCCGGCGACGTTCTTCATGTTCAAGAATTCACCAGCGGCTGGTAAGCCCTTCTTCCTTGTTGGATCAGACTATGTCTTCCCCAGGACTTCTAACACGATCACCAAAGAACAATTAAAGTCGCTTGGTGGCACTGTTGTTGGAGAAGATTATCTGCCCTTGGGCAATACTGAAGTTGCTCCAATTATTGCCAAGATTAAGAAAGCACTTCCAGATGGTGGAGTGATCATCAATACTCTCAATGGTGATCAGAATGTTGCTTTCTTTAAGCAGATTCAGGATGCCGGCATCACTCCTGAAAATGGTTATTACGTGATGAGTTACTCAATTGCTGAGGAAGAAATCAGCACGATTGGTCCTGAGTTTCTTGAGGGCCACTACGGCGCCTGGAACTACATGATGTCGATTGATACCCCGGCATCCAAGAAGTTTGCTGATGACTTCAAGGCTAAGTATGGAGCTGATCGTGTTGTTGCTGACCCTCAGGAGTCGGCCTACAACATGGTTTATCTGTGGAAAAAGGCGGTCGAGAAGGCTGGTACCTTCGATGACGACAAGGTTCGTGAGGCGCTGGTTGGCGTCACTTTTGACGCTCCTCAGGGTCCTATTGAAGTCCGCCCTAACCACCACATCTCTCAGATCGTACGGATTGGTGAGATTACTTCTGACGGTCAGTTCAAGATCATTGAAGAATCTGATAATCCTATCGATCCCCAGACATGGAATCAGTTTGAGCCCACCTCTAAGGGTTTCGCTTGTGACTGGACAGATCCCAGCAAAGGGGAGAAGTACAAGCTCTGATTTCTTGCTTTAGCCAGGTTTATTTGTCCTGTGCTCTTTGGAGGAGTCCTCATTAGGGCTCCTCCTTTCGTAATTTCACTGACCGCTTTTTCCGGACTTCCGTGCAACTGCTTTTTGAAAGCCTGTTCAACGGGGTGGCTATCGGCTCGGTGCTGTTAATCGCCGCCCTTGGACTTGCGATTGTGTTTGGCTTGATGGGGGTGATCAATCTCGCTCATGGAGAGTTGATCATGCTCGGGGCCTATACGACCTACGTGGTGCAGCTGATCTTCAAGCTGCCAGCCATGCAGCCTCTCTACAGCTTCTATGTTCTCGTCGCGATTCCGATCGCCTTCATTACAAGTGGTGTAGTGGGGATTTTGCTTGAGCGCACCGTGATTCGCCGTCTTTACGGCAATCCACTCGAAACTCTCCTTGCAACCTGGGGTGTGAGCCTCATCCTGCAGCAGTTTGTGCGCAGTGTCCCTTTGGCTCAGGCAGCGGGTCTGGTGTTGGCCCTTGCTCTGGGTTTCTCTCTGCCTTTGCTTCTTCCACAGAAACTTTTGCAGGGGTCTCGCAATCGGCTTATTCGTTTCGGCAGCTGGTGTTTGTCAGCACTCGTCGGTGTGTTGTTTGCCAGCATTCTGGGCTCGCAAATTAGCCGCATCGCTCGGGCTACCTCACGCAATGTTGATGTGACTGCACCCAAGTGGATGCGTGGCGGCATCGAGTGGATGGATCTCACATTTCCCGTGCCCCGGCTTGTGATCATCGTGATCACCATTGTGGCTGTGCTTGGGGTCACCTGGTTTCTGAACCGTAGTGTCTGGGGGATGCGTATTCGGGCAGTAACGCAGAACCGCTCAATGAGCGATTGCCTCGGTATTCCTACCGATACCGTCGACGTGCTCACCTTCGGGATTGGTTCTGGTCTGGCTGGTGTCGCTGGAGTCGCGGTGTCACTGCTTGGTTCGGTGGGTCCGAACGTGGGTACGTCTTACATCGTGGGCTGTTTCATGGTTGTTGTCCTCGGTGGTGTAGGCAATCTGCTCGGCACTGTGATTGCTTCGTTCGCTATTGGCCTGCTGACTGATCTGATCGGTGCAGGGCGGCTGATCACGATCTGGCCAGATATGCCGGCACCTCTTGAACGTGTGGTTCAGTTCTTTGCCACCACAAGCATGGCTCAGGTGATGGTTTTCGCTTTGATCGTGGTCTTTTTGCAGTTCCGCCCCTCGGGTTTGTTCCCGCAGAAGGGACGCATGGTGGAGGCCTAAGTCGATGTTCGAGTCCTTTACAACGCGAACCAAACAAAGATTTTGCTGGCCTCAACTTCTGCTTTGGGTCGTGGTCATCGCCGTGATCGTGGCAGCGCCCGTGGTGTTGCCAGTGTTTCGTCTCAACTTGCTGGGTCGTTTCTTGTCATTGGCCATCGTTGCTCTCGGCATCGATTTGATCTGGGGTTTTACCGGTCTACTCAGCCTCGGACAGGGAATCTTCTTTGCTGTGGGAGGCTATGCAGCTGCGATGTATCTGCAGCTCAATAGTTCAGAAGGTCAGCCCAACGGCATCCCCGAGTTTTTCAGCCTGTATGGCGTTGACAGGTTGCCGTTTTTTTGGGAACCCTTCCATAATCCCGTCTTCACGCTGATCGCCATCTGGTTCGTGCCGGCGCTGCTCGCAGCAGTGCTCGGAAACATGGTGTTTCGCAACCGCATTAAAGGGGTCTACTTCTCGATCTTGACCCAGGCGGCGTTGCTTGTGTTTTTCAATTTCTTCAATGGCCAGCAGAAACTGATTAATGGCACTAATGGCCTCAAGACTGATGTCACCCAATTGTTCGGTCAGATGATTGGGTCACCCGAGATGCAGCGCGGCTTCTTCTGGCTGACCTGCTTAATGGTTTTCCTGACCTGGTTTTTTGTTCGTTGGGTGGTGCGAGGTCGTTTCGGGGATGTCCTCATCGCGATTCGCGATGATGAGCCTCGACTGCGTTTCACCGGCTTCAATCCCACGCTGTTTAAAACAATCGTTTTCGCGATAGCAGGGGGCTTGGCAGGTATCGGAGGAGCATTGTTCACCGTGCAATCCGGTATCGTGTCTCCCCAATACATGGCTGTCCCTTTCTCGATCGAGATGGTGATCTGGGTGGCCGTGGGCGGAAGAGGCACGCTCGTTGGCGCCATTTTTGGCGCTGTGGCGATTATGTATACCAAGAGCCTGGTGAGTGAAGCTTGGCCTCAGGGTTGGCTTTTCATTCAAGGTGGGCTGTTCATTCTCGTGGTGACAGCGCTGCCCGAAGGTGTCATCGGTTGGTTGAAATCCGATGGTCCACGCAATCTGTTGTCGCGGATTGGCTTCGTCCGTCCGATCGGCACCTATCCCCAACTGGAAATGGATGGGCAGGATGAGGTGCAGACATGACAATGCCTCTGTTGGAGTTGCGTCAGATCACCGTCAGCTTTGACGGGTTTCTGGCCCTGCGCGATCTCAACTTGAACCTCAAGCCTGGTGAGTTGCGAGCTGTGATTGGCCCCAACGGTGCCGGCAAGACCACCTTTTTGGATGTGATCACTGGAAAGACCACACCCTCCGAGGGAGACGTGATGTTCAAGGGACGCTCTCTCTTGGGTACCCGAGAGCACCGTATTGCCCGCCTTGGGATTGGCCGAAAATTCCAGAGTCCGAGAGTGTTTGAGAAGCTCAGCGTTCAGGAGAATCTTGCGTTGGCGGTGAGTTGTCCGAAGCAGCCTTGGTCACTGCTGGTGGGTGGTCTGAATGGCAACCAGAGGGATCAGGTGTATCACTTGATGAGCATCGTCAACCTGCAGAACCGAGCGGACTGGGCCGCCGGTTCGTTGTCGCATGGTCAGAAGCAGTGGCTCGAGATTGCCATGCTTGTTGGCCAGGATCCAGATCTGTTGCTGGTGGATGAACCGGTTGCTGGTCTGACTGATGAGGAGACTGATCTCACCGCAGATTTGCTCAAGTCATTAGCTGGGGATCACACCGTGCTGGTGATCGAGCACGACATGGAATTCATCCGTCGTTTGGAGAGCCCAGTGACCGTCCTGCACCAGGGGCACGTGCTTTGTGAAGGAACGATGGATCAGGTTCAGGCCGATCCACGTGTGATTGAGGTTTACCTCGGAACCACAGAGGAGAACAACGGATGACAACGCTTTTGGAAATGCGCGGTCTGAACACCTACTACGGGGAGAGTCACATTCTTCGCGATGTCGATCTCACGGTGAAGGCTGGTGAGATGGTCTGTCTGATTGGGCGCAACGGGGTCGGCAAAACGACCTTGCTCAAATCTCTGATTGGCTTACTTCGACCACGTCGCGGTGAGATCGTCTTCAACGGTATCCCTCTCGATCGTCATGCTCCCCATCAGCGGGCGCGTGCTGGCTTGGGTTATGTGCCTCAGGGACGCGAAATCATTCCGCAGCTCACAGTTGAGGAGAACCTCATGCTCGGTATGGAGGCGTTGCCGGGAGGTCTTGGTCGCCAACGAGGGATTGATCCTTTCGTTTACGACTTGTTCCCGATCCTGAGGGATTTTCTGCCTCGCAAGGGCGGAGACCTTAGTGGTGGCCAGCAACAGCAATTGGCGATTGCACGCGCGCTGCTTGGAAAACCCAAATTGCTCCTACTGGATGAACCCACCGAAGGGATTCAGCCCAATATCGTTCTTGATATCGAATCTGCAGTGCGACAGATCATTTCCCAGGCTGGAATTAGTGTTTTGCTGGTGGAACAGCATTTGCACTTTGTTCGTCAGGCAGATCGTTATTACGCGATGCAACGTGGTGGTATTGTAGCCAGCGGCCCAACACAAGAGCTGAGTCAAGAAGTTGTTGAACAGTTTCTCAGTGTTTGATCAGAAAGTTCAATTGTATTCGCCTGAATTAACTTGCCATGGCTGATTCGGGAACTTGATCATTGTCCATCGCGTAGTCGGCTGCATACGCTCTTACATCCAACATCTGACCTTGTGGCGACATCAGCCAGAATTCCATTCGAGCCTCTTGTGGGGCTTCAAACCAGAACATCTCTTTGGGCATGACAACCTTTTCCAGGTAAAAGTGTGATTCCCCAATGCACTTCACAATCACCATCTTGTTGGTGTTGTTGCGGTACACGCATTCGATCATCTTGTTGCATAACTCATTCCCCTAATGTCGTCAAAATCTGACAGGTAAAATGTCTGATTCGTCACAAAACGAGCCTCTGCAATATTTCAATTTTGCGGGTTTGATACCAAATCCTTTGATTCGGTAGCTGTCGCAACATTGGTTGAAGTTCGTTGTGTAACACCCATCATCTTTTGTTCACTGATTGGTAAAAAAGGTTTTGCCTCATGCTCAGTCTCACGCTGCTGCGGTTGTTGATGCTTTGGTCTGAAGTTCGACTCTTGCTGGTGAATGGTTGGGCCGTCTGAGTCTGATGGAGCTTGGTGTGTAGCTCGGTGACTGGCGTCCGACTCTGCCAGCTTGTGCCAGGTCCTTTGCAAAGGATGGATTACAGCTGTTCAGTCGCGACCAGCTCGGTAGTTGATGAGCGATCGGTGATGCCAGCAGACCGCTCAGGCTTGGGCGCAGCAGGTCGGCAAAACGGTGGATTGCCAGTTCTTCGCCGTGACGGTCGTAGGGAAGACGATTAATGGCGGAGTCGAGCCCGAATTGACGCACTCTGTCTTCTCCGACACGCCGGTAAAGCACCTCCAGGGTGGGTAGTTGATCCATCGACATCACGCAGCCTTCGTGTTCCATCAGGCTGCGCAGCACGGTGCAGAAGATTTCGCTGGCCATGCGTTGCAGGCCTTCGTTAGGTTTGTTCCCCAGGCTTTTGTGCTTGTGATCAAACAACCCCAGATCCACCTGCGTAATCCGGCTGGGTGCCACGTGGCGATACACCTCGGAGAGCAGTCCCATCTCCAGTCCCCAGTCGGAAGGGATCCGCAGGTTCATCGCCAGATCGCGGGTAAAGGCAAACTCACCGGCCAGTGGATAACGGAAGGTCTGGAGGTAGCGGAGGTAGGGCAGTGCGCCGAAAATCTGTTCCAGGCTTGCCAGTAAGGGGCCGACGAACAATCGTGTGGCGCGCCCCTGCAGGGCCTGGGTTTCTAGCGAGAGTCGGCTGTAGAAGGCCTTCACATAGGCCATCCCATGGGATGGGTTGAGCAGTGGTCGCAGCATTCGTTCCGGATAGCCGGAACCAAAGGTGCGGATGTCTGCGTCAAACAAGCCGATGACTTCCGCTTGCTGGCAGGCCACCCCCACTCCTTGCCAGACAGCCCAGCCTTTGCCGGGTGGGCCAGTCAGATTGAGCCCCAGGCTGGCCATAGAAGAGAGCACTTCCTGAACAGCAGGGCCGTTGGTCCAGTGCACTTGCACTGGGAAAGGCATGGTGGCAAAGAAGGCTTCGGCGGCCTTGACGTCCTCGATGCTGTCGGCGGAGAGGGCGATCACCAAACTGGAAAGTCCCGTGAGCGTGGACAGGGTGTCGCGGATCAGGCTCAGTGCCGGGCGGTTGAATTCCTCCATCAGACACGGAATCAGCAGAGCTGTGGGTCTCTGCCGAAGCTCCTTGTTGAATTCGATGGCGTCGAGATTGCCAAGGCTGTAATCATGAACCGTGGTGATCAGGCTTTGCTGAAAATCCATGCGGTGTTCGATGCGACAACAAAGGAGAAGAACCTGTCCCATACCTGAACGAAGTTCTGGTGGAACCTGATGCAGCATCCGCGCGATGAAACGCTGCGAACCCTGATAGAAGATCTTTACCCAGACAATTCTTCCGGCGATCTCCAAGAGTTGTCGTCGCAATTGCTGCAAATTCTCGGACCGGCTTCAGCGCATGCTGATTCGGCAGTCGCGAATCACTGCTGGCATCGAGACGATGTGGTGCTCATCACCTATGCGGATTCTGTCGTTGATGATGCAAAACCTGGATTGCAGGGGCTTCGCGGCTTTGTGAACCGCCATCTGCAGGTGTTTGCATCTGTGATTCATGTGCTGCCGTTTCTTGAGTCCACCAGTGATGGGGGGTTTGCCGTTTCAAGTCATGAGCAGTTGGAGTTGCGGCATGGCGACTGGAGTGATCTCGCTGCGTTGGCCGAGGGCCGCCGATTGATGGCCGATTTGGTGCTCAACCATGTATCCGCGTCCCATCCATGGGTGCGTCAGTTTCTGAGAGATGAGGAGCCTGGTCGCTTGTGTGTGCTGGAAGCTGCCCCTGATCCCTGCTGGGACGACGTGGTCCGTCCGCGCAGTTCAGCGCTGTTCACCCATTTGCAGAGCTCTGTCGGTCAGCGTCAGGTGTGGACCACATTCGGACCGGATCAGGTTGATTTGGATTGGCGTTGTCCGGAAGTTCTGCTTGGCTTCACGCGTTTGTTGAAGCAGAAGCTCGCCCATGGTGTGCGCTGGATTCGGCTCGATGCCGTTGGCTTCGTCTGGAAGGAGCCGAACACCTCATGCATTCATCGCCCTCAAGTCCATCGACTGGTTCAGGTCTTGCGACATCTGCTCACCTACGCCTGCGCTGGTGGTGGCGTGGTGGTGACGGAGACCAATGTTCCGGAGGAGGAGAACCTTTCCTACCTGCGCAGTGGTCGGGAAGCCCATCTCGCCTACAACTTCCCGCTTCCTCCCCTGTTGATGGAGGCCGCCATGAGCGGGTCTGCGGATCTGCTCAACCGCTGGCTTTCGCGCTGGCCCCAACTGCCAAATTCCACAGCATTGCTCAACTTCACGGCATGCCATGACGGCGTGGGGTTGAGGCCTTTGGAGGGTCTGATGCCCCAGCGGCGTCTGTTGAATTTGTTGATTGCCTGTGAGCAGCGAGGTGGCTTGGTGAGTCACCGTCGGCTCGCTGATGGGGAGGACGTTCCCTATGAGATCAACATCAGCTGGTGGAGCGCCATGGCCGATGCCGGTGTCGATCCAGCTCATCTTCAGCGCCAGCGTTTTCTGCTCACCGAAATGCTGAAGTTGGTGCTTCCAGGCATTCCTGCCTTTTATCTACCAGCCTTGCTTGCGAGTCCGAATGATCTGGCTCGCTTTCGTCTAAGTGGTCATCGCCGCGACCTCAATCGTCCTCAATTCAAAGCAGCAGCGCTGGAGCGGCGCCTTGATGATCCCGATAGCGATGCAACCGCTGTGTTGATGGCGCTGCGCCATGCACTCACGCTGCGTGCCGAGCTGCCTGCACTGCATCCGGACAGCGTCTTGGAGGTGCTCAGTGTGGATCGCGTGGATCGTGTCGTTCTGCGTTGCTCCCATCAGGGTCACAGTTTGGTGGCTGTGCACAACTTCACAGCCTCACGTTTGACGTTTAATCCCACCGCTTTGGGCGACCGAGATGATCTGGTCTGGGTCGATCGCCTCACTGATCAGCAGTTCGCGCCGCGAAGGCGGCATGCACTCGAGCCGTATGCCGTTCTCTGGCTGGTGCAGGCATGACGATGACTTCACTCTCCAACTGGTGGGTCGTGACTGATCTCGACGGCACGCTGATGGATCATCACTACGACTGGTCAGCCGCGATCGATGCGATCCGTTGCTTGCAGCGTCATGGCATTCCCGTGATCCCCTGCACGAGCAAGACGGCTGAGGAGGTGCTCCGCTTTCGTGAGTTGGTGGGTCTCCATGATCCATTCATCGTCGAGAACGGTGGAGCCATCTATGGAGAATCCGCGACTGGTGAGGTATGGCGCCAAGACCTGGGTCCATCCTGGAGACAGCTCAGACCGCAACTTGCTGATCTGGAGCGTGCGCTCGGGGAGCCGCTCCAGGCCCTCGATGATCTCAGTGATATGGATGCCGATCGGCTCTTAGGCCTTAGTGGTGAGGCTCTGCAGATGGCACAGCGCCGTCAGTGCAGCGTTCCCTTCGTTCCACCGAAGCTCCCTGAATCTCGGCATCGTCTTCAGGTGCTGGCTGAGATGCGTCAGCTTGGAGTGGTGCAGGGCAATCGTCTAGGTCATCTGCTGGGTGCCGGTGTGAGCAAGGGCCAGGCATTGCAGACCCTCAAACAACGCCAGGGAGTTTCCGAAGTGAAGGTGCTGGCCCTGGGGGATTCGCCGAATGACCAACCGCTGCTTGATGCCAGCGACTGTGCGGTGGTGGTTCCTGGAGCAGCCGGACCGCACCCCGAGCTGAAGGCCGGCGTGGCCGAGGGTCGTTACCAACTGGCGCCAGCACCCCATGGCGAGGGTTGGTCAGCAGCAGTGTTGCAGTGGATTCCAGGGTTGCAAGACAACAACACGCTGCTTGCCTGAAAGCCTGTTCTGCCTCAGCCAAGAAGCAGCAGCTGCCACAGTTGCTTCGCTTCTTCAGAGGGATGCAGCTTTATTCCGTTGACCGCATTCAGGGATCGGCAGCCCAGGCTGTTGATCAGCAGCGTCTGGTCGTCGGCTCCCAGTTCTGGACCAATGCACGTTTCTGTGACGAGTCCTTGTTGGAGTGCTTTGGCTCGCATCACACCTGGCAGGCAACCGCTGCTCAGCGGTGGGGTAATCCAGGCGCCTTGTCGTTTCACCAGCAGGTTGGCGCTGTCGCTGCAGCAAAGATTACCGCTTGTATTGCGCAGTAGAGCCAGCTCTGACCCCAGTGCTTGCGCTTCTCGCCTGGCCTGAATTGACTGGCTGTAGGCGAGGGTCTTGCATTGGCTCAGAACACTGTTGGCGTTGCGTTGTTCCTGAACACTGATCCAGGCTTGTGCGGGTTGAAAATTGGGCTGATGGGGTTGAAGGGTGAGCCAGAAGCGGTGCTGAGTTGGATCCGGATCAGCTGTTGGTAAGCCGATTCCACGGCCCGCAATGCTGCCTCGGCTCCAGTTGAGACGCATCGCCCCTGCTGTGCCTGTTGTGTTGAGGCCTGCACGGCTGATGGCTTCACCAATCAGTTGCTCAAGCCAGGAGCGAGTGGGAGGAGCTGCCATCCCGAGGAGTGCTGCGCCGCGCTGCCACCGCTGCAGATGTTCACTCAGCAGCTCCGCTTCTCCATCCTGGATCAGCACCGTCTCAAATAATCCATCTGCAAGTTGCAGACCTCGATCTGTGAGCGGCATGCCCAGTGCATCGGCGCTGCCCCACTCGCCGTGATGCCAGCCAAGGATTGTTGAGGTCATCTGAGTGCCTCCAGTAAGGGCAGCAGTTTCCAGTCGAGTTCGTCTGCTTCTGCTTCTGGATCGGAGTCAGCCACAATTCCACAACCGGCATGGAGCCGTAGCTGCGTGTCTTTACGCAGCAGGGTGCGGATCAGGATGTTGCTGTCGAAGCAGCCGTTCCAGTCGAGGTGGAGAATCGATCCGCAATAGGGGCCACGGCCTTGAGCCTCCAGTTCGTGTAGCCGTTGACAGGCCCTCAGTTTGGGTGCTCCTGTGATTGATCCTCCTGGCCAGCTGGCCTCCAGCAGATCCACCCAGCTGGCGTCCTCACGCAGCTGACCGATGACAACGGAGGTGAGATGGTGCACGCGGGCATAGCTCTCCAGTCGTACAAGATCCGGTACCTGCACCGATCCAGGCCGGCAGACACGACCGAGGTCGTTGCGTAGCAGGTCCACGATCATCACGTTTTCGGCACGATCCTTGGCGCTGCAGACCAGGTCCGCTGCTAGGTCGTCGTCGATGCATGGGTCGGCATGGCGCGGCCGGGTTCCTTTGATCGGTCTTGTCTGGACTGCTCCGCTGGCCTCCACCTGCAGAAAGCGTTCGGGGGAGGTGGAGAGAACCGCTTCACCTGTAGCAGCACCGCTGCCAACCAGCAGACCGCTGAAGGGAGCGGGGCATTGATCGCGCAACCGGCCGTACAGCTCCAGATTGCTGATGTTGTTTCTGAGCGTGCTGCTTGCGCAGCTGGTGAGGTTGGCCTGAAACAGATCGCCGCTGGCAATCAGCTCACGGATTGTGCTGACGCCGGCTTTGTATGCGGACCGGTCACTGTGCCGATGCCAGCTGCATCCAAGCGTCTTTCCTTGCCATGAAGTGACCTTTGTTGGTGTCAGGCGTTCCAGGGTCCTGGCCATGGCCGCGTGGCGTATGGGGTCGACGCCTTCCAGGTGGATTTCTCTGGCTTTGAGATCAAATCGCAGCACAGGATCGTGGCGTGCGATCCAGAGAGTTGCCATCACATCGCGACGCCAGGGGTTGGCAGGTTCCGTCCAGGCGGCTGCGTCGTAGCTGAGCCATCCAGTCCAGTGGCCGTCCTTGAGTTGTCGCAGCGTTGTGAAGGGATTGGTCGCTCCTGGATCACCCGGCAGCCCTCGGCAGCAGTACTGCTCCAGAGGATCAACCGCCAGGGTGATGTGCCGTCCAAGTTCGCTGCCATCTCCATCGAGCCAGATCAGGCCGTTCTCACCGTGAAGCTGAGCCAGGTTTTCAGCGACCAAGACCGGCTCGAGCCAGGGCAGACGGCTGCGCAACAGGGTCATCGGCTTTCGCTGCTGCACAGATCGGGGCGGCCGGCATCGCGCAGGGCGGCATCACGAATGCGACAGCTGTCGCAGACGCTGCACGGTTTGCTCCCACCGCTGTAGCAGCTCCAGGTGGACTCGATCGGCACACCTAGGCGCAGGGCTTCCTCCACGATCCGTTGCTTGCTCCATGTCACCAGTGGTGCCCAGAGCCGGGGGCCATGTCCTTCCCTACCCATTTTGCTGCTGAGATTTGCAAGGGTCTGGAAAGCCTCCAGATAGTCGGGCCGGCAATCGGGATACCCCGAGTAGTCCACGGCATTCACTCCAAGAACGACGCGGTCTGCGTTGCGGGCCTCAGCCAGGCTGAGGCCGATGCTGATAAACACCGTGTTCCTTCCAGGCACATAGGTGTTGGGGATAACTCCCTCCTGCACGCCATCGGTCGGTAATGCCTGTTGCTGATCCGTCAGCGACGATCCCCCCCAGCTGGCCAGATTCACGCTGATGGTGTGGTGCTCGGCCAGGTTCAGAGCTTCGGCGATGGTTTTAGCTGCCTGCAGTTCCCGTCGATGGCGTTGGCCGTAATCGAACGAGAGCCCGATCACTCGCCCGCCCGCTTCGATCGCGAGAGCTGCCGCTGTGGCGGAATCCAGTCCTCCTGATAAGAGGGCAATCGCGGGGAAATCGGTCATGCTGAGCATTCTGTTGCCCTTGGGGTGATGACGAAGCCTCCGCATCAGTTGTTGAAGCCGGTCGCCTGCTTTGGAGCTGCTCTGTCGCTCTCCTCTTTGGCTGCATTGCCTGGTTTTGCGATTCCCCGCCTGGATCTGACCGGCTATCCGGAGCCAGCCCCCGGCCTCAAGCGTTGGGTTATTCAGCCCTCTGGTTTGCTACCTAAGAGCGCAGATCCACTCATCTCTGCACATCCACTCGATTGGCGGATTCAGTTGATCGTGGGCCAGACGGTCAGGCTCGATTGCAACACCAAGCGCCTTTCAGGTACTGGGATGACCATGCGCATGCTGCCCAAGGCATCCGGCAAGGCCCTGTTCGAAGTGAAGGGTCCCGTGGCTGTGATCAGCACCAAGATGGCGTGCCCTGATGATCAGCCCACCCGAACGTCTTTTCTCTCGCTGGGCAAGCAGCCTTACCTGGTTCCCTACAACGCCTCCTGGCCGATCGTTGTGGATCTCCCGGTAGGCACCGAGCTGCGTTGGCGGGTCTGGAAAGCCGAGACCCGTCAGCAGATGGGTGTGCAGCTCTGATCAGAGTTGCCGCAGAGAGTCGGTTTTGCTCTGGAAGGTGTTCAGCAACAGTTGCAGATAACTGACACTCCGCAGTTTGATGTTGGCTGTGAGCGACATGCCCACCTGAAGGGGCAGCTGTTTGCCGCTTTTGAGTTTGAGTTGCTGGCTGTCCAACTTGATCACTGCTGGGTAGGTGTACTCCTGGCGCATCTGCTGTGGATTTGGAGGAAGTGCGTCTGATCCCACCGATTCAACGGTGCCTTCCAGCACGCCGAAGTCACTGGCTGGGAAGGAGTCGATGCTGATATCGGCTGGCTGACCTGCCCGTACGAAACCAATCTTGTTACTTGGAATCATCACGTCGGCCTCCAGGGTGTTGAAGGGCACCACCTTCAACATCACCTCCGACGACATCGACTGAGAGATGAAGCCAGGGTTGTTGATCTTGAGATCGAACACGATCCCATCCACGGGTGCGCGCAAGGTCTGGTTCTTGTTGGTCACCCGCACTTCGGTGAGGTTGGCGTTGAGTTGGGCTCGTTCGCTGCGTAGACCAGCCAATTCAGCATTGAGCTGTTCGATCTGCTGATCGACCTGGTTGATCTGACGGCGACCATCAATCTCGCGTTTGGTGAGTTCTCCTTTGAGCTCCTGCACTTTGTTGCGCTGCTGAAGGTACTGGATGTCAGGGACTGCTCCGTCTTTTGCCAGGCCTGCAAGGCGATTAAGGATTTCCTGCTCGAGGCCGAGATTGACTCTGGTACTAGCTAGTTGTTCGCGATTCAGATCAAGCGTGCGTTCACGCTCCAATTTCTTGAGCAGGAGTTGTTGTTGCTTCTGGCTGATCTGGGTTGTTTTCTCATTCACACCATTCGTCAGCGATTTGAGCTGCTCGGCGCTGCTTTCCTGATCGAGTCGGATCAGAGCCTCCCCTTTGCTGACCCGCTGACCATTTTTCACCAGGATTGCCTCCACTACTCCGCCTGGTGGAATCCGCACATCTTTGACATTGCCGACTGGTTCCAGCTTTCCAGTGGCCACCACAACTTCTTCGGTGCGAGCGATGGCCAGCCAGCCGATGCCGAGCACGGTGGTGCCGATCAGGGTCCAGGTGACTGTTTTCATCCAGAAACGGCTCTGCTGCAGGACGTTGTCCTGATCGGAGATCGTTGTGATGCGACTCTCGAGTGCGGAGCGGGCCTGCTTGACCAATTTGCCCGCTGAGGTTTTCTTGTCGTTGCCGTTGGGATCCATCGTCATCTCAGCTGGCCTCTTGCTGGCGGTAAAGCGCGTAGTAACGACCGCGTTTATCCATCAATTCAGCGTGGGATCCCTGTTCCACCACAGCACCCTGGTGCATCACCACGATCACATCGGCGCGGCGGACGGTTGAGAGGCGGTGGGTGATGAAGAAAACCGTGCAGTCATGCAACGACTGAATCAAGTTGTCGCAGACCTTGCGTTCGGTTTCGTAATCGAGGGCGCTGGTTGCTTCGTCCATCACCAGCAGCTTGGGATTGGCCAGAAGCGTGCGTGCGATGGCAATGCGCTGGCGTTGGCCTCCGCTCAGGGAAGCACCCCGTTCTCCTACAGGGGTGCTGTAACCGGAGGGAAGTTCCATGATGAAATCGTGGGCACAGGCCACCTTGGCGGCCAGCACGATTTCCTCACTCGATGCATCAGGCTGCGTGAGAGCGATGTTGTCGCTGACGCTGCCTGAGAAGAGCAGTGGATCCTGAGGAACGATGCCGATCTGACGGCGCAATGAATAGAGCTCGACCTTGTCGATGTCGTAGCCGTCGATCAGGATTCTTCCTTGATTCGGGGTGTAGAGCCGTGGCAGCAATTTCATCAGGGTGCTCTTGCCGCTGCCGCTCTGGCCCACAATGCCTACGAAGGTGCCAGGCTTTACTTGCAGGCATACATCGCTCAGCACTTGAGCCGTTCCCGGAGAGAACGCGAAGCTGAGGTTGTCAAAGAGCACTTCACCGTTAATCGGTGGTAGTGGAACCTTGGCTTTGTCTTGGTCGTCGGATTCTTGGGGCGTGTCGATCACATCGGCCAGGCGTTCGAAGCTCACCCTCAATTCTTGTATCGTCTGCCAGATCGAGGAAAGACGTAGTAATGGCTGGGTGACGTAGCCGGAGATGATTCGGAAGGCGATTAGCTGGCCCAGGGTGAGCTCGCCAGATAGCACGAGGGAGGCTCCAACCCAGAGCACCAGCAACTGGGAGATCTTTTGCAGCACCTGGGATGTCTGGCTCAGGGCCGTTCCGGTGATTGTTTTTTCGAAACTGCGGTTGATGTAATGGCCATAGCGCTCCTGCCAGGTCCAGCGGCTGATCATTTCCACGTTCTGGCTCTTCACCGTTTGAATTCCGGTGAGCACCTCCACCAGATGGCTCTGGGTGGAGGCATTAGCTTCGGCGGATTTGCGGTACTGCCGGCGGAATAGAGGCGCGCCGAGCAGAGTGAGGCCCACCTGGATTGGCAAAACGGCCAGTGCGATCAGCGTGAGGATCCAGCTGTAGATCAGCATCACCACGATGTAGATCACTGAGAAGGCCGCATCCAGAACGGTTGTCAGGGCTTGGCCGGTGAGGAAGTTACGGATTTTTTCCAGTTCGCTGATGCGGGACCCCAGCTCGCCGACGGGGCGCCGGTCAAAATAGCCGAGCGGCAGTCTGAGCAAGTGGTCAATCACCTCAGCGCCCAGGCGCTGGTCGATGCGGTTTGTGGTTTCCGAGAAGAGGTAGGTCTTGAGACTTCCCAGGACTCCTTCCAGCAGTGTCACGGCCACCAGAGCAATGCCCAGTACCTGCAGGGTGTCAAGACTGCGTTGGTTGATCACTTTGTCGATGATCACCTGGATTAGAAGGGGATTAGCGAGGGTGAACAGCTGCACCACGAAGCTGGCGAGCAGCACTTGAATCAGCACTCCGCGGTAGCGCTTTAGGGCAGGCCAGAACCAGCCAGGTCCAAAGTTCTGTTCTGGGGTGGTGCTGGTGCGATCCACAAGCAGTAGATCGATTCCTTCAGGGAAGCTGCTCTCCAGCTCTTCATCACCCAGCTCCACATAACCCTGGCTTGGTGAGGCCAACAGCAAGCCGCGTTGATCGCTGCGCACCGCCAGGGCAAAGGCCTCACCCCAGGGCACCAGGGTTGGGGTCTGCAGGCGCACCCCCATGCGAGCTGCCACTTTTGCGCCAGACACATGCAGACCGAGCCCAGCTGCAATCTGCCCGCAAAGTCTCAGGCTGGGTGTTTGGCCTCGCCGTAGCTGATCGCGCAGGACGCGTTCGATCGCATCGCGACGGAACGGCAGGTTCATCAATTTGGTGAGCATCTGGAAGCAGGCCAAGGTCTCCTCTAGAACCCCCTCTCCGGATACAAAGAAATCGCGATTGGCGTCATTTGACTGGTTGAAGCGACTGACCGGTGGCTGCAGAGGAGCTAGAGGAATTTCGCCACTGTCGCTATTTCCAGTTGAGTTACTCACTACCTCTGCTTCAACAAGTTTCGGCGGCTCTTCAAGAGCCACCCCCCTCAGAGCATCCTTAGGTAGAGCAATCAGTCGGGTCGTCAGACCATGTGTGTCTGGCGTTAATGCAGCGATGGTCTTGGCATCGCTGAGCTGATCTCCGAGTGAAACGTCAGTTGTTTCGGCTGGCTGGCTGGCGAGAAACAGTTGCATTCCGTCGCTGATAGCGCCTTGGATGGCGCTGGAATTTTTCCCATCAAGCATCTGAGCAGTTGGCAGCAGCTCAGTCAGCAAGTCGGTCAGCGAATTTGTTTGCCTGGGGGAGTTTTCGAGCTGGCTTTGCAGCAGGTCTGCAAGTTCCGCTTCCCAGAGATGATTTTGGCAGGCCTTTGCAATGACTGGGTCTGTCGTGACCAGATCCAGGAGATGTTCATCGTGAAGGCTGTAAGCCACCAGCTCAGTCGCAGCGCGCACCTCTTCACAGGGACATCCCCGCAAGAGAGAGGCCAATCCGATGAAGCTCCCTTGTTCAAGTCTGGCGAGGGTGCTTAGGCGTCCATTCTGGTTTCCGATCAGACGGGCACTGCCGCTATCGATCAGCAGAATCTGGCTGGGTATGAAACGGCTTTCACAAAGGGATTGCCCCAGCGCATAACGCTGGAGTTGTCCCTGAGACAGAAATCTGGTGCGCAGAGCATCAAGCCCGTCAGACGTTTTGTTGTCCAGAGTCCTCAGGCATTGAAATGTCATCATCTGCCGTGAAGAGGGATTTGACTACTGTTTTGGTTTCGTTACTTAACCAGTTCTGCAGCAGTTCGCTGGCCATTCGCTGACGCATGGCGTCGTCGAAGCTTGCCTCTTGGCGTTCGTCCAGACGAGCGACGACCCACCATTGCTCGATCAGGATTGGCTCATGTACTAATCCCGGCGTTGCTGTTCGCAAAAGCTGTTGAAGTCTGGGATGGGCTCGTTTAAGGCTGCTTGGTCCTACTCGGCCGCCGCTGCGCTGTTCAGGACCTTCACTGTGATCGGTCGCCAGGCTTTCAAAGTTGGATTCATTGGCCTCTAATTGGAGATAGAGTTCGTAGGCCATTCCTGAATTTTTAACGCGAAGAAGGCTATAAGTCACCTGATCGATTTCTTCTTTACGTTGAAGAAAATGGGCCTCCGCCTGATTGCCGAATTCATCGAGGGCCAGCTTGGAGAGCTTGAATGGAAGACTTAATTGATGAAGAAGTTCATCCATATTTAGACAGTGATCTTCTAGCCATTTGTTCAATGATGCATCATTGTTGAGTTGCTCTTTTTGACAGTGGTCTTTAAGTGCTTTTTGAATTAAGTCCACTGGTGGACTTAATGATTCAGTGGCTTTTTCAATTACCTGTCGGTGAACAAGTAACAGAAGCAGATCTCTACTTCTGAGCAAATCAAGGGTGTTGGTGCCCAGGGCTGTGAGAGACGCTTGAACAGCGTGACGGAAGTCGTCCATGGATCAGAACCTAGCGATGGTTCTCGGTGGCTTGCTATTGATCACTCTCAATGGGTTAACAGTGGGCCGAGGTCCAGGGCAAAGGCCTGGCGTCCTTCCAGTCGTCTGAGCTCCACGTGCAGATGGTCGGTACTTGCAGAGCCGCTGCGACCGACGCGACCAATGCGGTCCTCGGCTCGCACGAGCTGACCGGTATGAACCTCAGGACTCTCAAGATGGGCATACACCGTCTGCCAGTCGCGGCCATGGTCGAGCAGCACCATGAGCCCATAGCCGCTGATCGCTTGCACCAGCAGCACCCGTCCGGACAGCATGGCGAGCACGGGTGTTGAGGCGGGGGCGATCAGGTCATGGCCCACATGCATGCGCCAGCGTTGGCGATGGTCTGAGTAGCGCCAGCCATAGGGTTGAACCTCCTCTGCAGGTTGAGGTAACGGATATACCAGACTTAGCGTTTCGCCTTTTCGGAACGGACGGTGCGAATCGGGTAGCCGTCGTGGGCGGGATTGGCTCAGCAAGGCCAGATTCGAAACGCCAGTGCGTTCAGGAACTTTTTCGGGAGGGAGCTCTTTTGCACAGAGGCTCGCTGCCAGACTGGCAAAAGCCCATGCGATCCCAATCGCCGTGGGTGCGAGCAGCAGATTGTTGCGCTGCATGGCAAACCGATCTGATTCCGCTGTTGTATCGATTCAGCGCACGCCGAGCCACTTGTGGTTCTGCAGGCTCAGTCGCCAGCGTCCGTCTCCCTGTGCTTTGGTCACCGCTAGCTCCTGGCCTTCCTGGCTCTCCCACCCCGGTTGCACGAGCCAGTGAGCCTGAGGGGCCTGGGCGGCCACCACATCGGCGAACAGCAGATCTGCAGCTTCATGAACTACCACCTTCAGTTCATGGCAGCAGCTGAGCAGATCCTGCCTTGGTGGTTTGTGTCGTTTCGGTGAGAGTGTGATCCAGTCGGGGCTTCCGCTGAGGGGATCCACGCCACTGGTTTCGAGGTGAATGGGCAGTGAACAACTGCTGCGGATCGCGCTGGTGAGCGGTTCGAGTGGGTGATGCAATGGTTCCCCGCCTGTGATGACCACGAACGCTGCACCCGCCTTGGCGGCCTGCAAGGCATCCTGCGCAAGGTCGGCGACGCTTCGTTGAGGGTGCACGTGTGCAGACCAGGAATGCTTGGTGTCACACCAGCTGCAGCCCACTTTGCAGCCACCAAGGCGGATGAAAAAAGCGCTGCGACCTGCGTGTAGCCCCTCCCCCTGCAAGGAGTGGAAGGTTTCCACCAACGGCAGGCCGTTCATGGACTCGGCAGTGCTCAAGGGTTGCGGCTGGCCTCAGGGAAGTCGCGGCCGCCGATGGCCGAACTCTGTTGACGTATTGCCTCGCTTGGACTGGAGGGCAAACGCTGTTGGGCTGCCTCGATCAAACCGCGGAACAGCGGGTGGGGCCTGCCCGGGCGCGATAGGAATTCCGGGTGGTACTGGCAAGCCGTGAAGAAGGGATGGCCCGGCAATTCGATCAGCTCAACCAGGCGGCCATCCGGTGAGCTGCCGCTGATGCGATAACCCGACTCGAGGAAGAGGTTGCGGTAGGCGTTGTTGAATTCATACCGGTGCCGGTGGCGCTCGTAGACCACCTGATCGTCGTAGAGGCGTGCAGCCATCGAGCCATCTGCAATTCGGCAGGGGTAAACGCCAAGACGCATGGTGCCTCCGAGATCGACGACGTCTTGCTGCTCTGGAAGCAGGTGAATCACCGCATGTTGGGTGTCTGGATCGAGCTCAGCGCTGGATGCATCGGTGAGACCGGCCTGATTGCGAGCCCACTCGATCACCGCCGTTTGCATGCCGAGGCACAGGCCCAGGAAAGGCACCCGTTGTTCCCTTGCCCAGCGAATGGCGGCCACCTTGCCGTCAACTCCCCGGTTGCCGAAGCCACCTGGCACCACGACTGCGTCCATTCCTTTCAACAGACTTTCGGTTCCGTCGTTCTCGATTTGCTCCGCGCAGACCCAGTGCAAATCCAGTGAGGCATTCTGCGCAAGACAGGCGTGGCGTAGCGCTTCGACAACCGAGAGGTAGGCGTCGTTGAGTTGCACGTACTTGCCCACCAGCGCCACCTTGACGGTCGGTCCTGGGTTGCGCATTTGATGCACCAGTTGGGCCCAGCCCGCCATGTCACTGTCATGGTCCTCCAGTTGTAGAACATCGAGGACTTCGCGGCAGAGGCCTTCGTCTTCAAGCGACAACGGCACGGCATAGATGCTGTCGGCATCGAGGGAAGGGATGACGGCTCGTTCAGGAACCCCGCAGAAGCCGCCGATCTTGCGTTTGAGTTCCGGGTTGATGTCCCGATCGCTTCGGCAGACCAGCACATCGGGCTGGATGCCGATGGATCGCAGCTCCTTCACTGAATGCTGGGTGGGTTTGGTTTTCAGCTCTCCGGAGGTGCCGATGAAGGGCAGCAGGGTCACGTGGATGTAAGCCAGGTCGTGGCGACCCACATCGCCGCGGAATTCACGGATGGCTTCCAGAAAGGGCAGCGACTCGATGTCACCCACGGTGCCGCCGATTTCTGTAATCACCACATCGGCGCCACTGTTGGCGGCAACACGATGGATCCGTTCGCGGATCTCACCGGTGATGTGAGGAATCACCTGCACCGTGCCGCCGTTGTAATCACCGCGGCGCTCCTTATTGATCACCGACTGGTAGATCGAACCGGTGGTCACGCTGTTGAGGCGAGACATCGCCGTATCCGTGAAGCGTTCGTAGTGACCCAGGTCGAGGTCAGTTTCAGCCCCGTCTTCAGTGACGAAGACTTCACCATGCTGAAACGGACTCATCGTGCCTGGGTCCACATTCAGGTATGGATCCAGCTTCAGGATCGACACGCTGTAGCCACGTGATTTCAGCAGGCGCCCCAGGCTGGCGGCCACGATTCCTTTGCCGATGCTGGAAACAACACCACCGGTGACGAAGACGAACTTGGCCATGAACCCCTGGTCGATTCTTCAATGTACCGATTGCACCAAGGGGTTGAGTTCTCGCTGAGGGTCAGCCCTCCAGCAGGCTCCTGAGCATCCAGGCGGTTTTTTCGTGACTCTGCAGGCGTTGGGTCAGCAGGTCAGCGCTGGGTTCATCGCTCGCGGCCTCCGCTAGAGGAAAGATGCTGCGAGCGGTTCTGGCTACGGCTTCATGGCCAGTCACCAGCTCCCGCACCATGTCGAGGGCAGCAGGTTGCTCGGTGACTTCCTTGATGGAGGCCAGTCCGGCAAGGGTCGAGCCGCCGTAGGGGGCCACCACGCCGAGAGCCCTGATTCGTTCGGCGATCTCGTCTAGGGAGTTCCACAGCTCGGTGTACTGGTCCATGAACATCAGATGCAGGGTGTTGAACATCGGACCAGTCACATTTCAGTGGAATCCATGCGTTTTTCCATACAGCACATAGGTATCAGCCAGTAAGCGACTCAGGCCTGCTGCGATCTCCTCGCGCTGTCCTTTAGGGATACCGATGTTGATCTGGGGCGCGCTGGCCATGGGAGTGGATGGGATAACGGTTACTTGCAGTTAGGAATCCAGGCCCAGGATGTATTCCTTCACCTTGGATCGCCGCTGTGGTTGACGCAGCTTGAGCAAGGCGCGCGTCTCGATCTGGCGAACCCTTTCCCGAGACAGCGCCATCGCTTCACCGATTTCCGCCAGGGTGCGAGGGTGATCATCCTCGAGTCCGAAACGGCTGCGGATCACTTCCGCTTCCCTTGGTGTGAGCTCATCCAGCAAGTGCTCCAGGTCGTCATGGAGGGAGTCGCGGGTGAGGGTCTGCTCAGGCGTGGCACTGCCGTCTTCCAGCAGGTCTCCCAGCTGGGTGTCTTGGTCCTTGCCCACGCGGGTCTCCAGGGAGACGGAGCGAGGAACCCGCATCAGGGTCATGCGCACGGTTTCTTCGCTCAGCCCCAGTTCCCTGGCCAGATCACTCACCGACGCCAGTCGCCCCTTTTCGGTGGCAATCTGCTGCTGGACGCGTTTGATGCGGTTCAGTTTTTCGGTGACATGCACCGGTAGGCGGATTGTTCGACTCTGGGTGGCGATGGCCCGGGTGATTCCCTGTCGGATCCACCAGTAGGCGTAGGTGCTGAAGCGGAAGCCTCGGGTGGGGTCGAACTTCTCAACCGCCCGCTCAAGGCCCAGCGTGCCTTCCTGAACCAGATCCAGCAGCTCCATGCCCCGTTGTTGATACTTCTTGGCCACCGCCACCACAAGGCGCAGGTTGGCCTGAATCATGCGGTCGCGGGCCCTGCGGCCTTCACGAAGTCTGCGCTGCAGTTCCTTGGCCTCAAGGCCCACCTCGTCTGCCCAGAGGCTGTACCCCTCATTCAGCTGTCGATTGAGTTCCTCCAGGGGCAATTCAGCTGCCCGTGCCCATTCCTGACGTGTGGGCCAATGGCTCACCTGATTGGCTTCGCGCAGCTGCAGTTCCTCCAGATCCAGCAGGATCCGGATTGCAGCATGGCGATTACTGAGGTCTCGCTCCTGCACCAGCAGTTTCTCCCGCGCCTGGACCAGGCGAGAGAGAGTGACTTCTTCTTCGCTCGTGAGCAGGTCGACTCGACCGATGTCCTGCAGATACAGGCGCAGCAGGTCGTTGCCACCGCTCCAGCGGATCGGGGCATGCCCCGTCGATCGCGCGTGTTTGGCCAAGAAACCCTGGATGGCTCACTGTCCTTCCAGGGTTGATGCTCTGAGGGTTCAGTGCTCCGAACCGCTGGTTTCTGTTCGGGTTCTAGTTCGCGGTCTCGTCGTTCTCTTCGACCCAGGTGCTGGCCACATGCAGCTCCTCAAGCTGCTTGTCGGCAACACCGCCGGGAGCGTTCGTCATCAGACAACGCGCTTGCTGAGTCTTGGGGAAGGCGATCGTGTCACGGATTGATTCCTCGCCGGCCAGCAACATCACCATCCGGTCGACACCGAAGGCTAGGCCTCCGTGGGGTGGAGCCCCTACATCAAGAGCGTCCATCAGGAAGCCGAACTGCTCCTGGGCTTCCTCCAGTGGCAGACCCACGGTCTGCAGCACCTGTCGCTGCAGGGCCGAGTCATGGATGCGCAGCGAGCCACCACCGAGTTCGAGTCCGTTGAGTACGAGGTCGTAGGCCTGAGCGCGGGCTTGCGGCAGTGTCTTGGCCCACTCCGATGGGTTGTTGCCCAGATCTTCGCTGTTGGGAGCGCAGAAGGGGTGATGCAGAGCCTCAAAACGATTCTCATCGCTGTTGAACTCGAACATCGGGAAATCCA
>QCTJ01000026.1 GCA_003211205.1 Synechococcus sp. AG-673-F03
TCCGCTCAGTCGTTCGCTCATGCCTGAATCTGAGGCTCCTCTTCTGCTGCCCGTCAGCAATCCCTTTTCAGCTTGGTCCGTCTTTGACAACCGCGAGATTCTCGTGCTTGGCATTGATGATGGAGGCGGCAACACCGATGCGATCTTCACGTTGAAAGTGGAAGGAGGACGCACCTCCATCACTCAGATCCCAAGAGATAGCTACATCGATTCCCATAGCTTCGGGCCTGTCAAGGCCAATGCTCTTTATGCCTACGGGGGGCATGAAGCCGTCAAGGCTGAGTTATCCAGGCTAATGGGTCGTCCGATCGACCATCACATCCTTGTGAACCTCAATGGAATCCGAACACTCAGTGATCTAGTCGGAGGCGTTGAGGTCGATGTCCCGAAACGCCTTTACTACCGCGACAACAGTCAGGGACTGCTGATTGATCTGCAACCCGGACCTCAGCTGCTCAAAGGTCATGACCTTGAAGGATTCCTGCGCTGGAGACACGATGAGGAAGGAGACTTGGGTCGTCTGGCGCGACAGCAGCTTGTGCTGAAAAGCCTGTTCAGCCGACTGACCCGGCCTGAACATCTTGTGAAACTGCCCGCCCTGATCAAAGAAGCCGGCAACAACCTTGAAACCGATCTCGGCGCAATGGAGCTGGGCGGATTGATTACGGCGATGGGGCTGACGGAACTGGAAACCGAACGTCTTGATGCACGCCCCTTCTATCGGAATGGCATCAGTTATCTCGACACTGAATGGCCTGCGCAACAGAGCGGTGGTGATGCCAGTGAATCCAGCAGCTGGCGCTACCGCTTCCTCTACTGACGTGAATCAGTTTGATTTTCAACTGATAACTGACTGCAATTCATAAAAATCATACATCCGCAAATTCTTCGATCTCGATTAAAGCCGAAATCAAATTGTTCCTTTTACTAATTAAGCTTTGCGAGGAATAGCAAGACACTGTCTTCTTCCAAAGATTAGGTTCATCAATATTACGAACAGTACTTTTCTCAAAGCATACAGGCTTGAAGGAGACTGATTTCAGGCCTTAATCAGCCAAGGCTTTAGGCCACAAAGAAATCAAGATGACTGCAACGGCTGAGCCAATGCAAGATTCGCAGAAACGCAACAACGCGTTCAGCGCTGGGTTCAGCGCTGGATTTAAACTTGCAGTTACAATGACTACAAGCACTGTAATAGCCGAAAGCCTCATCCAACTGTTCATATTCAAAGAAGTGCAGATAAGCGAAGAAGCGAAAATCGATGCACCCATTCCAACCGCATGAAACGGAAAGAGAGAGAGATAAAGAGCACTAATTGCAGCCCCCAAAGCTGTTCCGATTACCCTCAACCAAGCGGAGTCTGCGGTATCTTTTTTGCTTACCTGAACTACAATGACAGCCGAAATTGCTGACCAGAGACCTCCTATTTTTGGGAAATAACCTGTGAACAAAGCAGTAAAGCGCAGGCCAAGCCAATACGACAAGAGAGCGACAAGAGCGATCTGAACAGAAATCAAAAGCTCTTTTCGGCTGATTTGGCACCTTCCACTCGATTTGAACATCTTTTAAGAATCAAGGAGACGATACTTGGCGTTCGAAAAGATTGAAGCCAGTTAGGACTTTTCAGATAGCCTCATACTTGAAGAAAAGGAATGCAAGAGAATTGCAGGACCTCAGATCAACAGAGTGAACGAACTGATCACGGATTCGAACAATCCCTGCACCTTCGACCAGCGATCTTCATTGGTGCTGGTCGCAAGGGTGTAGAGGCGACCGCGATCGACCACCACAGTGGCCAGCTCATGGCGATCGCGGTCCTCGAGGTGCACGGCATATTCCAGGTCGTAGAAGACATGACCATCGGAATCACGTTCACTCGCTTCGATCAGCTCGGCATTCCGCCCACTGCCATCAGGAGCGATCACCTCACGCCGCAGTCGCTCGCCAACAGCCACGGCGCTCCCGAGACTCTCAAGATCATCATCGGGGTCAACCTCAGAGACCACCAGGCTCACCGTCTCATCACTGTGGATCAGGTCGTGAAACACCACCGCTGGCCCTCCAGTCACCGCAACCCGCGTCCAGCCGGTGGGGTAGAGGAAGGCGTAGCGACCATCGGGACTCTTGAAGGAGTTGAGGCCGCCGCTGGCTCCGCTGCAGGCGCTGAGCATCAGCACACAAAGCAGAACGAGCAGTGACCGGATTGGTTGACGCAGCAATGAGCCCATTGAGGAACTTGAATTGAAGTTGACCGAATGCGCGCCATTCTGCCCGCACCATCACCTGTTTAGATTTTCGCCACTTGCCTCAGTGTTCTGAGCGGATTCACCCGACCCCTTGCTCGTCTGATCGACCAGTTCGAGCGACTGCCGGGGATTGGACCCCGCACCGCGCAGCGACTGGCCCTGCATCTGCTCAGACAACCGGAAGAGCAGATCCGCAGTTTCGCGGATGCCCTGCTGGCCGCACGCACCCAGGTCGGGCAATGCCAGACGTGCTTTCACCTCAGTGCCGATTCCATCTGTGAAATCTGCCGCAACGAAGAGCGTTCCAACGGCCAGATCTGCGTGGTCGCTGATTCACGCGATCTGCTTGCTCTCGAACGAACCCGGGAATTCAATGGCCGCTATCACGTGCTGGGAGGGCTGATCTCTCCCATGGATGGAATCGGGCCCGATCTGCTGCAGATCAGCAGCCTGGTGAAGCGAGTGGCCGACGACGACGTGGAGGAAGTGATTCTGGCTCTCACCCCCAGCGTGGAAGGAGACACCACAAGCCTCTACGTGGCCAGGTTGCTCAAACCGTTCACAAGGGTCAGCCGGATTGCCTACGGACTCCCGGTGGGCAGTGAACTTGAGTACGCCGACGATGTGACGCTCAGCCGTGCACTTGAGGGTCGACGTGACGTGGACTGATCTGCGCTGCTGACTGCGCGATGCGTGCTCGATCAATGGTGTGGAGTCGGCCATCAGGTTCTCCCTTTGCGGAAATGGAGCCACCCTGAAAGCAGACCCGTGCATCGGCGTGCGCAAGACCAGCCGCTTTTCATCCATCCAGCCGCACGAGCGGTTACCAGAGTGGCTGCGTCGCCCCCTGGGAGAGGCCTCTGCGATCGAACGGGTTCAGGGTCTGGTGAAGTCCAACGCCCTTCACACCATCTGCGAGGAAGGGCGCTGCCCGAACAGAGGTGAGTGTTACGCCGCCGGCACCGCCACGTTCTTGCTGGGGGGGTCGATCTGTACGCGTAGCTGCGCGTTCTGCCAGGTGGAGAAAGGTCGCGCGCAGGCCGTCAACCCGCTCGAAGCGGAGAAGGTTGCCGATGCGGTTGAAGCCATGGGGCTGCGATACGTCGTGCTCACCGCCGTTGCACGCGATGACCTCGATGACCATGGGGCCTGCCTGTTCACCTCTGCCATGCAATCAATTAGGGCCAGGAATCCCTTGATCGCCATCGAGGTGTTGACTCCGGATTTCTGGGGAGGGCACGCCGACTCACGGCAAGCCGTCACCGCTCAACGTGAGCGGTTGGCGACAGTGCTGAAAGCTGCGCCGGTGTGCTTCAACCACAACCTCGAAACCGTCAAACGCCTACAGCGGGAAGTTCGCAGGGGAGCCACCTATGAGCGATCGCTTGGTCTGCTGGCCGCCGCGCGAACACTGGCACCGGAGATCCCAACCAAAAGCGGCCTGATGCTGGGGCTGGGAGAAAGCCGGGATGAAGTGATCGAAACCATGCGCGACCTGCGTGCCGTTGACTGCCAGCGGCTCACCATCGGGCAATATTTGCGCCCATCTCTGGCCCACATTCCTGTCGCCCGCTACTGGCACCCCGATGAATTCGAAGATCTGGGATCCGTTGCTCGCGACCTCGGCTTCGCTGTGGTGAGGAGTGGGCCTCTGGTGCGCAGCAGCTATCACGCAGCGGACTGACGCCAACGTGTCAGAGCCCTGTCCCGCAACTGCTCGCAGTCTCCAAGCATGAGTGCTCCGGCACCGCCCCAGACCATGCGCAGCGGCAGATCCCAGAGAGCGGCCTGCACCTCGCGCACGGATTCAAACCCACGACACCTGAAATAACGCACTAGCCGTTGATGCTGTCGTTCGTCATCACGAATGGCCAGCAGCCTTGCCTGTCGGCAAGGGGTTGACTCAACCGCCCAGGCCATGGTCGCCGCCCAGATGAGATCACCGCAACCTGCAGGGGCAGCCGGCAGCACCCGCATCGTATCCAGTTGCAATCCACGGGGAGCGCTGTAAGCCCAGGCTTTCATCTCGCCGAGAAGCTGCAGTCGTTCCGGCTCCGAACGAGCCACCACAAGCCGCAGACTCCACAGCCCTAGAGGGCGGCCAACTTGAAGTCTCAGCAGCAGGCCCCGTTGACGGGCCTCCGTTTCCAGTTGATCCAGCATCACCGCTCCGAATCGAGGTAAGGAGCCGCATCGACAACAGCCTCAATGGGCAATGGTCCATAAAGGTGCGGAAACAACTCTCCGCTTGGAATCGCATCGGCACGGAGAGGGGCGGTCAGTCGCGCCGCATCAATCGTGAGCAAGACCACAGACTCCACATCCGCATAAAAGCGCTCAAAGGTGGCTGCCACCTGTTCACGCCAAGACAGATGAATGAACCCCACCTGTTCCAGTCGCAGTCCTCGGGTGGACATGTCGTACTGACCCGACAGGCTTGCGGCGTTCCAGTCCTCAGCCATCGCCAGATGGAACAAGGGTTGGTCAGCTGGAACATCGACGGCATCAGCGGGGAATAGGGGCTGAAGTCCCCCGGGGTGCCATGGATCAGCCCTCTGCATGAGGCGCTCAAAATCAGGATCCTGCAGAAAACGCCTTAACCAGCCACGCAGCGGTTGCAGAGATTGATCAGCATCAAATCCGTCAGGATCAGCAATTCGCCACTGACGCACAAACGGCCAAAGTGCGACATCAGCGAGGGAACACCTTGCATCCACAAGCCAGCCACCACAGCCATCGATCTGATCAGACCAACTCCGCAACACCTCCAACCCCTGTTGTTGATGCTCCTGTCTCGACTGCCCCCGATAGCGATCGGTGTATTTGAAACGGTCAAGGTGGTGTTTAAAGGTCGTGTCGTTGAGCTCAATCAGCTGCTGGATTCTGTCCTGCGTTTTGCCAGTACCCTGCCGGCGGAGATCGCAGGGATCGGCCTGATTGAGTGCCCAGTTCATCACCGCAAGGCTTTCATCGATCACCGTGCCATCAGAGAGAACCAAAACCGGCACCGTTGCTTTCGGAGATGCCTCAAGCATCGGCGCTGGTTTGTCCTTGAGTTCAATTTCCCTCCATTGGACAAGCTGACCTGCCTGCAACAAGGCCCAGCGTGCGCGCATCGCATAGGGACAGCGACGAAAGCTGTAAAGAACAGGCCGTGCTGCGCTCATCCGTGAGTATCGGGCCTTGATTGCCAGCCGGAGGAGTGCGAAAGGACGCCTTGTCTGAGCTGGCTCTGCCGCATCGCGAAGCGTGCCCTGTCGTCATCCGTAAAACGATCCCTGCACTGCAGACACTGCACCCCGGGGATGCAACTCTCCAGTTGCCTCTGTTCCGGCGTCAGCGGCAGACCACAGGCATGGCACAAGCTGTGCTGGCCAGGCTCGAGCTGATGGTTGAGGGCAACTCGCTGATCAAACACGAAACACTCACCCTCCCAGCGGCTTTGTTCTTCAGGCACCTGCTCCAGATAGTTGAGAATGCCGCCCTGAAGATGATGAACCTCAGGGAATCCCCGCTGTTGCAGAAAGCTGCTGGCCTTCTCACAACGAATTCCACCGGTACAGAACATGGCGATGCGCGCCGGAGACGTGCGCTCAACCAGAGGGCGGAGATGCTGTTCCACCCAGCCAGGAAAATCCCGGAAACTGACAGTTGCTGGATCCAGAGAACCCACAAAGCTGCCGACAGCCACCTCATAGGCATTGCGGGTGTCGATGACCAGCGTGTCGGGGTCATCCACCAGCTCATTCCAATTGCGAGGGTCCACGTAGGTGCCCACATTGCGGCGGGGATCAGCACAAGGCTGCCCGAGGCTCACGATCTCGCGCTTGCGACGGGCCTTGAAACGACGGAACGCCTGGCGGTTACTGCGACTCCGCTTCACCTGAAGGCGCTCGAAATGGGCATCCCCAAGTGTGATCCTGCTGCGCAAGCACTCCAGGATCGCGGTCACGCCCTGGTCGGGACCGCTGATCGTGCCATTCACACCCTCTGGTGCGAGCAACACTGAACCAACAACCTGTTCGCAAAACGCCAGTTCAGGCAGATCTGTCAGCAACGACTCCAGTGCAGCAGGTGAAAGCGACGTGAAGGCGTAAAACGCTGCCACGAGAAACGGTGGGCTTTCGGCTTGCGCCGCCGTCATGCCGCTGCTTTCTCCTGCTCAGGCTGCTTCTCGAGCACATGGTCTTGCTGCCAGCTGGCATGAACCCCAGCAGCTTCCAACAGAGCCCGGTCGGCATCCACAGCGGGGTTACCCGTTGTGAGCAAGGTATCGCCGTAGAAAATCGAATCCGCACCTGCCTGAAGGCAGAGGATCTGAGCTTCCCGATTGAGTTCTTCCCGACCAGCGCTCAGACGCACACGGCTGAACGGCATCAGGATTCTGGCAACGGCCACCATCCGGACCAACTCAAGCGGATCAACGGTGGGCAGGCCTTCCAGGGGTGTTCCCTCGACAGCCACCAAACCATTGATCGGGACACTTTCGGGATGTGGATCAATGCAGGCCAGAACCCGCAGCATCGAGGCACGGTCGCGAAGCGTTTCGCCCATGCCGATGATTCCACCGCAGCAGAGCGTGACTCCGGCGCGACGCACGCGTTGCAGTGTTTCCAGCCGCTCCTCATAGGTTCGAGTGGTGATGATTCGGTCGTAGTGCTCCGGACTGGTGTCGAGGTTGTGGTTGTATGCCGTGAGTCCTGCTTCGGCCAGACGCTCCGCCTGCGTATCGGTGAGCATTCCTGCAGTGACACAGGCTTCAAGGCCCAGCTCACGCACACCTCGAACCATCCTCAGCATCGACTCAAAGGCAGGTCCTTCACGGATCTCCCTCCAGGCCCAGCCCATGCAAAAGCGATCCGCTCCGGCAGCGGCCGCTGCACGAGCCCTGTCCAGAACCGCCTGCACCTCTAGATCGGCCTGACCACCCACATCACTGCTGTTGTACATCGACTGGGAGCAGTAGGCACAGTCCTCCTCACAGCCACCGGTCTTGACGCTCAACAAAGAAGCCAGCTGAACCCGGTACCCAGGATTGGCAGCCCGGTGCACGCTTTGGGCGCGCCAGAGCAAATCCATCAAAGGAAGGTCAAGAAGGCATTGGATCTCCTCAAGTGTCCAGTCGTGGCGTAGGTCCACCGTGTTCGTCATTGAACCAGCCACCATTGCTGCTGCACTCAGGATCCCAGAGCGTGGGGCTCCATGGACTGAAGTCCACCAAAACGTCGCTGACGGCTTTGGTAATCCTGCAGTGCGAGCTGGAGGGCCTCAGCATCGAAATCGGGCCAGCAGAGATCAGTGACATGAATCTCGGCATAGGCCAGCTGCCAGAGCAGGAAATTGCTGATCCGCCTTTCTCCGCTGGTCCGAATCAGCAGATCCGGATCAGGCTCGCCTGCCGTGAACAACTCTGCTGCTAGGGCATTTTCATCGATTTGCGATGGCTCCAGCTCTCCCCGAGCAACGCGTTCCGCCAGTCGCTGGCTGGCACGCACCAACTCACGACGACCTCCGTAATTGGTGCAGACATTGAAGTGAATGCCGCTGTTTCGGGACGTCCGCTGCGTGGCTTCAGCAATCAGTGCCTGCAGCTTGGCCGGCAATGCGTCCAGGTCTCCAAGGAAGCGAATTCGCACCTGTTCCTGTTCAAGCGCCTGCAGTTCCCTCTGCAGAACGCTTTCAAACAGAGTCATCAAAAAATTCACCTCATCCCCTGGCCGAGACCAGTTCTCGGTGGAGAAGGCATAGGCGGTGAGTGCTTCAACCCCCCAGTCGCTGCAATGCCGGAGGGTGGATTTGAGCGCCTCGACACCGGCCCTGTGTCCCATGACCCGTGGCAGGCCACGAGCTTTGGCCCAGCGTCCATTGCCGTCCATGATCACGGCAACATGGCCGGGCATCCTGCGTGGATCCAGTTCTTCAGGACAGCACCCTGGTGCAGCTTGATCAGTACTGACGGCCAGTCTTCGGCTCAAGGCAAGGAATCCTGAGTGCCTGAACTCACGCTACGCGGAGATGGTGATTTCACAGGCGCGGTCGACACAGACGCGGCAATCAACTCGGTGAGCAGATCCTGCAGGCGTGAACTGGTGATCGGACGTTCCAGACGTCCTTGGTTGGCCAGAGACAGGGTTCCGGTCTCCTCGGAAATCACCACGCAGATGCAGCGATCAAAGCGTTCAGTGATGCCCAGAGCAGCCAGATGACGGGTGCCATAGCGGCTAATGCCCTGCCGTGACAACGGCAGAATCACTCCTGCGGAGATGATGCGGCTGCCCTTGATCACGACGGCACCGTCGTGAAGAGGCGTATCGGAAGCGAACAGATTGAGCAGCAGTTCGCTGCTCAGCTGGGCGTCAATGGTGATTCCCGGGTTGAGGAAGTCTTCCGGTCTCAGATCACTGCCGAGATCGACGACGATCAGGGCTCCTCGACGACTCTTGGAGAGACGGCCTGCCGCATCGGTGAGCTGAGCCACAGTGCTGGCAGTCGCCCTCATTTTGCTCTGGGGATTCCCTAGCAACACAGCAAGACGGCCCGTGCCGAGCAGTTCCATCAACCGACGCAACTCTCCTTGCCAAAGGATGGCCAGGGACAGTGAGCAGGCCAGAACCAACGCATCAATCAGTGTTGAGGTCAGTGGAAGATTGAAATAGCGCTTGACGAACCAAGCAAGCGCCACAAGAAAAAGGTATCCACGCAACAGCCAAAGCGTGCGTTGCTCATTGACCCTGGTGAAGAGCAGAAAACCGAGGAGAGAGGCGCAGAGAACATCGAGAAGAAGGCGCAGTTGCAACACCTCCAACACCTTCGCCTTCGCCCTTTGGTGTCCTCAGTTTACAGAGCGCAACCGTTCAGGCATCAGGTCGTAACGCAGTAAATCTTCCGGCTGCTCTCGACGCTGAACCAGCTCAGCATCTCCTGCATGAACAAGCACCGCTGCTGGTCTTGGAATGCGGTTGTAGTTGGAACTCATCGACGCGTTGTAAGCCCCTGTGGCAAAGACCGCCAGGATTTCACCGCTGCTACAGGTGGGGAAGGCAAGATCCTTAAGCAACACATCTCCCGACTCACAGTGTTTGCCCGCAAGGGTCACGGTCTCTTCGGCATTGGCCAGCGGGCGGTCCGCCAGACAAGTGGTGTAGAGGGATTGATAGGTGATTGGCCTGGGGTTGTCGCTCATACCCCCATCAACGGAGAGGTAGGTGCGGATCCCCGGAACCACCTTGCGGGAGCCGACGGTGTAAACAGTCACACCCGAAGTTGCAACCAGTGATCGGCCTGGCTCGCACAACAAACGCGGCAACTCAAGATTTCGCTCTCTGCAGGCCGCCAAGACGGCTTCAGCCACCACTTTCACCCAGGCATCGATCGACGGCGGATCGTCACTTTCCACATAACGGATGCCCAGGCCACCACCAACATTCAGATCTCGAACGGGATGGCCGAGATCAAGGGCCAAACGCAGGGCATCCGCCATGACAGCAGCCAGGTCGCGATGGGGCTCTAGCTCGAAAATCTGTGAACCGATATGGGCATGTAGGCCTTCAACCCTCGCCCAGGAACATCCCTGAAGCTTGCGGAGCACGGGCTCGAGCTGATCAGGATCAAAGCCGAACTTGCTGTCGAGATGGCCGGTGCGGATGTACTCGTGGGTATGGCACTCGATCCCAGGCGTGAAGCGAAGCATCAGGCGTACTGGCCGCCCTCCTTCCGGAACAATCGTCTGCAGGCAATCCAGGTCGTGCTGGTTGTCTGCAACCACCATCACATCGTGGCGGTAGGCCAACTCAAGCTCTTCGAGCGACTTGTTATTGCCATGAAGAACCATCCGTTCAGCAGGCATGCCGCCGTCGAGCGCCGTCATCAATTCACCCGCAGAAACGGCATCAAGCCCAAGACCCTCCGACGCCACAAGAGCAGTCAGAGCCAATGAGCTGTTGGCCTTCGAGGCATAGACCGCCAGTGAGGGGCCCGGGTAATGACGCTTCAGAGCGTCGCGATAGGCCTGGCAGGCCTTGCGGATGCTGGCTTCATCCAGCACATATAAAGGTGTTCCATAACGCTCAGCCAGCTCGCTGAGAACACAACCACCAACTGCAAGACGTCCCCGATCGTCAAGTTCCGCAGTGATCGGCGCCAGATTGCGATTCGGGCTGTTCAGGTCACACCCTGATTCGTAGGGCTGTGGCATGGAGCGTCGAGGCGGTCAGACAGGCAATGTAAGGAGGCGCGTCGCCCAGGCAGTGCTGTTTTGGTTGGTGAAGTAGCGATCAACCCCCGCAAACTGGGTCCTGACGACCTGAGCGCCTGCCTACAGCTTGACCGGATTGCCTTGAAGGGGCTCTGGACGAAACAGCAGTGGCAGCGCGAACTGTCAGACAGCAGCAGGCTGGTGATGGGGATCGATGCAGAGGATCAAAGCCTGATCGCACTGGCCTCTGGATGGTTGGTGGTCGATGAACTTCAGATCACAGCAGTCGCTGTGGATCCGACGTATCAGCACTGTGGATTTGGCACGAGGGCGCTGAAGGCGGTGATGGATCGAGCTGCAGCCCTAGGTGCCATATCAGCAACCCTGGAGGTGGCATCAACGAATGCCGTAGCTCGAGCCTTCTACGCCCAGTGCGGATTTTCCACCACTGGTTGCAGAAGCGGTTACTACTCCAACGGCGACAATGCCCTGCTCCAGTCGCGATCAATCAGAAGGGGTAGGGATTTCCGCACTGATCGAACTGAATAACGGAACACATTTAGGCATTGATTAATACTTTCTGGGGCAATCAACCCGCAGCAACACTGGGATGTGCCTTTGGATCATCTATCCACAGCAACCGGTTCAGCCCTGATAGATTAGGTCGAACAGCTGTCGGCCTGAACAATGTTCGAGAGGTTTACCGAGAAGGCCATCAAGGTGATCATGCTTGCCCAGGAAGAGGCAAGACGACTAGGTCACAATTTCGTTGGCACTGAGCAAATTCTGCTCGGTCTGATCGGTGAGGGAACTGGGGTCGCGGCCAAGGTGCTCAAGTCCATGGGCGTGAATCTCAAGGATGCCCGCGTAGAGGTTGAAAAAATCATCGGACGAGGGTCCGGTTTCGTTGCAGTCGAGATTCCGTTCACGCCCAGAGCCAAACGTGTGCTCGAGCTTTCTCTCGAAGAAGCGCGTCAGCTTGGTCACAACTACATCGGTACGGAGCATCTGCTTTTAGGGCTGATCCGTGAAGGTGAAGGAGTTGCAGCGCGTGTCCTCGAAAATCTCGGTGTTGATCTCGCCAAGGTCCGCACCCAAGTCATCCGGATGCTGGGCGAAACCGCTGAGGTGGGTGCTGGAGGTGGTGGTGGTTCCGGTGCCAAAGGATCCACCAAAACACCCACACTTGATGAATTCGGCAGCAACCTCACCCAGCTGGCCAGCGAAGCCAAGCTCGATCCGGTGGTTGGACGCCATAACGAAATTGATCGCGTCATCCAGATCCTTGGGCGCCGCACCAAAAACAACCCTGTCTTGATCGGTGAGCCCGGAGTGGGCAAAACTGCCATAGCCGAAGGTTTGGCTCAGCGCATCCAGCAGGGTGATATACCCGACATCCTGGAAGACAAGCGTGTTCTCACCCTTGACATCGGTCTCTTAGTGGCCGGCACCAAATATCGGGGCGAATTTGAGGAACGCCTCAAAAAAATCATGGAGGAGATCAAAGGTGCGGGCAACGTGATCCTTGTGATCGACGAGGTTCACACACTGATTGGTGCTGGTGCTGCAGAAGGTGCCATTGATGCCGCCAACATCCTCAAACCCGCTCTCGCCCGAGGTGAGCTGCAGTGCATCGGAGCCACCACGCTGGATGAGTACCGCAAGCACATTGAGCGGGATGCCGCCCTGGAACGACGTTTCCAACCCGTCAACGTTGGTGAACCGTCGATCGAAGAAACCATCGAAATCCTGCGGGGACTGCGTGAGCGCTACGAGCAACATCACCGCCTGCGCATCACCGATGAGGCCCTTGAAGCCGCGGCCACCCTCGGCGATCGCTACATCTCCGATCGCTTCCTGCCTGATAAGGCCATCGATCTGATCGATGAGGCCGGCAGCCGCGTGCGTCTGCTGAATTCCAAGCTTCCTCCAGAAGCCAAGGAAGTCGACAAAGAGCTGCGCACGGTGCAGAAAGACAAGGAAGATGCCGTTCGCGAGCAAGACTTCGCTCGTGCCGGGGAGCTGCGAGACAAGGAAGTTGAATTGCGCGAAAAAATCCGCACTGTTCTGCAGAGCAGTCGTCAGGAGACTCCCAGCGAAGCTTCGGAAACCACCGAAACGGTCGAGCCCTCTTCTGACTCGACGGCTAATAGTGCCGAACAATCATCCTTCCAGGGTGTCGTGACCGAAACAACGACCCCGGTTGTGAGTGAGGAGGACATCGCCCAGATTGTGGCCTCGTGGACGGGTGTCCCTGTGCAGAAGCTCACCGAAAGTGAGTCCGTCAAGCTGCTCAACATGGAAGAGACGCTTCACAAGCGTCTGATTGGTCAGGACGAAGCTGTGAAGGCAGTTTCGAAAGCGATTCGACGGGCACGTGTCGGCCTCAAGAATCCGAATCGTCCGATCGCCAGCTTCATCTTCTCCGGACCAACTGGTGTGGGTAAGACTGAACTCACGAAAGCTCTGGCTGCCTACTTCTTCGGCAGTGAAGACGCCATGATCCGACTTGACATGTCGGAATTCATGGAGAGGCACACGGTCAGCAAACTGATAGGTTCACCTCCTGGCTATGTGGGCTTCAACGAGGGTGGCCAGCTCACTGAAGCAGTCCGACGCCGTCCCTACACCGTTGTTCTGTTCGACGAGATTGAGAAAGCGCATCCTGATGTATTCAATCTTCTTCTGCAGTTACTGGAAGACGGACGTCTCACCGATTCCAAGGGACGCACTGTTGATTTCAAGAACACTCTGATCATCATGACTTCGAACATTGGTTCGAAAGTGATTGAGAAAGGTGGCGGTGGTCTTGGCTTCGAATTCTCCGGCGATGAAAACGCCGAAGAGAATCAGTACAACCGCATTAAGTCACTTGTTAATGAGGAACTCAAGCAATACTTCCGTCCAGAATTCCTCAATCGCCTTGATGAAATCATCGTGTTCAGGCAACTTAACCGCGAAGAAGTGAAGGAGATTGCAGAAATCATGCTGAGGGAAGTCTTTAATCGCATTGGCGAAAAGGGAATCACCTTGACTGTCTCCAATGCCTTCAAAGAACGTCTCGTCGAGGAGGGTTATAACCCTGCTTACGGCGCGCGCCCCTTGCGTCGAGCAGTGATGCGTCTGCTTGAAGACAGCCTTGCCGAAGAGGTTCTTTCAGGCCGCATCAAAGATGGCGATTCCGCGGAAGTGGATGTTGAAGATGGAAAGGTGGTGGTGAAGCATCTCACCGCTGTACCGAGCGAAACTCCTGCGCTCGCTGGTGCCGGTCTCTGACCTGGATGATCCAAACAGACTCCAGCAAAAGTACAATCTCAGTTCATTCCATCGCTCCCGCTCAGGTTATTCGTGGGTCGGGAGCCTGGATCGAGGCTCAGAAGCCAATTTCAAAGCTCTGTCGTAATCCATTGCTGCTTGGCAGGAGTCAGTCCACGCAGGCGATTCGGTCCAAGCTTTGCCGTGAGCTGAATCAAAGCGGTCTGAGAGTGTTCCAGCAGAATCTCGAGCACGATTGCTGTGAGCTTGATCTTCAAAGGCTCCAAAACGATTTTATTCGACAGTCCTGCGATGGAGTGATCGCAGCAGGGGGTGGCAAGGTTCTCGATAGTGGAAAGTTGCTCGCCGACAGACTCGAAGTTCCCTGTGTCACGGTTCCACTGAGCGCAGCAACCTGTGCCGGCTGGACGGCCCTTTCGAATCTGTACAGCCCCGATGGCGCCTTTGAGCGTGATCAAGGCCTGAAGCACTGCCCTGATCTACTGGTTTTCGAGCATGAGCTGCTGCTGAAGGCACCGACACGCACCCTGGCCAGTGGGATCGCCGATGCTCTTGCCAAGTGGTATGAAGCCTCCGTGAGCAGCGGCTCGAGTCAAGACGGAGTGATTCAGCAGGCTGTGCAAATGGCCCGAGTTCTGCGAGACCAGCTGCTGATCGACAGCATCGAGGCCATCCAAGAACCAGGCTGCGAGGCTTGGAAGCGGGTTGTGGATGCCTGCGGACTCACTGCGGGAGTGATTGGGGGTCTCGGTGGAGCTCGCTGTCGGACGGTCGCTGCTCACGCAGTTCATAACGGCCTGACTCAGCTCGAAGCGTGCCATTCCGTTCTCCATGGCGAGAAAGTTGGCTTTGGCGTGCTCGTTCAGTTGCGCCTCGAAGAACGTCTCGGCGGAAATCGTCTAGCGGCACAGGCCCATCGCCAGCTGCTGCCTCTGCTGCGCGAACTGGGTCTGCCCGTCTGCCTTGATGACCTAGGGCTGGGTCATGCCAGCCTCAATCAACTGCAGCAGGTCTGCCAGTTCGCCTGTCGAAACGGATCTGATCTGCATCATCTTCCCTTTGAAGTCACTCCAGGCGCCTTGATGGAGGCTCTTGTGGGAGCTTCTGAAACAAGCGCAGTGCTGCCTTGAAAGCACTGCTGGATTCGATCAAAGGCGAGCTGCTGGACCCCAAGGCCAGCACTCTGGCCGAGCATCTCGAGTGGTGGGATCTGCCAGAACTGAAGATTGATGCACCATTTCCTGTTGCTGTGGTGGGGCAGGGTCCTCCCCTGTTGTTGCTGCACGGGTTCGACAGCAGTTTCCTGGAATATCGGCGCCTGGCCCCACTGCTGAGTGAACACTTTCAACTGTTCATTCCCGATCTGTTCGGCTTTGGTTTCTCACCGCGTCCCCTCGATGCAAGCTTCGGTCCCGAACAGGTGCTGATCCATCTGGATGCCGTGCTTGAGCAGATCCCGAAGGCAGCTCCGTGCGGCTTGATCGGAGCTTCGATGGGAGGGTCCGTTGCCGTTGAAATGGCACGCCGTCACCCGCATCAGATCAAGTCATTGATGCTGCTTGCCCCAGCAGGACTCACTGGCAAACCGATGCCGGTTCCCCCTCTGCTGGATCGGTTCGGCGCCTGGTTCCTCAGTCGCCCTGGAGTGCGTCGCGGTCTTTGCCGCCAGGCCTTTGCCGATCCCGACGCCAACGTGGGTGCCGCAGAAGAACAGATCGCTTCACTGCATCTGCAATGCCCCGGCTGGGCCGAGGCACTTGCAGAATTTGCCCGCAGCGGAGGATTTTCAGGTTGTGGCACACCGCTTCCCGATCAGCCTCTGCATGTGATTTGGGGAGACAACGACAGGATCCTCAGGGCCCCACAAAAGAAAGCGGCGGCTCTGATCCTCAACGACAGGATTGAACAGTTCGAGGATTGCGGACATCTTCCGCACATCGATCAGCCCGATCGAGTTGCAGAACGCTGTCTCAACTGGTTCCAATCCACGCTGTTGATTAGCCATCCAACGGACCTCGTCGGATGATGAGGTTCTGATCCGCCATCGTGGTGCTCAGCTTCCATGCCCCAGACCAGCTCAGGCCCCGTTCTCCAGCTCCTGGCCAGTGGTCTTCAACGCTGGGTTCGCAACCAGTGCGACTCTGTTGACGAGTTGAATTTGGCCCTTCAGGGTTCAGCCATTGAGCTGCTGAGAGGTCGGTTGAAAGGTGTCTCGCTCGAGGCTCGCAGAGTGAGTTTTGAACAACTGCCACTGTTGCGCGCCGAATTGCAATCCGGCGAACTGAAAACAATCTTCCGCCCTGGTCAACCCAACCAGCCGCTGCAACTCAAGGACCCTTTCAGCATCGAGGGAGAGGTGGTGCTGAGCGGAACTGACCTCAACAAAGCTCTGGCGACTGATCGCTGGCGATGGTTAGCGGATCTACTGGCTGAACAGCTGATGGGCCTGACGCCGCTGCGCTCACTGGCGATCGACAACGATCGATTGGTGCTCACCGCGGATGTGATCACAGGAAAAGACCCAGTGCAACGAAGCTTCTGCCTCTGCGCGGATCGGGGCACGATCAGAGTGAACCACTGCGATGCGGAAGGAGAGCTATTGCTGCCAATGGATTCTTCCATCAAGATCATCGATGCCAGGCTGCAGGGCGGTCAGTTGGTGATCAAAGGCAATGCCACCGTCCAACCCTGAAAAAGCCAACCCTGAAACTTTCAGCCCCGAGCCATGACGGGCATCACCAGGGTCACCACGTAGAACACCACCGCTGGTGTGAACAGATAGCTGTCGATCCGATCCAGAATTCCGCCATGGCCCGGTAGGGCATCTCCGGAATCCTTCACTCCGGCATCGCGCTTCATCATCGATTCGGTGAGATCACCCACCAGAGCAAAAAGGGCGACGAGAGCACCAAGACAACCGCCTGCGAGAGGTCCGTAGGGCCACTCCAGAAGTGCGCCGCCAATCGCACCGAGAAGCACCGCAGAAGCCAGTCCGCCATACGCCCCTTCAATGGTTTTGCCTGGGGAAATTGGAGAGAGAGGGTGATGACCAAAGCGGCGACCGATGACATAGGAGCCGATATCACTCGCGACCACCATCAGGCAGGCCATGAGCGTGATCAGCAGACCGGAGCTGATCCAGGTCCAGGACATGTGATCCACCAGGGGTGCGATGTCCACAGCCTGAAGGTTGCGAAGCCGCAACCAGTGACTGGGTAGAAACCCCAGATAGAACAGTCCAAAGATCGAGGCGGCGATGTCCGCAATCGAACCGGTGATCGGTTGCAGCAGCAACCAGCCACAGATGGCAGCTCCAGAGAGAGGCAACACAGCATCAGCGAGAGAAGACGCGATGCCTCCGTTCACAGACCACTGAGTACTGATCAGCAGTAGCTGGCAGGCCACGAGTGTGGTTTTTGTGGCTGGACGCATGCCTTTGAACTGGGCCATGCGGAAGAACTCCAGCAAACCCAGATGCACAATCACCCCCAGGGCGATCGTGAACCACCAACCACCCAGACCCACCACCACCAGACCAAATAGACCCACCAGCAATCCGCTGACCAAGCGTTTGTGATCGGCGGCTCGCCGCTTGCTCACGGCCTTTCCGTTTGTGGCGTCTGAAATCACCTGTCAGATCCCAGGGCCCATCAGGCCAGAACCTTCACCATACCGGGCACCTGATCAGGCCATCGCTGATGCTGCGACTGCAGCCATTGGCTTCGATCTGCAGAGATTCTCTCTCCAGGAACGAGAAGAGGAACACCCGGTGGGTAGGGGCAAATCAGCTCAGCAGCGATCTGATCAGCGCACTCAGCCAATGGGCGAATGCAATGGGGAAGGCGTTGTGCTTCATCAGGGGTGAGTTCAGGGATCGACGTGCTTTGCAAAGGCGGATCAGGAATGACAGGCAGCGGGACACCATCACCCTCACGAGCCAACGCCTGCCAAATCCTGTGCAGTCGCTTTGCCAAGCCCCGATGCCGAGCGAATCCAAGACAGAACGTGAGACATAGAGGCTCAGGCAACTCAGCGATGACGCCCTGACGCATGCAGAAATCATCCGCATCCAGGCCGCTCACGCCAAGCTCGCCCGTTGCAAGGATCAGTCGCAGAGGATCATCACTGGGATGGAACAAAACTCCCTGCTCTCGAAGAGCATTGATCAGCTGAATGGCTTGGTGCTGACGAGCCTCGAACAGCGAAGCCCAGCGGCTGGACAGCAACCAATCCAGGGTTGTCTCACAGGAAGCCAACAACAGTGCGCTGGGACTGGTGGTCTGAACTCTTGCCAGAGACCGTTGAACGCGTTCATGGTCTAACCGTTGAGTTCGATGCCACAGCACTGCCGTCTGCGCCAGACCAGGCGCGGATTTATGCAGGGAATGCACAACCAGATCAGCTCCGGCGGAAAGAGCGGACACCGGGCTGACCTGCTCGGCAGCAAAGGCCAGATGGGTGCCATGGGCCTCATCCACCATCACCGGCAACCCCCTGCTGTGGAGCAGCTCGATCAGCTCGACAATCTCAGCGGAGTAGCCGTGATAAGTGGGATGAACAAGAACTGCACCAGCAAGGGGACGACCTGGATCAGGCCAGGGGTCGAGGCTCTGCCGCAAGCCCTCAGCGGTCATCGCACCGGCGTGACCTCGATCAGCAAAAAACGGCACCGGCAGAAAAACCGGCATCACGCCCCCCAGCTCGCAGGCAGCGATCAACGAACGATGGGCATTGCGAGGCAGCAGCACAGCATCTCCTGGTTGCGCCATCGCAAGCAGACCGGCCTGGAGCAGACCCGTGGCTCCGTTCACGCCAAACCAGCAGTAATCAACACCCATCGCTTCAGCCAGCCGCGCCTGACTGGTTGCCACAGCACCGTGCGATTCGAGCGGACCACCGATTTCGGGTAACTCGGGCAGATCCCAGCTACCCGGAGATTGACGCAACAAACGCTGCAACAGCGGTGGCAGAGCTGAACCACGACCATGCACCGGAAGATGCAGAGCCAGACGTCGATCCGGTCGCAGGAGCTCGAGAAGCGACGGCATGAGCGCAGGGAAGAGACGACAGAGCGCGGGATCACCGGCTATGTGATTTCAGATGGACATTCCCGATTCAGCATGGCAACCCCTGCAGCTGCTGGCCGGCGCTGATCGACGTTGATCGGTCAGCTCTCTGCAACACAGAGGCATCGACCAGCCTTTTGGACTCTCTAGGATCCAGACTCCCTAGCGCTGCTGGGCGTGGATTCGCTTCGATACAACCCGGGCCGAGATGTCCGATGGCTCCTGTTGCGCCCATGGATCGGCATACCGCGCCTGATCCAGATCTTCTGGGCTCTGCTGGGACTGGTCTTGAGCTTGGTGCTGAGGGGCAGGAGCAGCGATCCCCGTGTTCAGCGCAATCTGGCTCGCACACTGCTGCGCACCCTGACCAACCTCGGGCCTTGCTTTATCAAAGTCGGACAGGCTCTTTCGACCCGTCCGGATCTGATCCGTCGCGACTGGCTGGATGAGCTGACACGGCTTCAAGACGATCTGCCTTCCTTCGACCATGCGATCGCCCTGAACACGATCGAAACGGAACTGGGTGCTCCAGTGGATCAGCTGTTTGAGGAATTTCCCGATACACCAGTTGCAGCGGCAAGTCTCGGGCAGGTCTACAAGGCTCGAGTCGATTCACAACGATGGGTCGCGGTCAAAGTCCAGAGACCCAATCTGACGTTCATCCTGCGCCGAGACATGGTGCTGATTCGCAGTCTCGGGATTTTGGCCGCGCCCTTTCTGCCACTGAATCTGGGCTTTGGCCTCGGAGAAATCATTGATGAGTTCGGTCGAAGCCTGTTTGAAGAAATCGATTACTGCTGCGAAGCAGACAACGCCCGGCACTTCTCAAGATTGTTCGCTGACAATGACGCGGTCACCATTCCCGATGTCGTCGAAGAGCGCTCAAGCCGCCGCGTTCTGACCACCAGCTGGATCCAGGGCAGCAAACTTCGCGATTCTCAGGAGCTCAAGTCCCAGCGCCTTGACCCCGCGGCTCTGATCCGCACAGGCGTGATCAGCGGACTCCAGCAACTCCTGGAATTCGGTTATTTCCATGCCGATCCCCACCCGGGCAACCTCTTTGCACTGCCTGGGCGCAGCGACGATCTTGGACACGTGGCCTACGTGGATTTCGGGATGATGGATTCCATCAGTGATCAAGATCGACTGACGCTCACAGGAGCTGTGGTGCATCTGATCAACCGTGATTTCGAAGCGGTTGCCAGGGATTTCCAGGAACTCGGATTCCTTGCACCCAATGCTGATCTGACGCCGATCATTCCCGCTCTGGAAGATGTCCTGGGAGGAAGTCTGGGAGATTCCGTCGGTTCATTCAACTTCAAGGCGATCACCGATCGTTTCTCGGAATTGATGTACGACTACCCCTTCCGGGTGCCTGCACGCTTCGCTCTGATCATCCGAGCCGTCGTGAGCCAAGAAGGCCTTGCTCTAAGACTCGATCCAGACTTCCGCATCATTGCGGTGGCCTACCCCTATGTGGCCAAGAGACTGCTCGCTGGCGACACCAGAGAAATGCGAGAGAAGCTGATGGAAGTCATCTTTGATGAGCAGGGAAATCTGCGCGTTGAGAGACTTGAAAGTCTTCTCGATGTTGTTGGCAATTATTCGGGGGCTCAGAGCAGCGGAGAAATGCTGCCAGTCGCCGGGGCGGGTCTGCGTCTTTTGCTGAGCAGAGATGGTGGAGACCTGCGTCAGCGCCTCCTGCTGACCCTGATCAAGGACGACCGCCTGAACCTCTCAGATCTGAAAGAGCTGACTGCACTGATGCGAAAAACCTTTGGACCTCGTCAGATCGCCGAGGGTGTGATGCAACGTCTGAATCCGCTCTCGGCCTGATTGAGGCCTAAGGCCCCGTCACCCCTGCGGTAGCAGAGCGATAATGGCGTTAAACGATCCTTTTCCTGTCTTATGTCGATCGCGCCCGACACTGCTCCCATCGAGCTCGATCAGGCTCAGATCGACCTGCTGACCGAAGCATTCGGCGGTCTCAGCATGGATGACATCCTGCTCGACTACGCCAACCTGCAGCAACCGCCCTATGCGATGGCAGGGCTGGGATTGGCAATTAGCCTGGTCTGCGGCCTTACCTTCTCCAGGCTGGTTCAGAACCGTCTGGACGGTTGGAAAAAAGACAGGCTGCCACTTCTACCCCTCGGCAATGCCGAAACCGTGATGAGTTACACGGGGATCCTGATCGGCGTCACCTTGTTTATCGGGGGCTCACTCCAGGTTTTCGGCTTTGCTTCAGGTGCCGCCTATCTCAGTGCACTAGTGCTCTCGATCCTCACCGGAGGTGCACTCTGGGCTCAACTTGAGCGCTTGATGACCCAGGTCGAGGCTGGAAACTTCAAAGCCGTTGACTTCGACAACTTTGACGAATTCTTCTGATCACTTCCGTGTAACCAGCGGGTCTCACGCCAGCACGTAAGCCTCCAGCTGAACATCACCACGGCGCAGCAGTTCCAAGCCCTCGCGTTCGA
>QCTJ01000027.1 GCA_003211205.1 Synechococcus sp. AG-673-F03
GCTCCGCTTCAACCAAGGTTGATGCTTCAGATTGCCTAGGTCCTGCTTTTTCATGCAAGACGCCCTGAAGCATCCGGCTTGTCTCAGCCCTCCTCGCTGGATTCGTTCAATTTCCGTCCGACCGTCGCTCCGGCGATCAGATATGCACCGATTCCTCCAGCCATGAAGCCCATTCCGTTGCGGATCAGCGGCAGTAGTTCACTGGTGCGTGTGACGACGGGTGCTACCCCGAACACGCCAAAGAGCATTACCCAAAGTGGTGACAGCAATAACAGCCAGCCCCAGGCGATCAGTTCACTCTGTTTGCGGGGATAGGCCGCGAATCCTGCAATCAGGCCACCCAGTATTGAGGTGCTGAGCGTCCAGAGCCACTGTTCCGTTGGCAGGCCCGGCACAACTTGGCATCCGCCACGGTCTAAGCACAGTTCAACGGCATCCAGTGCCGCCAGGATGGCGCCGTCTTCTCCGTGATCCTTCACATAGAACTGATTGCCGTAGCGGGTCTGCAGTTCAACCCACCAGGTGCGCGGCATCAGCGCAAACAGGGCATCGCCCACATTGAAGTTGAGCAGATTGCCCCCACGCGGATCCGCCACCAGCAGCAGGCTGCGTTCGTCCAGTCCCCAGAATTCCTTCACTGCCAGTCCTGGAGTGCGCTCGTATTGAGTCAGCACTCTCAGCTTCCAGCCGCTGCGTTGCTCAAAGGCGTCGAGAGACGTCTCCAGTGACTGCCGCTGCGTCTGGCTCAGAGCCTTGGCAAGATCGATCACCGGGGTCGGATGGTCTGGGAGCAGATCGGGATTGTCAATGGCCCCCGCGGGCGCTGCGACCATCAGCAGCAGCACCGACAGGCTCAGCAGGGCCTTCAGGCCACGCATCATTGCTTGGACACCCATGATTTAGAGCGAGTGCACGCCATTCTCACCACATGAAGGCCTTTGATGTGCCCTGCCCCGAATGGCTGCGGGAGCGATTGCAGCAGCATGGCCAGCGGGTGCCCTTCTCCACCTTCATGGAATGGGCCCTGCACGACCCTGAGCATGGCGCTTATGGCAGTGGTCAACTGCATGTGGGCGCGGCTGGCGATTTCGTCACCTCTCCATCCCTCGGTGGAGATTTCTCTGGCCTTTTGATTCATCAGTTGATTGATTGGCTTGAGACCCTCGCGGCTCGCCATCCAGAGTCCCTGCTGTCAATCGTGGATGTGGGGCCAGGTGAGGGTGATCTCATCGCTCAATTGATCCCCCTACTCCAAGCTTTCGCAGCTGAATGGCTGCCGCGTCTTGAGTGTGTTCTTGTCGAAATCAACCCTGGGATGCGGCAGCGCCAGAGAGCGCGGCTCGAGTCAGTGGGTCAGATCCCCTGCCGCTGGGTTGTCTTGCAGGAGCTCGCCACTGAACCGGTCAACGGCATCATGATTGCCCATGAACTGCTTGATGCTCTGCCGGTCGAACGTCTCATCCTGAAAGGTGGATCACTTCGGCAGCAGATGGTCACGCTTCAGGCCTCTGATGGATCAGAGTCCCTGCTCCGATGGGATGACGATCCCTTGCCGCAACGACTGGAGGCTCAGATACAAAAGCAGGCGGATCGTGATGGTTTCGAGCTTCCGCCAAGGGGAGCGTTGGATGGATGGGCCACGGAATGGCATCACTCCATTGCTCCCTGGATGCAGCAGGCAAGTGCAGCTATGAGCGATGGCGTGTTGTTGGTGGTCGATTACGCCTTGGAGTCAAGCCGCTATTACGCTCCGCACCGCTGCGATGGAACGCTGCTCGCCTACAAACGCCAACAGGCATCATCCGATGTTCTACGTGATGCGGGATCTCAAGACATCACCGCTCACCTTTGCCTGGAATCACTTCTGGGAGCGGCCTCAGAGGCTGGCTGGAATTTTGCCGGCCAGTGCCGTCAAGGAGAAGCGCTTCTTGCTTTGGGTCTGGCAGAGCGGCTGACAGCACTGCAGCAGATGCCCGCTGATCAGCTGGCTGAAGCACTGCGTCGAAGGGAAGCCCTGCTGAGACTTGTCGACCCCAGTTGTCTTGGTGAGCTGCGTTGGTTCGCCTTTCTTCGCAATGCACCTAATGCAGCGGACAGTGGAGTTCTCGACAGTCGTTTCCTGCGGGAACCGATTTTGCGTGAACCGAGCTGATCAGTTGAGGGATGCAAGACAGCGACTGACATCCTCATTGCTGATTTCGTCACTGATGATCACGTTGCCGATTCGGGTCGGCAAGACGAAACGTAGTCGCCCGTGCCGGACCTTTTTATCGCCTTGCAAGGTCCGCAGTGCAGCCTCCTGATCAAGGGTCGGCCAGGCCACGGGTAAACCGGCCTTCTCGATGAGTTTCAGCTGGCGCTGTTGATCAGCTTCGCTCCAGAGACCTTTCTGGACGGCGAGGCGACCAACTGCCGCCATGCCGATCGCCACGGCTTCGCCATGAAGCCAGGTTCCGTATCCTGTCAGGGTCTCCACCACATGTCCAAAGGTGTGGCCGTAGTTGAGGATTGCGCGCCGACCTCCTTCTCGTTCATCGTCGGCGACAACGGCAGCTTTGGCTTCCGCAGAAAGAACCAGGATGTCGTGCAGCAACGTCGGATCCATGGCTGCGGGATCTGAGAGGTCTGATGCTTCTTCCAGACGGCTGAAGAGGTCGGGGTCTCCAATCACTCCGTATTTGATCACCTCCGCCATGCCAGCCCGGAATTCCCTCACAGGGAGCGTGTTCAATGTCAAAGGATCAATCACCACCAAGCGAGGCTGGTGGAAGGCCCCGATCAGATTCTTTCCCTTGGGATGGTTTACACCGGTCTTGCCACCGATGGAGGCATCCACCATCGAGAGAAGAGTCGTCGGGACTTGGACGATGCCAATGCCGCGCAGCCAGCATGCCGCCGCGAAGCCAGTCATGTCACCGACAACGCCACCTCCCAGCGCCAGCATCAGGGAGGTGCGCTCAAGACCCTCCTGCTGTGCCTTGTCGAGGATCAAGCTCAGTGTTTGCATGGTTTTTCGTTCTTCACCCGCATCGATTTCCAGTAGCACGGGGTTGAAGCCTGCCGCTCTGAGTCCGCTCAGGCAGCTGTCGCCATACGGTCTGGCGACGTCAGGATTGCTGACCACAAGAATTTTGGTCCCTGATCGAATGGGGAGATCAGCCAGCGCAACACCGATTTCTCCCACCATCGAACGGCCGATGATCACGTCGTAGGGATTGCGCTCCAGGGACACCGTGATTGTTGTGCGTTCCTGCAAGTCAGCTGCCTGCACTGTGCTCATGGGCTGATGCTGCGGTTGCGATCCGCGGGGGATTCGATCGACTGACCTTATCCTCAGCCGCAAGCTCTTTGAGTTCGATGAACCCTGCCTCCAGGCCAGACCGGCGAACAAGCCTCACAGCCTGGGCCTTTCTGGCGCCTGCACTCATGCTGTTGAGTCTTTCTGTGCTGATTCCTGCCGCAATGGCACTGTTGATCAGCTTTACGCAGACAGGGCTTGATGTGTCAGAGCCGCTGAAGTTCATCGGCTTGGCCAATCTGCGCAGGCTCGCTGGTGATCCGATGTTCTATCGGGTCTTGGGCACCACCCTCGTTTACCTCGTGGGTGTGGTTCCTCCGATTGTTCTTGGTGCCCTGGCCTTGGCCGTACTCGTCAATCGTGTCCTGCTTGGCATTCATTGGTTGAGAGCTGCGTTTTATACACCCGTTCTGGTGTCGATCGTCGTCGCAGCCATCGCCTTCCGTTGGCTGTATGCAGAGAACGGTCTGATCAATGGCTGGCTTGAAGCCTTGATCGGATCCGGTTTCATTCCCATCGACTTTCTGACCAATCCGTTGCTGGCGCTGCCTTCGGTCATGGTTGTGACCCTTTGGAAAGGACTGGGGTACTACATGGTGATTTTTCTCGGAGGCCTTCAAGGGATTTCCAAGGAGCTCTATGAGGCTGCTGAACTCGACGGAAGTGAGGGCTGGAGGAAACATCTCGATATCACTCTTCCGTTGTTGCGTCCTTACGTGACTCTGGTTTCAGTGATCTCAGCCATTGCTGCCACGAAGGTTTTTGAGGAGGTTTTTCTGATGACGCAGGGAGGACCTGCCGACTCAACTAGGACCCTCGTTTATTACGTGTATGACCAGGCTTTTGCAGAGCTTGAGATCAGCTATGCCTGCACCGTCGGTCTTGCCCTATTCCTGATTGTTTTGCTGTTGACGGCGATCAGGTTCGCCTTCAGTGAGGAACGTTCACCGATCTAGGCAACGTCCCTTCCCCGTCCCTGAGGGTCGGATGGCAAGCTTCAGAGGAGGACATCAGTGGCTATGGCCAGCGCTGCCGGGACAATTGGAGTTGTTGGCGGTGGTCAACTTGCACTCATGCTCTGTGAAGCAGCGAAGTCGCGGGAGGTTGATGTGATCGTGCAAAGCGCATCTGACCAGGATCCTGCGATGGCCGTCGCTCAGGAGCAGGTCTCAGGTGCACCAACTGATGTCGCTGCCACGGCTGAACTGTTGAAGCGCTGCCAGCACATCACCTTTGAGAATGAGTGGATACCCGTTGATGCACTCAGGGCACTGGATCGTGATGGGGTGGTGTTTTCTCCTTCCCTCCTCAGTCTGCTGCCGCTCGTGAACAAGCTGTCTCAGCGCCGCATGTTGGACGACCTGGCGATTCCAAGCCCAGCCTGGATTGCGCTGGATGAGGTCAACACCGACTCACCGGCTCTTCCTCCCGGGTGGACGTTTCCTGTCATGGCCAAAGCGGCCCATGGCGGTTACGACGGCAAGGGAACCTGCGTGATCAGTGATCTCAAGTCTCTTCGGAAGCTGTTGAGCAGCGTTTCAGTCGAGGATTGGCTGCTGGAGACCTGGGTGACTTACGAGCGTGAGCTCGCGCTGGTCGTCAGTCGTGATCAGCAGGGACGAATCCGTAGCCTTCCACTGGTGGAAACGCATCAGAAGAATCAGGTTTGTGACTGGGTTCTTGCTCCTGCTCCAGCGGAGCAACTGCTGGAAGCCACCGCTTACAACATTGCGGCGTCCTTGCTCACAAGCCTCGATTATGTGGGTGTGATGACGCTGGAATTCTTTTACGGCCCTGCAGGTCTGATGGTGAACGAGATTGCCCCGCGGACGCACAACTCAGGCCACTTCTCGATTGAGGCCTGCAACAGCAGTCAGTTTGATCAGCAGCTCTGCATTACTGCGGGTCTGCCGGTTCCGACAACCGACCTTGTGGTGCCTGGCGCCATCATGGTGAACCTTCTTGGTCTGCGGGCTGAAGGTGCGGAATCCTTGGAGAAGAGATTTGCTGCTCTGGAGGCCATCCCGGGCTCTCATCTGCATTGGTACGGCAAGCAGGAAATGCCTGGAAGGAAGGTTGGTCATGTGACTGTGCTGCTTGAGCAAGCCGATGCCGATGCGCGTGGCCTGGAAGCTCAACGGCTTCTGAAGCAAATTCGTGAGATCTGGCCGAATCCCTTAAATTGAGTCTGGACTACCTGGTTGGTGACAGCCTTTCTCTAGTGCTCTGATCTGACTCTCTTTCGACTTGGGGTGACTGTCGTGAAGGTGCCGTAAACCGGCCTTGTAGCCGGAAACGAATCCTCACTTTGTTGCCCCTTCTGGTAACTCCAGGTCGAACACTGGGGCTCGCACGGTCAGGTGGTCCACCCATTCCAAAACAAAGGTGCAGCAGCTGTTTTCAAGGATTTGCATCTGTGAGCGAAGTTGGTAGACCACTACCAAATACCACTACCCAAGCACTACTGAAAACCAGTCGAGGATGTGGTGTCAGTTATGGCAGGGGGAGCTGAAAAAGAACTCGAACGGATTGAGCGAGAGCTGGATTCCAGCCTTCCTTCAGGAAAGCCTCCGGTCAAGAGAGGCGTTCAATCCGGCTCACCTGATGAGCCCTCTAGAAACAACCACCTTGATGCTGTTGTTGTCGGAGCTGCACTGCTCGCAGCAATCGCTTTCATCAGCTTGCTTGGTGAAAGCCTTAGCCCGAAGCAGAAGACCCAGCTCACCGCTGCATCGATGGGTGGCGCCGCAGGACTGTTGGTCGGCTACGGCGTCGGGCGAATCAAACGCTGACCCACCTGGTAAATGCAAGCCGGATGGGTGCCCCGAGTGCGGGTGAGGCATCATGCGCGGACTCGTGCCTGATCCATGCTCCTCCGTCTTTCCATCGGACTGCTTGCTTCTGTTGTGGGCTGCTCTGTTATGCCTTCAATCGCACATGAGGGGAGAAATGGATCAAACATCTTTTACTTTGAATGCAAAGGCAGGAGAACACAGGGATCTAGTGTTGCAACAGGCTTCCCAATGAACTATCCAGTTCGTGTTCAATACAAATTGGATCTGGATGCGTCGACCCTCACAGAGGTAGATATCGACACTGAACAGTTATCTGCAGGGAACGAGCCAATTGACATCAAAATCTATGGGAAAACACTTACTACAAAGTTCAGCAATGAAAGGCTGAATAAGGATTATGAGATTCAGATTCGTGGTGATGAGCGCCTGTTCTCGATAACTGTATTTCCGTCGAGTGGATTTGATCCTGATGCTTGGTATGGACAATGCCTCAGTAGCAAATCCCTCTAAAGCATTGACCGACTTAGCAGAGGGGAATTGCGAGCCTCAATAACCTGCCTGGTTTTAGCAGGATGTTGACAACAAAAGGCCATGGCTTGGTGGCAGATGGAATGTAGCCCAGAGCACATAAGTTATGTAATGATTATTTGGCCTGCAGAGGAAATCACGATATATCTTCATTAATTATAAGGAGGATTATGGAATTGCCCAAATACACCTTTGTTGATAAAGATGCTGGTTTGATTGAAGATTGGGTGAGACAGCGAATCAAAGACTTGCTTTTGAGCAAGCGATTCCAGGATGCTGATGCGCTTTATCGTGAGTTTGATGTTTGCGAAACTAGCGCATAGTCATCGCTGCCGAAGTCAGGCAAAAAGAAACCCCGCCGAAGGCAGGGGGACGGATTTTATCTCTGCCGCTGAACGAGTATTTGCAGGATTTAATAGTAAGGAAACATATTTTTGAATAAATGTTATTAGTGAGGGCTTATTGGAAAATCTTTGACTTTCGGTAGAATGCGCTTTGGATCGAAAAGTATAAAACGTTTTTTGGGAACACTATGTAATCACTAAGCGCAGAAGACTGCATGCATATTGCCATGTCTCTACTTGGGAGATTGTAAATGTCTAGATAGTACTGGCTCAAAAGTTCATCAACAGCGCTAGGTTTTACGATCTACTTCGCGACTAATTCACAATTGTAGATTGCAAGTGAAATAACACTGAAGACACCCAGGAATTCAGACACTTCCTTGTCGTTAGAGAATTCAGCCATGATGTCTAAAAAGTTTTTATTGAACTCTGCCATCTCTCTCTCGCTAGACGCTCTTTCTTGCGCTCTCAAATGCAATGGGGAGACAGCAACAGACAAGGTCAGTAATGCAATGGACAGGCGGCGAAGCATTGATCAGGCATCAGTCCGCGCATGATGCCGAGCTTTGCTTGGTTGTGCTCGCTGGGTCAACGCTGATCTGGTCACCCATGTGATTCCGGGCTGCTGACCCTGCCAAATGTGCTTAGAAGCTTGGGGACCGATCTTCATTGGGGACCTGGAAGCCTGTCTCCTTATCTTCCTCCAACTCTTCCAGCGAAATAACCTTCTCAAATTTTCCCTCTTCAGAGATACCCTCGACCGTCAGCCTCTTCTTGAAATCGAGAGGTTCACGGTGCGGAAGCAATGGTATTGGCTTCAACCAGAATGGAGGCCATTGGCCCAAGGTATTCACAGGGGCCGCTTATTGCTGTGCATTTTTAGAAGATGCCCGAGTATTGAGATATCAACATACCTTTGGTCATCTATGCTCATTTTTGTTTCACTCTCTGAGTGCCACTCCTTATCCCATTTCCTCTTCTCTACTATCTCTATCTGTGTGAGTCCATCTACAATCTCTTGTTCATTGTCTGCCATTGAAACAGCAGTGGCAAACCATTTCTCGGAAGCCCTGTAATTTTTTATTGCTCTATCCTCTTCTGCAACTGCTTTGCCTGAGGCATCTCTCTCGTTTAAGAGCAGCACTGCAAGGACAAACGAACTCATCAAAAAGAAGGCCGACAAACTTTTTCAATCGATATAGAGGAACTTTAGATACCTGTCATTTTTTAGCGGACCTGCATCCTCTAAGTATTTTCTCTTAAGAGATTAGACCTAGGTAGTTTATTCCTTGACACAAATAAATTAACCATCGATGGAAAGTAGCTTATAGATCACTAACTCGGGAGCCAGGAATGTATGAATCAATGCCAGTATCCGGCTCATCTTCTATTACTGAAAGATGGGATGCACTTGAAGAATATTTTGTTTGCATAACTGAATGCGATCTCAATGATGAAAACCGCATTACTAGCTGCCTGATTACTCATTTGAAAATCAACGACGGATCAGAAGCGACATAGTCCAGCCTTTGCTCACAAGCTGGCTCAGTAATAGTCCACCCACAGCTCTCTGTCGGTCCTCAGCAGTGCAGGCTCACCGCCGGGCATCAGTCTGCCGTGATCGACAAACACGCGCTGATCTCTGACCCAGGTGCTTGATGGATCTCTGTGAAACCGGTTACTCCAATAGCCCTTCGGATCCGTGAGCCATCCGTCCATACCCCGTCTCTTGCTCTTTAAAGAGGGATTCTCCAGGTCTCGCTCTTGATCCTTCCCTTTCACTCGCCATCAGCTGAGTGGTCGTTGGAGGAAAGGATGGGCGATGCAATAGGACGTTTAGAACCTGCTCCTGATCGTTTGCTGCAACAGCTCCGTGACGTTGCTTCTCCCGTTTTGTTGCACAAAGTGGTTGCCTTAAGCCAACCTTAAGGAGTCGCTTTCATCTTCTTCTGGGTTCGGGCCCTGATGCCATGGCCGCAATCATCCGCTTTGTATCCGGCCCGGAACCGCTATGGCGGCGCTGCCTTGAGCGTTGCTGGGTCCTGGAATGCGACATTGATCCGTTGATTCTTCAGGCTCGTTGGCTTCACCACCAAGGGGAGCATCACGATGCAACTGCCGTGGAAGAAGAGCTACACCCTGTTTTCTGAAGCTTTGCGCTTGTGAGACGTCATCATTTGGCAGTCGCAATTGCTGTGCTGATTGTGGCTCCCTCCTGTTCGATGAATTACTCGTCAAGATCTGAAGCGGAGAGTGCTTGTCGTGAATGGCAGGTGCAGGAAGCCAAGGTTGATTACGAACGCGAATTATTAGGTTTTGAAAAAAGAACAAAATTTGAACAAGAGAATCCCAGGCCAGATGCAGCTTTTTGGGACGATCAGATTATTGACTGGGAAAAGGAAAAATTAGCTTATGCTTCAAAGACGATTGTTGAGAGTGTCGCAATGAGTTCTCGCTACTGCCAGTCGGAGCACGAAAATTCTCGGTTTTTAGGTTATGAAAATGACGCGATCAAAAAGGGGACCTATCGGGATGAAGCGGGAACAAAGGGCGAGTGGGGAGTTGTTAAACAATTTCGTTATTGAGACTTTTGCGATTCACTTATGACGTTTTAAAGCGTGTTATCAGCCTTTTCGGGGATCATTAATCGTTCTATCATCGTGAATGACTTGCAGACCCTTTAAGCTAAGACGAGTTCCAACCGTTTCTTCGTCTTTTATTAAATAGCCGGTCTGAACAAAGATGAGTTTTGCCGTGATCTCGCTATCCATGGATAGCTTCTGATCTTTGAGCGTTTTGTAGTTTTGATCAACGATTTCAGGAGTTTTTTCTTCGTTCCAGGAAAATACGGCCTGATACCTATTCGCCTCGATTGGATGCCATGGTGCAGGATTGATTTTGCATGAATCAGGGTTGCCGGCTTTTGCCAATTGGTGCTGCAGCTCATCAGTCCTATCGTCTTCTAGTCGTTGGACAAGCTCCTTGGGCAAAATTGCCGAATTGCCAGTGAGTGTCACAGGCTCTTTTGTGATCATTACTTGTCTCATTGCAGGACTCTCAGGTTTGATTTCGTTAATACGTTGTTGAGAATGCTCGCATGCTTTGTTTCAGCCTGTCGATCTGTTCCTTGAATTGAAATAAGTTCTCCGGCTTGCCTCTCTACTCACCAATGCCAGTGTTGTCATTAAATACTTTATTCATTTTAAGCGGTATTTCGTCTTTTTTTGATGTCTGAGATCTTGAAATGCCTGGTTGATTCATGTTTTCAGAAGGCCTTTAAGATGTTTTCTTGTCTTGGGTGAGTCTGATTGGCCGACAACTTACGGACTGCTGGTCTTGATGCGCCTCAGCAGTTCATCTTTGGCGAGTTGCGTTACGACAAATACTTCTTGAGCGATCGTGCCTTTGCGCGCCAGCATTTTGAAGCCACCTGTGACCGGTATCGAAACGCGTAACTGCAGGCCAGAGCTGTGGCCCCGCACCCTGGAAATCACGCCGGGAGTGATCGTCTGGATCTCTGGATCCTTGGCAAGAACCTTCAGCCAGGGGATCAATCCTTCTACATAGGTGCTGTGCGTGATGACCAGGCGCGCCACAGAGAGTTGCTGCTTACTGAGCTTTGTGTTGGTCGAAGCTAGTGGATTTGGCTACAGAGAAGAGAGCGATCTGCCAGCCATGCTCCGATCTGTCGACATGTTGCTTTGTGAGGTGACCGGTCCTTTGAAGGATCGCTGCGGCCCCCAGGCCAGGGTTCTAACGGCGGAGGTTCACGGTGATGAAGTCCGTGGGTTGGCGTTTTGTCCTGGCAAGGTTCTTCGCTACGTGTTGGCAGCTCGCAACAGGCGCATCAAAACAACGGAGATGCTTCGTTTAGCTCGCAGCAGCAGGCAGCCTGCTGCTTGAACACCAACTTCATCAACGACTTGATTCAGTCGAGCTCAGTGGCCAGAACCGAGCTGAGTGTTTGTTCGACTTTGGCTTGAAATAGCTTTGTGTCAACGCGTAGCAGCAGCAGACCTGCGGAGAGGAGGCCGACCGCCTGGACGACAAACACTCCGGCATAAGCCTCAAAGCTGTTTTGTGATCCAGTGAGTTCTCCGAACAGGCTCAGCAGCGCTCCGCCGCTAATCGTGGCGAGCCCTCGCGCATAGGCCTGGGCTAGCCCCCAGACACCGATGAATGTTCCTGCCATCAGTGGCGAGGTCAGACCGAGCATCAACGTGAGGCTTGCATTGGTGCTAATCCCGGCTCCAACCCCGAACAGAAACAATGCTGCTCGGAACAGTGGTGTTGAAGCCAGCAACCCCGCAACGATCATCATCAGCACAAACAGTGCTGAGAACACTCCACCAGTCAGAGCTGTCCGTTGGGCGCCAAGGCGTGGAGTGATCAGGAATCCTGTTGCAGCAATGCCCAGCAATGTTCCGATACCCCAGACGGCATTGAGCCGAGTGGTTGTACAGAGGTCCATGGCGAAAACGGCTCCGCCGTAGGGCTCCAGGACAGCTTCCTGGAGAAACAACGCGAAGGTAAACAGGGACAGAACAGCAAAGAAATACCCCACCTGTGGAGATCCTTTCAGCACAGTCCACGCACCACTCAGAGAAATTTCCTGAGTTGCCGCCAGTCGCGACTGGTGTCTGCCGTTGTCAGGCTTCAGGCGTGGCTCTACTCCAGCGATTGAAGCCACGACAAGCGTGAAGATCACCAGTGGGGCCACCGTGATCAACCGTTCCACTCCGGAGATCAGATTGCCCAACTCGGCTGTGGCGCATGAGGAGCCAAGAAAGGAACTCAGCAGAATCGCTCCCGCCACGATCCCCACCATCAGCATCGACCACACGATCGAGACCAGCGCAGGTCGCTGTTTTTCAGTGCTCACATCAACCAGTAGTGCTGCAAACGGCGTGGAACTGGCTGCAATGGCCAAGCCGTAGAGCACAAACACCAGAGCGAGGATCAAACCTCTCCAGATCACATCGGCCTGACTACCGGATTGGGATGCTGCCGCTAGCCAGAGGACGGTGTGGCCTGCAACCCATGTCAGGACGCAGAACGCCGCTGCACCGCCAACAATGAAAGGTGTACGCCGTAGTTGATTCCAGCGGCAGCGATCCGATTGCTGGCCGAACCAGATTCTTGAAAAGGCAACCAGCTGCTGACAGCCCAGAGCCAGCGCGGTCAAGGCGGCAGGCACCTCAAATTCATCGATCAGCAGCCTGTTGAAGATGCCAAGGGTCAGGACTGAGAGAGCGCCAAGACAAGCCTGAAATAGGCCTAGTCTTAGTGCAAGGACGATGAACCGTGCTGATCCCACGGGTTGCAGAAGCGATTCGCTGACCTTAGTTGGGGCCTTAGCAGCGCTCGACAGGAGCCATCGTCAACCCTTCCGAACCAAGCTGTTGGTGATACAGCTCAGCCTGTTCAAGGGGACCACACCAGACCTCGGCACGACCTTCTCCGTCGATGCGTCTGGCCAGAGCCCAGGCTCGATCAGCATTCATGCCGGGAATGATCTTGCACAGGCACTCCACAACATGCTCAAACGTGTTGACGTCATCGTCGAGCACGATCACTCGGGCTTGTGGATAGCGCTGCGTTGTCCCTTGGCGTTCAAGAACCGTTGCTGCACCGGGTGATGACGAAGTCATGATGTCTCGTGAACAGACGGGATGAATCCGCAGGGAAGCTTAGTTACACTGCCGTCAATCAAGAGATCCACAATGCTTTTCACCCTGGGCTGGGCTTCTCTCGCAGCTGTGTTCAGCTTTTCGATCGCCATGGTGGTGTGGGGTCGTAACGGTGACGGCTCCATTAATTTCTGACGTGTACGAGACTCTCCAGTCTCCTCTGGTCAACCAAGGACTCGCTGTTACAGCTGTAGCACTGCTGGTATTTGTTAGCGGATCTGTGATTTATCTGTCCACCATTGAGTGGAGAGATCGGCGTCGGCGTCGGTGACCGTGTGTTTGAAACTGCTCTCTTGAGTCAGAGGTGGGAGCGTTGTCGCAACCAGCTGTTGCGTTCAACAGCCACATTCGCGGGTATCTCGCTGCTTGTGGTATCCAGTTTGATCGGGTTGCGTCTGTCGCATAGTCGTCTGCACTGGGCTGATGACAGTTCAACGTCCTCCTTGGCTCAATTGTCCGGGGTGCTCATTCTTCTTCAGAGTTTCCGTGGCGATCCGAACCGAGCCGTTCCGTCGCTCTGGGCAGAGCGTTTGGGTGTCCAGCCAGCCTCATATCTTTGGCGTCGCTACGGCCGTTCCATTTGGTGGCAGGGATGGTCACAGGACGGTGATGCCTATCTGATTCTGGCGTCTTCGACGTTTCCTCCGGAGGTTCAGGGGCTGCAACGCCAGCGTGTGGGCTCGATGGAGGTCCTTGCCTCCGATGCACTGCACCGCCAGCAATTGCTGCAACGCTTGAAAACCAACCAGGTCTCAACGACCAAAGTGAAGACCGGCAGCCTTTGGGGTTCTTGCCTTCAGGCGCTGTCAGAGGCACCAGGGGTGATCTGGAACGCTGATGCGCTCGCATTACTCAGTGGAACGCTTGCGCCGCTCCTTCAGCAGGGTCGTGAAGGTTGTGTTCAGCTTCGGCTGCAGGCCAATCAACTTCTCTGGGAGGGTGTGATCGGTCGTCGACCATTGAGTTCGCTCACCATGCGGAGCTCCTTAACGTCCTCAGGCTTGATCGAAGCGTCTTCAAATCAATCATCCACTGATCTGAACACCACCGGTACAACATCCAGTGAGCTCAAATTGCTTCAGGTTGATGGCGATCGTGTGGATCTGATTTTGGGAACGCTGCTGTCGCGTCAGATCATTCAGGCTCCACTTGAGGAGCATTACGGAATCAATGGCGCGATGCGCAGCAAAATCGCTGACCTTCCGTTCTCGCTGAGGCTTCAGACCCGTTCGAGCGGTGCTTACAAGGCTGGTTTACAGGTTCAATTGCCCTTGACCGGGAGTCCGCAGCAGTGGACATCGATCCTGAACGCAGTGTCGGATCGCCTTGCCTCCAGGGGGTTCCAGAAGCCCCTGGACGGTCAGGTGTCACCAGAGCGTGAGACTTCCACCCTTTGGCAGCGACGTGATGATCCCGATCCGACCACCGTCGGTGGCTGGCTGATCATCCAAGGTCAGAAGGCACCTGTCTTGAGCATCGGATTTGGCACTGAACCTTCTGCTCAGACCTTCCTTTCAACTCAGATTCCGCACAAGCGCTTCTCGCTCAGAGTCACAGGCGACGCAAAGCGTCTAACCCAGCTTGGTCTGCTTGGAGGACTTTGGCCTAAACCTGTGCAGAATGCATCGAGCCTGAATCTGGAAATCAAGCCACTCAAGATCTCAGCGGGTAGCCAGCTCGCCAGACAGTCGTGGTGGAGAGTCAATGGTCGGCTGACTCTCACTCCTGACTCTTAATCCTTGGCAGCTTTTTCAGCCTTCTGTCGCTCGCGCTTGCGTCGTTCAGCAGCAAGCGTTTCCTCCATGAGCTCAACGGCCTGAACCATCTTTTCGAGGTTGCTGCGATAGAGCCCCAGATCCTTCTCCAGGCGGGGACGAGATAATCCGATCTCCTCACCGATGGCGTGAACGGTTTTGCTCAGTTCCTCTGGATCATCACTCTTGTTCCCCTGAGCTTCGGAGAGCAGACTGAACAATCCAACGGCGACGAGACGGGAGTAGTGGAATTCATCTCCGGTCACTGCTGAAAGACCACTTGCTAGAGGCTCTGGAGCACCCTTCCCCTTTGATTTCAACCAGGCCTGGACATCGTCAACGGTGTGTCCCTTGACGGCTTTGCTGCTCCCTTGCGCGAGAGCTTTGATTTCATCGCCATCAAATCCATTACAGCTGCAGAGAGCCGCAAACAATGGCTCGAGTTGTGTCTCTGGGCGATATCCCTTCGTGAAGGCCTTGAAGACCTGACACAGGCCAACGGCGAACAACGCATTGATCCTGAAGTGAGTTTGGTGACTCAGCAGGTGAAGTTCCACCAGCAGCTCATCAGCTGTGCGTCGATACAGCGAAGGAATGACGTAAGGGAAAGCTGTGTGAAAGGCTTTCTTGCTGTCAGCGATCGTCTGGGACCCAGTCAAGCTCTTTTAAGGCTGTCTTTAAGGCAAGACCATAGCGCTGCTGTTGCCGCCGTTAGGATTTGGCAATTCAGCAGGCCCAACATGATCCCCATCGTCATTGAGGAATCCGGACGCGGGGAAAGGGCGTTTGATATCTATTCGCGCTTGTTGCGCGAGCGAATCATTTTTCTTGGTGAGGCGGTCACCAGCGAGTCAGCAAATAGGATCGTTGCTCAGTTGCTGTTCCTCGAAGCAGAGGATCCCGAAAAGGACATCTACCTGTACATCAATTCACCAGGGGGGTCTGTCTACGACGGTCTCGGTATCTTTGACACCATGCAACATATTAAGCCTGATGTACAGACAGTTTGTGTCGGCCTTGCTGCCAGCATGGGTGCTTTTCTCCTTTGTGCAGGAACCAAAGGGAAACGCAGCAGTCTTCAGCATTCGCGCATCATGATCCACCAGCCTCTTGGCGGTGCAAGGGGTCAGGCCAGCGATATTCGTATTCAAGCAGATGAAATTCTGTTCTTGAAGGATCGTTTGAACAGAGAACTTGCTGACAGAACCAGTCAGTCTCTCGACAAGATTCAGGCCGACACCGATCGTGATTTCTTTATGTCCCCATCTGAAGCAAAGGACTATGGGTTAATTGATAGCGTGATCGATAAACGACCTGTTCATTCAGTGTAATTCACGCAGCTTTCATCAGCAAAAACTCCCTGTTTGGGAGTTTTTTATTGTCTAATTTTTTGAGATCAATAAAATGATCCTAATAAAAAATCCAGGTTCATTCTTGAACCTGGATCAAAAGAATTGATGATTTTGACCTAGCTCAGTACTGGGGAGAAACGATCTTTCTCTGGAATTGTGGTGTAATTAGCGAGAACTTCTCGAAATTCATCACCATCCATCGTCTCTTTTTCAATCAGTAATTCAACGAGACGATCCATCGCTTCGCGCTGACCCTGAACAAGACTCAGAGTTTCTTCGTAACACTGCATCACAATGCCGCGAACCTGTTCATCGATTTGCTTTGACGTGCCTTCAGAGGTGTCGCTTCGCGTCATCAGATCTCTGCCGAGGAACACTTCCTGGCTTCCACCATCGGTGGACATCTGGCCAAGTCCGCTCATTCCATAACGCGTCACCATTTGGCGAGCAATTGAAGCAACCATTTGGATGTCTCCGCCAGCACCCGTGGTGACTTCGGCGTATCCGAACACAACATCTTCAGCAGCACGGCCTCCAAGTGCTCCCATGATGCGTGCTTTGAGTTGAGAACGTGAGACGAGCATTTGCTCTTCATCAGGGGAGAACCAGGTAAGCCCCTGAGCTTGTCCTCGCGGAATCAGCGTGACTTTCTGAACGGGATCGTGGTCCTTCACGAGGCTGCCGACCAGGGCATGTCCCACCTCGTGATAAGCAATTAATCGCTTGCTACGTCCGTCGGTGAGCGGGTGACCTTCCAATCCCGCGATGATGCGATCAACGGCATCATCAATTTCAGCAAGGCTGATGGTTTCCTTGCGGCGACGAGCTGTAAGAATCGCTGCTTCGTTAAGAAGGTTGGCCAGGTCGGCACCCGTGAAACCAGGTGTCCTGCGGGCAATGCTTTCAAGAGAAAGGTCTTCAGCAAGTTTTTTATTGCGTGAATGAACCTTGAGAATCGACAAACGGCCCTTGATGTCAGGAGCGTCGACGGTGACCTGACGGTCGAAACGACCAGGACGCATCAACGCCGAGTCGAGCACATCAGGACGGTTGGTTGCGGCAATGATGATGATTCCACTGTTTCCTTCGAAACCATCCATCTCGGTGAGCAGTTGGTTCAGTGTTTGTTCACGTTCATCGTTGCCACCACCGATTCCAGCACCACGCTGACGTCCAACCGCATCAATCTCGTCGATGAAGATCAGACATGGGCTGTTCTCCTTGGCGCGCTTGAACAGGTCTCGAACTCTGCTGGCTCCAACGCCAACAAACATCTCCACAAATTCGGAGCCTGACAGAGAGAAAAAGGGAACACCTGCCTCGCCAGCAATGGCCTTGGCAAGCAGTGTTTTGCCAGTGCCAGGTGGGCCCACCAACAACACACCCTTGGGGATTTGAGCTCCAACGGAAGTGAACTTCTCTGGTTGCTTCAGGAAGGTCACCACCTCTTCAAGATCTTGCTTGGCTTCGTTAACGCCTGCGACATCGTCGAACATCACGCCTGTCTCGGCTTCCATCGCAAAACGAGCTTTGGTTTTTCCGAATTGCATGGCCTGTCCAGGACCGCCAGGCATGTTGTTGCCGCGACGTGCCAAGAAAATCAGAGAACCGATCAGCAGCAATGGGAATAGCAGGTTGCCGAGGATCCCTAAAGCAGGGGGAGCGGTCTTCGGTGGATGAACGTCGAAGCTGATCCCCTCAGTCTTGAGGGTGTTGATTAACTCAGGTGCCAAACCAGGCAGATCAACTCTTAGACGCTGGACTCGGTTATCGAGATCAGGATCAACCGCCTCGACCACTGCATCACGTCCACCGTCATAGATGTCCACGGATGTGACACGCCCTGCCTCCACGTAATCGAGGAAGCGGCCATAGCTCATCCTGGCAACTGCGGTGTTGCGGGGAGCCTCAGTTGGGCCACCTGGTTTCAGGTTGCTCAACGCTCCGCTGCCGAGGAATTGCAATGCCAGCAGCAGAGCAACAGTGATGGGAAGTCCCCAGAGAAGGATCTGCCGCCAGCGCTGATTCATGGCAATGATGAAGATTCGACGATCGTAAGAGCTTCGGGTTACAAACTGTGCAGTTGTTCTACCTAAAGACTGCGTAAAGCCGTAATCGGATCAAGTCCAGCTGCACGTCGTGCGGGAACAACACCGAAAAACAGTCCGATCGAACCTGAAAGTCCAACTGTCAGAAGCACTGTTGGCACACCGATGGCTGCGGGAAGCGGGGTGAGCATGGCCACCGCTGCGATTGCCCCGTAACCGGCTGCCGTTCCAATGACCCCTCCCAGGCTGGAGAGCACCAGAGATTCGACCAGAAACTGCCTCAGAACATCCGAGCTGCGTGCACCGAGTGCTTTCCGCAGGCCGATTTCCTCGGTTCTCTCGCTCACGGAGACCAACATGATGTTCATGATGCCGATCCCGCCAACGAGCAGCGAAACCCCTCCGATGGCACCAAGCATCAAGGTCAGTCCACCGGTGATGGTGCCAACAATTGTCAGTGCGTCCTGCTGAGAGCGAACTGCGAAATCGTCATCCCGAAGAATGCGATGTCGTTGACGCAAAAGATTAGAGATCTGGAACTTTGCCGCACTTGTGCTGTTCTCATCCCTGGCCTCTGCACTGATGAAACTGAGGCTGACTCCATAGGTGGGGTCGCGCCCTGTCAAGCGGCTGACCATAGTGCTGATAGGGATATAAGCGTTTTCATCCTGATTGGACCCGAAGACAGCTCCTTTTGGTGCCATCACACCGATCACGCTGAAGCTTTGGTCACGGATACGCATAGAGCTACCGATGGCACCGCCGCCTGGAAAGAGCTTGTCGCGCAGATCAGGACCGATGACCACCACGGTTCGTGCTGCCTGGACGTCCTGTTCGCTAAGGAAACGTCCCCGGCCCACTTCAAAACTTCTGACCGGCAGGAACTCCGGTGTCACTCCGAAGATGGCGGCAGTACTGCTTCTCGCCCCTGACTGCACAACCTCGTTGGCGTTGATCTGAGGAGCCACTCGCTTGACGCTAGGGACCTGTTGAGAAATGGCCTCAGCATCCTCCAGCACCAGAGTGCGCGGGAACGCCACCCCTTGCCGCCTTGTGTCGTTGCTGCCTGGAACCACGAACAGAACATTGGCGCCCAGGTTGCTCAACTGACTTTCAGCGAGATTCTGGGCACCACGCCCAACGCCAACAAGCGTGATCACGGACGCATTGCCGATCACAATCCCGAGCATGGTCAACAGGCTGCGCAACCTGTTGGCCTTCAGGGTGTTGAGAGCCATGCCGACGGTTTCGGCGATGGGCAGATTGCTCGCCATGGATGAATGCTCAGGCTTAGAGCATCGTGTCGA
>QCTJ01000028.1 GCA_003211205.1 Synechococcus sp. AG-673-F03
TGCGTCAGCTCGACTGGATGACGCCGAGCGGACTGAAGGAACTGGAAGAACAGCTGCTGATCGTCAACCCTGGCGTTCACCTGGATGTGGAAGGTGAGCTGCGAACCTCCTGAGCACCATTGAGTGGTGTCTTCGGTCACCAAGTTGTATAATTGATCTGTCACCGCGGGGTAGAGCAGTCTGGTAGCTCGTCGGGCTCATAACCCGAAGGTCGGGAGTTCAAATCTCCCCCCCGCCACCAATTTAAAAAGCCCCACTTTGCTGGGGCTTTTTAATGCTTTCTCGTTTGATTGACCTTGTTCGAATTGCTTCAAATGCAAGACCTGAGCTCGGACCGCGATCTCAATATCTTGTCTTGAAAGCAAGACATCGGTTGCAGACTTCCCACACATTGCTGGTCAGCAGCATGGTGAAACTTTGGATCTGGACGACAAAGTAGAGAGTCAACTTTGCGAGAAAGATCTCCATCGTCAATGAAGTGAGAAGAGTCAAAGTGAGCTTCTTCAGCTGATTCAACAACTGCCTGAATCAGCCTTGGAATCCTCTCCATCTGTTCTCGGCGATGGGTCTTATTGCCAACAAGCTCTGACGGCTCAGCTCGCAAACAGGTCTGAGCAAAAGGGACGGCACCCGCAGCAGGGAGATTCAGGAGACTGGCCAGAACCGTCGACCGCGTCAGACACTATCGGTAGGTCGTCGTCATGCCGTGTCCTTGAATCCCTTTGAAGCGATTGTGATCGGGTCGGGGGCCACAGGTGGCGTCGCCGCGATGACACTTGCCGAAGCAGGGCTCCGGGTTCTGGTCGTGGAAGCAGGACCCGATCGATCAGCTTCGGAAGCCCTGGGGAGTGAGCCAGGCAATAGTGTCAGGCGGGCCGAAGGGCTGATCAGCGGCCGCCATCGGCGTCAGATCCAGCATCCTGGCTACTGGAAACAAAACCCCTCCCTCTACGCAGACGAGCGTCAGTACCCCTACAGCACACCAGAGGATCAACCCTTTCTTTGGACCCAGGGTCGTCAAGTTGGCGGGCGCAGTCTCACCTGGGGTGGTATCACACTGCGCCTCTCGGACTATGAGTTCAAGGGCGCTGATCATGACGGATACGGCCAAAACTGGCCTATCACTCATGCCGATCTTGATCCTCACTACAGCGCACTCGAGCAGCTGTTTGAAGTCCGAGGTGAACGGGATGGCCTTGAGCAGCTCCCTGATGGTCGAATGGCACCGGCGTTGCCATTCATGCCTGAGGAAGAGCGTTTCCGTGAGCTGCTGACAAGGGAGCGCGGCATCCCCTTCATCCATTCGCGAGGCTTTGAGGCCCACCAACACCAGCAGACCTCGAGCTGGCCGAAATCAAGCAGCAACGGCTCCAGCCTTCAGCGCGCTCTGGCCACGGGTCGAGTGGAGATTCTGTCCAATTCAATGGCGGAATACCTCGACATGGGTCCAGCACAAGAGCGTGCCCGTTCTGTTGTGGTGGTGAACCGCAGCACTGGCGAACGTCAACGACTGGACTGCAATCTTGTGGTGGTATGCGCTTCAACGATCGCAACGCTGCGTCTGCTGCTGCAGTCAGAGAGCCAGTTCCATTCCAGGGGGTTCAATGATCCCTCCGGCCAACTGGGGAAAGGCTTAATGGACCACGTCTCCTGCTGTCGATTCTTTTCCGTTCCCAGCGCAACCGGACGTATGGCGACACAACGATCCGACCCATCCAGCTCGCTTTCAGGAGCGGGTAGCTTCTTCCTACCTTTCGGCAATGTCCCAGAGACTTGCGCGGGGCGCCCCTTTCTGCGCGGCTATGGGATTTGGGGGGGCATCAACCGGTTTGATCCACCCTGGTGGCTGAAACGCAATCCAGACCATCGGCTTGGCTTTCTGATCGGCCACGGCGAAGTGCTCTCAGATGCAAGGAATCAGGTGTGCCTCTCGCAACGCTGCGATCCACTGGGTGTGCCAATGCCCCACATCAGCTGCCGATGGAGAGCGAATGAGCAGGCGATGGTGGAACACATGCAGAGCACGATTCAGGACTGCATCAACGTCGCCGGAGGCGTCACGACATCCCTGGCTGATCAAGTGCACCTACCGCTTGTGAAGCCGCTCGTTGCCAAAGCCCTTTCTGCCCAGGAGGACGCTCCAGCTCCCGGGTATTACATCCACGAAGTCGGAGGGGCACCCATGGGAACCAGCGAAGACAACAGCGTCGTTGATCGATGGAACCGTCTCTGGCGCTGTCCCAACGTGCTGGTGGTGGATGGGGCCTGCTGGCCCAGCTCCGGATGGCAGAGCCCGACGCTCACCATGATGGCGATCACCCGCAGGGCATGCCTGGCAGCTGTCACGCCTGAGAACGACTGAACAGATCATCGAGATAGCGCTCCATGACGGCGCGCTCGGAACAGCCGTTTTGAAACAGGAACTGGGCGAGAGCTGAGCTCATCACCTGGTATTGATCCCAAGCCGGATTGGATCCGATGAAGGCTTTCATGCCCTGATAGAGCACTTCAGGGATTTCAGCTTCAAGACTTACGAAGGGTGATTCAGCATCCGATGCCGTGGTCGGCTGCGTTTCCATGCAGCGCTCCAAATGATTGCGATCCATCCGCGCTTCTGCGTCCAGTTTCCACCAACAGAAAGCCACACAACAGCCCTGATCGTCAAAGCCGGCAACACATTGCCAGCAAACATCGATCTCAAACAAGACTTACTGCATTGCAGTGGATCAGCTCCTGAGACGAGCACAACCCACCGCTCAATTGCTTGAGCGGTGATTCCTGTCAAGTCGCGAAAGGCACCGGAACCCAAAACCACAGATCCAGCCCTCAGGCGGCTGCTTTCGGGAAATCACAGTGGAAAAGCGGCCCAGAACTGTGGAAAACCCCAGCTGTTCTCCACAACGCGGGCAAACATTAGGCACGCTTATGCAAGCAAGTCTCACGAGACTCAAGCAAGGCAGAGATGCTTGAGCGTGCTATTTCCACTGAATTGCTTCAGATTTGAGATTCAGTGGCCTCTGGCTGTGGTGTTAAGCGACGCAGTGTCGTGGGTCCAAGGGGATGATCGGCGTGGGGGTAGGGGTGGTGCCCATGGTCATGGCTGTGATGGTCATGCTCATGGGAATGGTCGTGATGGTGGCCAGCACCGACAGGAATCGGGATGCCGTCGGGCTGACAAACCCCTGTGCATTCGCGTTCGCAGAGGGCGCAAGCTTCTGTAAGACCCTCCACGTGATGGTGGTGGCTTGACTGGTCAAGCCCCACTTCCTGCTCAAAGCCCAGCACCTGAGCCCTGTATTTGCATAGAGAGCAGTTCATTGCAGTCTCTCCGCCCATCACCTCCTGAACCCGCTCCAGGAACGTGTCTAGAACGAAGCTGTGATCTCCCAGATAGGACGCATTCACAAAATCAACGCCTGGATGATCCTCCGCAACCCGTTCTGTGTGTTGACGGATGCGACTTAGTAGCACCCCTGAGAACAGAAAATAAGGAAACACGATGATGCGCTTGAACCCAAGCTTCACCACATGACGCAAGCCGGGTTCGACCAGTGGAAAGGTGACGCCCGAATAGACGGTTTCACCCCACCCGAAACCAAAACCCTCCACCAACATCCTGGTGACCTTGGCGACGTTGGAATTGGCGTCAGGGTCGGAGGAGCCACGTCCGACCACCACAAGCATGGTGTCGGAAAGGTCAACACTGGATGTCCTGTTGAGAGCCTCCTGAATGCGTGCGCCTGCTGCGGCGATCATCAACCTGTCAACGCCCAATTCTCGGCCGTAGTCGATCTCCAGCCCGGTTTCAGCGCTGTAGGTGTTGAGCACAGAAGGGATGTCGTTCTTGGCATGTCCAGCGGCAAACAACATCGCCGGAACGGCAAGAACCTTCTCGACCCCCTGCTCTCGCAGTCTTTCCAGGCCATCTCTCAGGATTGGACGTGCGAATTCAAGGAACCCGTATTCCACCGGCAATCCGGTCAGGCGCTCTTTGAGTCCGTTGGCCAGCCCCTCGAACTCGGCAACCGCCAAACGGTTGCGGCTGCCATGACCACAGATCAGAACCCCATGTTTGGTTGCAGCAGGAGTAACGATCTGCTGGGTCACACGTGCGGTGCATCTGTATCAAACCTATTCGCGGCCGTAAAACAAAGACCATGAACCCGCTGGCGAGTGATGCAAACACCCTTGGTTGCCTGACTCCCGGTCCGGAGTTGTTGAAGCAGCTGATGCGGCAACCGCTTGGATCAAGACCCCTGCGGGTTTGTTCAGGCGGGAGCAGCAGTCGCTGCGCAGCCAATGGCTGCTGGACAGTGGATCTGCAACGACATCGGGAAGTCAGCTTCCACGAGAACTCCCGAGAAATCGAATTCGGCACCGGTCTGACGATGACCGAGCTGCTGCAGGTCTTACGAGCTTCAAACCGCAGCATTCCCATTGGACTTGCCGGCCTGACCGGAAGCGGTTTCATCCTCACGGGAGGGATGGGTCCCTTGAGCCGCTCTCAAGGCCTCGCTGTCGACTCCATCACTGCCATCGAAGGGATCTGGGGATCAGGTGAGTCCTTTTCTTTTTCAGAAGATCAAAGAACGGTGGATGGGCGCCGCTGGCGCGGACTGATGGGTGCCTCACCGTTCCTGGCTGTGGTCACACGCCTGCGCCTGCAGACCCAACAAATCCAACCATTGCGAGTACGCCATGGCTTGATCAGTCCCTCGTTGCTCCCCGAACTGCTGCAAATGGCGGAGCAATGGCCTGAAACATGCAGCCTGCAATGGAGCTGGGGCGACAGGTTGGAGATCTACGCAGTGGACTGCAGCTCCAAGGAGACAACACCCCAAACGCTGAAGGGACTTGATCCAATCCTGGGAACAGATCAGCACGCTGCCGTTCAGCACTGCGCGGATCAACTGGAGCAGCCAACCTTTGGCAAACTCGCCTCTGAAACCGGTTCGTCCATGCCGGCTCACAGCGAGGTGACCGGTCGTCTGGGTCCAGCCCTGGGGCGTAAGGCTGGCCCATTGATTGAGCTACTGAGCGCGCGACTCAATGAACGACCGCATCGTGGATGTCGCATCAGCGCTCAGCAACTCGGCGGAGCAACAGCGCGAATAGACCGTCAGCGCACTTCATTCATTCACCGCGATTCGGTCTGGAAACCATGGATCACAGCAAGCTGGAATCCTGGAGATCTTTCAGGGCGGGAGCGCAGCCTGCAATGGATGGATCAGGTCAGTGACGAACTCCGCCAGGCCTTCCCGGGATTGCATCTCGCACAATTGCATGACCATTTGCCCAACCATCGCCAGGAACTGGTCGATGCCTTCGGCGAGTGGTTGCCGGAACTGCGCCAACTCAAGAGCGAACTGGATCCGGAGGGACGATTGCCGCCGCTCTGAACTACGGTCCCTGCACCCAACAGATGATTGATGGCCTCAGGATCCGCGCCTCGGCAGTTGAATCTCGGCTTTGGCAACCCAAGCAAGGAACTGCTGTCAGGACTTGTGGTGGCCTTCGCCATGATTCCGGAGGCGATTGCGTTCTCCGGCATCGCGGGTGTGGATCCGCAGGTCGGCCTGTTCGGAGCGTTTCTGCTGTCGATCACGATCGCTTTCGTCGGTGGTCGCTCGGCAATGATCACCTCCGCCACCGGCTCCACGGCACTGCTGATGACCGGTCTGGTCGCAACGGGGGAAGCGCGCGGCGAAGGGCTGGGACTGACCTACCTCTTGGTTGCAGGAGTCGTCACAGGCATCCTGCAGATTCTCTGGGGTTGGCTGCGCCTGGCTTACCAGATGCGTTTCGTGCCTCTTGGCGTGCTGAGCGGATTTGTGAACGCGCTGGCGCTGCTGATCTTCCAGGCACAGTTTCCTCAACTGGGCATCAATCTTCACTTCGGCGAATCAGACGTGGCGGGCCACGCCCATGACCTGCTGCCCCATGGCAGCCAGATTCCGATCGTGTGGGGACTGGTCCTGCTTGGTCTGGTGATCATCTATGGATTGCCGCGCCTCACACGACTGGTGCCATCACAGCTGGTGGCCATCATTGTGCTGACCGTGATCTCGATCGGTTTCAGCCTGGAGATCCCCACGGTCAGCAGCCTCGGGGACTTGCCAACCGGACTGCCGCTGCCGAGCTGGCCCTTCGGTTCGCCTGCCGACATGAAAGTGCCCTTCAGCCTCGAGACCTTGGGCATCGTTCTACCAACGGCCCTGGCCATCTCACTTGTTGGCCTGATGGAAACCTTCCTGACCCAAGACATCCTCGATGACCGCACCGACAGCAACTCCAACAAGAACGTCGAAGCAAGAGGTCAGGGCATCGCCAACATTGTGTCTTCACTGTTTGGTGGCATGGCGGGCTGCGCGCTGGTCGGTCAATCAGTGATGAATATCGACAACGGCGGACGCACCCGGCTTTCGACACTCTTTTCAGGGGTCAGCCTGCTCGCCATGATTCTGCTGGGCCGGCCATGGCTTGAACAGATCCCGATGGCGGCACTGGTCGCCGTGATGATCAGCATTGCCGTCAGCACAGCTGACATCGCCGGACTGCGTCGCCTTCGATCCATCCCGAAGAGCGACACGGCGGTGATGCTGATGACCTTCGCCGTCACCATGCTGACCACGCCACACAATCTGGCGCTTGGAGTGATTGCAGGGGTTGCGCTAGCAGGCATCCTGTTCAGCCGCAAGGTAGCCAAGGTGATCCGCGTTGAAGCTGTGGATGTGAATGAGGAGATGCGCCGCTACGTCGTCACCGGGCAGTTGTTTTTCGTCAGCAAGATCTATTTTCTTCAGGGATTTGACGTTCATGATCATCCCAGTCAAATCACGATTGATCTTTCAGCAGCTCATATCTGGGATCAAAGCGGTGTCAGCGCACTCAACCAGGTGATTCGCAAGCTTCAGCAAGGTGGATCAAAGGTGGAAGTTCAAGGATTGAACGAAGAAAGCCTCAATCTTTTCGAACGAATCGGGTCTCAGCCTGAAGGGGGACATGGCTGAAGGGGGCAATTCTTAAGGCTGCGATCCGAACAGATGAACAAACAAGTTCACTGGCCGCTGTAAAGAAGTCCCAAGCAGGAGGTGAAGTCATTGCGCATTCCTTGCAATCGCTGTTCGATCTGCTGGTCGTTGGAATGCTCCTGGAAATAGCGCTCGGTCACGTCATTACCGATACTCATCACGAGACAAAGAGTCTGGAGATCGTCGGTGTCAACCGCACGCTGCTTGGCTCCCTCAAGCATCACATTGAGCAAGGCCATCTTGTTGTTGTATGCCTGTCGGTCTCCGAGCTGCCAGCTCAAAGCAGGAGAGCCAACCACGGACAGTGCAAATGCCATGGCGAAGAAGGATCCCGGTCGGAACCGAGACATCCTTCGGCTCTTGGTCAACATGCTGAAGACAGTAGAGATTCCTACCAAGGTCAGCAGACATCGGTCTCAAAACTCTCGAAGTTCTGACAAAATTGCCCTTCAAGGATCACTCGTATGACCAAGCGTCGCTCACTGATCTCCCTCCTCTCTGCATGCCTGGCAATTACAGCCTGCGCAACCCTTGGAGACGGCGATGCATCCAGGGTTGATCTGATTCGCAACAGGGGAGAACTGCGATGCGGCGTCAGCGGAAAGATCCCAGGTTTCAGCTTCCTGCAGAGAGATGGCAGCTACGCGGGCCTTGATGTGGATCTATGCAAGGCCTTCGCGGCAGCGATCGTCGGTAACCCCAGCAAGGTGCAATACAGACCGCTCACAGCACCGGAACGATTCACAGCACTGAAAACTGGAGAGATCGATCTTCTTTCACGCAACACAACCTTCAACCTCAGTCGAGATGCTTCAGGTGGGAATGGCGTGAGCTTCGCGCCAGTCGTTTTTCACGATGGGCAGGGGTTATTGGTGCAACGAAACAGCGGAATCCGTAGTCTTAAAGATCTCAAAGGTCAGTCGATCTGCGTTGGCTCAGGTACCACGACTGAACAAAATCTGAATGATGCGTTTCAGTCACTCGGGCTGCCCTACAAGCCGATTAAATATCAGGATCTCAACCAAGTGGTTGCTGGTTATCTCCAGGGACGTTGCCAAGCAATGACCTCAGACCGATCCCAACTGGCATCGGCACGCTCAGGGTTTGAGCAACCTGAGCAGCATGTCATTCTCGGCGATGTTCTCAGCAAAGAACCTCTGGCTCCCCTGTCTTCAGGTAGAGATCAACAACTCTCGGACGCCATGCGCTGGGTGGTTTACGCATTGATCACGGCAGAGGAGATGGGTATCACCCAGGACAATGTGGGCAACAAGCTTCAACAGGCGCATGACAACCCTGATCTCACGAAGTTGAGACGATTTCTTGGCGTTGAAGGTGATCTAGGCGACAAGCTGGGACTCAGCAATGATTTCGTGGTGAACGTGATCAGGGCCACCGGCAACTACGGAGAGATCTACAACCGACACCTGGGGCCAGACAGCGCCGTTCCGATCCCACGCGGACTCAATCAGTTGCATCGCGATGGAGGAGTGATCACCGCGCCACCATTCCAATAAAACCGTTCCAATGAAACGGAAACGCTTCCCATGGCTTGAGATCGTCCTGCTGATCGTGGTTCTCACGGTTGTGGGAGTTCTAGTCAACAACCTGGCGGTGAATCTGATCCGCACAGGCTTGGGACTGAGCTTCGAATGGCTCTGGCAGCCTGCAGGATTCGCCCTCAGCGAGCACACACTTCCCTATCAACCAAGAGACAGCACAGCCTGGGCCTTGCTGGTGAGCTGGCTTAATAGCCTCCGTGTGATCGCATGCAGCATCGTGCTGGCCACGGTTCTGGGTGTTGGGGCCGGAGCGGCAAGACGAAGTCTCAATCCCCTGCTCCGTCAGCTGGCGGCCTTGTACGTGGGCTTGATCCGCCAAATCCCCTTGCTGCTGCAGCTTCTCTTCTGGTACTTCGTGGCTTTTCTTGGCCTGCCATCCGAACCGATGGCTCCCATTGGAGCTCTGATCAGCCTCTCCAATCAGGGCGTCGCCATTCTTGGTCTGAACCTGAGTGTGGAGTTTTCTGCGGTTCTGGTGGGCTTAAGCGTCTTCACTGGTGCGGCGATCGCGGAGGTGGTTCGAGGTGGGCTCGACTCCGTCCCCAAGGGACAGTGGGAAGCATTCCGCAGCCTGGGAATCAGCGAACTCCTGGGCCTAAAAAAGGTTGTGTTGCCACAGGCTTTGCCGGCCATCCTTCCGGCCTTGAGCAGTCAGTATTTAAACCTCGCAAAAAACAGCACCTTGGCAATCGCCGTTGGCTTCGCCGATCTCTACGCCGTGAGTGATACAGCGATCACCCAGACCGGAAGAGCAATCGAAGGCTTCCTGATCCTTTTGCTGAGCTTTCTCGCACTAAATCTTCTGATTAATGGAGGCATGCAGGCCCTGAATCGAATCGTGGTTCGTCCTGCACAGCGGACCTAGGATCGATTCATCAGGCTTTGGCTCATGGATTCCCGTCGTATCGCTGCGGTGCTGCTGGTCATCGCCGCAATCGCTGCGATCCTGCTTCCCTTTGCTTCCGCAACTCTTCTCACCATTGGAATTGGTGGAATCGCATTTGCCGCAGGCATCGGTCAGTTTCTACGCCTTGGCGATGAGAGCAACAGTCAGGGAAAACTGTTCCGTGTTCTCTCAGGACTGCTGTACGTCGGTGGCTCAATCTTCATCCTGATTGATCCCATCGACAGTGAAATCAGCCTCACCTTGTTTGCAGGAATCCTGCTGTTGGTCGAAGGTGTCATGGAGCTTGCCTCAGGAGCCAGTGCATCAGGTCCAGCCGGCGGTTTGAGCCTTGTTGATGGCATGCTCACCTCCTTAATTGGAGTTCTGCTGGTGTTGGAGTGGCCCTCCGACAGCCTCTGGGCACTGGGAACTCTGTTCGGAGTCGCCTTGTTCACCTCAGCTCTCAAGCTGTTCAGCTCACCAGCGGAGCAGCCCGGGAATTGATGACCGGGTCATGGACTGCGTATCGGAAACGACTTCTCCAGGCCAGACGTCATCCACTGCAGACAGTGCTCAGCGTTGTGATCCTGGCCCTGATCGCTTGGGTCGTCTGGTCTACAGCGACCTGGCTGGTTTTTGGTGCTGATTGGTCTGTGGTCTCGGAAAATCTGCCGCTTTTCGCCGTTGGGGCCTATCCGGAGAACGAACGCTGGAGACCTTGTCTTTGGCTTGGACTGTTATGCCTGATGACGGCGACAACTTTGCTGCAGCCCCTCATGTCCGCACGCTGGCGAATCAGTGGATTAGCTCTTTCATGGTGCTGGCTCGCCATGCTTCCTTTCGGCCTGCTGCTGCTCGCAGGCGGAGCAGGATTGCCGACCGTGAGCTCGAGGGACTGGGGTGGTTTAACGCTCACGGTCCTTCTCACTGGCTTCAGCGGTCTTCTGGCTTTACCGCTAGGAGTGCTGCTGGCCCTTGGGCGCAGAAGCAAGCTGACACTGCCACGCCATCTCTGTCGCTTTTACATCGATGGAATGCGAGCCGTGCCGTTAATTGCCGTGCTTTTTTTCGGACAGCTGCTGCTTCCTCTGTTTCTGCCAGTCGACATCGAAATCAATCGTGTGCTCAGAGCCGTCGTGGCCTTCGCGCTCTTTGCGGCCGCCTATGTCGCCGAGGATGTCCGTGGAGGTTTACAAGCCATTCCAAGCACTCAGCTCGAGGCAGCGGCCGCACTGGGGCTGGGTCCATGGCAGATCCAACAGCTCGTGGTTCTTCCTCAAGCTCTGCGAGTGGCTGTACCGGCACTCACGAATCAAGCCATTGGCCTGCTCCAAAACACCAGCTTGATGGCCATTCTTGGACTGGTGGAACTGCTCGGGATCAGCCGCAGCCTGCTGGCCAACCCTGCCTATATCGGCCGACACCTCGAGACCTACATCTGGCTTGCAGGGCTGTACTGGCTGGTGTGCACCGCCATGGCCCTCATGGCTCGCCAACTTGAACGTCAGGGCCCCTCTGCCTCCACCTCAGCCATTCCTTCATGACCATTACCGTTAGAGCCGAATCCATCACCAAGACCTTCAACGGTTCACAAAAAGCGCTCGATCAGGTGAACCTCAGCGTCAACCACGGCGAAGTACTGGTGGTGATGGGACCATCCGGTTCCGGCAAGAGCACGCTGATTCGCACATTCAACGGGCTTGAAGCAATCGATGCCGGGCAGCTGGAGATCGTCGGCATCCCTCTGGATTCGGATCAGGACGAACGGCAGATCCGGCGGATTCGCCGTCGTGTCGGAATGGTGTTCCAACAATTCAACCTGTTCCCACATCTGTCGATCCTCGACAACATCACGCTGGCACCGATTCGTGTGAGGAAAATCAGCAAAGCCAATGCAGAAGAACGGGGTCGCGGCCTTTTGGCACAGATGGGGATTGCCGATCAGGCCATGAAATATCCCTCTGAATTGAGTGGAGGTCAGCAACAACGGGTGGCCATCGCCAGAGCACTGGCCATGGATCCCGAGCTGATGTTGTTTGACGAGCCCACCAGTGCCCTGGATCCAGAACGGGTTAAGGAAGTGCTGGATGCCATGCGAAGACTTGCTGCCGATGGCATGACGATGATTGTTGTGACTCATGAGCTCGGATTCGCGCGTGAAGTCGCCGACCGGGTCTTGTTCATGGATGCAGGACGGGTCGTGGAACTGACGGACTCATCCACATTCTTCACCCAGGCGAAGGAGGAACGCAGCCGACGTTTTCTCAATCAAATGGCGCACTGATCAGGATCTGGTCCGCAGAAACCTGTTGTTTTTCCCAGGACTTGGCCATGGTGAGGATGTGTTGGAGAGATCGCACTTCAATGCTGATCCTGGAGAACAACAACAACGATGCTGCCAGCCTTGATCTGGAGTTCTGCAGGCCCGGCAGCCAAGTGATCCAACTGTCGACTCACTCGCACCCGTAACGCGCTATGGACCAACGCGAACGGGTTCAGCAGCTGTGCGAAGACCACGCCGAAGATCTCCGCAGCCTTGCCATCGATGTGGGGGCTCATCATCAGTGGGATCTGACCCTGCCCGTCGCGGTGATCGATGCCCGTTGCGACAGACGACAATTCCACGTCACTGCGGTGGGAACGATCGGCAATGTTGTCCGGGTCTCCACGACCATCGACCAACCACTGATGCAACAGCTTTTCGAACTGATCCAGACCAGGAGTGATCAGTCCGCATTGGAGCTCATGCTCAGCAATGCAGAGTATGGAGAGGAGTTTGCAGGACTCTTCGAGATCTATCGCGAAGAACGCAGCGGTGGAACACCTCTATGGAGCGCGTCAGATGCGGCATCCTTCGTCGTGAAATCCAAGGAAGCCTTCGACGACCGAGAACTTGCCATCGTGGCCTTGTTGCCAAGCGATCCACATGACGTGGTGACGTTTGGCATCCCACTTCGCTACTACGGGATCGAGACAAGCTGATCCACACGGTGATGGAGACGCAGCAGCGCATCCTCTGCCGCCGAGAGCTCCCGTTCGGTCACCAACCAATGCTCATTACCAAAAGGCAGGCTGGCCACCTGATCAGACAGCTCCAGCTGCAGCTGCTGGCATCGCTCAGCCAAGGTCGTGCTGAGCTGAAGAAAATGCCGATATATCAAGCAGGAGGGTACAGCGACGGTCACAATGACCTCTTGGTACAGACGGATGAAAGTCTGGCACAAGGGGCTGAGTTTTTATTGATGATGTGTTGATGCATCCCCCGTGCTGAACCTCCTCTGGGAGATGGCTCCCTGCCTGCTCGGGGGAGCACTGATCGGACGATGGCGACCTCAGTGGATCGCACCCCTGGCCCTTCCACTGGTGCGATTTGGCGTTCCTGTGAGCCTGATGGGGCTGCTGCTGCATGGCGGCATCAACGGTTCGCTGTTTGGGATGGCGCTGCTCGCGATTGCAGCCATCGCACTCATGCTGGTGATCCTGCATTGGCTGAGTTCTGGCATTGCTGCTCTGGGTCAACCGGATCTGCAGATGGGCAGCTGCATCGGCAACACGGCTTACTTCGGGATTCCAGCGACCTTGGCCCTGCTTCCACCGGAGGCGCTGCCAGTGAGCATTGGCTACGACCTGGGCACAACCCTGTTGACCTGGAGCCTGGGACCTCTGTGGCTCAGCCGAAGAGGCCAAGCGGGATCCACCCGCGGGCGAGGGCGGGATCTGATTAAACATCTCAGCGCCAGTCCAGCCACAAGAGGATTACTCGGGGCACTGATCGTGAAGGCAACCCCATGGCATGAACCAATCCGTGATGCTCTTTGGCTGCCGTCGCGCGCTGTGATTGTGCTGGCGCTGGTTGTGGTGGGCATGCGGCTGGGGGATATCGCAGCACGAAAGCTGAAGGGCCCAGACGTCGATCTGACTGGTCCGCTGATCTGCAAACTTGTGGTGTTTCCGGCCCTCATGCTGCTGATCAGCCTGGCCTTTCCCCTGCCTGGCTATGCACGTCAGGCGTTGGTTCTGCAGGCAGCTGCCCCAACCGCAATTTCCGTTCTGCTGATCGCAGAATCTGAAAAAGTGAACTCAGCCAGACCAGCACAACTGATCTTGATCAGCACATTGCTCGCGCTTATCAGTGTTCCGATCTGGGGGCTGCTGATCAGTCCACTGAACGGAACACCCTGAACGTGAGATTGAGCCTTGCTTGCTTCACCCGCTTTCTCACCGGCAAGCCGTGCATCCATAGCCTCTGACAATCAGGATCCATCAGCAGAAAATCGCCATCAGCCAGTGAGACATCGCAACGGGCTCCACTGACTCGATGGCGGAATTGCAAATCCCTGCTTGATCCCAGCGACAGCGAAGCGATCGGAAACGACGCATCAATCTCTGGTTCGTCATCAGCGTGCCACCCCATCCGGTCCTGACCATCGCGATAGAGATTGAAAAGACAGCCATTGAACGGTGCTGAGCTTCTGGACGAGACAAGATCCAGCAGTGGCCGGAACCAGTCCGGCCAGCCCTCTCCTCGATGAACTGCACCGCTGTACCGATAGGCAACCTGTTGATCGGCCAGAAAAGCCGTCAGCCTTGGCACGCGATGCCATCGACCGTAAACGCGGACCTGCGGCTGATCCCAGTTGATCTGCTGAACGCAGCGATCCATCCAGATCTCGCGGTCGTCAGGCGCCAGCCAGGCTGGCTGATGGGTCCAGTTCATGACTTCAACTGCCTCGTGTGCGGCCATCCGCCGCACACCATCACGGCTGAGCACTCTGGCGCTCCCGCAGCCTTGATGGAGCGTGAAGACGGATAACAGGGTGAGCGAAGTTGCCGGCTAGAGCCCATAGATTGCAGAGATGGGAGCAAGGATCACGCTGGAAACGTTCCTGAAGCGAGCCAAACAGCGCTTCGGTGATCAGTTCGACTACTCCGGCATCCAATGGCGGAGCTTCAAGAGCCCTGTAAAAATCCGCTGTTGCAAGCACCCTGTTCAGGAAATCACCATCACACCTGAACGTCACCTCCAGACCACTGGCGGTTGCAAACATTGTCTGCGTGAGCGCCGGGTTGAAGCACTCGAGCGTGAACTGAATAGAACATCCGCCCAGCCGGCGGCTGAGGTGCCTCGCAGCACTGCCAAGGCGATCGCATCCGAGTGAACGCGGGATTCAACCGTGCAGCTTCTCGAACCAGTAGCCAGCGAGTTGCCAACTCGAAAGCAGGAAAATGCCCAGGAACAACCAGTTGAGCCAGGCAGGACGATCCTTCTTTTCGAACATGCGGGCTGAGGTGGGTGGTGTCATTGTCACCCAGAAGCGCATCAAATCAATCGGGCTTCAGCGGACAAGAGTGAGTGATCAGGCATTGTCAACCTGAAGAGACCTCTTGAGATCATGCATGCCCTCAAGCTGCTGATGAACGGCTTTGAGCTGTCTCTGAATGTGATCGCTCTGGGGCAGACCACTGAGTGACGCCAGTGCAAGCTCCAGGTGATGCTTGGCATCAATCAACAGACGGCACTCCAGGCTGCCAGGTTCATAACTCATCCGCAAAAAGAAGCTCAGACCATTCAGCGACAGAGCTCAAGCAATGGCTGTGTGAATGACAACAATCTGATGTGTTGCTCATGGCTCCAACCCTCGAGCGCGGATTACCTGCCTCAGCCAGTCACCGCGTCGACTTCGACAACCGTCACCGGGTCCATGAATTGGTTTGTGAGGTAACGCAGCGTGCGGTTCCGGATCACCTCAACTTCCATGGCATTCCAGGCGCCACCAACCAGGCAACCCAAAAGGGGAATCGTCTTGGTAATCAAGGCTCTCTGCGTCACCCTGCGACCGAAAACCCCTGTCATCACAACGTTAATCAAGCGCAGGCTGCGCTGGTTGATCAATCTGAGCACAACGTCTCGCGTGGCGGTCTTCGCAGCCTTGAGACCGAACTCCACAGCCAACTGACTGATCACAGTCGAGCCGAACAGAGGAATGAGCAATTCATATCGAGCTGCTTCGCTGTCGAGAAAACCGGGAATCAATAGTTCTGCTGCACAGGCAGCAGCGAAGAGCTGTGCACGGGTGGTGACGGAGAGATCAGCCAGCGCGCCAGCCACACTGAGCAGCGGATTCGCCGCCAAACTCATGGCAGCACCGGCCGTGATCACAGGCAAGCGAACGTCACTGAAGGCTTGCTCCGCAAGCTCATAGGCCGTCGCATCCGGAAAGCGCCTGCGAAGCAGCATCACTTCCTGACGGACTTTGTCGACGTCAAAACTAATCACCCAGTCGAGATAGTCGGCAACCGAACCGAGCGGCAACACAGTCTCCTGATTGATGCCCTCAAGTTATCGGGAGCGGTCGCTCACTTCATGCTCAACCCACACAAAGCAGCCTGAAACGATGAACGCATATCGCCGATCAACAGAGTGAAACCCACAACACTCATCGCATGAATTCCGGCTTCGGCGATGAACGCCTGATCTTCCCCGCAACCGAGCGCAACCGCATCCCGATTGGAGATGTGCTGGCGAAACAGCTGCCATCCAAAGGATTGATTCTTGAAATTGCCAGTGGATCCGGCGAGCACGGCGTCACCTTCCAGAAACGCTTTCCAGAGCTCACCTGGCAATGCAGTGATCCCGATCCTGAGCATTGCCGCAGCATCGACTCTTGGATTCGTCATGAGCAGCTGACTCGGAAGATGCAGGCTGCCCTGCAACTGGATGTGAGAGACACAGGCTGGCTGAAACAACTGACAGAGCCAGCACAGGCCGTGGTTGCGATCAACCTGCTCCACATTTCTGACTGGAACTGCACAACCGCCCTGTTCACGCAATCAGCGGCAGTGCTGCCAAACGGTGGAACACTCTGCGTCTATGGGCCCTTCAGCGTTGATGGCCATCACATCAGTGAAAGCAATCGAAGCTTCGATACCTCCCTGCGCCAAAGGAATCCTGACTGGGGAGTACGGGACCAGAAGAGCGTTCTGAAACAAGCCTGTACGGCGGGCTTAACGCTTCAGGACATCACCTTGATGCCAGCCAACAACCGCATGATCACCTGGGTCCGCTGAGACCATCAGCGCCCGCGCAGCCACTGAGAAGCGACTGAGAAGCGACTGAACACGACGATCACACCCCAAAAACCGCACAAAATCAGATTGAAGCAACTCAACAGTAACTATGGAGCAACTTAAGAGTTGCCTTGCAGTTACCCGAAGCTATGATGCTGTGTACGTGAAGACCGAGCGGATGGCGCCCCCACGGGAAAACCAGGTGAAGCTCACGGTTTCCGTTCCACCGAGCCTTCACGTGCTGCTACGCAGCTGGGCTCAGTGCGAGGGTCGCGAGCTGACCAGCGTGGTCTTGCAGTGTGTTGAGCTGTCAGTACGCCAACTCAAAAGCAACGGTTCGATCCCTGCCGGTGCGGTCCGGAACTACGAAGTGGCCTGTGAAGAACGTCTGGCCGCCGGCAGCGTTACGCCATGAACATCGCTCAGATTGAGGATGCCCTGCTCGCCCCTTGCATGGATGCCGTGATCGCCGTCACGGAGCGCTACCAATTTCTGGAAATCCACCGCGGAGCAGTTGTTTTCACCGCGTACAGAGAGATCGACCATGTGATGTATCTGGGGTTCCAAGACGATCTGAACGAACAGTCCCTCAAACAGCTCAGAGAGCGAGGCTTCCAATTGCTGGAGGCAAGAGAGGGCATCCGTCGAGAGCACCGGTTGCTTCTCCTGACTCTGAAGGAAATCGGCTACTCCCACAGCTACGGAGAGGGCTATTACGAGGCGTCGAGATCTCTCGCTCGCCACTTGCGCAACCTCGGGTGGCCGGTAGGAGCGCTCGCACAGCTGCTCAAGAGCCCGCGCATCAACAGAGAAGATTCAACCGGCTGACACGCACGAGTTTGATTCTGATCAGCAGGGCATGACCTGTTGCAAGGGCTGAAGCCCAGCCCATTGCTGGAGCGCATTCCAGGAGCGCAGACGTTGCTCGATCCAGGAATGGCCATCGGTATTGAGATGAATGCCATCCGGCTCCAGCCACTGCAGCCATTCAGCCTCAGCCTGCATGGCCCGGTGAAGGCAGAGATAAGGAACATCCACCTCCAGACAGGCTTCCTCGATCTGGGCTTCATGCAGAGCGATGTCGCTGTTGCTGTACCAAAGACAGTCGGCGAACGGCATGGCGTGTTCATCGACAGGCGTCAACCCGAGGACAAAAACGGAGCCATGGGGCTGAATGGCCCGCAGCAGTTGTTCAAAGCCGAAGCGAAAGGCCTGCGAATCCAAAGGTTGTCGGCCGTCAGAGCGACCGACCCGAGCCGTGTCATTGAGCCCCACCGACAGCAACAGTGCCTCGGGCTTCTTCCGGCGCAATTCTCCTCGGCAAGACCACTCGCGTTCCCATCGTGCTGACACTGCCTCGAGACCGTCACCGCGAACACCGAGCCCATAGATCAGCGGCGCATCCGGGAGCTGCATCCAATGGCAGCGAAGACGTTCACACCATCCGCCTCGCTCACGATCACCCCAGCCCACCACGCCGCTGTCTCCGATCACGATTAGTTGACGGGGAGCCCGCATCAATCCACTGCTGTTCGGCTGAACAAGGTCAGCTTTGCAGCCAGTACTCCCGTGACCGATCACTGAGCCATTCACCGATCAGGGTCAGCGACGCATAAGTGGTGATCAACAACAACACCGCCGCCCAGTGAAAGGAACTGAGCGACTCCAGCAGTTGCCAGCCCAGACCGCTTCCACCGATCAGACCGACCACCACCGTTTCACGCAGAATCACATCACTGCGATAAGCCCCATAGGCGAGATGGGAAGGGCTCCTGGAGCTGAGTAGTCCATACAGCCAGCCCACCTGCGGGGACGCACCGCTGCTGGCCAGAGCAACTTGAGCGGAGTCGTCCTGCTGCTCCAGACCCTCCTGCAGCAAACGCCCCATGACACCGCTGTTATGGAGCCCAAGCGCCAATGCACCAATGGCCAGAGTTGGCTGGTTGCTCAGCAGGAGCAGGAGCACAGCGAGAGGTGGAGGAATCACCCGCACCAGGACCCAGAAGCCACTGATGCAACGCTGCCAGAGTCGCGCTGGGGTCAGTAGCAGCAGTAATGGCGGCAAGCCAATGGCGATGCCAGCCGCCAGCACG
>QCTJ01000029.1 GCA_003211205.1 Synechococcus sp. AG-673-F03
GCTCCACCAGAACGGTGAGATCCGACATCCGGCAGTCCAGGACCTGCTTCAGACGCTGAAATCTGCGGGGAAGGATCGGCATCGCTGAGATCGCTGCAGGCGCGAAGGCATGCCGGCAGCCATGGGGGAATTGCTCAGATTTGCATGCAAGCCGAATTGGCATCCTGCGGACACGACATTGCATTTGCTACGCAAGCCCATGTCATGGCCACCATCTGAAGGTGGCTTCAGCTGATAGCACTGATCAGAGCCAGGGATCTGGGATGGGCACGATCTTGACGTCGAATGCGGCTTTGGAGCTCATGCGTCAATCCGCTGTTGCTGGCATTCCCGGTGAAATGCATGCCGAAGTGGTGTCTGGAGGCTGCTCGGATTACGCGATTGTGTTCAAGGCAGGCCGCAATTCGGGCGAGCCAATCTCCAGGGAATCTGGAGTGACGCTCTACTCCAAGGCGGAACAAGTGCGGTTGTTTTCTGGAATGGTGATCGACTATCAGGAGTCACTGTCCGGTGGCGGATTTTTTCTATCAGGCAAGACGATTGATGTGTCGTCGTGTGGAAATTGCTTCTCGTTTAGGACCGAATAAGATTGTTACTAAGGGTTGAACTCTTATTGTTCAAGCTCAACCCTCAATCGCCTGATTCGATCGGCTGATCGACGTGTTTATCCGCAGCAACTGCTTTGTTGCAGTGGAGTTACGGTGACGCCGCTCACGACTTGTGGATCCATCAAGACGCGCACTTTGATGCCGCCATCTGGGTCATCAGAGAGTTCAATGCCAAGGCCCAAAAGTTCCTTGCCAGCATCGTTTTTGTAGTTAATCAACTCGACGCGTTGGATATTGCTTGCTTCGGGCATTGCTGAGGCTTGTGTTGTTGTCAACCATTATGACTGTGTGATGCTGAAATGTTTTCGAATGATGCAATCAGAGCTGTGTATCAGTACTCCCGTCGGTATCGCAAAGGTTGTGGGCTGCGCAGGCGTAGCGCTGCTTAAAGCTATTCATCATGGCCTGTTCTCCAAATCGCAACGCCTTGTTTTGAACCTCCCGCCAGACAGGTCTGTCCTTCAGGTAAGACTCCAGATGCTGACTTGCTTCCGAGTCGCTGCCGAGGGGTGGCAGTCGCTCGCCCATGGCGACTCGAGCTACCAGATTCCACTCCTGTGGGATGCCGTCGATGTTCACAACAGGTACGGCTTCAAGCTTGCAGGATTCGCTGCTGCGAAAGCTGTGTTCAGTGCCATGGCGTCTTGCACGCAGCCAGAGCTCGCTCTCTTGATTGCGAACTTGCAGGTAACGCAGCTCAGCGGCTCGGAGGCCATAGGTGGCCATCAACTGGAATGCGAAGCCATAGCGGCGACCCATCGTTGATTGAGGCAAGGCAGCAAGCAGCTCCAGGATTTCCGAATCCTGCAAGGCATAGATGCTGCTTTTGGGCTGGCTGTTTTTGTGTTGCTTGCTCAATGCCCCTGTCCTCGTTGCCTGGCGCAAGCTGATGGCGTGGATTGGATTGCTGTTTGGAGCATGTGGCTGAGCCCAGTCATATCTGGATGCAGGGTCGCCGATGTTCAGTCACCTCTTCAGAGGTGGGCCTCAACAGGATGGCTCTGTCCATGCATGAAGTCACCATGAATCAGCCTGTTCCGGTGAGACTCTCGGCGCTGCTGACGCTGGCTGCCCTGTTGCCAATCACGGCAACTCCTTTGTTGGCGTATGAGTATCGCGGTGATCACGGTCGTCGCTACGACGGTCGTGACGACTACGGCTATCGCGCTTACGACAGTCGACGTTCATACAACAACAGCCGTAATGACGACAACAGACGTGAGTATCTGTATCGACCGAATGGGGTGGCTAGGCGCGCTGCATGGGAGGAACCCAACGGAGATACCAACAGTTGTGTTGAGGGCAGCGTGATCGGCGGTCTGCTCGGAGCCGGTCTCGGTGCTGCCCTGTCGCGTGGCATGGGGCGTTGGTTCGGTGTGCCGTTTGGGGGTGCCGCTGGTGCTCTGATTGGTTGTCAGGTCGACGGCGGTTGATGACGGCTCCACGGCGCAACGCGTTTGATCAGCGGGTGAGAGTTGTGGTTGCCTTCATTCCTGAGGGCCGCCTGTCCACGTATGGCCAGGTCGCGGACTGGATTGGTGCCTATGGCTGTGCACGCCAGGTGGGTTGGGCTCTGCGCCGTTTATGTCTGCCGTCGCGCATTCCCTGGCAGCGTGTGGTCAATGCCCAAGGCCGTATCTCGATGAGCCTGAGTCGCGAGGGATCCGACTGGATGCAGCGGGAGCTCCTGATCGCTGAGGGGATTCCTGTGGATCAAGACGGCCGTTTGCCCCTCAAAAGGTTCCTGTGGTCACCTGATGAAGGGCAGCTCGCCGAGATGGGTCAGTTGCTCAGGGCGCTGTAGGCCACGGTGACCACCAAACGCGTGACTTCGATCACGCCTGCGATCACGAACACCGTTGCAACTCGGGTGGCCCAGCGTGGTGGCTGATTACCTCTCCAGCTGTTGGAGATCCGCATCAACTGGAGCTTGGCGGAGGCAGGAAACGCGATTTTGCTGGCGCGCCCAGTCGCCAGTTGATTGCCAAGCCTGGAGCCTGTTCCGATGGCTTTGTCGCTGTAGGCGTAACCCAGAGAGACTGCGGCAGTCCGGTTGAAGGCCGACTGGGCTGATCCAGGTTGGTTTTGCCAGGAGCGCACAAACGGAACGCCGTGCTCTCCGAAGGCTTGGCTGTATTCCTCTGAATCAATCATAGAGTCCACAAGCACATCGTGTCCGGCTGCTGCCTGAATCTGAATGGATTCGGACACTTCGCTTTGGTCATGAGGCGGCCTGCCCAGCAGATGTTTGAAATCCAGTTCGATGGTCCGCTGGGGAGAGCAGGAATCGTAAAAGTTTTTGCGATAGAAGTCCGACTTGGCGAGGCCTCGGATGAACTCCTGCACGCTGATCCGTCCATCGCGCAATTCAGCCTCAAGGGAGATTGATCGCTCACAATCCATGACATGTGCATTGCCATACACATGCTTGTAGGCCTCTTGAATCGCCGTATCGACATCTGCTGCTTCTGCAGAACCTGAAAACCCGGACCGCAGTTTTACGGGTTGCTTTGTTGCACGTTCACCGCCGAATTGTGTCGCGACAGAGGTGGACGAAAGCATGGCAATTTTGGACGTGACCTTGGTATCAAAGAGAGTCTTGAGCCGAACTAAGATTAAATTCACTGATTCTTATGTTTTCGCAAATAAACAAGATCTTTTTTCAAATTGATCGACGTTTTTAGTGAAATTAGTTTTCTTTTTTAAGCAATTTTCAATATTCCTGCTAACGCGTTGATTCCGCTTAACGGTTTGTGGGGTTGTTTTTGAAGCCTGTTGTCTCAGGCTAAGTTCTGCCTTGTTGCTGGCGCATGACCCCAGGCTCTGGAGGTTGCTGGCCGATGATTGAAGCCAGAGAAGCCCATCTATGGCTCAACCTGCTGATCCGTCTTCCCGAGATGCTCTGCTCTCTCGTCGTGTTGCCTGGGATGTGCTTGAGGCGGTTGCAGCAGGGGCTTACGCGGACGTCGCTCTAGAGCGGGCTCTGCGCCGCCGGCCTCTGAATGCTCTCGATCGTGGCTTTGTCACGGAGCTGTCCTATGGCGCGATTCGCTGGCGGCAGTGGCTGGATGGCTGGCTGGATCGCTTGGGCAAGGTGCCTGCCCGCAAGCAGCCACCACGTCTGCGTTGGCTGCTTCACATCGGCCTTTACCAGTTGCTGCGGATGGAGCGCATTCCTGCCTCGGCTGCCGTGAATACCACCGTGGAACTGGCCAAGCAGGGCAAGTTGGCGCGTTTGGCACCGGTGGTGAATGGACTGTTGCGTTCAGCCTTGCGAGCCCGTGAGGCTGGCGAAGCGTTGGCTCTGCCTGCTGAGCCGGCGGCTGCTCTGGCCCAGGAGCAGTCGCTCCCGTTGTGGCTCAGTCGTGGACTATTTCAGTGGTGTGGCCCAGAACAGGCGGAGCGCGTTGCCAGAGCTTTCAATCAGGTTCCGCCCCTCGATCTGCGCGTGAATCGCCTGCGTTCAACGCCCGATCGTGCGGAAGCCCTGTTCGCCGAAAGCGGCATTGCAACAGCTGCGATCGCCGGTTGCCCGGATGGACTTCAGGTGCTGGAGCCATCCGGTAATCTGCGCCAGTGGCCTGGTTTCAGCGAAGGCTATTGGTGCGTCCAGGATCGTGCGGCTCAGTGGGTGGTTCCGTTGCTGGATCCATGCCCTGGTCAGCGGGTGCTGGACGCTTGCGCTGCCCCAGGTGGCAAAGCCACTCATTTGGCTGAGTTGATGGGTGATGAGGGAGAGATCTGGGCTGTGGACCGTTCACCCGGTCGCTTGCAGCGGGTAGCCGCCAATGCGGCACGGCTGGGCTGCAGCAGTATTCAGGCACTGGCGTCCGATGCGTCGCAGCTCGCCCAGGAGCGACCGGAGTGGAGGGGGCGATTTGACCGAATTCTTGTGGATGCACCCTGTTCAGGTTTAGGCACCTTGGCGCGCCATCCCGATGCTCGCTGGAGAGTCAACGAGGAGTCGGTGGCTGACTTGCTGAAGCTGCAGATCGAGCTTCTGGATGGTCTTCGATCGTTGCTGGCACCGGGTGGACGTCTGGTTTACGCGACCTGCACGATCCATCCCTCAGAAAACACTGAACAGATCCACGGCTGGCTGCAGGACCATCCTGATCTCGTGCTCAAATCAGAGCAGCAGCGCTGGCCTGATCCCAGTGGGGGCGATGGCTTTTATGCCGCAGTGATCACTGCACCGGCAGCGGCATGAAGTTTTCATCCACAGGTGGCCCCCCAGGTGGAGCGATGTAACGCCTTGGGGGTGTGGCTGGCTTGTCGGTTGTCGGTTCTTCGCCGCTACTGAACGGCTGGTCCCCCTTTTCATCGGTGGCTGTGGCGCCCGTTGTGGTGCGGCTTTGCCTTTGCGGACCTGTGAAGGGGCGGTTGAGGACTGGTTTAGGAGGGAAGTTCTGAACGTTGTAGCTGCCCTTCACTTGGGTCATGAATTGCTTCCAGGCCCAGGCGGCCTCGCCGCTGCTGCTGTTGGTTTCGGCGTTGTTGTCGTAGCCGAACCAGACCGCGGTGGTGAGCTGTGGGATTGAGCCAATGAACCACAGATCTCGGGCTCCTTCGGAGGTGCCGGTTTTGCCAGCCACAGGGCGATCATCAAGCCTGGCTGCAGCACCCGTTCCACCTGTCACCACCCGTTGCAGCATCCAGTTCATGGCATCGGCCACCTCGCTGTCGAGGGCCCGACGGCCTTTCTCGCCATCGATGCGCCTGCTCCAGAGAACGTTGCCTTCCGGGCCGCGGATTTCTTCGAAGGCCATGGGTTTGACGTACACCCCGCGATTGGCCACGGCGGCATAGGCGGTCGTCATCTCGAGCACGGTCTGCTCATAGGCACCGATGGCCATCGGGTAGTACTTGCCAAGCGGGCGCTCGTTGCCAATGCCCAGCTTGTTCGCGGTGCCGATGATCGCGTCGAAGCCGACTTTGTCCTGAAGCTGCACGGCCACCGTGTTCAGCGAATTCTTGAGGGCGTCAGCCAGTGAGATGTTGCCGAAGTATTTGTTTTTGAAATTCTTGGGGCAGTAGCCCGACCAGCAGCGAGGAGCATCCACAAAAATGTCTTCCGGCTTCACTCCCGAACTGAGGGCAGCGGCATAAGGAAACAGCTTGAAGGTGGATCCCGGCGAGCGCAGGCCCTGGGTTGCTCTGTTGAATTGACTGCTGCTGAAGTTCTTGCCACCCACCATCACTCGCACCAGGCCTGTTCCTGGTTCCATCGACACGATCACCCCTTCGGTGTTGAACGGGGCATACTTCCTCACCACTTGCTGGGCTTTCTTCTGCCAGTCGAGATTGAGGCTGGTGCGGATCTTCAGACCTCCAACTTCAATCTGCTCAGGGGTCAGCAGCTGCGGCAATTGCTGGGCCACCCAGCTGGTGAAGTACGGCGCTGAGCTGTTGAAATATTTGGGAATGGCTGGTTTGAGATCGAGTAGGCTGTTGCGAGCCTGCTCGGCTTCGCTGGCGGTGATGAATCCAGCCTGTTGCATCCGATTCAGCACGATGCTGCGTCGCTCCAAGGCCAGGTCAGGGTTCACCAGCGGGGAATACACCGATGGAGCAGGGGGTAGGCCGGCAATCAGTGCGGCTTCCTGCAGGTTGAGTTGATTCGGTGTTTTGGAGAAATACACCCAGGCGGCATCGGACAGCCCATAGGCGTTGGCGCCGAGATACACATAGTTCAGGTACTGCTCAAGAATCTGCTCTTTGCTGAGCTGGCGTTCGAGTTTGTAGGCCAGGGCAGCTTCTTTGAGCTTGCGCGTGATCGTGCGGTCCTGGCTGAGGAACACCGTTCGTGCCAGTTGCTGGGTGATTGTGCTGGCGCCTTCTCGCACGGCTCCCTGGCGCACGTTGCGCACCAGAGCCCGGCCAATTCCCCAGATATCAACACCGTTGTGCTCGTAGAAGCGTCGATCTTCCGCGGCGATGAACGCCTGCTTCACCAGCAAAGGCATCTCTCCGGGTTTGATTTTTTCGCGGGTCGCAGGTCCCAGCTTCTGGATCACCCCGCCATCACTGGCGAGCAGGGTGATCGTGCCGGGCCTGCTGAAACGGCTGATGCCCCTCGCGTCTGGCAGCGTGGCATCGAAGGCCCTTACCAGTGCCGACTGGGCCAGAGCCACACCACTGCCGATCACAGTGGCTGAGCCGCCGATCAGAATCCAATGACGACGGGTGCGGATCACATGCCTTGGGTCAGAGGGCTGTGACCAATCGCTAAGGCGGTGACCAGCATTCCCAGCACCAGAAAGGGTTGCGCGCTCGCCTGATATTTCACGTCATAGGCCACGGGATCGCGCAGCAGCCAGATGTCCTGAAAGGTGATCTGGGGCACGATCAGCAGCACAAGCAGAACAGCAGCAAAATGCTGCCCGATTGCGATCAGCACAGCAACCATCAGCAGCTGAAACAGATCAATCATCCCAGCGCTGATCCAGCTTGCGGGGCCAATTCCGAATGCAACCGGAAGTGACTGAAGCCCGAGGGCACGATCACCTTCCACACTTTTGAAGTCGTTCACCACGGCGATCCCCAACCCTGCAAGGCTGTAGGCCAGGGTGAGCAGAGCGGTCGCCCAAGTGAGTTGACCGAAGAGTGCCTGGCCTGCCCACCAGGGAAGAGCGATGTAACTGGCGCCCAGGGCGTAGTTACCAATCCAGCCGTTTTGTTTGAGCTTGAGGGGAGGAGCGGAATAGATGAAGCTGACGAAAGACCCGCCGATAGCCAGCAGAAAGAGCACAGGGGTGGTGTGCTGGGCCCATTGGTCAAGACCCCAGGCCACAGCCAGTCCGCTCAGCAGCAACACCCAGATCTGCAGCCTGACCTGTCCCAGTGAGATCGCGCCGGATGGGATCGGCCGGTAGGGCTCATTGATCGCGTCGATGTCGCGGTCGTAGTAGTCGTTGATGGTTTGGGTGTAACCCGCCAGTAGGGGGCCACTCATCAGCATGCAGGCGATGGCGGCGAGCACGTGATCGAGATGCCATTCGTAGTTCCCACTTGCCGCAGCGCCGCAGACAACGCCCCAAATCAAGGGGATCCAGGTGACCGGCTTCATTAGCTGCAGACGCAGCTTCCAGATGTTGGTGGTGCCACTGGCACCCTTCATGCCGAGCAGCTGTCGGGCGTCACTCACGGAATCAGGCCTCAGGCAGCGACGATCTCGTCTTCAAAAAACCAGGAGCTGGATCCATCACTCAGCTCGACGACAACTCCAATGCCTTTGCCATCGACCGTACGGAATTCAGTGACGGTGCCGAAGGCATCACTTTTTAAGAGGTCAACCATGCCCTGGGGAATGCGATCACGAACCCGGGTGACGCGAACTTTGCTCCCAACCTCAATGGACTCGAGTTTCGGTGTTGGAAGAGGTTCTGAGCCGGTTAATCGTTTGATCAGATTGAGAACATTTCCCAGCATGACCTGCAAAGCTTGGAAAGACATTGCACCTTAACAGCCGTGTATCGAATGCCATGGTCGCCCTGCGCTTGATTCCCTGTCTTGATGTCGCCAAGGGGCGCGTGGTGAAGGGGGTGAATTTCGTCGGGCTTCGCGATGCGGGAGATCCTGTCGAGCTGGCCTGCCGTTACAGCCAGGCCGGTGCTGACGAACTGGTGTTTCTGGATATCGCGGCCAGTCATGAGGGCCGAGCCACCCTGGTGGAGATGGTCCGCAGAACATCGGAGCAGGTCACCATTCCCTTCACCGTAGGCGGTGGCATTGCTTCGGTAGAGGGCATCACCGAGCTGTTGCGGGCGGGAGCTGACAAGGTCAGCCTCAATTCCTCAGCAGTGCGAAGTCCGGAGCTGGTGAAGGAAGGAGCGGACCGCTTCGGTTGTCAGTGCATCGTGGTGGCGATTGATGCTCACCGCAGGGACGCAGGCGGCTGGGATGTGTATGTGAAGGGTGGCCGTGAGAACACTGGCCTGGATGTGATCGCCTGGGCACGCCGGGTGGCTGAACTCGGAGCTGGTGAAATCCTGCTCACCTCCATGGATGGTGATGGCACCCAGGCGGGATATGACCTCGAGCTGACGCGGGCGGTTGCACAGGCCGTGCCTGTGCCTGTCATCGCTTCCGGCGGCGCTGGTTGTCTTGATCACATCGCTGCGGCACTCGATGAAGGCCCGGATGGCGGACAGGCATCAGCGGCACTGTTGGCATCCCTCCTTCATGACGGAATCCTCACCGTTGAGGTAATCAAGGCTGATTTGCTCAGCCGAGGCCTGATGATCCGGCCCCTTGAGGCTTGACTTCTCTTAATGTGTAAGGAAATTTACTGCGCGGTTGGATTCCCTTAGTGCATGTCCTGCTTTCCACGATTGAGGCACTGACGGTTTCTTCAGTTCACCCACTGATCCCAACGAACTGGGTGCTGCCTCTGGGAATTCTGTTGGTGTTCGTGGTGGTCGCCCTTGTGGGATGGGCACTTCAGTTGATGCAATCCGCCATGGACCAGGGCGAGTTTTCGCTCATGCTGGCTGGCTGCATGGTGTGTTCAGCCGCCGTCGGACTCGCCACTGTGATGGTGATGACTCTCAGTGACCTGCCGCTTTGAAGCCCGGCGATGCTGAAGCCGTTGAACAGTTGTTCAACGATGCTGCGCCCAGTTACGACAAGTTCAACGATTGGCTCAGTCTTGGGCTGCATCGCCAATGGAAGCGAGAGATGGTGCTGCAGCTCTCGCCAAAGCCGGGAGAGCAATGGTTGGATCTTTGTTGCGGAACAGGTGATCTAGCCCTCTCTTTGGCACGCCGTTTGCGACCTGGAGGGAGTGTGGTTGGTGTGGATGCGGCCGCTGCACCTCTGGCGATTGCGGCCCAACGATCGGCGCGCGAACCCTGGCTGCCGGTGCAATGGCAACAGGGTGATGCTCTGAACCTGGAGATGCCTGATGCCTGTGCCGATGGGGTGTTGATGGCTTATGGATTACGAAATCTTGCTGACCCAGCGGCAGGTCTCAGGGAGCTTCGGCGCGTGCTGCGTGATGGAGGCCGGGCCGGTCTGCTGGATTTCAACCGACTGCCCTCAGGCACTGCTGCGGCTCTGTTCCAACGCACTTACCTGCGCAGAGTGGTGGTTCCCATTGCGTCTCGGGCCGGTCTTGCCGAGCACTACGCCTATTTAGAGGAGAGCCTCAAGCGTTTTCCAGATGGAGCCGCTCAGCAGCAGCTGGCTCTCGATGCCGGTTTCCGCGAAGCCTGCCATCGCCCAGTGACAGCAGGGTTGATGGGCCTTCTCACAGTTTGGGCCTGATCCATTCATCTTCCGACGTGCCTCGCTTGCGACAGGTGAGATTGATGAACTATGAAGGAATGATTAAGAAGCGGGGGAGAAACGCATGGCCTTTCCATTGCCGTCTCTGCTGTCCTCCATTGAGGATTTGCTGGATGAAGTCCAATGGCTGGACGGGATGATCCTGGTCACTGACTCACAAAAGGCCACCTTCGTTTCGTTCTCTCAAGTGGATCCGGTTCTGCGCCGTCTGCGCTCTCGCCCCAGGGGTGCGGAGGTGGCCGAAAAGCTCTGTATGTCGCTGCTGGAGACCCACGGCAAAGGCGCCAGCAAACCCGTTCTGGTTTTTCAGGGTGATGGCAGTTTCTGGCTGGGCACCATGGGCCCGGGGCGCAGTCATCCCCATCGCCATCACGCGATCGCCCATCTGCGTCGCTGCCTTTCCCTGAGCTGAGCTGTCCAGGCGGCTCTGGCGCGAGAATGCATTGGATTGGCTCCAGCGCACGGATGCATTTTCAGGACATCATCAGCACTCTCAACCGGTTCTGGTCCGAGCAGGGGTGTCTGCTGTTGCAGCCCTACGACACGGAAAAGGGCGCAGGAACCATGAGTCCGCACACGGTGTTGCGAGCGATCGGACCGGAGCCCTGGGCCGTGGCTTATCCCGAGCCTTGCCGTCGCCCCACCGATGGTCGTTACGGCGATAATCCCAATCGGGCACAGCATTATTTCCAGTACCAGGTGCTGATCAAGCCTTCGCCGGATGGCATCCAGGAGACCTACCTCGCCTCATTGGAAGCGATGGGGATCCGTGCTGCTGATCACGACATCCGCTTCGTGGAAGACAACTGGGAGTCACCGACCCTCGGCGCCTGGGGCGTGGGCTGGGAGGTGTGGCTCGATGGCATGGAGGTGACCCAGTTCACCTATTTCCAGCAGTGCGGCGGCATCGATTGCAAGCCGGTGTCGATTGAGATCACCTATGGGCTTGAGCGTTTGGCGACGTATTTGCAGGACGTCGAAAGCATCTGGGATCTGAGCTGGAATGCCGACCGCAGTTATGGCGATATCTGGCTTCCTTTTGAGAAAGGACAGTGCCATTTCAACTTTGAGGCCTCCAACCCTGAGCGCCTTAAGCAGTTGTTCGCGATCTATGAAGCGGAAGCCGCTGATCTCATTGAAAGCAATCTGCCTGCGCCCGCCCTGGATTTTGTGCTCAAGTGCAGCCACACTTTCAACTTGCTTGAAGCTCGAGGGGTGATCTCGGTGACGGAGCGCACGGCCACCATCGGTCGGATCAGAAACCTGGCCCGCAAGGTTGCCGAGGCTTGGCTGGCTGAGCGGGAAGCGCTGGGGTTCCCATTGCTGAAGCAACCCGCTGCTGCTGCCGTAGCAGCCAGCGCTGTCTGATCGCGGGGGGAACTCTCGCAACAACTCTGATCCTGCTGAATGAAACCGGTGTTCAGTGCCGGGTTGTTGCTGTTCATGGCCTGCATGGGGGCGACCTCTGTTCGCTCCCCAGTGCAGTGGCTGAGTCTGGTGGCGCTTCTGGTCGGCGGACTGGTTGCCTGGGGGCGAGCCAGTCATTGGCCGAGAAAGGTCATGGCGGGTCTCGCTTTGATGCTCTGTCTGGTTAGCGCTCGCTGTGGAACTGGGGTCATTCCCCAGCCCCAGCCAGGAGATCCCAGCCTGTTCATTCCTCGTGATGGCACGCCACTCGCGGTGCGCCTCGTGGGCCGCATCCACGCTGACGGTGCTGTGACCAACGGTCGCTGCCGGTCTCTGCTGGATGTCAGCAGCCTTAATGGCCAGTTCAGTCGAGGCCGAACGGAGCTCACCATCGACCCGTGCACGACACCTTTATTGACTGGGTCATGGCTCGAACTTGAGGGCGAACTGCGCCGCCCTCAACCTGGCTCGCACCCGCTATTGGCCCGTGGTGATGAGCGACTGGCTTTGCAACGAACGTGGAGTCGTCTGCGCGCCGATGCCATGCACGTGTTGCGGCAGGACTGGACTCCTCTGGCTGATGCACGCCGCACGATTGCTGAGCGTTTCACTGATCTTGCCGGGGAGCAGTCGGGAGGTTTGCTGGCGGCTCTGGTGCTCGGAGCTGCTCAGGTGTCCTTGCCGCAAAGCCTGCGCGAAGGATTCTGGGTGGCTGGGTTATCGCACGCTCTGGCGGCATCCGGATTTCATCTCTCCGTGCTGTTGGGCAGCGCACTCGCTTGCACCAGGACCTTGCCTGCCGCCTTGAGGCTTGCTGCGGGGAGTGGAGCCATGGCGTTGTTTCTTGCCCATGCGGGCGCGCAGCCATCCTTGGTTCGTGCAGTGTTGATGGGTGCTGCGGCACTGCTGATTCGTGAGAGCGGACATCGCAGTCGCCCGCTGGGGGTGCTCCTGGTCACCCTGGTGCTCATGCTGCTGGTGCATCCAGCCTGGGGGCCTTCCGTCGGCTTTCAGCTCAGTGCAGCGGCGACGGCTGGCCTGGTGATTTCGGCCGGCCCCCTGGAGCAATGGATCGTTCAGAACTGGCCCCAGCCATTGCAACGACTGGCTCCGGCGCTTTCGATTCCCCTTGCTGCTCTGTTCTGGACCCTGCCGTTGCAATTGCTGTATTTCGGAGCAGCGCCGCTTTACGCCTTGCTCAGCAATCTTCTTGCTGCTCCGTTGTTAGCTCCACTAACCCTGGCCGCCATGGCACTGGCAGTGATGGTGCTGCTGTTGCCGGCTGCTCTGAGCGCTGCTCTGTTGCCTGGCTTGATCTTGCCTGTGCAGCAGTTGAGTTGGTGGCTGACCAGTTAGGTGAATTGGATCAGTCAGTGGCCAGGGGCTCAGATGCTCACAGGGCCGGTGCATCCCTTGCTTGTGTTGTTGTTTGCGCTGGGGCTGCTCCCTTGGCTATTGCCTGCTCAGCAGCGCTGGCGTGGCCTTTCGCTGCTGTGGCTTCTGTTGGCGATATGCCTGCAGGCTCACGTTCAGCTGCGGGACGACTTGATTCGTGTGGAGCAGTGGGGTCGTCAGTGGTTGGTGTTGCGCCACCGAGGTCGGGCGGCCCTGTTGAGCAGCCATGGTGATGACCTCAGTTGCCGAATCGCGACGCGACTGAGTCATGGGCTCGGCCATCAACGGCTGGATTGGATTGCGGTTCTCGATCCGGTGGGTACGGATCAGCAGGTGTGTTGGGGCGCATTGGCGCGCACGCTTCAAGTTGAACAGAGAGGCCGGCTCCCTCTTACGCCAGGGCAGCGTCTCCAGAGCGATGGACTGAGTGTTGGCGTCGCTGACCAGCGGGGTCGCATGTTGAACGTCCGCTTTGGAATTCGAGTTCAACGACTGCGTCGCAGTGATCTTCGCCTTCAATCGGGCTGAGTGTTCAGGGTGCGAGAAGGCTGCCTACTAAAGTGGTAAAGCGCTTCAAGCGCTTGGAGAGGTGGCAGAGCCCGGTTGAATGCGCACGACTCGAAATCGTGTAGGGATAACACCCTCGTGGGTTCGAATCCCACCCTCTCCGTTCCAAGCAAGTCCTAAGAAGCTCCGCGTCGTCCCAACCCTTTTGCAGTCTGGGACTGTTCTAATTCTTTCTAGTCCTGGATAGTCTCGCCGAACACCAGGATGTATCCGATTGTGTGGGTGGAAATCTTGTCTCAGTCAAGAAGTTCGCCATAAAAAATCTTTCTTAGTCCTATTTGGAGCCTAGTTAGAAGTTGACACTCCTCATTTTGATTACTCAGAAAAAAGTTGACGGGTCAAGTATTAAGAGAGGGTGCGACATCTGTGGGGTTGGAACCTAAGGCGTTTTATTTTGATTAGGAACATGGCGCTGATTTTTGAATTTTGTTCCCTTTGCCCGTTGACCATGGCCCTTCTCAATGTCTACTCTTCACTTTTGAGTAGGGATTTGCTCTGATGAGTCTTCGTGTCGCTTTCGTTCTTGCGGGTGCGATCTCGGTGATGGGAATGCCTAATTCCGCAAACCAGATGTTTCGTGCTGGAGGCAGTAGTGGGACTGCTTGCCCTTCTGGGTCGCAATACAAAGGCGGCGGGTTCTGTAAGGCGAGTAACCCTGGTGATCAGTTTTTCCCTGCTGGAGGCAGCAGTGGAACTGCTTGTCCTTCTGGGTCGCAATACAAGGGCAGCAGGTTCTGTAAAGCGAATAACTCTGGTGATAAGTTCTTTCCTGCTGGCGGGAGCGGCAAGACCTCTTGTCCTGGTGGATCCCAGTACAAGGGCAGTGGATTTTGCATGGCGAAGTGATCGCCTCAAACCAGTCGACACCCACCTCGGGTGAGTTCGAACCGCTTGCCATGCGTGCGCTTGGTCACATCAGGCATCAGGTTTCATATTCGCATCCTTTCTTTGCTTTCTATTGCTCAGACGATGTGTCTTGGTTGGGTCTGCCTAGAAAACAGCAAGACCCGAGGAACACCTGCCCTTTGGAGAGGACAGAGTTCTCATGGGTAGGAGGGGGCAGAAAGGCCCCTTTCTTTATGGGACCTGATGGCAGAAGCCTGAGGACACCCGAACCATTCCTGTCGGTTCTCCTACTGCTCATACCGACAACTCAGGAAGAAAGTTGATGGGTCGAGCATCCAGAGAGGACAGGACCTCTGAGGAGTGGGAACCTCAGTGCTCTTTCTATTAGGACACGACTCGAAATCATTTCGGGCTAGGAATCTCGTGAAATCGATTGCTGCCGGGGGGGCAGGAGGTTCTGTGAAATGTGTGGGTGGAAAACCTGGTGTTTATCTTGTTTTTCGCAGACAATAATTAGTTGCGCTTTTGATGCTTGTCCTTAGGACGCCGTTAACTCTTCTGTAATTCAGTTTTGTTATGGACTTGAGAGTGCTGCTGTTGAAGCCAGGGTAAATAATGCTGTCCGCAGTTATTTCGCGTTTCTCTGTTTGAAGAACTCTGATCCATTTCCACGTAGCTGCTTCTGAATTCAGAGAAAACAATTTTGCAACTGCTATTGATCTGCATTGTAGTTCTTTATACTGATTGGTATCTGAGCAGGCTCTTCGAATTGTTCCAACGATTTGGCTGGGTCTCTGGATTGCTAATTCAGGAAAATACTGCATGGCTTCATGCATTCCATAATCTCCGGATGCGATGACTGGTGTGCCAAGCGCCATGCATTCAAAGGTCGCTGCGCCAAATGATTCGCGAATGCCAGTTGGGTTTTGAAGAGCAAGATGTGATGCTTTGATGATTTCATCTTTCTCCAGGCCAAGGTTGCCATGAAATCTGCAGTGACCTTGGGCAATATCGGACTCTGGTATGTGCTTCAAAATTTGGTTTGCGTAACTAGGGCTTGCGGGTACTAGCTGATGAACATCATCCCAAGAGTTGTAGGTCAATGCTGAACCGATTACATTCAGCTGAGTATTTGGGAATGCTTTTTTTAATCTTTTCCATTGTTTGGCAATGTGAAGCAGACCTTTGTCTGGAACTAGTGCGCCTAGGTGGACGAGGCGAAGAGGGAAGTCTGGACCTGTTTCCATGCAACTCTCTAAATTAGCTTTGTTTGCTGACGAAAAAATGTTTTGTATGATTATGCATCTTGGGTAAAATCTGCAATTGGATGAGTGCTGATAAGATCCTTGGTTGATATATGCCAAGAAGTCGGCTTGTCGAAGCTTGTGCTTGAAATGAAAGGGGTGGTGTAGCCAGCAAAATACTCTATTAGATATAAGTTTCAGCTCTGCAAGCTTGCATCTTTCCAGGAGTAATGCGGTTATTATTGCGCGAGATTCGGCCTCTGCTGGACTGCTTAGGGCCTGACAAAAATTCTCTAAGCTTGCGAAACTGGCTTGTTTTAAATTTTGGCTTGAATTTAAAATGTTGATTGGAGAATAGTTGACTAAATAGATGGTCCATTCTGGTTTCGCTCTTGCCAGTCTTGAGGCAAGTAGGACTGTGACGTGCTGTGTGCCTCCGATTCCGGGGTTGTGCTCTGTATTTAGGTCAAATGTTTTGCATGATGCTGAATAAGAAAAGACCGGCAGATAAATCTTCATCGTCAAATTGCTTGATTAAAGTACTTTAGCAGTTAGCCCCTAATTTGCGCTTCTAATGCAGGGTGGAATGAGATGTTTTCGTGATGGTGGATTGATTTTGTAAGTATTGCTCTCCTTAGTGCTGTTGCCTCTTCAGGCGCTCGATTTTGCTCTCTTATGAGTGGAATAGCAGTACCAATCCTTCCTTGACCTGGTGGAACTCCCTCTCCTCTCTACTCAAATCCAGGCCGACCTCTAGGCCTTCGCTGACTGCTTGATCGAAGGGAGGGGTGTTTGGGGGCTTTTCCTCTCTCCACAGTGCGGCGATTCCCACTGCTGTGGCATGCCAGTGGAAGTGATCGGTCTCTCCAATGGAGGCTTCCTGGAGAGCTTCCTCTAGGAGGCCGTTGAGAGCAGTGCTGATGGTTGCCATACCTCAAGCTTCGGGAGTGGGGCGTGAGACGGCAATCGCCTGAGAGACTTCTTGATCAATTTTCTGCGCTTCTAGGCGCATCTGGATGTCACCGGTTGGGCCGCGATGTGCTTCTATGCCGTTGCTGTTACTGGCCCTTTGAAGCTGACGAATGCTTGGCCTTCAGGTTGATTGGTCTGAGACGAGAGGGACATTCCGTGGTTGATACTCCTCGTCAGACCCACCTCTCAGCATCGGCATTGCGCCTTCGCGCATCACGTCGTCACCTGAAGTTGATGACAGCTCCGCCTTCGGAACTTCCTGCTAGCACCATTGTTGGTGCTCAGAGCAAGCTTGGTCGATCGCTCAAGCGCTCTGGTGACCTTGCATTTTCAGCAGCAGTGCTTGGACTGGGCTTTCCGCTATTTCTTCTGCTGGCTGTGTTGGTGAAGCTCAGCTCACCGGGCCCAGTGTTTTATGTGCAGAAACGCGTCGGGCGCGGCTATCAACGCTTTGGGTGCATCAAATTCCGCACGATGCGGCCTGATGCCGATGCCGTTCTGGCCCAGGTGTTGCAGCGTTCACCAGAGTTGCGCGCTGAATTTGAACGAGATTTCAAACTGCGTAACGATCCACGCATCACGCCAATCGGCAGGTTTCTCCGTCGCTCAAGCCTTGATGAGCTGCCTCAATTCCTGAATGTTCTCCGTGGTCAGATGAGTTTGGTCGGACCACGGCCGATCGTGAACGAAGAGATCTTTCGCTATGGCGACTATATGGATGAAGTGTTGGCGGTCCGGCCTGGCTTGACTGGCCTCTGGCAAGTGAGCGGCAGAAATAATCTCAGCTATGACAAGCGGGTCAGGCTTGATCTGGCTTACGCCCGCGGACGTTCATTCTTGCTTGACCTGGCCATCATCCTGCGCACGTTCGGCGTGTTGTTGCTGCCAATGGATCGTGGTGCTTACTGAGCACGCGCCTGCAGGCTCCAGCTCAACATGGCTGCCATCAGGATCCAAAGCAGTTCAAGTCGTCTAGTCAGCTCCAGGATTCTGTTGATCCCTCGCGGGTCTGCGTTGGGCTGATCAGCTCCAAGCAGTGGTTTCTCCACCCAACGATCGCCGTAACGGTTCCTGCCGCCGAGTTGCACGCCTGCACAGTGCGCATAGATCGCTTCTGAGCGTCCTGCATTCGGTGAAGCATCGAGCTGGCCTTCGGATTCAGCCGATCTGATCAGAGCTGGCCACTGGCGCCAGGGCATGCTGACCAGCGGCAGGCTCAGCATCACTAAGCGGCAGGGCAGCCAGGTCAGCAGGTCATCGAGTCGTGCGCCTGCCGTGCCCAGCCAGCGCAGCGTTCCTCTGCGGTACCCGAGCATGGAATCCAGGGTGCTGGCCGCCTTGAATCCCCAGGCCAGGGCTAGTGGCCCTGGCGCGTCGCTCAATCCAAGGCTCCAGAGAGCTGCACCCGCCAACATCCAGAACAGCGGTGCGAACAGCCCGTCCACCGCATTCTCACTGGCGGTTTCAGCGCTGGCGCGCAGGATCTCGTCTCCACTGAGTGAGGCCGTGTCGCGGCCCACGATCCAGCTGAGCTTTTCTCGTGCTGCTGAGAGATCGTCGCCGCCTTTGCAGGGAAGAGCTGCGATCACCTTCAGCACGCTTTGTTCAAGGCTTTTGGCTGCCAGAGCACTGGCAAGGCCAGCGATTAGCGCCAGCACCGCGATGCTCTGGAGTGCGCCTTGCGTGTGCAGGGCAATACGTTCAATCAGCCAGCCGATGCTGGCGCTGCCAAGGGTGAGAACCAGCGTGATCGCCAGTCCACCCAGACGCAGCCACTGGGGGTGCTCACCGCTCCAATGTTCAACGGCACGCCGCAGTGTGCTGATACAACGACCCATCCACACCACAGGGTGAGGCGACCAGAGGGGATCGCCGATCAGCCGGTCGAGACCGGCCGCGGCAATCACCAGGAGAAAGGGCTGAATGATGCCCTGTTCAGGACGCTTTCAGCCAGCTGAACATCGAACGCAGACCCTTGCCCACTTCCTCGATCTTGTGTTCACCGTCACGCTTGCGGATCTTGTTCATCTCGGGCTTGCCGGCTTCGCACTCAGCCACGAAGTTCTTGGCGAAAGTGCCGTCCTGGATGTCAGAGAGGATGCGCTTCATCTCCGCTTTGGTGTCGTCGGTGATCAGGCGAGGACCGCTCACGTAATCGCCGTACTCGGCGGTGTTGGAGATCGAGTCGCGCATGGCTGACAGACCACCCTTCACCAT
>QCTJ01000030.1 GCA_003211205.1 Synechococcus sp. AG-673-F03
GTTGTTGACCGCCGCACTGCTCTCCAGAGCCGGCGCCTCAAGACGCTCAACCAGCAGCAGTCGCATCTCCGGGTCGAGAGCATGCAGCAACGAAGCCAGTGTGGAACTCATCATTCCCGCACCCACCAGCACGGCGTCGTAACGATCCATCGCGTTGGGTGATCCTGCTCCTCAAGGTTATGAATCCATCTGGACACCTGCCTGCCTACGCTGAGCGGAAGAATTCACCCCTATCCGGCAATGAGCACCGAAACCCTGCCGCTCACCACTGAAAATGTGGAAAAGGTGCTCGATGAGCTGCGCCCATTCCTGATGGCCGATGGCGGCAACGTCGAAGTTGTTGAAATCGATGGACCGGTGGTCAAAGTGCGCTTGCAGGGTGCCTGCGGCAGCTGCCCCAGCAGCACCATGACGCTGAAAATGGGAATCGAACGCAAGATGCGCGAATCCATTCCCGAAGTGAGTGAAGTGGTTCAGGTGCTCTGAATTCGGCTGAGCCATCACAAGCTCAATTCACAGACCATCGCTTCACTGCTGTCTGTCACTGTGCCGCCGGCGGCGGACAGGTGCGGAGCTCGAAATTGCAGGCATAGATCGTTGGCTTCTGCCAGCTCAGTGGAATCTCCAACAGATCGCGGGTGCCAGTAATGCCCTGCGCCACGAACAGCAGTGCCGCAAGCAGATTGGCGGTGACATGCAGGCGGCGCAGGCGCAGATCGCGCAAAATCTCCGGCCGGGCACCAAGCGAAAACAACATCAGGCCGACCACGGCGACGCCAGACCAGTAGTGGGATTGCCAGAACGCTGGTGACCAAGGGTCATCAGACAGTCGCCAAACCTACGGTTGAGCACCCAGGCCAAGAACACCAGCCCAGGTGATCAGAGCAAACGCCAGCCGCAGGCCAGCTGCCTTCGCAATCCACAGCGCACCCAGGCTGAGCAGGGTTCCGATCAGCACCAGCAGCAGCGTGCTAGCACGAGCGAAGGCCCCTTGGAACTGATCAAGCGGCCCATGCGTTGCGATGACCACGGTGAGTGCAACGATCACGAGAGCGACGACAGCATCCGCGAGCCAGCGGCCGAGATCACCATGGTCGCGCCCCACCGTCGGAGGCGGCTTTGCGGTCTTCAATCGCCGAGATCGTGTCTGCATCGCCAGTCGCATCACGATCCCGGTGAGGGGGATAGATCAACACCACCGCCAAAACCGGGTGAAGGATCCAGAGCCAGTCCACCAGGGGGATCGACGATACCAACCCAACGAACAAACGCAACGTAGCCATCGCTTGGCTGAACGGTCCTCAGCAGAGCCAACTCTTGAAATTCGACACGGACCCGCTCGAAGCTGCCTAGTGCAGCACTCAATGCAACATCACCCGAAGCAGCCAGGGAACGCAGCAATGCATGAGCTGAGGAGCGATCATGAAATCAGGTCCTGATCCCCAATGCTGAGAGAACTCTGCCCCGCACTGGCCAACAAGACCTACTTCAACTACGGCGGGCAGGGACCGCTGCCCACACCCTCGCTGGATGCCATCACCACCAGCTGGAAACGCATCCAAGAACTCGGCCCCTTCACCACGGACATCTGGCCTTACATCAGCGCCGAAGTGAACAGCACACGCGGCCGTCTGGCCCGGTTGTGCAATGTGCCAGCGCATCGGATCGCCCTGAGCGAGAACGTGACCACGGGGTGCGTGCTGCCCCTCTGGGGCCTTCCCCTCGACGATGGCGACCACATTCTGATCAGCGACTGTGAGCACCCCGGAGTCGTGGCGGCCTGCCATGAACTGGCTCGTCGCCGCCCGCTGCAGGTTCACACGCTGCCCGTGAAGCAATGCAGACTCGGCAGCGATAATCAGGCCCACACCGATCACGAGGTGCTGGCAGCCCTCGACGAGCAGCTCACCAGCAAGACCCGCATCGTGGTGCTGTCACATCTGCTCTGGAACACCGGTCAGCAGATGCCGATCGCAGCGGTCGCTGCACAACTGCAACAGCACCCTGCACAGCCGTTCTTGCTTGTGGATGCTGCGCAGAGCGTTGGCCAGATCCCCGTTGCAGAGGCGGCAGCAGCAGCCGATATCTATGCCTTTACCGGGCACAAATGGGCCTGCGGCCCTGAGGGGCTGGGCGGAGTCGCGATCTCAGAGCGTGTGCTCTCGGATGCCCATCCCACCGTGATCGGTTGGCGCAGCCTTCAGGATGAAACGCGTGCTGTGGCTGATGATCCGGACCCCTTCCATCACGACAGCCGTCGCTTTGAGGTGGCCACGAGCTGCGTGCCACTGATGGCTGGCCTGCGCTGCTCTCTTGAACTGCTGGATCAGGAAGGCTCGGATGGCGATCGACTCACGCACATCCGCATCCTGAGCGAACAGCTCTGGAGAGAGCTGCGGTCGATCCCTGGGGTTTCACCGCTGCTCGACGGCCCACCACCGGCTGGTCTGGTGAGTTTTCAGATGCACCCTGAGGCAACGGGAGCAACACCAGCGGAGGTGGTGAAGGCCCTCGGCGGACAACAACTTTGGATCCGTGATTTGGCCGATCCGATCTGCCTGCGCGCCTGCACGCATATCTGCACCAGCGAGAACGACATCGCGAAACTCACCAATCAGATTCGGACGTTGTCAGCGATGGGCAGTTAGCTCCAAAAGCGCAGTGCTTTCTCTGCTTCTTCTCGGTCATCGAAGTGCAGCTTTTCAGTGCCGACAATCTGGTAATCCTCATGCCCTTTGCCGGCGATCAAGACAAGATCGCCGGGTCCTGCCTGAGCAATCGCCTGAGCAATCGCAATCGCTCGGTCGGCTTCCACTTGGTAGTCGATCCCTGAAGCAAGGCCAGCCACCACATCGTCGAGAATGCGCTGTGGATCTTCAGTCCGAGGATTGTCGGATGTGACCACAACGCGATCAGCCAGCTCTGCAGCAATCGAGGCCATCTGAGGACGCTTGCCCCGGTCGCGGTCTCCACCACAGCCAAACACACACACCAGACGTCCATCCACAAAGGGGCGGCTGGCCTGGAGCGCGCTACGCAGGCCATCCGGGGTGTGGGCGTAATCCACAACAACGGCGGGGAACTGATCGATGGAACCACTGGAGGGCAGCACCCGCTCCATGCGGCCGGGCACACCACGGAATGTCGGAAGGGCCTCCAACAACAGGGACAGTGGTAAGTCCTGCTGGAGCAGCGAGCCGACGGCCTGCATCACATTCATCAGATTGAAGCGACCCACCAAAGGCGAATGGAAACGCCCTTCGCCTCGGGGAGTCAGCAGCATTCCCTCTACGCCATTCGATGTCATCACGAGATCACGCATGTTGAGATCGGCAGCCTCGTCGACACTGCAGCGCCAACAACGATCAACAAGGCGATCAGCCAGTCGACGTCCCCAAGCATCGTCAACATTCACCACCGCTCGGGGGCCTTCACCAATCAGGAAGGGATCGGCAAACAGGCGCGCTTTCGCTTCGAAATAGGCCTCCATGGATGCGTGGTAGTCGAGATGATCCTGCGTGAGGTTGGTGAACACAGCGGAGGAGAAACGACAACCGGCGACCCTTTGCTGATCCAGAGCATGGGAACTGACCTCCATGGCCGCCACCTGTGTGCCCTGATTCAACGCTTCAGCGAGCTGGGCCTGCAGCCGATCCGCAACCGCAGTGGTGTGGGTGGACGTCAAGCTTTGTCCGGGCCATCGGTTGACCAGCGTTCCGAACAGGGCCGAAGAGCGACCGCACTCCAGGCTGAGGTGTTCAATCAAATGGGTTGTGGTGGTCTTGCCATTGGTGCCAGTCACTCCAATCAACTGCATGCGCGAAGAGGGCAGTTGCCAGAATGCGGCAGCCAGCTCTCCCGCCCAATGGGACACCGGCTCAGGGATCACCAAAACAGGATCCTGAGCGGAGGGCGGAAGCGACTGCGCTGCTTGCTCACCGATCAGCGCGACCACAGCGCCGGCCTTCAGAGCCTCTGGCCAGAAACAGCCCCCATCCACCCGTTCACCGGGAAGACCGATGAACACGCAGCCCTTCCCGACACTGCGGGAATCACAAGTGATGGACGTGACCGCTGGGTTGGGCAGCTCAGACGACACTGGCAGCCGTACTGCATTCAGCAGCGAATGGAGCATCTGCGTCATCACCAGCCCCTAAAGCTGAGGCCGTTCTAGTCCGATCCGGCGATGGTGGAGCAGAGCCGTTGCAACCAATTGAACAGTCCCTCTCCGCTCAGGCGGGGAGACACCCGTGGCAGAGGTTTCCCCTGCAGTGCCAAAACAGGCACTTCCAGGTCGTAACGAGTCCGAAGCTCCGGCTCAATCCCCGCAGCATCAATATCAATGACCTCCAAGCTCAGCGGTGGCTGCAAACGACTGAGATCAAGGTCTTGCAGACGTTGCTCCAGACCTTCACAAAGACAGCAGCCCTGCCTGCTGAACATGGTCAGCTGCAGGGGCTCAATCGGGGACTGGATCACAGCCGCAGGGGGTAAAGGGATGACAGCGACAGATCCTGCGCAGCGTGAGCCAGCCACCCCGCCAGGGGCCATGGCGCTGAACCGCTTCCAATCCGTAGGCACTGCAGCTGGGAATGAAGCGGCAACGGGGGCCGAAAAAGGGCGAAAACCAGCTGCGGTAAAAACCAATCGCCGCGATCATCAGCTGAGCCATGGCCTGATTGAAAGCTTCTCCAACCCTCTCCAGGAAGCCGACAGATAGGATGGGTGGTTCGTGCATGCAGAAACGCAAGGCTGACTTCAAGTCCAGCATGGCGTTTCGCCGGCGTGAATGGTCCAACACCTTCTACACCTATGTCTCGTTACCGCGGCCCTCGCCTGAGGATCACGCGGCGCTTGGGAGACCTCCCAGGTCTCACCCGGAAGGCCGCAAAGCGGTCCTATCCACCCGGTCAGCACGGCCAAGCCCGTCGCAAGCGCTCTGAATACGCAATCCGCCTTGAGGAGAAGCAAAAGCTTCGCTTCAACTACGGCGTCTCTGAACGCCAACTCGTGCGCTATGTGAAAAAAGCGCGCGGTCAGGACGGTTCCACGGGAACCAACCTGCTCAAACTTCTCGAGAACCGTCTCGACAACGTCTGCTTCCGTCTCGGATTTGGCCCCACAGTGCCTGGCGCCCGCCAGCTGGTGAACCATGGCCATGTCACCGTGAACGGGCGCGTTACCGACATCGCCAGCTACCAGTGCAAGGCCGGTGATCAGATCGCCGTCCGCGAGCGCAAGGGCAGCAAGAAACTGGCTGAAGGCAACCTGGAATTCCCGGGTCTAGCCAACGTGCCGCCCCACCTGGAGCTCGACAAGGCAAAACTCAGCGCCAAAGTGATCAGCAAGTGCGAACGCGAATGGGTCGCACTGGAGATCAATGAACTGCTGGTGGTGGAGTACTACTCCCGCAAGGTCTGAGGCCGACCTCACATCTCAGCACGTTCTTACTTTGCAATCCCCGCACGGATCTTCCGGAGCGGGGTTTTTCATGTCCGACGAATGGGTGAGTGACACGTTCACCCCTCCGACCCATCAGCAGCAACAATCACGAGAAGCTTCAGTTGGCCTCAGCAAGAATTTTCCAGGAGATGTCTTCCATCAACACCGATGGCTGACCCTCAAGAGCGGCAGCAAGATCTGCGGGTTCGGAAAGATCCACCAGAATCACGCCATTTCGGCAGAGGAACTGCATGTCGGATTGATCATCACTAACCACCCGAAACGCAGCGCCATGCTCTTGAGACAACAGTGTCGCCTTAGCTCGGGCTTCCAGCAGGTTGAGGTTATCTGCAATGCCGACCCAGCCTTGATCTGAAAGCCGTTGAATACAAAACACGATCTCACCCTGCGATGAGTGCACTCTGCGTCAGCCAGCATTTTTAAGCCAGTAAGCAACAGACGAGCTTTGGGATCACACAGGTTTGGCGATGAATTGAACACAACTCTCCCTCATCCAGATTGAACTGACGTCATGACGAAAATCCCGCGGCGAGACTGGCCTCTTTCCGCTTTTTTGTTTGGCATCGGCTCACGATCGCAGAGGTGGATTCGCCAGGATCGAGGAAACGATTCCACAGCAATGCTTCGCCTCTCAACCCTTCTCTGCGCAGCACTTCTGATCACAGCCCCTGCATTCGCAGGCTCAGGCGGCTGCCAGCGCAGCCAAACCTCAGCAGAGGCAGAGATCACGGAGCAAAAGCAGAACTCCGAGACTCAGTCCTGACGCTCCTGACCAAATTGGTCTCAAAACGTTAAGAGCTGCCTGCGAAAAGCATCATCATTGCCATCATCCACAGCATGCAGGTGGTTGGGGTCGGATTTATCCGGCCCCTTTTGCTTTGGATCCAGGTTCATCCAAGAGCTCTCCTGCATGAACTCCAAGCACCAGGATCGAAGACCAAACCGTGGCAACCAAAAACAGCAGATCGCAAAAGTGGCCGAGAATCAGTTAAATCGGATACAACGATATTGAGTGTTGATAAGCAGTCAAAACAGAAGAACTCCTGCTCAATAGCCACAGCTAGCCTTTCAAGACATGGTCGAATAAAATGCTGAGCTGGCTGATGTCACTGCTCTCTGGTGATCAGACTTTCCCAGACGAAAAAATGCTCTTAATCCTAGGCCCAGTCCCTAGAGAAGGACGAAGCGAAACCGCTGAATGAATTGCTCAGTATTACTCACACTGTCGCTCGGGAATCTCGAAATCAGCGAAATTAGCGCTGCTGTTCTCATCACCGTATCGCTGGTGTTTCTTGTGAGCTTCGGCATTGTCTCCATGAAAAATGACAGCAAAGGAATGATGGAATGGATGTTTGACAACAAAGCCAATGAAAAGCGTTGAATCGAGGAGCGAAAGGTTTGATCGACAGTGATCAAGACATTCCCAATGAAAAACTGAGAGCAATGTGATCTCTTCAGTAAAGATTGACCGAGCGAGCACCAATGGATTGAATCAAGCATTCAAAAAATATCTAGTTGAAATTGGATGGCATCGCGATGACAGTATCAAGACGAACCATCATGCAGAAAGCGACCAAGGATTGACAATGAAAAGTATTTTGAAGCAGGTATTTTCATTCGCTTTAGTAACCAACAAAGTAATCGCTCAACCATGTTTCAGACTTCGTCCATCATGAGCAAACCGGTCAATCAGCTAGCGCTATCGCTGGCACTCTGCTCTACTTTGATCGCATTCAATCCAGCGCAGAGCAAGCCTGTCATTTGCTCACCCAATAATGGCTCCACAAAAGTCCTAGCGAAGCCATCCCCAACCAACCCTCCTGCCAAGGGCTGGGGGCCTGGCAACAGTATTGGCACAGCTTGGCAGCTCGTGAAAAACAAAGAGCAGACATTTGGCCAAACAAACTATATTCAAGGAAAATTATTATCACCTTTTAGCCCAAGAGCTGGATACTCATACGAACAATATCTTGCAGCAAAGGGCCAAGAGATATGGGGCATTCTCTCAGAGTGGAATTGCCAGTGACTAATGAGTGGATACAGAAATCATCAGATCTTCTGGCATCAACGATCGATTCAGCAGAATTCGATTCAAAGACAGTTCCGTGCGCCAGCTCGGTCGATCCGATCGACATGAACGACAGAAGTTGGAATGAAGAACATCGCTTCAAGCAATAGCCACAGACACCACATGCCCCTAGGGCAGAACCATTGGTGGGTTTAAAGATCTTGAGTAGTATCAGCATCGATTGAAAACAACAGCCATGTATCGACCTCTGACTTTGTTGGCGATCACTCTCACCGCGATACCAGCCATTGCTATTACCACCGCAAGTTCGAAAGCTGAAATGATCAATATTGATCAGCTCAACAAAGAGGGGGATGAATATGTAACCACTTCTGATGATGGCACCACATTTTCGTCAAAATCACAAAGCGCATTAGCGATACAGTAGTTGTCGAGATGGTTGTGATTGATGATCCCGAAAACAACAAAAAAGTGAATCGGTGGAAACAGCCTTATAACTGCGCCAACAGAACCTATCAACGCGAAGATCGCAAATGGAAGCCGATTGTGCCGGGTACTTCCATGGTGCCATTGTTTGAACGGTCTTATTCGTAACCGGAGCCACGATCTACCTTAAGTGGATGAAAATACATCCAAGTCCAAGCAAAACCTAGTGACCTTGAGCCTGATAAGAAGGGGAATAGACCAAAAGTCATTGCAACAGACTCATCTCAAATTAAAATCGATCGATTAATCAATGAGCCGCAATAGGCAATCATCAAAGGCTTAAAAATATAGTCTTGAAGACAAATCAGTATTGACATTTGAAGAAGTGTTGCTAAGTAACGCCTGACGATAGGGCTGAATGAATGAGGTCATCAATTCTCAAGGCACTGTTCATATTCGTATCGCTTTTACTTTTCGCAGGATGTGAAAATGGAAGCCGTAAAGACGAAATAAGCAATGTTAGCCTTACTACAGCAATCACGAAGCCGACTAACAAGACTTACACCTTCCAAAGCACACTGGAAGCCAAAGACAACGTCAGGCTAGCCGCCCAAGTTGTTGGCAGAATACGATCGATCGATGTACAAGAAGGTGGGCAAGTTCGAAAAGGTCAACTCCTTTATACGCTGGAACAAATATATGAGAAAAAATTAAAAGAAGCTCAGACCGCAAAAGCCAAGCTTAACACCAAAAATGCTAGAAGATATGAATTCCTCAATCAACAGGGTGCAATTTCAGATAAAATGAAAGACGAATATGTTGCAAGTGCTGAATACAGTCAGGCAATACAAGAATCATTTAACGCAATGCGGGGATATAAAATTATCAACTCTCCAATCAAGGGAACTGTGACTTCAATAGATATCAAACAGGGTAGTATCACAAGTATTGGAGAGCCAATCTTTAACATCATCGACAACTCAAAGCTGGAAGCGAGGGTCAGCATTCCAGTATCATTCTCAGATATCATCCAAATGAATAAGCCTGTTGATCTTTTCTCCAGACAGGTAGGTCGTAAAATTGGAGAGGGACGCATTAGCTTTATCAGTCCCTCCATTAACAAGGGCACCCAAACATTTCTTGTTAAAGCATTGTTTGATAACAACAAAGGAACACTAAAGCATCATGAAAAAGTCACAGTCAAGATTCAAGGAGAATCTAAAAATGGCCTATTAATTCCAACCCGTTCTATCTTTCGCACTGCTGGGCAAGCTTTCGTGTTCAAAGCAGTGGGCGTTGAAGAAGCTCAAAAACTCTTAAACCGTCAGATCAAAACGAGAAAAGGCTTCCAAGGTTTGATCGCCATACAAACACCCATCAAGGTTGTTTCTCAGGGAAAAGGAGAGCAGAAGTTCTATCAGGCCTAAAAGATGGGGATAAAATAGTGGCAAACAATCAACACTTGCTAAGCAATGGAATGCCCATAAATTAGTATCATGAAAATTGCAAATTACTTTATTGATCGCCCTGTACTCAGCTCAGTACTCAGTCTATTTATAATCTTGTCGGGATTATTTTCAATCTCTAATCTACCGATTGAGAGCATTCCCAATATCGCACCTCCAACGATTGAGGTAGTGGCAATCTATCCAGGTGCCAAGGCAGAGATTGTTGAGAAGTCAGTGACGACGCCTTTAGAGAGGCAAATCAATAGCGTTCCAGGATTGGACTATCTGTTGTCAACTAGCAGCAGCAACGGTGTCAGCACAATCCGAGCAGTATTTGAGTCCAACACTGATACAGCCGCAAATCAGGTCAATGTTTTAAATAGTGTGCAAACTGCAATGGCAGAACTGCCAGAAGAAGTGTCAGCTCAAGGTGCAACAGTTAAAGAGTCAGAATTGAGCTATCTGCAGGTCTATAACATTGAAATGAGAAACAAATCCTATGACAAAAACTACCTGAATGGATTTTATGATCTAGAAATCTCAGATAGTTTGACTAATTTAAAGGGTGTTGGCCAGGTTATCTTACTTGGCGGCTCAAAGCCTGCCTACAGGCTTTGGCTTGATCCGCAAAAACTCAAACGATACGACTTAGCGGTCGTTGATATTATTAAATCACTCGACAATCAAAATCAGATCCTGAAAGGAGGAATCACTGGAGGACTTCCATTTACGAGTGAAATTGATACTACGATACCATTATTAATTGATGGCAATCTTGAAGAGATTGAAGAATTAAACCAGTTAATTGTGAAAACCGGGGGCAATTTATCAGACCAGCAAAGCGTCTCAAGTGGTGACGACATTGTCTATTTAAGCGATGTTGGCTATGTGGAGTATTCTCTCGAAAGCGTCAGCGAACAGTCAATTGATAGTAGTAATGGCACGCCATCATTATCATTTGGAATTATCAAGCAACCTGGCTACAACACAGTTAATACCTCAAAAAGAATTAACGAATATATCAGCAAGGTAAGCTCATCTCCTCCTCCAGGAATTGTTATTAGAAAAATATTTGATCAGGCTGATTTTGTAAAAAACACGCTCGAAGGTGCACAAAAAAATCTAAGGGATGCAGCCATTTTGGTGATTCTTGTTATTTTTATATTTCTGCAGGACTGGCGATCAACTCTAATACCATTGATCGCCTTGCCAGTATCTCTCTTAGGTGCTGTGGCACTAACAAACCTGTTTTCATTTGCCATTGATAGTTTAACGCTAATCGGATTTAGCCTCGCAACCGGATTGGTTGTTGACGATGCAATCATCGTTGTTGAAGCAATCTCAGCAAAAATTGATGCTGGAGCTGATCCAAAAAATGCTGCAAAGGAGGCAATGGCAGAATTAGAGTCTCCTATTATTGCAACATCCTTTGCATTAATCGCTGTATTTTTGCCAGCGATCTTGATTTCAGGACCAACAGGAATCATCTTCAGAGGAATTTCAATAACAATTATTTTTTGCATTGTTGTGAGCACATTCAATGCAATAACAGGAAAACCTTTGCAATGTTCTATTATACTTAAAAAAGAAAAACGCACTTTTTCAAGGCAACGCGCTGCACAGATTTGCGGGATCATCGGCCTTGTTGCTGGGTTGCTGTCATACCAACTTGCTCCGATTTTGATCTACGCAACGATTGGCGTTCTGATCGGCTGGTACCAGCAGTCAATCTTTAATTTGGTTAATCGCTTTGTTGCCATGCTCTCTCACGCGTACGACATAACTCTTAGAAAGTTTATGGTGAAAAGTCGACTGACTTTTGCAATCATATCAGTGAGCTTGGTTATCATGTTGATATTCGTAGGATATTACCCAAAAAGTTTTATTCCCGACCAAGATCAAGGTTATGGATTAGGAACCATTCGATTGTCAGGAGATGCCTCCCTTCAGGCAACCATGGATGTTGCGAATCAAACGCAAAAAATACTGGCGAACGAAACTGAAATTGTTGATGGTGCATTGGTGGGTGGTACAGGATTCCATGGCTCTTCGCCCAATCAAGGCGTCTTTTTCTTCGGTCTCAAACCCTTCAATGAACGCACAAAGAGTTCAGACAATGCCTCGATGATCTTTGAAAAGCTCAACCAACAATTTAAGGCCATTCCTCATGCTGAGGTTATGGCAGTCCCGCCTCCAGCAGTCCCTGGATTCAGTGTAGAAGGGGGAATCCATAGTTATCTCGTTGATGAAAGCAACCGTGGCTATAGCTTCAATGATTTATCAAACATCGCACACTCATTCATCAAGCGAAGTCAGGAGGATCATCAATTCAGCTTTGTCGACACTCCCTCAGATCTCCATTCAAATGCTTTACGCCTTGAGCCCGATAGAAGAAAAATGGCATCCCTGGATATTGATTATCAAGTTGCCATGAATGAAGTCAGTGCTCTCTACGGAGGCAGCTTTGTTAATAGCACATATGAAAACGGCCAATATCGTCAGATTTATGTGCAAGCGCAGAGTCGTCAAACAGAACTTCAAAACAGTTTGAATGAGATCTATATTCCTTCTAGAGATGGCAACTTAGTTCCTTTATCAGAAGTGATCGAGATTAAAAGAGTTGATTCACCCAATGTGATCAGCCATTTTAATCTCAAAAGTGCTATTCCCATTCAAGCTCAACCTTCTCCATTAACCAGCAATGGCCAAGCAATTGACAAATTACAGTCAAACTTTAAAGGCTTAGACTTCGCGAAAATAAGTCAGAACTGGGCAGGATTAGCACGTACAGAAGTGCAAGCCAAATCATTACTTGTCAATGCTTTAGCTGCAGGATTGGTGATAGCCTATCTCATTCTTTGCACACAATTTAATAGTTTTATTGATCCAATTGTCTTGATTTCTTCAATTCCAATCGCGTTCACCAGCTCGTTCCTGTTTTTAGCCGTTAGCAAAATAGACCTAAATGTCTTCGCGGAATTTGCCTTCATCGCTTTGATCAGCCTGGCCGCAAAAAATGGGATCTTGATTATTGCCCTGGCCAATCAATACAGAGACAAAGGCCTCAAGCTCGCCGACGCCATTCAACAGGCGGCTTCCAGACGTCTACGGCCAATTTTAATGACATCGATTGCTGCGCTTGCAGGATTCTTGCCTTTAATGTCAGCGACTGGAGCTGGTGGATTAGCGCAAAGATCAATCGGGACAGTTCTATTTGGTGGTTATTTTATTGCATCCTTAACAAGTCTCTTCATCGTTCCCACATTGTATTTGGCATTAAAAAGAAGATTTTCCACGACTGAGTCATAACAATCAGGTCTTTTTTATTCTATCTCAACGGATCAGGTTCGCCTTGAAAAAGCCGAGCCCCAACCCGAAGCCTTTCGGTTTATCCTCCATAAAGGTGAGGGCAAGCTCAAAATCCATCAGGCCTTCCTGCTCGATCAGGTCGCGGGGTAATTGCCCTTGTCGGTGCTCCAGGTAACGAGCATGAATCTGCTGCTTGTTCTCGCTCAGAAAGGTGACGATTTCGCTGAGCACATGATCCCGCCACTCATCCTTATGGATCTGTGGCACTGAGGTATCAGCCAAGGCTCCGGATCTCAAAGTCCTGCTCGACGCTAGCGGCGAAGGACAGCCTGTTTCCTAGCTTGAAGACCTGATCGCAGCCATCACTTGCAGCGCCCAGCAGCAACACCAGCCGATGCCACCCGGGCGATTCACCACGGGGAGAGCTTTGCGGACGAGACGGGCACTGTGATGCCGCCGATTTATTCCACATCGACGTTTGCTCATGGCAACGCCGGTGGTTTCGATTACACACGCTCTGGCAATCCCAACTTCCGCATCCTTGAGAGCGTGCTGGCTTCGGTTGAGCACTGCAACCATGCCACGGTGTTTGGCTCGGGAGTCAGCGCGATCACGGCGATTGCCTCCGGTCTCAGCCAAGGAGATCTGGTGCTCTGCGAGGAAAACCTCTACGGCTGCACGGTGAGACTGTTTGAACAAGTGTTCGCCAAATTCGGGGTCCGCACCGAGTGGGTGGATTTCACATCACCTAAGGCTGTCTCCAGCATCGCGGCTCTCCAGCCCGCCATGGTCTGGCTGGAGAGTCCCACCAACCCGCTGCTCAAGGTGATCGACCTAAAACAGGTCTGCGCGGCAGCCGCGGCCATTGATGTCCCCGTGGTGGTGGATAACACCTTCGCCACTGCCCTTGTGCAGCGGCCCCTGCAGCTTGGTGCCACCCTTTCACTGACCAGCACGACCAAATACATCAACGGACACTCCGATGCCCTGGGCGGTGCGGTCTGCACCGACGACCCGGCCTGGCAGCAAAAAATGGTGTTTGCCCAGAAAGCTCTGGGCCTGCAGCCTTCACCGTTTGATTGCTGGCTGATCACCCGCGGCATCAAGACCCTGCCTCTGCGGCTCAGACAACAGATGGCCAACGCCGCCGCTTTGGCTGATCACCTCGCTCAGCATGCCCAGGTGAACTGGGTGCGCTATCCCCATCGCCCGGATCACCCCCAACACGCGCTAGCCATGGAACAGATGAGTCGCGGTGGCGCCATCGTCACGATTGGAGTCGAAGCCAACCGCGACCAGGCTTATGCCATGTGCAAAGCGCTGCAGTGGTTCACCATGGCCGAAAGCCTCGGAGGCGTGGAAAGCCTGATCTGCCACCCAGCCACGATGACTCACGCTTCGGTGTCCACAGAGGTCAAAGAGAAACTGGGCATCAGCGATGGCCTGATCCGTCTGTCCGTGGGCTGTGAAGACGCCGCGGATCTGATCGCGGATCTCGATCAGGCACTCTGCTTGCTCCGATGAGTTCGCGCGACCTGCTGCGGGATCCCTGCTGGAAAGGCAGCGATCTCGGCCATCCTCTCCCTGATGCCACCCATGCCGTCTCGGTCGCCCTGCCTCGATGGAGCGATGTCATTGCCTATGAGGAGCAGGATCCCGCTTGCCGAGGAGCGTTGCGGGCGGTGTATCCGCGATTTGGTCAGCATCCGCTGGTGGCGCAGTTAGCGAAGCTTTCGCTGCAGGTCTCCGACCTCGCCGCCTCCAAGGGAGCAAGCAGTTGGCCGTATCCGAACCACGCGGCGGCAGAAGCCGCTCTCGCCCACTGCCGCAGAACTAGGCCTGCAGGAGAAACGCAACTCAACGCGATCGGTGGACTGACCTGCCTGATTGCCGACCCAGCCAGCACTCCTGCCGCGAAGGCCTTCTGGCAGCACACTGGCCTTGGAGCATCCTCCAGGCTGGCTGCCATCGCCCTTGGTCAGGAGCAGACCGCCGACGATTCCGCTGCTGAGAACGCCCGCCTCAATGTGATTGGGCGGCTGGCGCGGATCTATCGCTGCGAGCGAGATGCGATCAGCCTGCACCCCTCAGGCATGTCGGCTCTGCACAGAGCACTCCAACTGATCTCAGCCATTCGGCCCAACAGGCCCGTATTGCAGATCGGTTTCCCCTATGTGGATGTGCTCAAGCTGCCCCAGGTGGTGTTCAACGGAGCCGAACTGCTGCTGGATGACGGTGCAGCCAGTGTGGGTGCCGCTCTCGAGCGCCTGCAGCCGTCGGCAGTGGTGGTAGAGCTGCCTAGCAATCCCCTGCTGCGCTGCATTGATCTGCCAACGATCGCCAGGCTTGCCCATCAGCAGGGGGTCCCCGTGATCGCCGACGACACCATTGGGTCTGGGGTCAATATCGACGGGTTGCCCCACGCCGATCTGGTCTTCAGCTCGCTCACCAAAAGCTTCGCCGGCCGTGGCGATGTTCTGGCTGGAAGTCTGGTGTTGAGTCCCCACTCCCCGTGGAGAGAACAGCTCGCTGCATCAGCTCGCTCCCTGCAACCGATGGCGGAGCTTGCCGACGTGGATCTCATCCCCCTCGACCAGGGCAGTGAAGACGTGGTCGAACGCGTGCATCAGCTCAATCGCAACACGCTGTTCCTGGCTGAACAGCTGCGCGATCACCCCGCCGTGGAGAAGGTGTTCCATCCGGGTGAATGCGAGAACTTCAAGGCTCTGCAGCGGCCAGGTGCAGGCCATGGCTGTCTGCTGTCCTTTGAGCTGAAAGGAGGAACCCCCTCGGCGCAGAAGATCTACGACGCACTGGCGGTCTGCAAAGGGCCAAGTCTCGGCACCGCCTTCACCCTGGTCTGCCCCTACGTGCTTCTTGCTCACTACGACGAGTTGGTTTGGGCGAAACGCTGCGAAGTGCCATCCCATCTACTGCGGGTTTCCGTAGGACTTGAGGAGCAACCGGATCTCTGGAAGCGGTTCCTGCTGGCTCTCGACTCGGCATGAGCGGACAACAGGCTTGATGAAGGCGCAGTTGCTTGCTGCTGGATTGACAGAGTTTGAACAAGCTCTTAAGAGCCAGGCACCTGACTGAGAGTCTTCCTAAATTGCGGAAATTGGCCATTTTTTCGACTCACTCATGTCTCGCGTTTACGCCGATAACAGCCAGGCCATCGGTAATACCCCCCTGGTACGTCTGAACCATGTCACCAAGGACTGCAAAGCCACCGTTCTCGCCAAGATCGAAGGCCGCAATCCCGCCTACAGCGTGAAGTGCCGCATCGGCGCGAACATGATCTGGGATGCTGAAAAGCGTGGTGAACTCACCGAAGGCAAGGTGATCGTTGAGCCCACGTCAGGCAATACCGGCGTTGCTCTCGCCTTCACCGCCGCCGCTCGCGGTTACAAGCTCGTGCTCACGATGCCCGAGTCGATGTCGATCGAACGTCGCCGCGTGATGGCCGTTCTCGGCGCTGAAATCGTGCTCACCGAAGCCGCCAAAGGCATGCCTGGCGCCATCGCCAAAGCCAAGGAGATCGCCGCCAGTGACCCTGGCAAGTACTTCATGCCCGGGCAGTTTGAGAATCCCGCCAATCCGGAGATTCACGAAAAGACCACTGGTCCTGAGATCTGGAACGACTGCGAAGGCGCCATCGACGTTCTGGTGGCCGGCGTGGGCACCGGCGGCACCATTACTGGCGTGTCCCGTTACATCAAGAACGGCAAAGGCAAGGCGATTGAATCGGTTGCCGTGGAACCCAGCCACAGCCCGGTGATCACCCAGACCATGAACGGCGAGGAGGTGAAGCCAGGTCCCCACAAGATCCAAGGGATCGGCGCCGGCTTCATTCCCAAGAACCTCGACCTCTCCGTCGTCGACAAGGTGGAACAGGTCACCAACGACGAGTCCGTTGAGATGGCTCTTCGTCTGGCCAAGGAAGAGGGCCTGCTGGTGGGCATCTCCTGCGGAGCCGCAGCTGCCGCCGCCATTCGTCTGGCCAAGCAAGACGCTTACGCCGGCAAGACCATCGTGGTTGTTCTCCCCGACCTGGCTGAGCGCTACCTCTCTTCAGTGATGTTCGCCGACGTTCCCACAGGGATCATCGAGCAACCCGTGACAGCCTGAACCACAGCGTTGACACAGCTTGCAGCCCCGGAACACCGGGGCTTTTTTCATGCCGAGCTGCTCAGCCATCCACTGGCAGCGTCACGCCTGGAAGCACGCCATCCGGAGCGATCCACATCGCATCTCCGTAGGAATAGAAGCGATAGGCCTCCTGAATGGCAATCCCATAAAGCTCAAGCAACCTGCTGCGTCCGATCAGAGCGCTGACCAGAAGCAGCAGCGAGCTCTTGGGCAGATGAAAGTTGGTCAGCAGACCCTGCACCACCAGGAAACGAAAACCGGGCTGAATCACCAAATCAACAGGTCCCCGCAAAGGTTGCAGGCTGCCGCCCGCTGCTGCCGCAGCTCCCTCCAAAGCCCGCACACTGGTGGTGCCCACGGCAATCACACGCCCTCCACGCTGCCGGCACGCGACCACAGCAGCCACCAGCGCAGGAGTGACCTCCACCCATTCGCTGTGCAAACTCAGATCCGTGAGATCTTCAGTCTCCACAGGCCGGAATGTGCCTAACCCCAC
>QCTJ01000031.1 GCA_003211205.1 Synechococcus sp. AG-673-F03
AGGTCAGCGTCACCCTCCGTGGTCAGACAGGTGCTTCCATTGCTGATCGGGTCGATACGGTCTGGATGGATGTCAACTGGGTGAACTACGGACCCTTCGGACGCGTTGATCGTCGCCAGGGCGTGGTGGTGCCTCTGCGCAAACCCGCTGTGCTTCAGCCCAGCAAAGCTGAATTCCGCTCCGGGGAGAACTGCAGAGTGCTTCCTTTGAAAACACACTTACTTGGCCCTCTCGACAGCACCATTGACGTGCTCCGCGACTACGCAGGTGAGCTGGTGCAGCCGGGAGACATTCTCACGATCGGGGAAACCCCTGTCGCCGTGATCCAGGGGCGATATACCCACCCCTCCATGGTCGAACCGACCTGGATTGCTCGCTTGCTCTGCCGCGTATTCCACCCCACCAGCAGCCTCGCCACCGCCTGCGGATTGCAAACACTGATTGACCAGGTCGGGCCGACTCGCGTCATCCTTGCCTGGTCAATCGGCTTGGCACTCAAAATTGTTGGATTAAAGGGCTGGTTCTATCGACTCGCCAGCGAACAAGCTCGTCTGATTGATGACATCACCGGGACGACACCTCCCTACGACCAAACCATCGTCCTTGGCCCCTCTGACCCGGTCCGTCTGTGCCAGGACGCTGCAGATGCTCTCGGCGTCGCCGTTGCGATCGTTGATGTGAACGATCTTGGTCGCGTGAAGGTGCTGGCCTCCAGCAACGGCTGCGATGAAGCGTTGTTGCATCGCGCCCTGCGCCCCAACCCTGCTGGAAATGCCAACGAGCGCACTCCACTGGTGCTGGTCCGACCAGCCTGACCTCAAACAACGAAAGGCGGCGATAGATTTGAACAGTGGTGGAGGCCTGACGTGGCAGCGACAGCTGGATTCCGGCTCCGAGTCGAGCCTTTGAAAGCTGGTCATTTGAGCCAGATCGCTTCCACTGTGGATGCCTGTTCCAGCATTGATAACAGCGCTCTGCAGAGCTTGCTGGTTCAGTCATGGTTCAGCCGTCTTGAGCAGTTCCTGCCAGACCCGCTGAACGCTCGACTCACCCGGGTGCTGGCCCTGATCGAGTCGTCCTCAGAAGTCGCAGGCCAGATCGAATCCCTGCTGCTGATGCGCTCCAGCAACCGTCGCAACAGTTGCTGGCAACTCGACGTTCTGTCGCTTGCGACCCCTCGTCACTTCAGTCGCCAACAAGGTCTTCGCCTTCTGATCCAGCAAGCGCTGAACGATGACATCACTCGTTGTCGCAGCTGGCTTGTTCGCTGCGACCCCACGGATCGGCCGCAACTAGATCTGTTGCGCGAGCTTGGCTTCCAGCCTCTACGCCAGGGAAGGATCTGGAATCCGCCGCTCATGGCTTCGCCATCGTCGGCGAACGCAACGAACGATGGAGAGCGAACGAACAGTGGAGAGCTTCCGCAGGGACTTTGCTGGAGTCCCATCAACCGCGAGAACGCACGACAGCTTTTGTCCCTTGAGCAGTCGAGCATCAGCCCTCAACATCGGCAAATCCTCGATCGCCAATGGTGCGACCTGCTCGATCTGAGCGGTGGTGGTTCAACAGTTTTAACGGTTGAGAGAGAGAGAGATCTTCAGGTCATTGCGGGGCTGATCAGGCGCCCGTGGGTGATCGATTCACCCCGTTTTGAACTGCTGCGGGGACCGGCGTGGGATGAGCGCATTGGCGCTGGATTACCCGCAGCGTTACTGCAGCTGCTGAACCAGCAGACCCCACCATCACTTCTGGTGTCGGACGACGACAACCAACTGAAGGACTTACTCGCAAGCCAGGGATGGCGGGAAGGATCCCTGGAAATGATGTTGGGACGAAGCATCTGGAGGCGCGTGCAGCAGCGCAACCTGGGGGGTCTACGACCGCTTGAATCCATGCTCGGTCGTCTGCAGCCTCAACAACCGCAGCTGCCAACCCCGAGCCTGGCCCCGAGGCGCTGAGTTGAGCTCACTTCCCCAGGCGCGGTCAGCACTTAGCATTGATGTCGGCCGTCGAAGGATCGGGCTCGCAGGCTGCGACGGCCTCGGATTGACTGTCACTCCACTCAAAGCACTGCAACGTGGCGACTTCGATCACGATGTCAGCCAAATCAAGACACTCTGCGACGAGCGCCGGGTTGAGGCTCTGATTGTTGGTCTCCCCCTGGATGATGCGGGTAACCCCACCATGCAGGCCAAACACTGTCATCGCTACGGCGTCCGACTGGCTCGTGCTCTGTCCCTGCCAATGGCCCTTGTGAACGAGCACAGCAGCAGCTGGGCAGCTGCAGAGCGCCATCAGCTGCATGGAGATCGCACTGGGCGACTGGACAGTGCCGCGGCAGCACTGCTGCTTGAACAGTGGCTTGCCGATGGGCCTGAACCACAACCAGTCCAGATGGCGCCTGTGAATCGTGGCGAAACGGATGCTGATGCAAGATCCTGGACTTCAATTCATCCAGCGCCATGAGTTCCAGCGGACCTGCTTCCAGCGGTGAGGTGCCCACCGTTCTCGTCAAGGACCGTGACGGACACGACCTGCTCTGTTTTCTTGAGCAGCTCATTCCTCTCGATGACAAGGATTACGCGCTTCTCACTCCGGTTGACACACCTGTCTGTCTGTTCAGGCTGCGAGACGGGGATGATCCCGAACTGATCGAAAGCATCGCCAGCAGCGAGCCGATTCTTTCGGTCGCTGATGTGGTGCTTCAGGAACACGATCTCACCCTGGTTCGCTCAGCGGTAACCCTGACGGTGAACGGTGAGCTTGATGAGCCCGATCCTGAGGATCTCGACGAGGAAGACGTTGACGATGAATCCGAAACCTATGAGCTGCTGGTGAGCTTTCTCGTGGAGGAACAGGAATATGGCTTGTACATCCCTCTGGATCCCTTTTTCGTGGTGGCGAGAATGGACGACGGTGCAGCCTTGCTGGTTGAGGGTGAAGAGTTCGACCGCGTTCAACCACGGATTGAAGCCGAGCTGGATGAGCAGGGACTCCCTGAGTGATGCAGCGTCACTGGCTGATACCGGATTGGGATCCAGGCCTTACCTTGGCCCACTTGCCCCTTGAACCCCTGATTGGGAGGGGTATCAGGGTTGTATTGCTCGATGTGGACCGCACTCTGCTTCCAGGGCGTGACGTGGAACTGCCCGCTCCAATGCGTCGCTGGGCCAAGGATGCATCGCGTTTGCTGCACATCCATCTGATCAGCAATAACCCTTCGCGCCAGAGAATCCAGGCAGTGGCAGATCAGCTGAATGTGGCTTTCACCTGCGCAGCATCTAAACCTCGCCGTGGAGCGATTCGTCGCGTGATCAGCACGCTTCCCAATACGCCGACAGAGATCGCCATGGTGGGAGATCGTGTGTTCACCGATGTTCTTGCCGGCAACAGACTGGGGCTTTACACCGTGCTGGTGAAACCGCCACGCCCCGACGGCACAGCCTGCAGTCATGATCGCGTGCAGAGGCTGGAACGGCAACTCGCCAAATTCTTCGGAGCAGTGGGTCAATGACGCTAAGGGTTGTGAAGGTGGGGACAAGCCTGCTGAGACAACGCCAAGAAACGTCCACGGCTGAAGCAATTGCACAGTTGTCCAGCAACCTGGCAGACAGCATGGGCCGTGGCGATCGCACGGTGCTCGTGTCGTCTGGAGCCGTTGGTCTGGGCTGTCAAAGACTCGGCATGACTCAGCGGCCCCTCAGCCTTCCAGGCATGCAAGCTGCCGCATCAGTGGGCCAGGGATATCTGATGAGCCTGTATGAGAAAGAATTCTCCCGCCATTCCATTCCGGTCGCACAGGTGCTGCTCACTCGCGCCGACTTGGCAGACCGTCTGAGCTACCACAATGCATCCGCCACATTGAATCAGCTTCTCAACTGGGGAGTGCTCCCCGTGGTGAATGGCAACGACACCGTGTCTTCGGACGAGCTGAAATTCGGTGACAACGACACTCTCTCAGCACTCGTTGCTGCTGCTGTCAAAGCCGATGAACTGATCCTTCTGACTGATGTGGACAGTCTGTACTCAGCGGATCCTCGCAGTGATCTCAATGCCACACCCATCAAGGATGTGCATGATCCCGAGCAGATCGAAGAGCTCGAGGAAGGGGCTGGCAGCGGTGGCCAGTGGGGTACCGGGGGCATGGCCACCAAACTTGCGGCAGCTCGCATCGCCACCGCAAGCGGCATCACAGTGCATCTGGGCGATGGCCGCAAATCTGACGCATTGCGGAACATTCTTCGAGGCGGTCGGGGCGGCACTGTGTTCCATCCCCACCCCCAACCGCTGGGCAATCGCAAGAGTTGGCTAGCTCATGCACTGCAACCAACAGGCTCGATACGCCTAGATCCGGGAGCCTGCCGAGCACTGCTGAACAAGGGAGCTTCGCTCCTGCTTGTTGGAGTCACCGAGCTGAACGGACAGTTCGATGCCAACCAGGCTGTGCATCTACTCAATGAGGAGGGCAAGGAGGTGGCTCGCGGCCTAACAACGATGAGCAGCGAAAAATTGAGTCATCTGCTGACCCAGGAGTCATCCAATACAACCACCGATGGCGGCTCTCCAGTCGTTGTGCATCGCGACGCCATGGTGCTGATGATGCCAACGACACAACAGACATCGAATTAACAACGTCGCATGATTCGGCAAATCAAAGCGAATCGATCCAAAGCCTTTCAGTCCGCATGCGGATTCAACTCATGACAGAATTCACAAATCAAATTGAAGATTATTTATTAGCAGAAAGCCCCAGATAATATCCAAATCCATTGGCACAAATCATGCTAAGGAAGAGGAAAGGAATGATGATATTGGAGTAATCATGAGCCAACCAAGACGTCAGCAGGAAAGCGCCGACAGAGGCAGCGGCAAACAAACTGATAATCGGATCCTGTTTCGCCGACATGACATCGCTGGAGTAGAGATTGATAGTAGCGACAGACTCGTCACGCAGATGTATCAGCATCTACAGCGACGGATATCACGCGTCAATCATTAAACCGCAAACCCTCAATCAGCCGAAAATCATGCAATCAAGCCAACAAATATTAATCCAAAAGAATTAAATTATAGCTCCAAAAGCAAACAAGCCGATCGAATCGTACGAAAAGTGAGAATCTACTTCAGCGCAGGCAAGATAACATAAATATAAAGGAGAAGACCTGAATACAAACCACCAAGAACTAAAACCCACTTCGACATCATTCATCAATCAGTTCCCAAAGCATAGCCAACGGCAGTTCAACCTCTTGTCGACCAAAACATCATCGAGCCAACAACAGCTCTAGATCCGGACAGACACGACATTGAGGGGGTTTCAAAGGTTGAACGCCTCAACAACAATCACTCACAACAACAAGATCAAAGGGGCGACCATTGAGAGTTGTTGAAAATCAGGAATCAGGGAACAACAATGCTCTCACAACTCGTCGAAGCAATCAGACTCTCAAGACGTTGAAAATCTCTGCCAAACTGTTGAGAGTTCAAGAAGCTGAGCAAGCAGAATCTGCCAGCTCTACCTCTTGAAATTCTCGATCAGTTGTGATTTCGGAACTGTCCGGCATGCATCATCAACGTCTTAGCCGGCTAACTTGACTGCAAAGTTTCACTGGATTCTCAAAGGCTGTCAGTAACGAATGCGTTGCAAACCAGCTGGAGAATGTCAGCTGTGAACACGATGTCAGTCAATCGGTACGTCCCCATGCGCTTCAGCGAGTTGATCGCCAGTCTTGAGCAGGGCGAGTCCGGCGTTCTGAAGGTTTCCGCAGGCCAGGATCCCGAACTCCGAGGGGCAGCTTCTCTCGAACGCGCGCAATCCGATCAACTCAGCTTTCTTGAGCAAGGCAATGCGCTGGTCACAAGCCTTGAAACCAGCGCAGTCGGTGCGGTCTTGATCCCTGACCAAGAGGAGCTGAAGGCGCTTGCCGAGCATCGGAAACTGGCCTGGGCCATCTGTCGCGATCCGCGATTGGCTTTCGCTGAAGCGCTGGAACAACTTCATCCCCGTCCTGTACCGAACGCCGGCATCCATCCCAGCGCCGTGATCTCCGATCGCGTGCAGCTTGGAGCCGGCGTGAGCGTGGCCGCCAACGTGACGATTGGAGATGACACCCGAATCGGAGCACAAACCGTGATCCATCCAGGAGTGGTGATCTACGGCAACGTGGACATCGGGGAAGGCTGTGAATTGCACGCCAATGCCGTTTTGCATCCCGGATGCCGTATCGGCAGGGGTTGTGTCGTTCATTCCAATGCAGTAGTCGGATCAGAAGGGTTTGGCTTTGTGCCAACGGCCAAGGGGTGGCGCAAGATGCCCCAGACCGGTTTGGTTGTTCTCGAAGACGGTGTCGAGATCGGATGTGGCAGCACGATTGATCGTCCTTCCGTCGGTGAAACGCGGATTGGCGCCGGCAGCAAAGTCGACAACCTCGTGCAGATCGGCCACGGCGTCGTGACAGGACGGGGCTGCGCCCTGGCCTCACAGGTGGGTATCGCTGGTGGAGCACGTCTGGGCGATGGGGTGATTCTCGCCGGACAGGTGGGCGTCGCCAACCGTGCAGTGATCGGCGACAGAGCGATCGCCAGCTCCAAAAGCGGCATCCATGGCGAAATCGCTTCAGGGGAAGTTGTGAGCGGATATCCAGCGATTCCGAACAGGCTCTGGCTGCGCTGTTCCGCAGCCTTCAGCAAATTGCCAGAGATGACCAAACAGCTGCGTCAACTTCAGCGTCAGGTTGATTCAGCGGTCTCTGGGCCTGAAGGATCAGACACCGCTCAGTAATCTCCCACCAGCACTGTCCGGGCTCGGCAACATGGATCAGAATCGTGTCGTTCTTCTGCCCGGTGATGGCATCGGTCCGGAAATCACGGCCGTAGCCCGTCAGCTTCTCGAAGCCGTCGCAGCACGTTTTGACTTCAGCCTGTCGTTCGATGAACAGCTGATTGGTGGAGCCGCCATCGACGCAACTGGAGAACCATTGCCGGCAAGCACTCTGGAGACCTGCCGTGCAGCAGATGCCGTGTTGCTTGCAGCCATCGGCAGTCCCCGGTTCGATGCATTGCCGAGGGACAAGCGTCCGGAAAGCGGACTACTGGCTTTGCGTTCAGGCATGGAGCTATTCGCCAATCTCCGCCCGGTCAAGATCGTGCCTGCCTTGATCGATGCCAGCAGCCTCCGACCAGAAGTCATTGAAGGAGTCGATTTGATGGTCGTCCGTGAACTCACGGGTGGCATTTACTTCGGCCAACCGAAAGGGCGAATCGAAGCAGACGGAGAAGAACGGGGCTTCAACACCATGACCTACTCGGATTCGGAGGTGGATCGAATCGCCAGAGTGGCTTTCGAGCTGGCGGGTGAACGGACGGGCCGACTGTGCTCGGTGGACAAAGCCAACGTGCTTGATGTCAGCCAGCTGTGGAGAGACCGGGTGGAGGCCTTGTCGAGCAACTACAGCAACGTGGAGGTGAGTCACATGTACGTGGACAATGCAGCCATGCAGCTCGTGCGAGCTCCACGTCAGTTCGATGTCTTACTCACAGGCAATCTTTTCGGCGACATTCTCAGCGATGAAGCAGCCATGCTCACCGGATCCATCGGCATGCTTCCCTCAGCGTCCCTCGGAAGTGAAGGGCCAGGGCTTTTTGAGCCGGTGCATGGATCAGCTCCGGACATTACCGGCCAAGACAAGGCCAACCCCATGGCCATGGTTCTCTCCGCAGCGATGATGTTGAGAACAGGCTTGAAGCAGCCGAGCGCAGCAGATGCTCTGGAACAGGCTGTTGATCAGGTGCTGGCGAATGGCTTTCGTACCGGCGATCTGATGGCGGAAGGGTGCACACCACTGGGTTGCAGGGCCATGGGTGAAGAGCTGCTCAAGGCACTCTGATCAGATTTGATCAAGCAAATTTCGAAATCGGTCCGTTGACCTGCCAAACTCTTCGGGCCAGATCTGCCTCCGTCGATGTCGAAGCGTCACCCCGTCGTGGCTGTCACCGGTTCCTCAGGTGCCGGCACCAGCACCGTGAAGCGTGCCTTCGAGCACATCTTCGCGCGTGAAAGCATCACACCGGCTGTCGTTGAAGGGGACAGCTATCACCGCTTCGAGCGGATGGCCATGAAAGATGCCATGGCTGATGCTCTGGCCAAGGGTGAGAACTTCTCCCACTTCGGCCCTGAAGCCAACCTCTTTGACAAGCTTGAGGAACTGTTCCGCGTCTATGGCAAAACAGGCGGTGGGCAAAAGCGTTACTACCTGCACAGTCCAGAGGAAGCCGCTGAGCACAATTCCCGTCTGGGAGTTGATCTCAACCCTGGCCAGTTCACCCCCTGGGAAGACATCCCCAGTGGCACGGACCTGCTGTTCTACGAAGGGCTTCACGGTGGCGTGAAAGGTGATGCCTACGACGTGGCATCACTGGCCGATCTTCTGGTTGGTGTGGTCCCAATCACCAATCTCGAATGGATCCAGAAGATCCACCGTGACAATGCCGAGCGCGGCTATTCAGCTGAGGCGATTGTGGACACCATCCTGCGCAGGATGCCTGACTACATCAATCACATATGCCCCCAGTTCAGCCGCACCGATATCAATTTCCAAAGAGTCCCAACAGTCGATACCTCGAACCCTTTCATCTGCAGGAACATTCCCAGCCCTGATGAGAGTTTTGTGATCATTCACTTCCGCAAGGGTGCTCGAGAGAAGTGGGGGATTGACTTCAACGATCTTCTGAGCATGATCCACGACTCGTTTATGTCCAGCCCCACCAGCATCGTGGTTAACGGTGGCAAAATGGGATTTGCCATGGAACTGATACTCACTCCAATCATCCACCGCATGATTGAAGAGAAGAAAAAGATGAGCTGATTTCTGTTCATCAATCGTCCCAATCAGTTCTATCGTGGGCTCATCTGGTTGTTCAGGTGAGCCTATTTCTGTTTCACATCCCTCCTTCGTGATCGCGGGAGCCGGCGGAAACACCAGCCTCACTCCACGCTGGGACCGAGTGGACAGCAGGCGCCTGATCGCTTTGGCCCGAAAAATTTATTACCAACATCTGAGCGAATCAGCCCATTCGCTCGAACCCTGCGGAGTTGTCGTGAATATCAAACTCACCGAGGGGCGTGTGGTTCTCGAGGCTCCAACTCTGTTGCCGGATGAACAATTCATCAGTGCAGAACTGATCAGTCGAAGGCTAAGGCGACCACGCAATCCCAAAGAACGGGTTAAGGGGCAAGGGTCTTGAACCCGCTCCTGATTTCGATCGTGCTGCTGGCAGGAGCCTGTGTCGGCAGCTTCATCAACGTCGTCGCCTGGCGGCTGCCGTGAGAGGAGTCCGTTGTTTGGCCTGGCAGTCACTGCCCTCGCTGCGGTCATTCCGTGCAATGGCATGACAACATTCCCGTGATCGGCTGGCTTGCCTTAAGAGGACGCTGCCGAAACTGCGATCAGCCCACTTCAGCTCGCTACCCCCTGATTGAGGCTATGACTGCAGGGTTATGGCTGAGTGCGGCATGGGCCATTGGTTTCAGCGTTGACACGTTGTCAACAGACCCCGTGACGACTCTCGTCACGCTGGTGGGCGGAGTCGTGCTGGTCAGCCTGTTAATGCCGCTGGTGCTGATCGACATCGATCACCTTTGGTTACCGGAACCGATCTGCCGCGCAGGAGTGATCACGGGACTGCTGGCGAGCGCATTGGTTGCTGCGTTTGGACATCCGGAGATAGGCAACAGTCTTCTGTTTAATCATCTGCTGGCATCTGCCGCGGGGTTACTGGTGCTGGAAGGTCTTAGTGCTCTGGCGGAACGCTTGGTGGGACAACCTGCACTGGGATTGGGTGACGCCAAACTGGCAGCCATGGCAGGAGCCTGGCTGGGACTGGCTGGATTGGGAGTGGCGACGGGAATCGCGGTGATGTCAGGAGCGTTGTTTGGGGTGATTGGCAGGATCACCGGACGCCTTCAACCCAGACAACCGTTCCCATTCGGCCCTTTCATTGCCTTAGGGATTTGGTTGGTCTGGTTGATGGGCCCTCAATGGTGGTGGAGTCAGTGGGTGGCACTGATCGGATCGTGAACACAATCAGACGGCCGCACCGCCGCCAGCGCCTGCAATGTCAAAAGCTCCACCTGCTTTGACGTTGGCCAGGAGAGTTCGATCGAGGAATTGCTGATCAAGCAAAATCAATGCCGCTGGATTGGAATCGGCCAAGCGCAGTCGTTTCAGAACAAATCGAGCTTCAGATTCTTCCTGCAACTGCTCACCCACAAACCAATCGAGCATGGCTGTGGCAGTCCTATCCCCTTCATTTTCTGAGAGCGTATAAATATTATTAATCGACTTGGTGACTGTTTTTTCCATCTCATACACCTTGTCAAAGAGTGCTTTAACAGACTGCCATTCTCTCTCAGGCGACTCAATCATGGGCAGTTGAACCTTGCATTCGCTATCAACGAGATAGGCAATGAATTTCGAGGCATGGCCTCGCTCTTCAGTGCTTTTATTGAGCATGTACTGGAGAAACCAATTAAATCTCTCTCACGCAACCAAATCGACATCGCCAGGTAGGTATGACTAGCCTGAAACTCAAGCGCAAGATGTTCATTGATTGCCGAAGTATGCGATGCTATTAAAAGAAAGCCAATAATTTTTTATAGACATGCAAGCGCATGTGAGCCCTAGAGCAAAGATTAAAAACCACTGCGGCCTCGCCTCTTAGGTGATTAATGTTACATGCCAGTGTCGTCGGCTCGGTGCTCGATTAAGCGGCTGACTGTGAGTGAAATTGAGACAGAAAACTGCATCAACATCGTCTTAAAAATGCTCCTGGGAACAACCAAAAGCCTCGATGTCTGGGTTCTCGGCACGGTCCGTCTTTTAATGGGCTGGTCTGGATTGTCCCCGTGTCTCTTTTCGACTGGTTCGCTGATCGCCGCAAGGGTCAGTCCGTGGTCAAGGTCGCGCAAGAACCCGAGGAGGGGGATGGCCTCTGGAGCAAATGTCCTGAGTGCTCCCAGGTTGTATATCGCAAAGACCTTCTGGCCAATTCAAGTGTTTGCGGCAACTGCAGTTACCACCACCGCATCTTTAGTGCTGAGCGAATCGCGATCATTGCTGACGAAGGAAGCTTTGAACCGCTTGACGAAGACCTGACTCCCACTGACCCCCTGGGGTTCAAGGATCGACGAGCCTATGCCGACCGTCTGCGCGAAACCCAAGCCAGCACAGGGCTTCGCGATGGGGTGATTACGGGACTCTGCAGGGTGGATGAGATCCCCATGGCCCTTGCGGTCATGGATTTCCGTTTCATGGGGGGATCCATGGGCTCGGTTGTGGGAGAAAAAATCACCCGTCTGATCGAGGCGGCCACTGCCAAACACCTTCCATTACTGATCGTCTGTGCCTCCGGAGGCGCACGCATGCAGGAAGGCATGCTGAGCCTCATGCAGATGGCCAAGATTTCCGGAGCGCTGGAACGCCATCGCGAAGCGGGTGTGCTTTACATGCCGCTGCTGACGCACCCCACCACAGGAGGCGTCACAGCGAGCTTCGCCATGCTCGGCGATTTGATCCTCGCCGAACCCAAGGCTCTGATCGGTTTTGCCGGCCGGAGAGTCATTGAACAAACCCTGCGGGAGAAGCTTCCCGATAACTTCCAAACGGCCGAGTATCTCCAAGAGCATGGATTCGTTGACACAATCGTGCCGCGAACACAGTTGAAGAACACTTTGGCAACGCTCTTAAGCCTGCATGGCTGTCGTCCAGAGGTCGCCGTCGAGGCATGAACAACTATCTAATGACCCGAGTCCATCAGTGTCTGACATCAGCACTGTTGGCTTTATTAATTGTGGTTGTAACGCAGCCGGTTGTCGCTCAGCCGGTTTTCGCCGGTCCTGTTGATTGGCGTGAAGTGCCATCAACCAGCGAAGGGCAACAGTGGTGGGACGCAGGAAGCCTCCGCAGAACAAGAGAGGGCAATGTGTCAGTTCTCAGTCGATACAGCCTGAAAACCGAGGATGAATCGCCTGCCCTGGGAACGCTTGTGGTGATGGAAATCGATTGTGATCAGTCGCTCTACCGAGACACTCAGAAGAACGGACTGCCCCGCTTCAGGGCTGACTGGGAAGCGCCGGCTGAGGATGATCTGATCACCGAAGTCATCAACGCCGTCTGCAGTTCAGAGCTGGTCTGACTGAGTCCTTTTATCCGCCACCCGCTTCTCCATGGCTCCCAGCTCGATCTCTCAACGCCCGATTGGTGTTGCCATCGCCGGCCTCGGCTTCGGCGAAGCGGTGCATCTGCCCGCTCTTCAGAACGTTCCCGAGCTGGAACCTGTCGCTCTCTGGCACCGACGGCAGGATCGACTGGATCGGGCCTGTAGCAAATCCGGTCTGAAGGGTTACCACTGCTGGGACTCACTGCTCGAGGATTCCCGAGTCGATGCAGTGATCATTGCCACACCACCGGCAGCCCGTTTTGAGCTGGCAATGCGAGCGCTGAAGGCGGGCAAACATCTGCTGCTTGAGAAGCCCGTCGCCCTGAATGCGGGTGAGGTGGCGGATCTTCAGCGTGAAGCCATCGGCAGAGGTCTCAGCGTTGCCGTGGATTTCGAATACAGGGCAGTTCCCCTGTTTCAACAGGCAGCACGCCTTCTCGAGCAGGGAGCTGTGGGGACTCCCTGGCTCGTGAAACTGGATTGGTTGATGAGCAGCAGAGCCAACCCGCAACGTGCCTGGAACTGGTATTCGCAGGCCAACCAAGGTGGGGGTGTCATCGGAGCGCTTGGCACCCATGCTTTTGACACCTTGGCGTGGTTGATCGGCGCTGTTGGAGAACCACAGGCCATGACACGCACCGCCATTGAACAGCGACCCGATTCCGAAGGCAGCATGCGCGCCGTTGATGCTGACGACATCGCCCTGATCAATGTGGACTTAGGGACCCATCAGGGTGGAACCGTCGCCGCACAACTCGCCCTGTCTTCTGTTGCCCGGAATGGTCGTGGTTGCTGGATTGAGATCTACGGATCCAAGGGCAGCCTGGTTCTGGGGAGTGAGAACCAAAAGGATTATGTGCATGGCTTTTCGCTCACCCTGCAACAAGGCGGAGAAGCGCCTCGCAACGTCCAACCGGATGAGGATTTGCGCTTCGCGATGACATGGAGTGATGGACGCGCAGCACCGGTCGCTCGTCTTCAGAGCTGGTGGGCACAGAGCATTCAGAAAGGCCATCCGATGGTGCCTGGCCTCGCTGAAGGTCTCGCGAGCCAGCAGGCTTGCGACAAGACGTTGTCGTCGTGCTGATCCAAACAACGAGCCGCACGCCTTCAAGTTGTATCAACCGTGACGGCTTTGCGTGACTTTGAAAGTGCTACACAAATATGAAATGGCTTTAATCAAGATGAATTTTCTTTGATCAATGATCAAAAAAGCGTCTTGTTTTGCGGCCCTCCTCTTGATGGCGGCGTGCTCCTCTGGATCGGTCAGCGACGATTCATCCAAGGAACAACTACCAGCAGACAGAAGTGGAGTCGAAGCCTATGAGCAAAACGACACCACCCTTTCCGGAGAAAAGAACAACGAAGATTTCGTCAACAAAGTCGAAGGCAAGGATCTTGTTAGCGCCTTGAGAGATGGAGGTCATGTCATCTATATCCGCCATACGAAAACCGTCAAGGATTGGGGTGACCAGGTCAGTCCTGCACTGAATCTCGCCAACTGCAACACCCAGCGGCGCCTGAGTACCGAAGGCAAGGCTGATGCCAAAGTGATCGGCGAAGGTATTAAGGCCGCAGGCATCCCTGTGGGAGATGTCATCTCAAGCGATTACTGCCGTGCGTACAACACAGCTGATCTGGCTTTCGGCACTTACAGCAAGAATTCAAAACTGAACTTCCTGACCTGTGTTGAGTGCACTCCTGAGGATTACAAGGAGTATGCGGCTCGCGTTGCTCCATTGATGTCCGCAGTGCCTGAGACCGGGAAAAACACATTCCTCGTTGGACACGATGATCCATTCCAGGGAGTGACGATGCCCGTCGTCCCAACCAATGGAATTTATCCCGCACCCATGGGTGTTGCCTACGTTGCAAAGCCCCTCGGCGATGGCAAATTCGAGCTAGTCGCCAAGATCCTCCCCAATCAATGGGAGGCTCTGTCTCAGCTTTGATTCGGCCTACTCCGGATTGAGACTTCAAAGACCAAAAAGCTGGCTCCTTGTGGAGCCAGCTTTTTTATGCACGACAGTACCGAGCACAGGAAGATTGATCAAGAAGAAGGAATTGACAGCAGGTAGTCAACTGAGCGGACAGGTCGACATGAGCCAGAAAGTACTTAGCCCAGTTGCCAGCTCGCTGCAACCAATCAGAGTGGCAACAATCAAATGATTCAGCAGATTAGTAGCAAATCTTACGCAAGGGTGTAAACAGAGAGGCTTGGGCGTCCTTCTGGACCCCGAGACTCTCTCAATTCCGAAGAATCAAATGGCACTGTCTGATTATTCCTCCGAACTGATTGCAACCGCACAATCCCTCGCCTCAGCTGGCAAAGGGATTCTTGCTGTGGATGAATCCACCAAGACAATCGGCAAGCGCTTGGGCTCCATCGGAGTTGAGAACACCGAAGCCAATCGCCAGGCCTATCGCGGAATGCTCTTCACCGCAGCCGGTCTCGGAGACTTCATCAGCGGAGCCATTCTTTACGAAGAGACTCTCTTCCAAAACCATGCCGACGGCGAGTCCATGGTGAACAAACTTGGCAAGCTGGGCATCATCCCTGGCATCAAGGTTGACAAGGGACTCCGCCCGCTCGTCGGCGCAGGATCGGTTGAAACCCTTTGCACTGGACTCGACGGGCTGGTCGAGCGTGCAGCCGACTACTACGCACAAGGAGCACGCTTCGCCAAGTGGCGCGCTGTTCTGCAGATCACCTCTGACGGCTGCCCCTCACCACTGTCTATTCGGGAGAACGCCTGGGGTCTGGCTCGCTATGCACGATCAGTGCAGGAATCTGGTCTGGTCCCGATTGTGGAGCCAGAGATCTTGATGGATGGCGACCACACCATTGAGACGACAGCTCGTATTCAGGAGCACGTGATTCAAGAGGTTTATCACGCTTGCCAGGCCAATGGTGTTCTGCTCGAGGGCACTCTTCTGAAGCCTTCGATGACCGTGCAGGGTGCCGACTGCGCCGATAAAGCTGATCCAGCCAAAGTTGCTGCGATGACCGTGCGCACCCTCGAGCGCAGCGTTCCCGCCAGCGTTCCCGGCATCGTGTTCTTGTCCGGTGGTCTGAGCGAAGAAGCCGCTTCGGTTTACCTGAACAACATGAACACCATCGAGCGCAAAGCGAAATGGAATCTTGGCTTCTCCTACGGAAGAGCTCTGCAGCACTCCTGCCTGAAGGGATGGGCTGGCACGAACCTGGAAGTCGGCCAGAAAGCACTACTGGCACGCGCCCAGGCCAACTCCGAGGCCTCACTCGGTCGCTACGTTCCCGGATCACAGCCCTCCTCCGATGAGCAGCTGTTCGTAGCGGGCTACACCTACTGATTCAGCATCACGCACAGCCTGACAGCACTTGTGAAACAAGTGTGCGTGACAAATCAAACACCTCTCAGGTAAAGTCTCGGCCCTACGGACCTTTTAGTCCGATAGGGCTTTTTTTTTGGACTTTCTCTATGGCGCTCGTTCCGCTTCGGCTTCTGCTCGACCACGCTGCCGAAAACGGCTACGGCATTCCTGCATTCAACGTCAACAACCTTGAACAGGTTCAGGCAATCATGGAAGCGGCCGACGAGACCGATAGTCCGGTCATCCTGCAGGCTTCCCGTGGCGCACGCAGCTACGCAGGTGAGATTTTTCTGCGCCACCTGATCCTGGCTGCCACTGAAACCTATCCCCACATTCCCGTGGTGATGCATCAGGACCATGGCAATGCTCCTGACACCTGCTATTCAGCTGCAATCAATGGATTCACCTCCGTGATGATGGATGGATCTCTCGAAGCTGACGCCAAAACACCCGCCAGCTACGACTACAACGTTGCTGTCACCAAGCAGGTTGTTGATTTCGCTCACTCCGTTGGCGTCAGTGTCGAAGGTGAGCTGGGATGCCTGGGCTC
>QCTJ01000032.1 GCA_003211205.1 Synechococcus sp. AG-673-F03
AGGCCTGGCCGCAGCTGTTGGGACAACCTGTCCAGTGAATTTTCAGTTCTTCTGGCAGATCAAGCTCCTGATCGAGCTCTTTGGCAGCAGCCAAGGCTTGATCCTTGGTGTTGGTGAGTGCAAATCCGCAATAGGTGCTTCCTGTGCATGACACGGTGCCAGCCGAAATCGCACCAGGCTTGAGTGGAAATCGTTCGAGCAGTGGATCGCTTTCAAACGCTTCGACCTGTGCTTGCGGCAGTCCAACAATGATCACGTTCTGATCTTCAGTGAGCCGCACTTCTCCGCTTCCGTAGGTGATGCTCGCTGTGGCCAGATCATGAAGATCCTGCGCTTGCAGGCGGCCAACCGGAACGTGGAGACCCGCAAAGACCAGCCCATCCTGTTTCTGCGGGTGAATGCCGTAGTGCGATCGGGGCGTGGTGTCAAACACAGACCCGGGGTCGGGTGTTAGTGGCCCGAACTGTTCTTCAACCTGATTGCGGAAGTTGTCGTGGCCAACTTCATCGAGATACATTCTGAAGCGACCTTTCGGGCGTTTGTTTCGCTCTCCGTTATCTCTCCAGAGACGAATCACCGTATCGGTTATCCGACAAATTTCATCTGGCTTGACCCAGGCATTCAGCGGAATTGCATAGGCATTCATCTGTGATGAAAGGATGCCGCCAATCCACACACCGAAACCCATCACACCATCTTTTTCAACGGGATGGAAGGCAATGTCGTTGTGAAGCAGGAAATTGTCTTTTGCACCGGCAACTGCAGTATTCCATTTTCTGGGAAGATTGGAATATTCAGGATTGCCTTTGCGGTGATTGGTTAAAAAGTTTTCAAGTTCATCTGTGTAAGGCCTGGTATCGAGGATTTCTTTTGGATCAATCCCGGCAATTGGGTTACCGGTGACATTGCGGGGGTTATCAAAACCCGATTGGATCGTACTCAGGCCAGCTTCTTCAAGGCGCTTGAGGATTTCCGGCAGGTCGCCAAGAAGCACTCCTCTCAGTTGCAGGTTCTGCCTGGTGGTGATGTCGCAGCTTCCGTTCTCGCCGTAGCGCTCAACAATGGAGCCGACAACGCGCAATTGTTGAGCGGAGAGCACACCGTTGGGAACCCGCAGGCGCAGCATGAATTTGCCGGGCGTTTTAGGCCGCCAAAACATTCCATACCATTTCAATCGCAATTGAAGGTCGGTTTCATCAACCTGCTCCCACCCCATTTCGGCAAATTTCTCAATTTCATTACCAACTAACAGTCCATCTTTGGCCGACTTATTCTGTTCAATCTTATTCAGCTTCTTGCCATCCAGATAGGGTCTGGAAGGAGAGCTAATCGTCATGATCTTGTTCAGCGAGGGGTAAAGGATTGAGCATGAAATGCTGCAGATCAATCAAAGGGGCAAGATGACCTGCGCTTCAAAAAGAAGGTGAGCGCTTTTGCGGCAGTTAAGAGGCTTGTCAGGGGTCTGTCGGTAGTGGATTGAACAATTTCCCCTGCCGACTTTTCAATTCAGATGGGATGGACGAATTGGTGACTGTGGCTACATCTCATCCGCCCGACTGAGCCCTAGAAGGCTGCTTTTCGCGGACTCAGTATTGACGTCCAACTTCGCCAATCATTCGGATCGCCCCGTAGCGAAGCATCTGCCAGACGCGTTTCATGGCGGCGAAATCCCGGTCGAGCTCACTTTGGAACCTTGTGTCTCTGTGGCTACGGCTGCGTCTGTCATCGGGATGCCAATGACGGTGAGCCCTTTCCGAGCGATAGCTTTGAACGGTGGAGTCTCGCTGGAACCCACCTTCAGAAACAGTGCGATCGATGGATCGACGTCGCGACATGGCTGCAGGAGGAATGACAATCCATCGATGACAACAGTTCGTTCGACCTTTGATCCGTGGTCATTGCTACGGAATAGCGATCTTCGTTGTCAGCGTGCGATCAGGTTGGTTGTGCATGGACGCTCAGGTGGTGTCGTTCCTGAATCATTGATTGAGCTGCAGCAGGCGCTCCAGCAGAGTCGTCAGGCTCCTGTGCAGCTGGAAGTGCTGACTGCCGAAACACCACCTGCGTGTCCAGAACAGCCCAGCTGGTTGGTGCCTTTGTTGTTATGGCCGGGATCGCATGCGCGTGCGGATGTGCCTGAGATCAGACATCGCATGCAGCGTGAAGGCGCGGACGTTGAGTTGCTTCCTTTCCTTGGGTCTTGGCAATGTTGGTGGGCTCTCGTGGCTGAAGCGCTTCAACCCTTTGCTGTTCAGGGCTCGGTTCTGGTTCATCACCCATTGAGTTCTGAAGAGGCCGATCGTTTTCTCCTGGAGTTGTCCGAGCGCATGGGGTTGCCGTTGCTGTCCTTCGACGATTGGTCTGACTATCAGAAAATCCACCCCGAGGCTCACCCACTGATGCTTGCGCTGGCCCCCAATCGCATGACGGAGGCACTGAGCGAGGCTGGAGGTCTTCCACCGCTTCTTGACCTCGCTCTGATTCGTCAGGGCCTGATCGACTTGCTTGCCGCTCTGCCGTGACGACTGCTGAACTCACCGGAACCGTTTATCTCGTCGGTGCAGGCCCTGGAGATCCCGATTTACTCACTGTCAGGGCCCATCGCCTGTTGGGTCGCTGTGATGCATTGGTTTACGACTCCCTGGTTCCTCGCGAGGTTCTTGACCTAGTGCCTGAGCAGTGTGAGCGCCATTTCGTGGGCAAGCGGCGTGGGCATCACTCCGTTCCTCAGCCGAGTACGAATGCGGTGCTGGTGACGTTGGCAGCTCGCCATCGCTGCATTGTGCGTCTCAAGGGCGGGGATCCCTTTCTGTTCGGACGCGGTGGCGAGGAAGCTGCTCATCTGGTGAAACACGGCGTTTCGGTTCAGGTGGTGCCTGGGGTGACCGCTGGCATTGCCGCACCCGCCTACGCCGGGATTCCTGTGACCCATCGTCGCGCCGGTTCTTCCGTCACCTTTGTGACCGGTCATGAGGAGATCGACAAGCGCCGCCCCAGTGTGAATTGGCGCTCATTGGCCACAGCCAGTGATGGTCTGGTGATTTACATGGGTCTGCACAACCTGCCGAAGATCGCCGCTGAGCTGGAGGCAGGTGGTCTCAGTGCTGAGACCCCAGTGGCTGTGATTCAGCAGGGGACTGTGGCCGGGCAGCGTTGTCTCAAGGCGACTCTCTCAGACGTTGCTGCGCGCACCCGCAGTGAAGGCTTTGCCTCGCCCTCCGTGATTGTGGTTGGAGATGTGGTGAATGAGCAGGTGGAATCCTGTGCGCCACGGCCTGCCGATGTCACCATGCCGATCCCGTTCTGATGGTCAGGTTGGTGGCTGATCTGCGGATTCCTTCAGCCTTGATCTGAGCTGCACCAGGTTGCAGGGGCGGGTTTCGCTGTGCAGCTGGGCTGAGATCAGTCGCTCCCAGGCTGTTGTGACGGCATCCTGTGATCCAGGCAGAACGAAGATGAACGTGCCGTTGGCCACTCCGGCGAGGCAGCGACTCTGCAGGCTGCTCGTGCCGATGGTCTGGAACGAGAGCATTCGGAACAGTTCGCCGAACCCATCGATGGTCTTGTCCAGCAAGGGGCCGATCGCTTCAGGGCTGCCGTCGCGTCCAGTCAGGCCTGTGCCGCCTGTGGTGATCACCACGTCAACGGCTGAATCGACGATCCATTGGCTGACGAGCGCTCGAATCCGATAGCGGTCGTCCGGACAGATTGCACGAGTCTGCAAGTGATGACCGGCATCGATCAGTCGTTGCTGAAGCAGATCTCCGCTCAGGTCGTTCTCCAGGGTCCGACTGTCTGAAATCGTCAGCAGGGCAATGGACAGCACGCAGCGTTGATGGAGGTGTGATCGACAAACGCTAGAACCATGAAGGTTTCGTGTGGCACGGATGAACCAGAGTCAATCCGATGCGCCACCTTCGGTGAAGGTGTTGTTGTTTGCTTCACTGCGGGACCAGGCGGGTTGGTCTGAACGTTGTATTGCACTGAATGCGCCGGCTGTGCAGACAGCCAGAGAGATCTGGGATCAGCTTGAACTGGGTGACTTACCCCAGGTAGTGCTTGTTGCCATCAACCAGGACATCGTCAGCGCCGATCATCCATTGCAAGCGGGCGATGAACTGGCTTTCCTGCCGCCATTCACAGGAGGTTGATCGTGCTGCCGAAGCCTGACGAAGTGCAGATTGTCATTCATGACCAACCCATCTCGGGCGTCTTGCAGCTCGACGACTGGTTGCGGTCCCAGATGGATGCCGCCACCGCGATCTTCATGGGCCGCGTGCGTGATGTCGCCATGGATGGACGACCGCTGGAGGCCCTGGAGCTCAGTCACTATCCGGGATTGTGCGAACGTCTGATTGAGGCCTCAGCTCGCCAGCTACTGCAGCACCATGGTTGCCGTTGCGCGTTTGTGCTGCACCGTGTCGGCCGGTTGCTGCCTGGCGAGTTGATCGTTTTGGTGGCGGTCAGCGCTGATCGGCGTGGACCTGCACAACGTTGCTGTGCAGCCTTGCTTGAGGCTCTCAAGCATGACGCTCCCTTTTGGAAGCGGGAATGGAGCAATGGCGTTGGGACCTGGCTGTCGGAAAACACACCGCTGTGACCCCAAGGGTGTTTCAGAGCAATCGCCGACGCAGCAGTTGTGCCCAGAGCTGATCTCCGCGTTCCAGGTCGCCTGACTCCGCAGGGATCTCCAACAGCAGATCCGCATTCTGGAGGGAGCCGATGCGTGAGGAGGCCTGGGATCCATCGACTCGGGCACGCAGTTCTCCGTCGGCAGAGCAGACCAATGAAGCCCGGGCCAGTTCCGGCCGTCCTGGCCGGCGCCGGTAAAGTGTCTCAAGGCTTACACGCAGTCGTGGTAACAGCTCCGGTTCCTGCTGGCCCTCCAGCAGCTGCAGCGCTGGCCAGAGCAGCTGCAATGCTGTGACGGCTGCTGCAACGGGATTGCCTGGCAGGCCAAAGAACGGCACGTTATCTCCCACGCAGCCAAAGGCGAAGGGCCGACCCGGCTTGAGGAACAGTTTCCAGAAGTCCACCTCGCCAAGCTCTGTCATCAGCGGCCGGATCCAATCGCTGTCACCGGCGGAGACACCTCCGGTGCTCACCAACACATCACAACTGGAGCTCAACTCAACGATCGTTTTGCGCAGGACCTGCGGTTGATCAGCTAACACCCGGCAATCCCACGCTTGATAGCCAAGACGCTTCAGCAGGCCTTTCAGCAAGGTGCTGTTGCTTTCCCAGATGGCTCCCTCAGGTCGTTGTTCACCCGGAGACACCAATTCATCGCCGCTGATCAGTAGCCCGATGCGTGGTTGGCGATAAACATTCAGTTGCTGGACGCCACAGCTTGCAGCTTGGGCAAGATCTGCAAGTCCGAGGCGTTGTCCCGGTTTCAGCAAAGTGGACCCTTGACTGCATTCCTCGTTGGCCGGCCGGATCCATGGGTTGGCCGAGGCCTCGTGTTTCAAGCAAAGACTGTCGTTCACCTTGTGCACCAGTTCCTGGGGCAGAACCCAGTCAGCTCCTTCTGGCAAGGGTGCACCGGTGAGAATTCGAATGGCTTCACCGTGGGCAAGCACAGTGGGGTACGGGGCGGCTGGCGCGGATCGACCCACCAACGTCCAGGTGTCTTCAACGGCTGGTTGCTGACTTTGGCCCAGGGCATAGCCGTCCATGATCGAGGCCCTGAAGCCGGGAACATCGGCCCTGGCCAGCACGGCAGCTGCGTTCACGCGTTCCAGAGCGTCCGTTAATGGAACCGTCTCTATGAACGCTTCAGCACGTCGTGTTGTTCCCTGTTGGATCGCGTCCAGCACACGCGTTCGAGCATCTGCAAGCTGTAGGCCCTCACGGCCATAGGGGTCAGCAGCTCCAGCTGCCATGGCGACCCCCATCCTTGTGCAGCAGCTGAATTTGGTTGATCGTCATGCCCGGCTCAATCGACTTCAACATGTCGTAGAGAGTGACCAGCCCGATGGAGACGCTGGTGATCGCCTCCATCTCAACGCCGGTCTGACCGGTCGTGCGACAGCTCACCCGCACAGTCAGACCAGGCAACGATGGGTCGGGTTCAATCCCCACGTCGATGCCGCTCAGGGGCAACGGGTGGCAAAGAGGAATGAGCTCGGATGTGCGCTTGGCGGCTTGAATGGCAGCAACGCGTGCCACGGCCATCAAGTCTCCTTTGGTTGTTTCGCCGTTCAGCACCAGATCCAATGTGGATCTGCACATCACCAGCGAACCCATCGCGGTCGCTTCGCGTTTGGTGATGGCACGATCACCTACTTCAACCATGTGCACCTCACCCTGATTAGTGAGGTGCGAAAGCTGTTCAGACATCGATGAATCGGGTGCTGACTGAGTTCGTCAGTGTTGATCAGCGCTCACCCAGCACCGACCACATTGCAGCCTGGGAGGTGATCACGGGCTCGACCTGGGTTGAAGACGTTGACGTCTCGACTGGAGCGACTGCGGCTCGCTGGCTCCGGACCATCTGTACGGCCAGAGAGGCCACGATGAATGCGCTGATGAAACCTGCTGCAACGGTGATTGTGCTGCGGCTTGCGCTGGTTGTTGAGTAGGAGGGAACCATTCGGAGATGGACAATCTCCATTCACTATGGATAAAAACCGTAGGAACCGCTACTGAGCTCACTGAAACTTTGCAGTGTCGACCCTTCTTGCTGGGAGTGAATTAGCAGGAGGCCGGAAGCGAGTCCCTCGGAGGCCAACCAGCCGTGGGCTGAGCCAAAAATCATTCCCAGACAGAGGGCGAAACGCATTGGACTAATCAACGTTGAGTTGAGCATCTCTGCTTTGCGCTTCGTCGTTGGTCGTTGTTGCCACTATTTCCAGCTAGAGATATGAAAACCGTTGTTGTTATTACCAATGCATCCGCAGCTGGATCAGTCGCGGCACTGTTTTGCATTCGAACAGGACTTCATCGGCTCCTGGCGATGTATTCCCTTATGTGTTCGCCGCAAACTTGATTTGGCAGGCATCAAGCTCAAGCTCAGTCACTGGTTGGCGATGAGTCATGAGCAGCGTCAGGGCCTCGTCGACTGGGGCGATTCCCCCGAGCGCTTGGCGCAGATGCGTGAAAATCTTCGCGCCTGCACCGCTGCGATGGTTGATGGCATGGTTAAAGATCTGCCTCCTGCCGTGGAGGAGCCCTGGCAGCGACCGGCTCGGCTTCCAGATCAGCTTCTGGATGCGGCTCGACTTCGTGGCATCGACCTGACGTCTCAGACCTGGATGAAGCTGAGCGAGCTGGATCGCTTCGCCCTCTGCAAGCTGGCGCGCCCTGGCCATGATCATCACAACCTTGATGCCGCGTTCAGCGAAGTGCTGGGATGAGCTTCCTGCGCAGCCTCTCCAGTCGTCCGCTCTGTTGTTCGACCGGCTGCATAACTGAGACGGCAGGGGCAACCACCACCGCCGTTGCCTTGAGTTCAGGTTGTTTGGAGATTGGGCAGGCCTGATCGTGCATCAGGGTGTTGGCCTCGCAGGCTTCGGATTGCGTGAACCCCCAGTGCATCGGCAGAAAGACTGAGCCCTTGCGGATCCGATCGGTCACGCTGACGCGTGCTGTGAGCGTGCCTCTCCTGGAGGTGATCGCTGCCAGGCCTCCGTCTTCGATGCTGAATCGTCCCGCATCACTGGGATGAATTTCCAGGCGGGGTTCCGGGTGCATGCTGTTCAGGCGCTTCACTTTTCCAGTGCGCGTCATCGTGTGCCATTGACCCAGATAGCGGCCAACGGTGAGCACCAGTGGATAAATCTCACAGGGTGGTTCCGCCAGGCCCAGCGGAGCATCCGATTGGAAGCGGGCACGCCCGTTGGCTGTCGGGAATCGCTTGCCGACGTACAGACGCTTGGCTGCTTGCGTCGGCTCATGGCCGAGGGGAAAGGGCCATTGCTGGGGACCATGCTCATTCAGCAGTTTGTGGCTCAGTCCTGAAACATCGCAGATCCGGCTTGCGGATAGAGCGGCAAATTCGCTGTACACCTCAGCTGATGAGGCGTAGGTGAACTGATCGACGAACCCCAGACGACGTCCGAGCTCTGCGAAAACCTCCCAGTCGGGTCGGCTGTCGCCATGCTGCGGTCTGAACGCCGGGCAGAGCGTCACACGGCGCTCCGAATTGGTCATGGCTCCAGACTTTTCGCTCCACTGCGATGCAGGCAGTAGCAGGTGGGCGTAGTGAGATGTTTCCGTGTCGGCATAGGCCTCGCTCACCACCACTAGGGGGCAGCGTTCCATGGCTGCTTTCACCCGCTCGAGATCAGGCATGCTCACCAGGGGGTTCGTGGCAGCGACCCACCAGAGATCCAGTTCACCCCGCTCCATTGCTTCCACCTGTTGCCAGGCACTCAGTCCAGGTTCGGCAGCGATGGATCCTGAGGCCAATCCCCAGGCCTGCTCCACTTCGGAGCGATGGTCCGGGTTGGTCACCAGCCTGTAGCCCGGCAGCAGGTGGGCCAGGCCTCCGGCTTCACGGCCTCCCATGGCATTGGGCTGGCCTGTCAGTGAAAACGGTCCTGCACCGGGCTTACCGATTTCACCGGTCAGCAAATGCAGATTGATCAGTCCACTCACCACGGCGGTGCCCTCCCTGCGTTGGTTCACGCCCATGGACCAGAGGCTGAGGATGCCTGCTTTGCGGCTCCAGAGCCTGCCAACGTCTCGCAGTTCTTGTTCTGTGATCCCGCAGAGCTTGGCGGTTTCTTCCGCGGTCCAGGTATTAATCGTTTTGGCGTAGTCAGAGAACCCTTCCGTCGCGGCATCGATGAAATCGCTGTCGAAGCCGTTGTCTTCAATGACGAGCCAAGCCAGACCGTGGAGCAGGGCGAGATCGGTGCCTGGAGCGATGGCTAGATGATGGTCGGCAATCTTGGCTGTGTCTGTGCAACGAGGATCCACGACAACGATGGTGAGTCCCTTGGGATCACGTTTTTTGCGTTTGAGCAGGCGCTGGAACAGCACGGGGTGGCATTCGGCCGTGTTTGTTCCGATCAGGAATGCCACGGAACAGTGATCGAGATCCTCGTAGCAACAGGGAGGACCATCCGAGCCAAGGCTGCGGGTGTAGCCGGCCACCGCTGAACTCATGCAGAGGCGGGAATTGGCATCGAAATTGTTGGTGCCCAGAGCTCCTTTCAACAGCTTCTGAGCCAGGTAGTAGTCCTCGGTGTGGAATTGGCCCGAGCCATACATGGCAATGGCGTCGGCACCTTTGCCGCTGAGGGTGCTGCGAATCCGCCCTGTCAGGAGGTCAAAGGCACTGTCCCAGCTGATCGGCTGGAAATCATCATTGAAGGTTGGCCGGTAGAGGGGTTGAGTGAGCCTTCCCTTGGCCAGGGTTTCTCCCACCGTGGCCCCTTTGATGCAGACCTGTCCCAGGTTGGATGGATGCTGTTTGTTGCCTCGTGCAGTCCACATCGGGTTGCCCTCGGCATCCCGTTTCACAGATTTTCCTGCTTCTCCCGGTGGCATCAGTTCCAGACCGCAGCCCACGCCGCAGTAAGGGCACTGACTCTGAATGCTCTTGCAGGGACTGGTCATCAAAGAATCCGATGGAATGCAAGATCCCCGGTGCTTTCAGCACCAGGGATCAGTGATCTCAGTCGAGAGTGCTGATGGCTCAGCGAGCCATGGCAGCAGCTGATGACGAGGGACTTTCACCTTCATGCAACTCATCGAAGGATCCCTTGGGTTCCTTGAGGAAGAAGAAGCAGAAGAAAGCCACGATCAGACCTGCAATTCCCAGAATCTGGAAAAACGCACTGTTGGAGGCGGCGATCACCTCAGGGGAAGGATCCTTGCCTCCACCCATCCAGAGCGGCAGCAGGCTGAAAATGGTGAGGTAAGTCACGGCACCGACGTTGCCGTAGGCCCCAACCAGACCTGCCACCTGACCGGTGACGCGACGCTTCACCAGCGGCACGAGGGCGAATGTTGCACCTTCCCCTGATTGAACGAAGAAGGAAGCAAGCATGGTGATCACCACGGCAATGAAGATGCCAGTGGAACCGCTGAATGTGCCCGGTTTGATCAGGCTCATCACCAGATAGCCGATGCCGAGGCCGGCTGTGAGAAAGCCCATGGTGTTTTTTCTGCTGCCGAGTTTGTCGGAGATCAGACCACCCGCTGGACGAGCGACCAGGTTCACGAAGGCGAAACAGGAGGCCAAGATTCCTGCTGTTGCTTTCGGCAGGTCGAATGTGGTTTCAAAGAACGTTGGCAGCATCGAAACCACAGCCAGTTCGGAACCGAAGTTCACGATGTAGGTGAGTTCGAGGATGGCCACCTGACGGAACTCATAACGATCTTCTTTGGGATACACCTTGGTTCCCATGATCAGATCACGGTTGGTGCGGATGATTCCCCAGGTTTGGAAGATGAACCAGACAAGTACAGCCAGCAGGGCCAGTGGGTAAGTTCCAGCGTTCAGGAATCCAACTTTCTGAAGCCTCCAGCAGAGAACACAGAGAATTGCTGCGAAGGGAACATTCATGCCCAGCAATCCCCAGAAATCTCTCATCGAAGTGACTTCAAGACCTGCAGTCTTTTCAGGGCGTTGATATTCCTTTCCTGGAGGAGTGTCGGTGACGTTGAAGAAGTAGATCACGCCATACACGGCCGAGATGATGCCCGTCAATGCAATCGCTCCTCGCCAGTTCAGGGTGGCGCCAGTTGGCAGATCGAATCCACCGGAGAAGGAGAGAAAGCCAGCTAGTGCAACAAGACTCAGTGCCGAGAAAGCGGAGCCGAAGTTGCCCCAGCCGCCATAGATTCCCTCTGCTAGACCGATCTCTTTAGGAGGGAACCATTCGGCCACCATGCGGATGCCAATCACGAAGCCGGCGCCCACGATGGAGAGCAGCAGACGGGACACCACCAGTTGATTGAAATCCTGGGCTGATGCAAACATCAGGCAAGGAATCACCGAGAACACCAGCAGGGTGGAATAGGTGCGTCGAGGGCCGAATTTATCCAGCAACATGCCAATCAGCACACGGGCTGGAATGGTGAGCGCAACATTGCAGATTGCAACCGTGCGGATCTGGCCAACGGTCAGTCCAAGATCCGCCTTCACTGTTGTGGCCAGTGGCGCCAGATTGAACCAAACGACAAAGGTTAAAAAGAATGCAAACCAGGTGAGATGAAGTGTTCGGTATCTCCCCTGGAATGACCAGAGTTCGGCAAGCATGGGGTTTGTTGATGTGGAGATTCAAACCCCGGCGTCGAAAGGAGGGCACTCAGGATTTCAAAAGGCGGCGCTCATGCAGACCGCCGAATAATTGCACCATTTGGCGGCTAAATGGATCGTTGCATCGAATACAAAATTTCAGCCCTGCGAGGCCAGTGTCAATTAAGTGTGTCTCTGGCCTGGGGCTTTTTTGTAGTCGTAGTAACTGCAATGTCATTGGTCTGAGGTGTTACCAAGGCTCAAGGTCTTTGGCTCTATGACTCGTCGTCTTCTGGGCGTTGTTCTTGCTGGTGGTGCCAGTCGTCGCATGGGTGCAGACAAGGCCCTGCTGACTCATCCGGATGGATCGAGCTGGCTTGAGGCTCAGGTCCAACTGTTGCGCTCAGTGGGTCTTGAGGTTTGCGTCCTGTCGGGTCATGGCCGTCATCACGCGCTGCTTAGTTCCCGCAAAGGCGTGACTGTTCAAGCTGAGCCCTGGCAGCCGGCAGGTCCCCTTTGGGCCTTGAGCTGTGTTTTGCATGAACGTGATGATGAAGCTCTGCTCACGGTGCCTGTGGATATGCCGGGCTTGCGCTTGGATGCATTGCAGCAATTAATCCGTTGCTGGACACCCCAGCAAGCCAGGGCACTTGTTGCCGATGACGGCTCCAGGCTTCAGCATCTGTTTGGCATTTATCCGTGCGGTGCGCTGCATCGCAAAGCGCTTGATGATGAGCTCACGGAGGGGAAGGGCCGTTGGAGCTGCTGGCTTGAACGCATTCCTCATGACACGGTGAAACTTCCCCCTGATCAGTTGCTCAATGTCAATCGGCCCATTGATCTGGAAGCTTTAACTGGATGATTGCCGCCTCTCCCCCGATTGACCAGCGGGCTCGAGCGCTTGGGGTGCTGCGGATGTCGCTCACGGCCCGATGCAATCTGGCCTGTCCTTATTGCTGCCCTGATGCTGTGGATCCCCCGGGCCTGCTCAGTCTTGAGCAGCAATTGCGACTGATCAGGGTTGCTTCCCGGCTGGGGGCCCACACCCTCCGTCTGACCGGAGGCGAGCCGTTACTGAGTGATCGGTTGCTTCCGCTGCTGGAGCAGGTGGCTTTGGGGCGTGCCACTCCTGGCAATCCTCTGCAGGGTTTGCGAAAGGTGGCACTCACGAGCAACGGAGTCTTGCTGACGCAGGAAAGGGCCCGTGCTCTTCGTGCTGCTGGCCTCGAACGGATCACCATCAGTCTTGATGCGGTCGAGGGTGAGGTGGTGGCGCGCATGGCTGGCCTGCGCGGTGGCGAGCCTGCTGGAACGCGACTGATTCAACAGGTACTGGCTGGTCTTGAGGCGGCTCGTTCGGCCGGATTTGACCCTGCTGTCGGCGCCCTCAAGCTCAATGCGGTGATCCAGCGGGGCGTGAACGACGATCAGTTGATTCCTCTAGCAATGTTGGCCCGTCAGCAAGGGCTGGAGCTGCGCTTAATCGAATTCATGGATGTGGGCAATCGCAACGGTTGGGCCATGGAGCAGGTTTTGCCTGCAGCCGTGATGGTCGATCGCATCAGCCGCCAATGGCCGTTGTCGTCACTCGGTCGATCACCTGGTGGTACTGCCTTGCGCTGGCGTTATCGCGATGGCGTCGCTGCCATTGGTGTGATCGCCTCAATTACTGAGCCGTTCTGCGGAGATTGCAATCGACTGCGCATCACCGCTGATGGGCAAGCCTTCACTTGTCTTTTTGCAGCTCGTGGAACAGATCTGAAACCGGCTCTGACCAGTGACGATGACCTGGAGCGAGAGATCTGTGCCCTCTGGCAGAGGAGGCTCGACCAGTACAGCGAGGAGGGCCGGGGCCAGACTGCTTTTGGGACGTCATCTCATGCAGAGATGGCTTATCTGGGTGGCTGAACCGTTATCGACGGCACCGTTTCAGTAGAGAAAGCTCGGTAAAAACAGTCCAGAGTTCGGGCCTTCATCCGGCCCATCGGTGATGTTCGAACTGTTGTCTTTCGAGCGGTTTCGCGACACGCCTTCCGTGCGTTTCTTTGACGTCACGGTTGAGACGTCCAATGCCCGTGATCTGGTGATTCACTCCGGCCCTGCCGTGAGTCCACCAGATGATCCCGAAACAGGGGCCTGGCAGTTTTATATGCATCCCAATCAGGAAGACAATCTTCTGGCCGCCAGTGGCGGACGAACGTTTTACTTGGTGAATCTTGCCTGGGAGCAGCCGTTTCACATCGTCCGGCTTGAAGGCGGTGGCGATATTTTGCGCATCCCCCCGCGGACCTTTCACCGTTCCATCTCTGATCCGGATGGCTCTGTGGTGTTGAACCAGGCTGTTCGAAAGCCTGGAGTGTCTCTCGTGCAGGAATTTCGCGTGTACAACAGTGCACGGATCCCTTCGCTGATGAACGCAACGACGACTTCGGCACCGAAGCCTCAGCTTCATGGGGTCGGACCCCTGCCTCAAGCGGCTTGAATTAAAGACTGTGACGTTGTTTCGCTGCTCTCTTCTTCGGCGTTGATCGTCCAACTGAGTTCGCTATCGGTGTTAAGCGGTCCACTGAACGTTCCACTCACCGCTGCCGTGAGCTCTGGTTTCGATGATGTGGCCAACACCACATAGCGGTCGTTGACCTCGCGACCGGCGCTGGGGTCGAATCCCCTCCATCCTGCTCCGGGAAGGTAGACCTCCGCCCAGGCATGCAGGTCGTACTGCTCCGGTGCCGGTTGCTGAAGCTGATAACCGCTCACGAAGCGAGCCGGAAGTCCTGCAACGCGACAGCAGGCCACCATCAACATCGCTAGATCGCGGCAGGAGCCGATTCGTTCCCGCAGTGTGCGGCCTGCCGTCCATGCAGGACCAACGTGCCGTTGTGTATACATGACGCGCTCCTGAATCAGCTCCAACAAGTGGTTGAGAAAGGCCAGCATCTGCTGGTTGCTACCCATCAGTGCCTCTTGAGTGAGGTCAATGGCAGACGGTTCGTGCTGGCCATTGGGCAGCCAACCCTCTAGCGCTCCCAGCAGGTCAACATTCAGTTGGCCCCGTGGATATGGCAACGGCGGCTCGAGGTTGTTGAAGCAGAGCTCCAGAGATGGCGCTGGGCGTGTCTCCACCCGACTTCGGGCTTCGAAACACAACTGGTTGGTGCTGCCGACAAAGTTGAGTTGTTGGACCTCATCGCCACTGGCAGTGAGCACCTCACGTTGCAGATGAGGCTCAGGCAAAACGATGAGTTCATGGTCCAGCAGTGTCTGGAAACCCTGCCCTCGGGGCTTGAGGCAAAGCCGGTGATCGCCGAGGCTGACCGGCGCCTCGTAGCGATAGCTCAAGCGGTGAATGATGAAAGCGCGCATGCGGGTTCAGATGATGTGCGAGGAAAGTCAGCGCTCATGAAATAGCGCTCCTCGATGAGGCAGTGGAGTCGATTGAGGTCCTGCTGCAGTTGATCGATCGCTTGGTGAAGGCCGCCTTCGATGAGGTTGTCGATCCGGACAAAGCTCCAGCGGGCAAGCAGTTGACCACGCAAACAATCCAGGTCATCGGGTTGCTTCATGACCGGTTGGGCTTGGATTTGTTGCAACGTGTCGCTGATTCCTTGCAGGCAGAACCGAACCGATCGGGGAAAGATCGGATCGAGCAGCAAGAATTGGGCAACGGATGTTGGGGTGATTCCCTTCTGCATGCTTTGCCGATACATCTGATAAGCCCCGGCGGTGCGAAGCAGGGTGATCCATTGCAGCTCGTCGAGCACGCCTCCGATTTCTTCGGGAATGGGCAACAGCAGGAAGTACTTCACATCGAGAATCCGAGAGGTTTTGTCCGCTCGCTCCATGAGTCGTCCCAGCTGGCTGAATAACCAGCTCAGATCGCGGCTGAGCGTGGCATCAGTGATGCCGTAAAAGATTTGGCAGCCGCGCCGGATGATCCTCAATTGTTCCTGTGGTGGTTCCTCCCAAATGGCTTCGCCCTTCTGCAGGTTCCAGTGAAGATCATTGATCTGCTCCCACATCTCCGTGGTGATGACGTCGCGGATCTGCCGTGCGTTCTCGCGAGCCATGGCGATGCAGCTGACAATGCTGTTCCGGTTGTCTTGATCAAGGAGCAGGAAGTGGATGACATCCTTGGATGATCCAGATGGATAAGCCTTGTCGAAACTGCGGCGATCACCGGTGGCATCCACTAAAGGCAGCCACGGTTCGGCACTGCCAGGAGGGCAGTCGAGAGCCATCGCTTCGCTGACTTCGAGAAAGCGCGAGATGTTTTCGGCTCGTTCCAGATAGCGATTGATCCAGTAGAGGGAGTCTGCGACTCGGCTCAGCACAGGACGGCCTCCTTTTTCTGCTCGGTTGTGACCCGCTGCTCATCCAGAATCCAGGTGTCCTTGCAGCCACCTCCCTGGGAGGAATTCACCACCAGGGATCCTCGCTTTAGAGCAACACGGGTGAGCCCACCTGGGCTGACCCAATTGCTTTGGCCACGCAGCACGTAAGGACGAAGATCCACATGACATGGGTAAAGCTCCCCTTCGCTGAGCGATGGCACCGTGGAGAGCTGAAGC
>QCTJ01000033.1 GCA_003211205.1 Synechococcus sp. AG-673-F03
TCCTTCGCCGACGGGCACTGAAATCGGTGCACCGGTATCGAGGGCCTCCATGCCGCGGACAAGTCCGTCGGTGGCACTCATAGAAACGGCGCGAACACGGTGATCGCCCAGCAGCTGTTGGACTTCAGCGGTCAGAGCAACCACCTGCCCGGCGGTGTTGGTGCCTTCGATGCGGAGAGCGTTGAGAATTTTGGGCAGCTTGCCGGCGGGAAATTCCACGTCCAGAACCGGGCCAATCACCTGGCGGACAACGCCCTTGGTACCGGCGGAGGCGGGAGCAGCAGCGGCCATAAGTAAGGGGGTGTGAGAGGGAAGCGACTAGAGCTATCCCTTCCTGAGCGGGGTCACGATACCACCGTCTCGAGAGAGGGGGGATGGTTCGGTCACCCGCACGCTTGTCCCGTGGCCGAAGTGCAGAACCCGGACATAGGTTGGCACTCGACGACCTTGAGTGCCAGCTCGAGTCGCATCGGCGCTTCGGCGCACTATCCCTGCTCCTGCAAGAACCCATGGCAGCTGTTTCTCTCAGCGTCTCCACTGTTAAGCCCCTCGGCGATCGCGTTTTCGTCAAAGTTTCAGAATCCGAGGAGAAAACCTCCGGCGGCATCCTGCTCCCCGACACAGCTAAGGAAAAGCCCCAGGTGGGCGAAGTCGTTCAAGTTGGCCCTGGTAAGCGCAACGACGACGGTTCCCGCCAGTCTCCTGAAGTGGGCGTCGGCGACAAAGTCCTCTACAGCAAGTACGCAGGCACCGACATCAAGCTCGGAAGCGATGAGTTCGTGCTCCTGTCCGAGAAGGACATTCTCGCCATCGTCAACTGACCGGCTCCTGACTGCCACGCGCCTAAGACAGGTCGGTAGTCACCAACCAAATCCTTAAAGCTCAAGGCTATTATCTACTAGCAATCAGCAAAAGGTTCATACCTTCTGATTAATCAGGATTTCTTTCAGGAATGACGCTGGATTAAGCGCGATATTTTTAGGCGATCTGATCTCAAAATGAAGATGGGGGCCTGTACTACGGCCTGTATTGCCCATCCTTGCAATCAGATCACCCTGATTGACAGTCTCTCCGACTCGAACAAGAGCTTCATTGCAATGCGCATAACGCGTGCTGAAACCATCGGGGTGCTTAATTTCAACCATCAAGCCATAAGCACCGAGATAATCCGCGAAAACCACCTCTCCTCGTCGTGAAGCATGAATGGATGTGCCAACCTGATTTGCGATATCGATACCTGAATGATGCCGCGACCAGCGAGGTCCAAAGCCCGAGGTGAAAACACCTGAAGCGGGCAGAGAATAGTGCTTCAGCGACAACTCACGCAGATAGTCGGCGAAAGATGCAAACGAACAGACTTGAGTAAGAGAATCGGGCGCCGCTTCCAAGCTCGCGGTGGACCAAGCAGATTCAGCCAACGGTGCAGAAGCGACCTTAGCTGCGGCAGAATCATGCAAACAATGCTGCTCAAACAAAGCGACTGTGGACCGCTTGTTCAACAGTGGCAAAGATGCCTGAAAAATATTTTTCCCACTCTTGTCATAAAGGGCTGAACTCTCAGAATCCTGAATCCTGAATGGAGCGAGTCCATTCAAAATCTCGACACTTGATGTGACTGCGAACGTTGCAGAGGACAGCCTAAGCGCGAACAAAGAAGAAAAAGAAATCAACCCATTAAAAATAATCCGTGAGAGCGTAACAGACTATTGCGGAGGCCTGACGACCAAATTCGCCGGGATTGGTGATCAATATCACCATCAAGGAATCAAGCAATCATTCTGATGAATGGCAGCATCAAAACCCTCTCATCGAAGACCCACCTTGAAGCAGCACACTGTTCCAGGCTGCAGGCAACAGGAGCAAAGCATCACGGCACACAATCAAATCAATTCAAATCTGCACCGAGCAGACTGTCCAAACGATCCAATCGTTGAGGCAAAGACTGTATGCAAATTGCCCTAAAAACGATTTCTCGACATAAAAAAGCAGGCAATTGATTGCCTGCAGAAATCAACAAAATAGTGATTGAACCTAATCAAGCGGTACCGCAGAAGGTCACGTCGGGGAACTTGAGCTTGGCATCATCCAAACTCTTGCCCTTGCCCTCTTCCTGCCAGTAATTGATCACCTCAGTAGCTTTGTTCAACACCTCAACACGTTCGTTATCGGTGATCCAAGACTTGCCTTCGAGCTCACTTTTGAGAGTTTCCCAGGCATCTTCGCGAGGCCAGAAGAAATAGGCCGTCAAAGGACTGGGCCCGCCACCAACAATTTGATCGACGGCGAGCGCCACGTTGTCGGGCAACCAGAGAATCTTCAGCAGGAAGCGTCCCTCATCGGCCTTCGGGGTGTACCCGGATGGCACACCATCAGCATCGATCGTGGCTGATGCCAGTGCAGCACTGCCGCCACGCATGACTGGACGACCTTCCTTCGGCTCCTGCTGCTGATCGGCCTCTGCGCTCTTAGGAGTCTCCGTGCTCTGAGGAGCCTGATCAGCTGCTGCTGCCTCGGTAGCGACCTCTTGGTCGACGGCAGCGCCTTCGGAAACCGTCATGGTGTCAGCGCTCAAGAATCAAGGACAAAGAACTAATCTACCAGCCGCCAAAACCCATCTCCCTGGACCGGCACGCATCCACCAGCCAGCTTCTGCTGTTCGATATCGACGGAGTGATCCGTGATGTGTCTGGCAGTTATCGCAGAGCCCTCCAGGCAACCGTTGAGCATTACTGCGGCTGGCTGCCCGCTCCGGCCTGCATCGATGCTCTCAAGGGCGAAGGACGCTGGAACAACGACTGGGATGCAAGCCTCGAGCTGCTGCGCCGGTACGGCACATCCCTGCCGGCCAGGCAAGACCTGATCGATGTCTTCAGCAATTTTTATTTTGGCGGCGATCCCGATGGCGATCCAGGCGCCTGGACGGGGTACATCAGCGATGAACCCTTACGGGTGCAACACGACTTCTTTAACGCGCTGGATCAGAACGGCTGGCGTTGGGGATTCGTGAGTGGCGCGGAACCTCCGTCGGCTCGCTTCGTGCTGCAGCAGCGTCTGGGACTGGTCAATCCCCCCCTGATCGCGATGGGTGATGCCCCTGATAAACCTGACCCGACGGGTCTTGTGCAACTCAGCGACAGCCTTTTACCCCATCGCAGCGGAGGCGTTGTCGCCTACCTGGGTGACACGGTTGCCGATGTTCAGACTGTTCTCAACGCCAGGACCCAACGCCCCGATCGGCAGTGGATCAGTCTGGCAGTGTCACCACCGCATCTTCTACCCGGAAGCCAGGAAAGAAGCGCCTATGAGCAGCAGCTGATGTCCGCCGGTGCAGATCTGATCCTGCCCAGTACTGAAGCAGCGATCCAATGGTCGAAGGGCAGCAAAGGATCTGACAGCCAGAGGCACTCAGGGACCATGCGCTGACGCAGTCGGACCCTTAGCGCTCCATCTCTGCCACCGCTTTGAGAGCTCCTGCAGTGAGTACTTCATGACCGCAGGAGACTTCCTCAAGGTCCCGGACCGCGACATCGTCCTCGATGCGGATGCCGATCCCCTTCCAACGGTCATCAATCGCAGGCTGTCCCTCCGGAACTCCAAGACGGTCACTGATGTAGAGACCAGGCTCGACCGTTAGGACGATGCCGGGTTCCAGCTGCACGTGATGCTCGCCAAGCCGATAGGCACCAACGTCATGAACATCCAGCCCCAGCCAGTGGCCGGTTCGATGCATGTAGAGATGCCGGTAGCTTCCCTGCTCGATCAGGCCGTCGACCTCTCCCACCAGAAGTCCCAGATCCACAAGGCCCTCCACGAGAACATGGACAGCCGCGTCATGCACGTCCTCGGCGGTATGACCGGGTTTGACCATGGCGATCGCCGCTTCCTGCGCCCTCAGGACCAGGGAGTAAAGCTCCCTCTGCTCTCCACTGAAACGGCCGCTCACCGGAAATGTCCGTGTGATGTCGCCGTTGTAGTAGTCGCGAAGGGAGCAGCCGGCGTCAATGAGCAGGAGATCTCCGTCCTGAAGGACTGCACTGTTGTCGATGTAGTGCAGCACGCAGGCATTGTCGCCGCCGGCAACAATCGAGCCGTAGGCGGCTCCACGGGCTCCCATCTCGAGAAAATGCTGTTCAATCAGAGCCTGAATCTTCCGCTCGGTCATTCCGGGACGCACGGCAGCCCTTGCGAGCTCATGGGCGGAGGCTGAGATCCTGCACGCCTCACGGAGCCGTTCCAGTTCAGCGGGTTGCTTGCGCAACCGCATTCGATGCAGCAACGGGCAGGGCGCCACCAGAGCCTGCGCAGCACTGCCGGTGCGTGAGACCCGATCGAGCTGCGCACCCCACGAACGCAACACCAGAGGTTCGATCGATGGATGGCTGCCAATACGAAAGGCGATGCCCTCTGCACCATCGAGGTACTGAGGAAGCAGGGCATCGAGCTCCACGCGCGGATGGGAGAGATCAGCTCCGAAGCGCTCCACCGCACCCTTACAACCCCAGCGCCGACCGGTCCAGACCTCAGCAGCAGGCTCGCGGGGATTCACGAAGAGCACAAACCTCTCACCCTCAGGGCGATGTGGCAGGAACAGGGCCACGGCATCAGGCTCATCAAACCCAGTCAGGTACCAGAAATCGCTGTTCTGGCGGAACGGCCACTCCGTATCTGCATGGTGCGTGACCAGCGTGGCGGCAGGGATCACCGCGGCGACCCCGCCCAGTTCAGCCAAGAACCGGTCGCGCCGATCCGAGAACAGCTGAGCATCAAAAACAGGGGCAAGATCAGCCACGACAGAGACAGGGCACCGGAGAAACGTCAGGATGGCAGTCAAAGCGCCCACGCATGACCTCCGACCTGCTGATCCTTCTCTTGTTGGTGGTGGTGGTGCTGACCGGATCCGCCCTCTGCTCCGGAGTGGAAGCAGCGCTGCTCACCGTGAATCCGGTGCGCGTGCATGAACTTGCAGCCCGGCCGAAACCGGTGGCCGGAGCCCGCAGGCTGGCCCAACTGAGGCTGCGTCTTGGTCGGACCCTGTCGGTGCTCGCAATCACCAACAACGGCTTCAACATCTTCGGAAGCCTGATGCTCGGTGGCTACGCCTCCTGGGTGTTCACAGAACAGATGGATGCGGGGAATGGAGCTCTTGCCCTGTTCTCAGTCAGCCTCACGGTTCTGGTGATCCTGCTTGGGGAGATCCTGCCCAAAGCGATCGGAAGCCGCCTGGCATTGCCGGTCTCCCTGGCAAGCGCTCCGGTTCTGCATTGGCTGGGCGTGATCATGCGACCACTGGTGCTACTGCTGGAGCGACTGCTTCCGGCGATTACCGAAGAGAGTGAGATCAGCACGGATGAGGAAGAGATCCGGCTGCTGGCAAAACTTGGATCTCAGAAAGGACAGATCGAGGCCGATGAAGCCGACATGATTTCCAAGGTCTTCCTGCTCAATGACCTCACTGCGCGTGATCTGATGACACCGCGGGTGGCAGCTCCAACACTGGATGGCGCCTGCAATATCGAGAAATTGCGTGTTGAACTACTCGAGAACGAAGCGCAGTGGTGGGTGGTCCTGGGCGACGCGGTGGACAAGGTTCTCGGCGTCGCAAACCGTGACCGTTTGCTGAGCGCCCTGGTGCGCAACAAGGGACATCTGACGCCAGCCGATCTCAGTGAGCCGGCTGAGTTCGTTCCCGAAATGATCCGAGCCGACCGCCTGCTGACCGGCTTCCATCGCGACAATAGCGGTGTGCGGGTCGTGGTGGATGAATTCGGTGGCTTCGTTGGCGTGATTGGCCCGGAGGCTGTTCTGGCCGTTCTGGCCGGCTGGTGGAGAAAGACCTCAGGAGAGGTCGCACCATGAGGGCCATGGAGGATCGCTGCAGAGATCTGCTGCAGGGTTGGCGAGACAAGCTTGAACTGAATCGGCGCGAACAGGGTCTTCTGGCCGGCGCGCTCCAGCTTCTGGATTGCCAGCTTGAACGCCTGGATCAAAGCAGGCTTCGGATCTCGGTCTTCGGCCGAGTGGGCGTCGGCAAGTCCAGCTTGGTGAATGCCCTGGGCGGGCAGCAGCTGATGGCCACGGATGTGGCCCACGGCTGCACGCGTCAGCAGCAGGCCGTGGCCTGGCCTAGAGCCGTTCCAGGCCTGCAGAACGTCGAATTGGTCGACACCCCTGGGATCGACGAGGTGGATGGTCCGGCACGGGCCCGACTGGCGGCCAGGGTGGCGCTGCATGCCGATCTAGTGCTTCAGGTACTGGACGGCGACATCACACGTGTGGAACTTGAGGCCCTGGATACGCTCCAGACCATGGGCAAGCCGGTGTTGACGGTGCTAAACCGCAGCGACTGCTGGCCAGGGGATCAACTGCCGGATCTGCTGCGCAGCATCCACAGCCGACTTCCAACAGGACTGCCGGCTCCGCTGGCGGTGGCCGCCGCACCGCGCCGGGCTGTTCAACTGAGCGATGGTCGCATCCGCAGCCGTGAGCAGCCGGCCGACGTGGAAGCGCTGGCGAAGGGTCTCAGCCGTCTGCTGGAACAACACGGCCAGAGCCTGCTGTTGCTCAACAGCCTGAAGCAGGCCACACGCATTCAGCAACAGTTGGAGACAGGCAGATTGCAGCGACGCCGGAGGGAAGCCCAGGGACTGATCGGGCGCTACGCCGCGCTCAAGGCCACCGGCGTCGCCGCCAACCCGCTGCTGCTTTTGGATCTGGCTGGGGGGTTCGCCTGTGATGCAGCCCTTGTCCGCCAGCTTTGCTCTCTGTATGGCCTTCCTCTTGGGGGACCAGCGGCCCGCAAATTGATCCGCCAGCTGAGTGGACAGAACGCTCTGCTAGGGGGAGCACAGCTGGGGCTCCAGGTCGCCTTGGGCTCGTTGCGCCAGCTGTTGCTGCTGGCCGCACCCTTCAGTGCTGGCCTGACACTGGCCCCAGCCGCACCGGTGGCCCTGGCCCAGGCGGCACTGGCCGTGCACACAACACGACGCACCGGTCGGATGACGGCACGCTGGCTACTGGAGGAACGGGGCCGGGGGCGCCGACTTCAGCCAGGGCCAGCCACTCTGATGCGGCGGCTGGCACAGTCCGATCATGACATCGTCGAGCTGATGCAGGAGTGGCCCCAGCAGCAGACACGTCCACCGCTGCCCTCGCTGTTGCCCTGACCATGGCGACAACTGCCAGAGCTGAGATTGCACTGCTCGGAACCAGTGCCGACCCTCCGACCGTGGGCCATCAGGCGCTGCTGGAAGGACTGTTAACCCAGTTTGACCGAGTCGCCACATGGGCCAGTGACAACCCGATGAAACGCCATGACGCCGATCTTGAGCAGCGTTGTGACCTGCTGAAAACCCTGGTTGAAACGATCGCCAGCCCCCGGCTGCAACTGGCCCAGGAGCTGAGCAGCCCCTGGGCCGTCACAACACTGGAACGAGCCAGCGAACGTTGGCCTGATCACCGCCTCTGTTTTGTGGTGGGAAGCGATCTCGCCCAACAAATCCCAGCATGGAAAGACTCTCAGCGCATGTTGCAGCAATGCAATCTCGGCATCGTGCCCCGTGAGGGATGGCCCCTGGAGCCGTGCACTCTGGAGAGCTTCCGCCAGATGGGAGCCTCGGCGCGAGTACTGCCTCTGGGCATTCCCGCTACTGCCAGTTCACAGGTGAAACAAAAGCAGAAACGACATCAGGTGCCGGAATGCCTCTGGCCGCTGCTGCTGAAGCACAATCTTTATGGATTCAATGCCACCAACCCCTGAGTGCTGATGCGCGTTGCCCTAGCCCAGATCAATCCTGTTGTGGGCGACCTGCTGGGCAATGCCACCCGCATTCTGCAAGGCCTCGACAGCCTGATCGAGACCAAGGGCCGCCAACCGGACCTGCTGGTCACGCCCGAGCTCTCGCTCTGGGGGTATCCACCAAGGGATCTTCTCTTCAGCCCCACGCACCTACAACGGCAACGGGAGGCCCTCGACACGCTCCGCAGTGGCCTGGCCGCCCGTCAGTCAGAAATCGCGCTTCTGGTGGGAGTCGCTGATCCAGCAGACGATGCCTTGCATCCTGCGCTGTACAACGCCATCACCCTCGTGCAAGTCGGCGGTGATCAGGTGGTGGCCCGAAAGCAACTTCTGCCCAGTTACGACGTCTTTGACGAAACGCGTTATTTCAGGCCAAGCCATGGAGCTGGACAGATCACAATCCATAACGGAGACCGCAACTGGCGACTGGGGATCACCATCTGCGAAGACCTGTGGGTCGACCAAGAACTACATGGCCGTCGCCTCGTGGGGCCAGACCCTGTGGCCGATCTGATCCCCGCGCGGATCGATGCACTAATCAACTGCTCAGCCTCACCCTTTGGCCGACGAAAGGCTGCCCTGCGGCGTCAGTTGGCCGCACGTGCGGCGCAGCGCCTTGGCTGCCCAGTGGTTTACGTCAATCAGGTGGGAGGTAATGACGAACTGGTGTTCGACGGCGCCAGCTTCGTGATGGGCAGCAACTGCGAGACGCCGCTTTTGCAGCTTCCGGACTGCCGTGAAGCGATACAGATCTGGAATGCGGCAGACATGGCACCATCGGCAGCCAATCAATCAACCGCGACGCAGCGAATCCAGGCTGAACAGCCGGAGATGGAAGCGCTGTTCCGCACTCTGGTAACTGGAGTGAAGGACTATGCCGGCAAATGTGGCTTCCAGAACGTCCTGCTCGGCCTGAGTGGAGGCATCGACTCAGCGCTGGTGGCGGTGATCGCTGCCGCGGCCCTCGGGTCCGATCAGGTGCAAACTCTGCTGATGCCATCCCCGTGGAGTTCGGAAGCTTCACTCGCAGATGCCCTCAACCTTGCGGATCGACTGGGAATCACCCACACCATCGTTCCGATCGAAACCCTGATGGATGGTTTCCAGACGACATTGACTCCAGCCCTGGAGAGCGTTCCCTCAGGGGTGACAGCCGAAAATCTGCAGTCGCGCATCCGCGGCACTCTGCTGATGGCCATGGCCAATCAGCAGGGACAGCTACTGCTCACCACCGGGAACAAATCGGAGCTCGCGGTGGGCTACTGCACCCTCTATGGCGATATGAACGGCGGCCTGGCCGTGATCGGTGATCTGTACAAATCAACCGTGTTTGCGTTGTGCCAATGGATCGACAGCAGCGAGGCAAGCCTGTGCCGCCAGCAACTGGCACTCCCTGCCGAGGGAGCACTGATCGGCAGCGCAATCCTCGAGAAACCTCCCAGTGCCGAACTGCGCCCAGATCAGAAGGACAGTGACTCACTCCCCGACTACGACCGTCTTGACCCCCTGCTGATCGACATGATCGAACACCGCCTCAGCGGCCAGCAGCTGATCGCTGCTGGCCACGATCCTGCAGAGGTGCAACGGATCGAGAGCCTGTTCAGAAGGGCTGAATTTAAGCGCAGACAGGCAGCACCGTTGCTGAAGGTGAGTGCCCAGGCCTTCGGCAGTGGCTGGCGGCTGCCGATCGCCGCCGTCTGAGCCACATTGAAGAGGCGACTCCGTCCTCCATGGCCCATTCCGTTCTGACGGCCCCGATGGCCAGTATCGGGGTCCCCACTGAGATCAAGGCCGATGAACAGCGTGTGGCGCTAACCCCGGATGCGGTCCGCGAACTGGTAACCCAGGGCCTTGAGGTGCGGATTCAGAACGGAGCCGGTGCCGGAGCAGGAATTAGTGACGACGCTTTTGCAGCGGCAGGAGCCAGGCTTGTGAACCGAGAGGAAGCCTGGGCGGCTCACATGGTGGTGAAAGTGAAGGAGCCGCAGCCGGAGGAGTTCAGTCTTCTGCGGGACGACATGGTGCTGTTCACCTACCTGCATCTGGCGGCTTACAGCCAGGTGGGAGAGGCCCTTCTGGATGCCGGCACCACAGGTGTGGCCTACGAAACGGTGCAGTTGGAGAACGGAAGCCTGCCGCTACTGGCCCCGATGAGCGAAATCGCAGGACGACTCGCTGCGCAGGTGGGGGCAAGGCTTCTGGAACGCCCCAATGGAGGCCGCGGCGTCTTGATGGGTGGTTGCACCGGCGTGCGTCCGGCCCGCGTTGTGGTGCTGGGAGCAGGCACGGTGGGCTGGAATGCGGCACGACTCGCTGCCGCGATGGATGCCGAGGTGCTGCTTCTGGATCGCTCCCCCGAGCGGTTACGCAGCCTTGAGGCCGACCGCCGTGGGCGGCTGATCAGCATGGTCAGCAGTCGTGGACTGCTGGAGCGCTTGGTGCCTACCGCGGATCTGCTGATCGGTGCGGTGCTCACCCCTGGCGGCCGGGCACCGACTCTGGTGGATGAAGAGATGGTCAAGCAGATGACGCCGGGATCAGCAATCGTCGACGTCGCTGTTGACCAGGGAGGGTGTGTGGCCACGAGCCGTGAAACCACGCACACGGATCCAACGGTTTTCATCCACGGCGTGCAGCACTATGCCGTTGGCAACATGCCCGGGGCCGTGCCCTTCACCTCCACCGAAGCTCTGGTGAGCGTGACCCTTCCCTACATAATAGGCATCGCAGGCCGAGGCCTCGAGGAGGCCGTTACCGAGCGTCCGGAACTGCTCTCGGGTCTGAACACTGTCAAGGGAGCGGTCTGCCATCCAGGAGTCGCCAAAGCTCTGGGGGTTCCACCGCGCCACCCGATGGCCTGCCTGCGCTGATCGCTCAGTCCAGTGAGCGGATATAGAGCCACTCCCCTATCGCTGCATCATCTCGTCTGCGGAACAGCGAGTGTTCCCTCAACACGTGGCGTTGCCCACCGACGCTGAACACGGCCTCAAAACGCACGGTGCCCTCAAGATCCTCCGGACGACCAGCCCCAGAGGCCAGCACCTTGAGGCCATGCCATCGGGTCTGGCGGCAACTGGCCCGCAGCTCTCGTCGTCGCTCAGCAACTGGACTGGCGGCATCAGGGTGGGTGGCGATCAGATAATCCACCTCCGAGAGCGCGTATGCGGAATAGCGGGATCGCATCAATTGTTCAGCGGTCTCCGCCTTCAGCCTGCCTCGGTGAAGCGGTCCACAGCACTGAAGCAGTGAATCTCCGCTTCCACATGGACAGGGACGCTCTCGGGAATGTGCAAAGCCCAGTGCCATCAATTCAGCTCCTGCATGGCAGGCAGAGGTCGAACGAGAGACGCAGTGGCGATGCCCTCGCGCAGGGCGGTGAGCAGGCCCGCGGCTTCTGCGTAGGAGCCGGCTTTCAGGATCTGATGCCCAAAACCCAGAGCCTCTGCACTGACCGACAGCACGCCTGGATTATTCACCGCGATCACAGGAACGCCACGTTCCAGGCTGGCAAGCACAGCCTCCCCTCCAAGCGCACCATCCGGCACCACAACGGCACCCAGCTGGTCGGCGACGAGATCATCTCCAGCAATCGAACAGCCTGAGGACAGATCCAGCAGATCAGGCGCCCTGCTCAATCCCACCAACACACAGGCAAGAAAGGTGTAGCCGAGCTCCTCCCCTGCAGCGCGAGGATCAAGGTCAACGTCGAGGGGCAGAGCCTCCAGCGCTGGCGCGTGAGCGCAGGGAATCTGCAAATGCCGAACCAGCAGATGACTGATCACCGCTTCAGCGCCGGCAAGAGCATCGACACCCGTGCCATGGCGATAGGCCGCCAACGTCTCAGTGTCCAGATCATCGGGGAATCGAGCCACCACAGCAATGGCGGTGGAGCCTGCCGCCTTGAGGCGCTCTGCTGCTCTCAGAAGCGCATCGGGTCGATCCAAAGTCCCCCAGCTTGTGCCGCTGTCGCCGGCAGCCAGATGCACACCCAGAGACTCATCGGTGCGGATCACCGCGTTGACATCAATGCCAAGACTGGCCCTGCAGCCCTCCGCAACCTGACGATGTCGCAGCAGCAGGTCCGACTCGATGCCGGCATCGAGCAACAGGCCGATGCGCTGACTGCGCCTCGGGCGCAGCCCCCAGGCAGCAGAGGCAAAACGATCGAGGCCATAACCCTCCAAGTAGTGAATGCGCGGATCACGCCAGTACAACGAGGCTCCGTTGATCACGTTGGGATGGGTGATCAGGCAACCGCTGGCTGCCGCCAGCAGGCGGGCACTTGGCAGGGCATCTCCAGCGAACCCACCGATCTCACAGCCGATGCCCGTCGGCACGACCATCAGCGTGGGCAATGGCGCAGCGGAGACCGTCATGGGTTGATGAGCACGGCTTCGACCTCAAGCGCAACCCGGGATGTTTCAGAGGAGCGCTGGATGGAGGTGATCGCCCAGCGCAACGGCTCACCCTCCCGTTGAAGCTGCTCGATGACCCAGGGACGAAGATCGTTAATGGCGCGCGACTCGGGACTGATCAGTGACAACTTCCTGAAAGTGAGCTTCATGACCAAAAGGCAAAGACCGAAAACAAATCAGGTGCCATCGCTGTGATCGTCGCGGATCGATCCGCTGCGCAAGTTTCAGTCATTAGTGCTGGGGTTTGCCGGTGCATTCGAGCAAGCCAGCAACACCGACACGCACTTTTCTTTCCTCGAAACAGATGTGGGAGAGGCACTGGAGAGGATGCATTCCGGCAGCGGTGATGCACTGGGATCACTACTCAACAGCGGCAAAGAGCTGCGCGGCATGGATTACGACAGCTTCATGGAACTGCTGAACACCGAGTCTTGAAAACATCCCTGCTGAGAGATGAACAGAACCCTGTTGAAAAATCAGCTCTGACACTGACCGAACTGAGCCTGATACAGGGCATCCTCCTGGCCAGCCACCGCCATTAGGTCACTACAAGGGAAGGAAACGCAGAGAAGAGCGAAGCCCTCGTTGCGCAGATCCTCCTTGACCCCCATCGCATCAGGCTGGTGAACCTCACCCTCTTGGATGCGTGCAGCACAGGTGGTGCAGACTCCCGCGCAACAGGAACTGGGCACGGACACTTCGGCCTCTCCCGCAGCGGACAACACGGTCTGGTTGTCACGGCACTGAAAATGGTGACGCTGGCCATCAAGCTCAAGGGTGATGGAATAAACAGCAGATGTGGTGTCGCTCATCTTTCTTGGAACACTCCCAACGATGGATTCTGCTCAGCGTAGAGGCCGCCTGAATCCACCTCAGCGTCCTTGCATCAGCGCTGGCAAAAAAAGCCGGCCTCATGGCCGGCTGAAAAATAAAGGGATGAGGCATCAGTCCACAAGCGGATCAAGCCATTGCAGCGGCGCCACCCACAACCTCAAGAATTTCCTGCGTAATCGCCGCCTGACGTGCCTTGTTGTAATCAAGGGTGAGCGTCTTGGCAAGAGCCTTGGCGTTATCGCTGGCATTGTTCATCGCCATCATTCGGCTTGCAAGCTCAGAGGCTGCAGCCTCTTGAAGAGATCTCAGCAGCTGGTTCTGCAGGTAAAGGGGCAGAAGAGCATTGAGCAATTGGTCAGGGCTCTGCTCAAACACAATGTCCGAAGGCAGCTGGGGCTGGGTATTAGCCGGCCCTGCACCCGATTCAACCCGGAGCTCTCCGTCTTTGGTCGTGAGACGGAAAATCTCGTCATCAGCCTCAGCAATCCCCTGAGGATCAAGGGGGAGCAGAGTCTGAACAACAGGATTACAGCTCACCAGGTTGATGAACTTGGTATAGATGATCTCAACACGATCGGTGCTCTCGGAGAGGAACTCAGCGAACACCTCATTGGCGATCGATCCTGCTTCATCAGCTGTCGGGACCTGCTCAAGACCAGTGAAGGTGGCCTGAATGGGGTAGCTCCGATTCGTGAAATAGCTGATGGCTTTACGACCGATCAACACCAGATCAACCTTGTACCCCTTGCCCTGAAGCTCAGCAAAACGCGTCTCAGTGCGTTTGATGATGTTGGCGTTGTAGCCGCCACAGAGACCTCGGTCGCCGGTGACAGCTACCAGGGTGATGGTCTCGACAATGCGCTGCTCGAGAAGGGGAGCATCGGCATCTTCGAAACGCATGCGTGCCTGGAGATTTTCAAGCAAACGAGCGAGCCGATCCGCAAATGGGCGACTGCGCAGGACCTGCTCCTGAGCACGCCGAACCTTGGCCGCAGCTACGAGACGCATGGCCTCAGTGATCTTGCGGGTGTTCTTGACAGATTTGATCCGATCTCGGATCTCCTTCAGATTTGCCATGTCTCAGGGCCTCAGTTGGCGGAAGCCAACATGGTGGAGGTGACTTCGGAAATAGCCTCCTTGAGAATGGTTTCCGCCTCAGGGCTGAGCACCTTCTCGTCCTGAACCTTCTTGATGAACTCAGGCTTGTTGCTCTTCAAGTACTCGCGGAGCTCCCGGGAGAACTGAACCACCTGATCCTCGGGGACATCATCGATGAGGCCCTTAACGCCTGCATACACAATGGCGACCTGCTCAGCCAGGATCAGTGGGCTGAACTGAGGCTGCTTGAGAAGCTCACGAAGACGCTTGCCGCGTCCGAGCTGTTTCTGCGTTGCTGCATCAAGATCGGAAGCGAACTGCGAGAACGCAGCCAGCTCATCGAACTGAGCGAGCTCGAGCTTGAGGGTGCCAGCAATTTTCTTTATGGCCTTGGTCTGGGCAGCACCACCAACTCGGCTCACTGAAATACCCACGTTGATGGCAGGACGCAGACCCGAGTTGAACAAATCGGAACTGAGGAACACCTGACCATCGGTGATCGAAATCACATTTGTGGGGATATAGGCGGAAACGTCACCAGCCTGGGTCTCAATAATCGGCAGAGCCGTCATGGAACCCTTGCCCATAGCATCGGACAACTTGGCAGCTCGCTCGAGCAAACGGCTGTGGCAGTAAAACACGTCACCGGGGTAGGCCTCACGTCCGGGCGGGCGACGGAGCAGCAACGACATCTGGCGGTAAGCCTGAGCTTGCTTGGAGAGGTCGTCGTAGATGACCAGGGTGGCCTTGCCCTTGTACATGAAGGCTTCGGCGATCGAAGCACCCGTGTATGGAGCTAGGTATTGAAGTGCAGCAGGATCGGAGGCGTTTGCAGCAACGATCACCGTGTAATCCAGTGCGCCGCGCTCTCGCAGAACCTCCGTCACCTGGGCGACGTTTGCAGCTTTCTGACCAATGGCGACATACACACAGATCACGTCCTGATCGGCCTGATTCAGGATGGTGTCGATCGCGATAGCAGACTTGCCGGTCTGGCGGTCACCAATGATCAGCTCACGCTGGCCGCGACCGATGGGAATCATCGCGTCGATGGCGGTGATGCCGGTCTGCATGGGCTCATGCACCGACTTGCGCTGAATGATGCCGGGAGCGGGAGACTCAATCAGACGAGTCTCAGTAGTTGCGAGATCACCCTTGCCGTCGAGAGGAGCTCCCAGAGAATTCACGACTCGACCCAACAGAGCGTCGCCAACAGGGACGGATGCGATCTTGCCGGTTGCACGGACGGTGCTGCCCTCCTGAATACCGAGGCCTTCACCCATCAGCACGGCACCGACGTTGTCATCCTCGAGATTGAGGGCAATACCTTCAGTGCCATCTTCGAACTCAATGAGTTCGCCAGCCATCACTTCTTGAAGGCCATAAACGCGGGCGATGCCATCACCCACCTGCAGGACAGAACCAACGTTGCTGACAGAAACAGACTTGTCGTAGTTCTCGATCTGCTGCTTGAGAATCGCGCTGATCTCGTCGGGACGGATGGAAACCATGGCTGGTAAACCCTTTGACGGGGAATAAAAGAAAAATCTGAAGG
>QCTJ01000034.1 GCA_003211205.1 Synechococcus sp. AG-673-F03
CTTGTTGATCAGGTCTCGATCGAGGCTCAGTGCCAGGGCCTGTCGCAGGACTGGATTCTGAAGGGGTGGTGTGTTGCTAAGCAGCGTGATGTAACCGATCACCAGGGCAGGACCCTGCCCTTCGCGCAAACGCCCCTCAGCGGCCATGCGATTCAGAGCCAGGCGCTGATCCTCATCGATGGAGTCAGAGAGCAGAACATCCACTTCGCCGCTTCGCATCGCGCCGAACAGGGCGGTGGAATTGCTGAGGTAAATCAGATCCAGCCCTGCGTTGCTGGGCGAAGGTCCCCAGTACTGCTTAAAGGGCTCCAAGCGTTGCTGCACAGCTCGGAAGCCGGTCAGTTTGTAAGCGCCCGTTCCGATGAAGCGGTCGTTGAGAAAACGATCCTGATGATCCTGATAAGCCCTGGGGGATACAGGGGTCAGGTTGGTGGCGGTGAGGAGATTCTCAAGCGAGCTGGAGGGGCGGCTCAAGCGCAGTCGTAATTGATAGGTCTGGGGGGCTTCAACTGCAGTGATGCGATCACCGACCACGTAGCTGAGAGTGCCGATCTCCAGAAAGCGACGCAGGCTGAAGGCCATCGCTTCCGCATCAAAGCGAGTGCCGTCATGGAAGAGCACGTCCTCACGCAGCGGGATCGTCACGGTGCGACCCTCATCGCTGATCTCTGGCAGCGCTGACGCCAGAGACGGGGTCAGTTCCCCATACGCTGTTCTCTTGTAGAGCGTGTCTCCGAGAGCGCTGAGCAGTTGCAGAGCTCCGAACGTGCTGGCCTGAGCAGGGTCCAGAGAAGTGATGCGGCCTGCACTGGCCACTGTGATTCGATCACTGTGTCTGCCTGGCTGACAGGCGCTCTGACTGATGCAGACAGCCAGGACTGTGCTGAGTGACAAGGCTGTGCTGAGTGGCTGCAGCTGTTTGCAGCGTTGTTTCAGAGAGGCCAGGCGTGACTGTCTGGGTTGATCGATCACGTCACTGAGCTCAGACGCAGCCATTCAAAGGCCCTACGTCTTAATCGGAACCAGAGGGCGACGTGATCTGGTCGAGAGGGACCTCGAAGACCGGGGAGCCCTGGGACTTCAGGGGCCACTGTCGGACCCAGCAGCGGTCGTGGTCGCCATCAATACTGATGACCTGAAACAGACCGGCATCACTACGCAATTTGATGCAGTCCCCCTGATGGAGCCTCATGACGGATCGGGATTCCGACTGATTGCAGCGTTGCCCCTGAAGAACAGAGAGATCGTTCGGCATGAACGTTTTCAGCATGAATCCGCGAATGCGAACCGAAGCTGTGATGGTTCTTACAACTTTGCCTCATCCGGGGGTGCGTTCGCCAGGGGATGCAAAGACCTGCTGATCTGCGAATGGCCTCCCGATGGACTCAGAAGCAGCCGAAATGGGCCGCCAGAGAGCGGACTCCATGTAGAGAAGTAATGGCCTGCAGGGCGTTTTGCATCGCTCCGTTGCCCACTTCGTGAGTGATCACAACGATTTCAGCGCCCTCGTCGCAGGCGTCGAATTGGACGATGGATTGGATCGACACGCCCTGTTCTCCAAAGCAGCTGCCAATCCTGCCGATCACGCCGGGGGCATCTTCCGTGTTGAAACGCACGTAGTTCCGCTGTCGGATCCGGCTGGAATCCACCAGGTGGCAGGAGCGCCAGCTGCTGGCGGCGAGCAGGGGATCAAGGCCACCATCACTGTTGTTGAGCTGTCGGATGCCGGCAATATTGAGAATGTCGGCAACCACTGCGGAGGCTGTTGGCCCAGACCCGGCACCGGGGCCATAAAACATCACCCGGCCGATTGGGTCGCCTTCCACAAGGATGGCGTTGTTGACGCCACTCACACCGGCAAGGGGGTGATCCTTCGGTACCAGCGTGGGCTGGACACGAACGCCCAAAGGCAAGGATCCCATGGGATCTCCATCGCTTTCCAGACGTTCTGCAACAGCAAGCAGTTTCACGCCGTATCCCAGTTGCGTGGCGTAGTCCACGTCCCGCCCTTGCAGATTGCTGATGCCGGTTGTCGGAACGGCGCTGCGTTCGATCGGACCGCCAAAAGCCAGGCCGGCAAGGATCGCGATCTTGTCCGCGGCGTCATGTCCTTCGACATCAGCGGCTGGATCCGCTTCCGCATAGCCCAGTTCCTGGGCCTCCTTGAGAACGGCGTGATAATCAGCTCCTTCATCGGCCATCCGACTAAGGATGTAGTTAGTGGTGCCGTTGATGATGCCGCTCACCCGTTCGATGCGATTGCCACCGAGCGACTGCTTGAGCGGTTCGATGATCGGAATGCCGCCGCCAACGGCCGCTTCGATCAACACGTAGACACCCGCTGCTGCGGCTGCAGCTGCGATTTCCTCACCGTGTCTTGCGATCACAGCCTTGTTGGCAGTGACCACGGATTTTCCGGCCGAAATGGCTCGCATGATCAGGGTGCGAGCCGGCTCAATGCCGCCGATGACCTCGACAACCACGTGCACGTTCGGGTCGTCCACCACCTCATTGGGATCAGTGGTGAGGCGATCGGTGGGGATTGCGACGGGCCGGCTGCGCTGTAGATCACGCACCGCCACTCTCGCCAGCTCTAGATCGGCGATCAGAGGATGGCGACCTTCCGGACTGTTCAGGATGCTTGCCACGCCTGCGCCGACGGTGCCGAGGCCAAGCAGGCCGATGCCGATCCTTGTCGCCATGGAGCGGGTCCATTAGTTGCGCTGAGGGGTTGACTTTAGGCAGCGGTCGGTCCGCCGGTTCTGTTCAATCCGATTCGTGCAGGGCACTGGCCTGCTGTTGCATCATCCGCAGGATGTTGAGGAAGCCGTTGGCGCGGGATGGTGTGAGGCTGGCTTGAAGGCCTGTAGCGGCGATAAAACCGGGATCAACGGCGATGACCTGTGCTGGGGTGAGGTCGCCGAGTCCTTTGATCAGCAGGGCCAGCAGCCCCTTGGTGATCAGGGCATCGGAATCTCCCTGCCATTGCAGGCGTCCATTCACGAGTTCCGATGCAATAAAAACCTGAGATACACACCCTTTGACCTTGCGCTCTTCTGTTTGCAGCTCGGGGGGCATCGAAGGCAGCTTTTTGGCAAGCCAGAGCACATATTCGTAGCGCTTGCGCGGATCTGATGTGCTGTTCAGTCTCTCGGTGAGTTGATCTAGAGCCTGGCTGCCGTAGCGAGTGGTGGAGCTGCCTGATTCAGCCATGGCTGGGTCAGCGTTGACGAAGGCTGCGCACCCTAACCATCAGTCCCACCACGCAGACCAGGGATGGTGCCATGGCCCAGTCCAGTCCTCTTTGATGACCAGGGTTCATCACGACCTCATTCAGGTTGACCCGTCCCTGTTGAAGAGGAAGGGTGAGGTAGTCACGGTGGCCAGGTCCTCCATCCACCTGCAGGTCTACGAGGCCATCTCCTAGGTCTGGAAGCGTCATTTGCAGCCTGCCTCCAGCATCCATGCGTCCGAGTTCCTCACCAGGTGTTCCATCGGCCTTCAGGATCCTCACCACTGCCCCTTCCACGGGTTCTCCGGTCGAGAAGCTGCTGGTGAGTTCGAGTTGTCCTTCGAGGTAGCGCAGACTGCTTTCCACGCCATGGGCTTCAGCCTGCAGGGGCTGGGTGAGAGCCAGTCCCAGTGCTGTGGTGGCCATCAGTGGAAAACGGGATGGAATGACCATGGCGCACCTGTGATTGAGGAACTCATCGTGCGGGAGATTGCGGCACTCAACCAGTCCTGATTGAGGCGGATCTGAATCTTTTCATGCCAGGTCTCCTTGAACTCAAGGCAACGTCTGATGGAAACCGTTTTCGCTCAACCAGCCCTGGAACGGCTGGTCCCAGGGGTCTGAAGGCAGTGCCTGAAAGCTCACGCAGGCGCTGGGGAGCACAACGAGTGCAGGGATTCCGCTCCAGCGTTCCAGGCAGCGAAGGCGGTCGTAGTAGCCACCGCCGTAGCCGAGTCGAAGACCCTTCCGATCCACAGCCAGGGCTGGCACCAGCAACAGAGAAAGCTGTTCAGCACTCAGGGCTGGTTGGTCCAAAGGAGCCGGGATCCCGCAGCCGTCCTTCTTCAGCGGGGCTGCGGTCCATGTTCGATAGGTCATGTTGCCGTGTCCATCAGCGGCAGGCAGCGCTGTGCTCAGCCCGAGTTCGTTGACAAGCTCAAGACGCAGGGGTGTCAGGTCCACTTCTCCAGGCAGTGGCCAATAGAGCCCGACTGAATGGCGCAAGTCATCGTCTCGGTGGCGCCGCCTGAGTTCCTGTCTGGCCTGATCTCTGATTCTGGCCTGCAAGGTTGGTTCAGCTTCGAGCGCCAGGAGCCTGCGTGTTCTGAACACCTGTCGAAGATTGGCCTTACTCGCTTCATCAAACGCCTGCATCAGGGCAAGACCCCCCAGCGACCCATCAGCGGCAGATGCAGTGTCAGTTGGTCTGAATCCTGGGGCCAGACCTGCTTCAGCTCATGAGACAGATTGTTGATCAAGAACCGGGCCTGGTCATTGTCATCAACCTGCTGGCTTGCATTTCTGAGAGCTGACCAGGTGCTGATGAAGCCAAGAAGATCGTTCTGCGTCCAGTGCTCGGTGATCTTCAACCGCTGGGGCAGCGGTTGATCGCAGCCCGGGAACTCCAGATCGGCATAGCAGGCGTCGACATGGATGCGTTCAGGTGGCCAGAACGGATTGAGTCTCTCGTGATAGAGGCTGTTCAGCCAGATTTGTAACTCCTCTGGTGCGTCTCGGATGGGTTCATAGCCCAGCCAGACCAGGAGCCCCCCCGGTCGCAGCACACGACGGACTTCTCGATTGAACTGCTCCACATCCAGCCAGTGAATTGCGGCAGCAATTAGCACGGCATCAACGCTGTTGCTGCTCAAATGAGATTGTTCTGCTGCTCCCTGTCGGTAGCGAATGCGGGGGTGTTGATCTGCTGCCGCAATCTGCTCGGGACTGAGGTCTGTGGCTTCAACACGGTCGAACCAGCGGCTCAGCCCGATGGAGGCCTGGCCACTACCGCAGGCTGCATCCCAACAACAATCCAGCGCGCTGGCCTGGTCGGCCATCCAGGCGAAGAAGGCATCCGGGTAGCGGGGCCTGCAGCGCGCGTAGTCAATCGCCACAGAATCAAACCAGCCTTTATCGGTCGCTGGCATCAGCCGCGTTTCAGGATCTGGAGGTTCTGCATCCTTTCGCACTGGAGCTACATCAAGCCTTGATGTTCAGTTGTCTTGAAAGGTGCATTCCAGCAGTGCAGCCGTTAGTAGTGTCTTCATCTCCTGCAGATTGTTTTGCTCGCCAGGGTCCCCGCCTGACCATCGATCGAGCTGATGACTCACTGCACCAAGAAGCAGTCGCAGCCCTGCGGCATTGAGGGTGAGATCGATTGTGCTTTCGGTTCGATCCGTCACAGCCCCACCAAGCGTTGCAATCCAAGTAATTCTGCACCCTCTCCAGAATCTCATCTCCCACCACGAGCAGTGATCTTGGACCCATGGTCTTTGTATTGGCGGCGTTGTCACCTTGCTCAACCCACCTGCTCAAACCTGTTGCTGATCCGTCGTGCTGAACTGTAGGTTCAGCTGTTGAACAGGAGCCAAGTCTGTCGTCAGTCAAGGAGACCAGTGACGACACATTGTTTGCAGAAAAGGTGAGTAATGGTCTGTTATTTCCACTCTGGATAACATTGGAACCATCAGAATCAGACTGGTTTGCCAACAGTTCAAGCCCGATGAGCTCTGATGTCGTGATCAGTGTTCAACCGCTTCAGTTGATGTCTGACTTCGTTGAAGAGTGAATTGATGTCGAAGATCAGGAGCAGCTGCTTCGCCAGGAAGGTCTGTTGTGAACAGATTGAGGACAATGCTTCTCGCAGCCTGGGGCATCTCAAGAGCCTGCGGTTTCCATGTCACCTCTGTTTCAGTGCCTGATCTGCGGGCAGTCAATCGAGCGCTCCAAACGCTCTTACTGGAAGCGAAAAGGGCACTTGCTCTGCTCCACTTGCCTAGATCGGATTGACAGCGGTGACGGCCATCCAGTTGATGCGTCAACGTCGCCTCCCAGTCATCGCCAATGATCAGAAGCTGTGCTGTTTCTTGAGCTGAATCAAAAGACAGCTGACCGTGTCATTTGCATGAAGGCCCTGAAAACATTGCTGCCAAGGCTGGAGGTCTGGTTTCACTAATATTGCGGAATGCACCTGTAAGTCAGTGTTCCCAGCTATTAACTCGCTTGCCTACACAGCATTTCTCGCCTTTGTGGTTGTTCAGGCTGTTCGATTGATGCGTCTATCTCTCAAATCAAAAGATCGAACCGGGCTCAAAACCACCCATCCAGAACTCTTCGATCAGAACGGCAGTGTGACCAAGGAAAAATTACTCGTTGTTCGTTTTGACCGACCCAAGCCTGTTCTCCCTTCAGAGCTCTAGTGCCTAGGCGCCGGTCTCAACAGTCTCCTGATCCTGGCTTAGCTCCAGGCGACGACATTGATGTCCCCTCCCCGCTGTTGCTGCTGATCTGACCCGGCCACTTCGACTTCGGCATAATGAAGTCATGATCAAGATCATCTGGTTGTTAGCAACGGTCTATTTCATGAGCCGACTCGTGAAAAAGCTCTTGTCGTCTATGAAAGAGATCAAGAGAGAAGAGGATTTCGATGCAGGTGATGCAGTTGTGGATGTGGAAGCTGAGTGAAGGTCCTGGTGGCCGCTCGTTGATGGCATCCACTCACTGCCAGGTGATCGTGCAGCTACAACGGATGTTAATGCCAGCGGTTCCAATCTCTATGCAGGATGTGTCGGTCACGGTTGCTCCTTGAGGAACGTTCGACATCAGTCGATTGATCGTTATCTCTTGATCAACACCTTCTGCAGTCGATGATTGACTGTTTGCGAAAGCATTTGTTCCTAGAAGAATTGAAATTGCGTAAATAGGGATGAATGCTTTCATGCCTGTTTTGTCTGGCTGATCGAGAGCTAGCAATTCTTTCTATGGATCAATATCACACTTGTTTTTCAAGAATGAATGTCGCTTTGTCTCTCGGTGATCAGCTCCTTGCTGTTGTCCTCTTCTCAACGTCTCTGTTGGTGATGGACTGTCCTTCTCAAGCTTCTCAGCCTTGTCTTCTGATATTGGGTTGAACAGAACACTCCGATTTTTTGTTTTTTCTTAGGGCGCGGCTTCCACGGCTGAGGGGTTGCACTCGCCAGATTCCCCTAAGCAAAAGGCGTGGTTGCCATGTCGACTTCTGAGATTCCCCTGACCATCGAACAGCAGTTCCGCGTCGAACGTGCCTGTCGCAAGATCGATGAGTGCAATGACGTGGAGGCTCTCAAGCAACTTTCGAAAGCGCTGATTGTCACAGCTGCCAGGGAGAGAGCTTTCTCGAGAGTCGTGATGGATCGGCTCAAGGAATGACTGCTCCCAACCTATTCGTGCCACGAGTTTCAGGGTGATGGCCCGAAGCTCCCTCGTTTCGTTAACGACCTTTTCGCTGCTTAACGAACTTCATCCTTTCAACTGCTTTTGGCTCCCAGCTCGCAACTGGTTACGTAGTTTTTGGTCCTCAAGCCACTCGGACTATGCGTCAGATCAATTTCACCCTGATCTTCGTGTTCGGCTTGAGCATGGTGTTCTTCACGCTGGAAAACACGGCTGCAACCACCGTTCATGTGCTTCCGGGGCTGAAGTACACCACACCCCTTGCAGCATTGCTGCTGTTGTCTGCGGGGATTGGCGCAACGTCCGCCTGGCTGTTTGCTGCATGGAGTGGAATGCTGAACAGCGTGGATCGCTTCAAGCAATTCACTGATTTCGATGCCCAGCAAGTGCGCATCCAGGAATTGGAAACCGATCTGAATCGGTACAGGGCAACAGTGGAAACGCAGTTGGGCTTGCTCCCTTCAGCAATTTCTGAAGAAGAAGCCATGGAAGAGGCTTCAGCGGTGCAGATGTCCAGCTCAGACTGAGCATTGCTTCATCGTCCAGAGGGCCAGCGACAGTTTCCAGGCCAGTTTTAATGGCTAGCAAGCCATTGTTCTGATTTCGACCAACTGCCAACGTCTTGACGCTTTGAGCCCAACCTGAGTGAATGATTTAAAACTCATCGCCAGGCATGATTTCTTCTTGCCTCTTTCTCCACAGTTTGGCAAAGTTATCAACAGCAACTTGTGGAAAAATGTTAATCATTTGGTCTTCTCTTGTCAAGCGTTCATAGAGTTTTAATTGATGATTAGGCTGTTGGAATCATCAGCTATTCCGTTGAAGTTGTTGATCAGTAATCCACCGCTTCATTGTGGCTGCTTGAGTGTGTATCGAGGTCTCTATCGTTGAAACCATCCCGTCAATGCAACGGCCAGCGCATCTGCAGCGTCGTCGGGTCTTGGCGGAGACTCAAGGTTGAGCTCGCGCATCACGGCCTCAAGAACTTCATCTTTGTCAGCATGGCCATGGCCAGTAAGAGCCTGCTTGATCTGCATCGGCGGAAACTCGACGATCGGCAGTCCGAATCGGCTAAGGGTCATGATCACCACACCTCGCGCTTGAACTACGGCGATGGTGTTGCTGGATCGATAAAAGAAAAACTTTTCAACGGATGCCAATTCCGGGCGCCAAGCCCTGATCAGTTGACGCAAGTCTCGGGCAATCTCCACCATCCGCGTGCCTTCTGAATGGCCTGGATCGGTGCGGATGATGCCGCAATCGAGCATGGTCTGCTGACCGTCAGAGGTGTCAATCACCCCGTAACCAACACGGGCGAGACCGGGGTCAATACCGAGAATGCGCACGCTTAGCGGTCGAAATGCATCAGGCGGCCAGGGCCAGTTCGAATTCGGCTTTGTCGCTGCTCTCGCTGCGCTCGAACACTTTGCAGAACACCTTCACCACACGATCACCGGAATCGATCTGCTCCAGCGGGTCCTTGCGGAGACGGTGGCGCAGGCAGCAGGACGCCACGCGGGCCACATCCTCTTCCGTGACTTCAGTTCGGCCTTCAAAGGCTGCCAGTGCTCGTGCAGCCCTGTTGGTGACGATGTCACCCCTGAGGCCGTCGACATCCAACTCGCCGCACACCGCGGAAATCCTCAATCTCAGGTCATCGTCGATTTCAACCTGGTCCAGCCTCTGCTGGGCTTCCACGACCCGTTCCTGAAGTGCCTTCTGTCCAGCTTCAACTGAGGTGCTGAACGCATCAGGGTCAGTGTCAAAGGCTGTGCGCTGGTCCACCACCTGAACACGAAGCTCAGGGTCTCTCACTGTGCGCACCTCAACACTCATTCCGAAGCGGTCGAGCAGCTGCGGGCGCAGTTCGCCTTCCTCAGGGTTGCCGGAACCGATCAGCACGAAGCGGGCTGGATGGCGTACAGACACGCCTTCCCGTTCAACCGTGTTCCAGCCTGACGCCGCAGAATCAAGCAAAACGTCGACCAGATGATCGTCCAGAAGATTGACTTCATCGACGTAAAGCAATCCTCGGTTTGCCTTAGCCAGTAAGCCTGGTTCGAAGGCCCGCACGCCTTCGCTGAGGGCTTTCTCGATGTCGATGGTGCCGCACAGACGATCTTCGGTTGCGCCTAGTGGCAGATCAACCATGGGCACCTGACGATCTTCTGTCACCAGGGTTTCCCCATGCTCGAGGCGCTGACGCACATCGCTGCTTTGGAGATCAGGATCGCTTGGTGAGCTGTTGTAAGGGTCTCCGGCAACAACCTCAATGTCAGGCAGTAGATCCGCCAGTGCCCGGATCGTGGTCGACTTACCAGTGCCCCTGTCGCCCATGATCATCACTCCGCCAATGCGGGGGTCGATCACGTTGAGCAGCAGAGCAAGTTTCATTTCCTCCTGACCGATCACGGCCGTGAAAGGAAAAACTCTGCGCTTGCGCGGTGAACTCACGGACGATCGACTGGTGCTCCTGTGGATTGTTTCACAGGTCGGAGAGACAGCACTTGGGGAGGGGTGGCATCCGCTGGGTAAACCAGGCGGACGCGCACTGAACGTTGTTGCCCTGGGGCCAGAGTGATCTGTCCAAGTTCGGGGCCCTCTTGACCCCGTCGCAGCACCAGGTGAAACCGTCGACGTCCACTGGGACGCCCCTGTTGTCCATCCAGCCCGCTCACCTCAATGGGGCCACGGAACATCACCGGGCCGCTATGGCTGCTGCTGAACGCCAATTGGCCGTTGCCGCTTCTGTTTTTGTCAGGTGATTCCAGGCTGATCGCCACCGTTCGCTGCTGCGATCCCTGATTGCGGAGGGGAAGCGTCAGGTCGTACTCAACGCCGTAGTTGCCGTGTGCTGCCCAGGCGGTGCCTGAATCAAAGGCTTTCAGCTCTGCTGTCTGGATTTGTCCTGTTTTCAGCTCACCGCGCTCCAGGCTGCTAATCGGCCAAGAAATAGGAGCTTCCTCAACGTTCAGGTGGCTGGACCCTGGATCGGTCAGGGTTGCCCTCCAGGTGCTGCCGATCTGAACAGCGCTAACGCGTGAGTAAACGATCCTGCCGCGGGCGCCGCGCGGTGTTGGTTGGTGCTCCTTGGGACTCTGCCGCCCCTCACTCAGCAGCTTCCTCCACCTGTCTTGGCTAGGAACTTTGTCACCGTTTCCATAGGCGGCGATGGTTGCGATATGGACCGGTCCTGAGCTTTGAAGTCGCAGCTGCAGGTTGCGACCGTTGAGAAGGGGGTCCAGTCCCGCAACCGGGATTGGAAGAACGACCAGGGAGCTGACCGACTCGGGCGCAATCTGCCATTCCCGCTGGAGTTCATCCGCGATGTCTCCACGCAGCAGGTCGCCGGCCACCTTGCTGCCAGGACCGGAGGCAATCGCTGTCCCCGATTCAGCCATCAGGGCGGGCAGCGGCAGAAATGGTGATGCGGTTTGGCCTTTCACGGTTGCCTGTGAAAGGGAGGTGCTGCCACCCAGAAGTTGCAGAGTCACCGGAGCGTCTCCAGCGGGCTTGGCTACAACAGCGAGCCAGAGGGTGGACTCGATCTGATCGGGCTGGCCGGCGTAAACGTGATGGCTGAACAGATCGAAGCGACCGTTCAGCGTCACATTCAGGCCAGGCGCCTGAGGGAAGGTCGAGACAAGGATGCCTTCCCCGGTGATCAGTTCCGGGTTGTTGTCATTCACCATCAGCACGTCATCCAGCTGCCCTGGAAGTGCACGGACCTGGCTTTGGCGAGTGAGGGTTTGGTTGGCCGGTTTCTGCTGGTCCGCGGCAAGCTCTGGAGGTGCAAGCACCGTTGCCATGGACGCTGCGGTCATGGTCAGAGCGGCCAGCGTCTCCAGGTGGTTGAGACGTGTCATGGTTCGATGCTGGCGGCACTTGCCGTGGAACGGGCAACGGCGGGTTTGGGTTTGAGAACCGGCGCCATCGCAGCTGCCAGCTTGCGGATTAGCTCCGTCGAGCGGGGATCGTTGAACGGTCCCTTCACCAGGAATGCGGCAACGGCTCTGCTGCCATCCGGCAACTCAATCAAGCCGGCGTCGGCGTAGGCGATTCCGATGTCTCCGGTTTTATTGAGCACTCTGTAGCCCTTCACCATCAGGCTGTTGTCAGGCTCTCCCTGGCGACCGCCAAGGCCACGCAGCAGTCCGCGGGGCAGAAGGGTATTCGTGATAGATGTGCCCATCACCTCCCGAAATAGATCACGGCTGCGAATCGAGAGCGCTTCCCCGGTGTCAACGAGCGCGATCGATCGAGCCAGGTCTCTGGCACTCGTGCTGTTGGTGCCCTTGAGATCTGGTAGCCAATCATTCACTTTTGTGGCGCTCAGGCCGAGAGCATTGAACCGGGCATTCAGTGTCTCCTGACCTCCAAGGCGTTCGATCAGAAGGTTGGTGGCGGTGTTGTCGCTCACCCGGATCATCTCAGTGGCGACTTCATGCGTCGGGAACCGGGTGCCCAGTGGTTTCGATGCCATCCAGCCAGCACCCCCGCCCACAACGGTTTTGCTGAGTTGTAGAGGTTCGTTCCAGTTCAAGCGACCCGCATCAAGCTCCTCAAGGGTGACGAGCAGGATCGGGGTTTTGATGGAGCTGGCAGCCGGCAGCGCAGTGTCAGGATCCAGCTGCGCGTAGCGCCCGTCATCCAGCACGAGCATGAAGGCGCTGACCTTCAGGTCGGGCTGTTCTGCTGCCAGTGTCTGCCAGCGCTCACTCAGAGGTTTGAGTTCATTGCGGGTTTCGAAGCGGCCTAAGGACTCGGTGCGGTTGAGCAACCTGGTTCCGCTGATGTCGGCAGTTGCTCCAGGTTTGGTTTTGCTCTCAGGGTTTTGCTCGGATAATGGCAGCCAGTCAGGCAGTGCGAGATCTCCTGTCTCAACGGCTGGGCCAGCCAATTTGAGCAAGGACCCCGTAATCACGCCAAGACCCACCCCCATCAGAACAAGTCGCAGCACAAGCCGCAGAGGACGTCCCCAGCCAGGGTTTTGGCGTCTGGATCGACTGGAGGCCAAGGGACTGCGCGAGAAAGCCAGAGATTACGGGCGGTGGCAACGAATCGCCCAACGAAGTTGCCGGACCATGCCGCGCAGCATGGCCAATTCCTCTGGACGCACCAGCGATCGTTGCAGTAGTCCTTTGATTTTGGCCATTCGCGCTCTGGCGGTGTGCTTCAGCAGGAAACCCGCCTCCAAGAGCAAATCTTCCGCGTCATTGAGGCAGTCGATCAGTTGGGTTGGTGCGGCTGTTTCCGCGTCCTGAAGTGTTGCTTTCAGCTGCTCTGAGGATCCTCGACGAACCCGCTCAAGCTCATGCAGCATCACGGCAACCGCATGGGACAAATTCAGCGATGGATAGGCCTCGGTGGAGTGAAGCCGTACAACGCGTTGACTGAGCAGCAGCTCCTCATTGCTGAGTCCGCGGTCTTCTCTGCCGAAGACCAGTGCGACTTGCGCCGCTGATTCAAGGCCTTGTTGCACCCAGGGCATGACCTGTTCGGGAGCTTGAAGAGGAATCTCGCCATGCTCGATCCGTCCGCAGCTGGCCACGACGCGCTGACAATCCGACAAGGCTTCAGGAAGGGTTGGGAAGCGTCGTGCACGGTCCAGCACCTCTCCGCCATGCACAGCCATGCGTTGTGCATTCGGATCAGCTGGATCACAACGTGGAGCGACCAGCCTCAGATCCTCGACTCCGAAATTTGCGCAGAGACGAGCCACGCTCCCAATGTTGAGCGGACCGGCCGGCTCCACCAACACCACGGCAAGGCTCACGATGGCATCAGTTCAGGGTGTGCAGGTAGCTGAGCAGGTCGGCCATTCCTTCCGGTTCAATCTCAAAGCGTGGCATTGGTGGGGTTTCTCCGCTCACGATCTGGTGGATGAGCGAGCGGTCCGGCCGTCGTTCGCTCACGGCCTGAAGAGTTGGACCCACCAGTCCCTGGCCTGCAATGCCATGACAGCCAGCGCAGTTGATGCGGAACAGCTGCGCGCCATGTTGCACATCGCCATTCAACGCCAGGGTCGCCTTGCTGTATGGATCCAGGCGGGTGCTGAGATAAAACCAGGCCCCAAGGGCCATGGCTGTGATCACAGCCATGGCGATCAACGCCGTCACCAAACCACGGCGTCGCTCCGACGTTGCAGCAGTTGATGACGGTGTCGTCACAGTTGCGTCATGTGCATGGAACAATTGTGGTCAATCCTTCCACTCGGCGCGACGCCATGATCGAACCTCTGCTTTGTGGCATCGTTCTTGGTTTGATTCCGATCACGCTTCTCGGGTTGTTTGTCGCGGCGTGGAATCAGTATCGCCGCGGCAGTGCTCTTGGGGGGTGAGAATCAGCAGGCTGCTGGTTCCGTAATGACGTCTGTCGACCTCTCTCCAGCCTGAGGGAACCTCGAAGACCTCTTTCGTGGCGTACTCACAGACCACGAGCCCCTGGTGTGTCACCCAATGACCGCGCTCGAGCATTTCCAGGACTGGTTTGTACAGCCTTGACGAATAGGGCGGGTCAAAATAAACGACTGAGAATCTGCGCTTGCTGTCAGGGCAACCTTGCTTCAGCCAGCTGAGCAGATCTGTCTTGATCACGTCCACCGTTGCATCGAAGGCATCGTTGGAGGCCACCAGTTCGAGATTCTCTCGACAGATCGCTGCAGTGCGCGCATTCTTCTCCACCGCAACCACCTGGGATGCACCTCTTATCAGCGCCTCACAGCCCATCACTCCACTGCCACTGCAGAGGTCAAGCCAGTGGCAACCTCTGATCTCGGAACTCAACATGTTCATCAGGGCTTCCCGCACGCGCGACGCAGTCGGCCGAGTTTCCTGACCTTGAGGGCTACGCAGTCGACGCCCACCAATCAAGCGCAGCTGACCACCTTTCACTGGGGCAGCTGAGCGCCGGACTGCAGCCATCCGATCCATTGCTTCAGCAACTGAGCGCCGGCTTTCGCTGATTTCTCAGGGTGAAACTGGCATGCTCCCGTGCGGTGCTTCCAGACCATCGCCGTGGCTTCCCCCTGCCCGAAGGTCACTGTGGCCGCTAGATCAGACGTCTGGTTGGGGACCGCTGCATACGAGTGCACGAAATACACCCAGGGTTGCTCGTTGCCGTCTGGAAGCAGTGGGCAGGACTGTTGAGGTTTCAGTTGACCCCAGCCCATGTGAGGAATCCGTTCGCCCTGTCGATCCGGGAGGCGTTGAACGGCGCCCTCGAAGAGTCCCAAACCTTCGGCGCTGCCCTCATCGCTGCCTTCAAACAGCAGCTGCAGGCCCAGGCAAATTCCGAGTAGGGGGCGCTTGCTGTTGTGCCAGCTGCGCAGATGTTGCACGAGTCCGGAGGAATGAAGCTTGTCCATTGCCGGATCGAAAGCTCCTACTCCCGGAAGAATTAGCGCATCACAACACTCAAGATCCTGAGGATTCCGTACCTCAACCAAAGGTTGGCCCAATCGATGGAAACTCGTCTGAACGGAATGGAGATTTCCCATCCCGTAGTCGATCAAGCCGATCCTCTGGACCGACTTGATTGAGTCATCAGGGACGTGGTCAGCTGACGAGGTCAGTGGTGGCCTCAGAGGTACTTGGCAATCGTGCCAGAGAGAGTTGCCTTGGGGACGGCTCCAACCACGGTGTCAACTTTCTGACCGCCCTTGAACACCATCAGAGTCGGAATGCTGCGAATGCCGAACTGGCTGGCGACGTTGGGATTTTCATCGGTGTTGAGCTTGAACACCTTGATCTTGCCTTCGAACTCCTTGGCAATTTCATCAACAATTGGAGCCACCATGCGACATGGGCCACACCAGGGGGCCCAGAAATCGACCAGCACGGGGACGTCGCTCTGAAGGACGTCCTGTTCGAAGGAGGCGTCGGTGACAGCGGCAGCGCTGGACATTCAGGATCGGTCGAATTGGGCGAAATTTAGCAACCGTTTCTGAGGTTGCTGCTCAATTAACCAGCTCTTCGCCTGAACTGTGATGGATGACTGAAAGACAGAAAGCCCGAACGCGTCGGGCCAGGGGGTGTGAGGAGTGTGTGAGCCAAGGCTCGCACGAATAAATTTTACTCATGTCTCAGTGGCATCACGCTTGTCTCGGCGCGAGACAAGCGTTTACTTGCCCATGCCGAGGTGCTGGGCTTTCTGGTACACCTTGCCCTCGGTGAGCAGCGATGGAGCCACGACCACTT
>QCTJ01000035.1 GCA_003211205.1 Synechococcus sp. AG-673-F03
TCTGAGCAAGCAGCTCGCTTGATCTGGCTGCCACTACCCATGCTGTTGGTGCTTGTTGCAGCAGTGGTGGGGGTTCTCGTCACCGTTTGGCTCGAACGCAAGATCTCAGCAGCTGTTCAGCAGCGCATCGGACCTGAATATGCAGGAGCACTTGGTGTTCTTCAGCCCCTGGCTGATGGTCTCAAATTGCTGGTGAAGGAAGACATCATTCCCGCCAGGGCCGACAGTCTGCTGTTCACGCTCGGCCCTGTTCTGGTCGTCGTTCCAGTGATTCTGTCCTGGTTGATCGTTCCCTTCGGTCAGAACCTGCTGATCAGCAATGTGGGTGTGGGCATTTTTCTGTGGATCTCTCTCAGCAGCGTTCAGCCGATCGGCCTGCTGATGAGTGGATACGCCTCGAACAACAAATATTCCCTGCTTGGAGGCCTCAGGGCAGCTGCACAGTCGATCAGCTACGAGATTCCCCTCGCTCTCGCTGTGCTTGCGGTGGTGATGATGAGCAATTCCCTCAGCACCGTCGACATCGTTGATCAGCAAACGGGAGCGGGAATCCTCAGTTGGAATGTCTGGCGCCAACCTGTCGGTTTTTTGATTTTTTGGATCTGCGCCCTGGCGGAATGTGAACGCCTTCCGTTCGACCTCCCCGAAGCGGAGGAGGAGCTGGTCGCCGGCTATCAGACCGAATACGCCGGCATGAAATTCGCTCTCTTCTACCTCGGCAGCTACATCAATTTGGTGCTCTCAGCTCTGCTGGTTTCAGTGCTCTATCTCGGCGGCTGGGGCTTCCCTTTGCCGGTGGAATGGCTGGCCGGCTGGCTGGGGCAATCGGTCGATGCTCCCCTGGTCCAGGTGGTCACAGGCACCACAGGCATTGTGATGACCGTTCTGAAGGCCTATCTGCTCGTGTTCATTGCCATCCTGCTGCGCTGGTCGACGCCGCGGGTGCGCATTGACCAGCTTCTTGATCTTGGCTGGAAGTTCTTGCTGCCACTGGCTTTGGTCAATTTGCTGGTGACCGCCGCGTTGAAACTTGCATTCCCGGTCGCCTTCGGGGGTTAGGTTTAATTACCTAGGCTCTTGCTCAGCGGTCTCTCCGTCTCCCCTCCCTCAGGCCATGTTCGGTTTTCTCAAACAGGTTGGTGATTACACCAGAGATGCCGTCGACGCGGCGCGAAATCTCACTCAGGGTCTGGCCGTCACCTTCGATCACATGAAGCGCCGTCCCGTAACGGTGCAGTACCCCTACGAGAAGCTGATCCCTTCGGAGAGGTATCGCGGGCGCATCCATTACGAGTTCGATAAGTGCATTGCCTGTGAGGTGTGCGTGCGCGTCTGCCCGATCAATCTGCCCGTGGTGGATTGGGTGATGAACAAGGCCACCAAGAAGAAAGAGTTGCGGAATTACTCGATTGATTTCGGGGTGTGCATTTTTTGTGGAAATTGCGTGGAGTACTGCCCCACCAATTGCCTTTCGATGACTGAGGAGTATGAGCTGGCGGCATTTGACCGTCACAGCCTCAACTACGACAACGTCGCACTGGGGCGTCTTCCCACCAGCGTGACCACAGACCCGTCAGTTCTGCCTTTGCGGGAATTTGCTTACCTCCCGGCCGGCGAAGTAGATCCCCATGTTGTGGATCCTGATCGCCCACGGGCTGGGCAGCGACCCGATCAGCTGCTGGCTGCCATGAAGTCAGCCGCAGCTGTTGAAACAGTGGATGCGGGAGAATCGACCACGGTGTCCACGGATCGCAAGGAGAGTGCTGAATGACGATCGCAGCGTCAACGCAATTGATCTGCTTTCTGGTGCTCAGCTTTGTGGTTGTGCTGGGAGCTCTCGGGGTGGTGTTGCTCAGCAACATCGTCTACTCGGCCTTTCTGCTGGGAGGCGTGTTCCTGGCAGTGGCAGGCCTCTATCTCCTCCTTAACGCCAGCTTTGTGGCCGCTGCACAGGTGCTGGTCTACGTCGGTGCTGTGAATGTGCTGATCCTGTTCGCGATCATGCTCGTCAACAAAAAAGAAGATCTTGCCCCGATTCCGGGGATCACTCTGCGACGTCTGCTGTCCGGTGGGGTCTGTGCCGGTCTCTTCGCCTTGTTGACAAGGGTCGTGCTCACAACCCCGTGGGCTGAAGGGCCAGAGCCGATCGGCGAAGAGGCCACGATCCGAATTGGTGAGCACCTCTTCACCGACTATCTGCTTCCCTTCGAGCTGGCCTCGGTCCTTCTGCTGATGGCCATGATCGGAGCCATCGTGCTGGCGCGACGCGATGTTCAGGCTGTTGATCCGGGAACCGGTGAACTTGCCGATCAGGGCCTGATTGAGAAAGCCAGGACTCCTTTGCTGGTTGATCAACCGCCCTCCTGACCTTCCTCCGCTTCCTGTCATGATCTCTGATCTGCTCTCCGGTTCCGTTCCACTTGAGGCCTACCTTCTGGTTGCAGCAGTGTTGTTTTGCACGGGTGTCTGGGGGTTGATTAACAGCCGTAACGCGGTGAGGGTGCTGATGAGCATCGAGTTGATGCTCAACGCCGTGAACATCAATCTGATGGCGTTCTCGTCCTATGTGGATGGCCAGTTGATCCGAGGCCAGATTTTCTCGGTGTTCGTGATCACCGTCGCTGCAGCTGAAGCTGCGGTTGGCCTGGCCATTCTTTTGTCGCTTTATCGCAATCGCGTCACAGTGGACATGGAACGCTTCAATCTTCTGCGCTGGTAGGGCCGGCGCCCTCATCATGCGCCTGAAACGGGTTTGGTTGATCTATAGGGCTGAAAGCCCTCTGGCTCTAAAAGAGGCCAAGGGCTGTGCAAAGACGCTCGAGTCTCTTGGCGTGACTGTTTCTGTGGCGATGAGCGGCCTCAGTGCAGATCCCTTCCCAGGTCTGCTCGCGTCGGAACCGGAACTCCCTGACCTGGCCGTGGTGCTTGGAGGCGATGGAACGGTTCTTGGTGCTGCACGGCATCTGGCTGTTTATGACGTGCCGATTCTCTGTTTCAACGTCGGCGGTCATCTCGGCTTCCTCACCCATGAACCAGGGCTGATTCGGCGTGATGGTCTGTGGCGACGCTTGCAGAACGACCATTTCGCGATGGAACGTCGCATGATGCTTGAGGCTGTCGTGAATCGAGCCGATGACCTCAACTGTTCCGTGTCTGAAGACGGGGGGCAGGCCGCGGATGACATCGAGCGTCACTGGGCTCTGAATGATCTGTATCTCCGTCCCTGTCAGGAGGATCTTGCGCCTACCTGCACTCTTGAACTGGAGATTGATGGAGAAGTGGTTGACCAGGTCCGCGGGGATGGTCTGATCCTGGCGACCCCAACTGGTTCAACCGGTTACGCCATGGCAGCCGGAGGACCCATCCTTCACCCAGGAATTGACGCCATCATCGTGAGCCCCATCTGTCCGATGAGTCTCTCCAGTCGTCCGGTGGTGCTTCCACCTCGGTCGAGATTGGTGATCTGGCCACTTGGAGACGGATATCGGCCAGTGAAGCTCTGGAAGGACGGCGCCAGTGGGCCGGTGTTGTGTCCGGGTGAATGCTGCGTGATTCAAAGGGCTCCCCATCATGCGCTGATGGTCCAGCTAGAGCAGTCGCCCTCGTACTACCGCACCCTTTCACGCAAGTTGCACTGGGCCGGGAGCCTGGTCGACACCATGCCCTCGCCCAACTGAAAGTTCAGCGATGCCCCTTGAGATCGAACGCCGTTTCCTGGTGACCGGGCCTGGCTGGCGTGCCCATGCAAAAGAGCCACAGCACCTCAGACAGGGCTATCTGGCCTCGAGTGAGAACGGTTTCACGGTACGGGTGCGGCTACGGGCGGATGGGAAGGCTTGGCTCACGCTCAAGGCGCCCGCGGAGGGAATCGCGCGTCATGAATTCGAATACGAACTGCCGTCTGCTGATTCCGAAGCCCTCTGGACGCTTGCGCCCCATCGGTTAATCAAGACTCGTTTTGCCTTGTCGCTTCCCGGTGGGGAGTGGGTGGTGGATTGCTTTGAAGGAGACAATGCACCACTTGTGCTGGCGGAGGTCGAGCTCAGTGACGCCTCAGGCCTCTTTGACCGACCCGACTGGTGTGGTCGGGAGATTACCGGTGAAGGGCTCTGGAGCAATGCAGCACTGGCTTATCAGCCGATTTCAAGCTGGTCTCTGGAGATGAGACAGCGCCATGGTCTGGATTCGACTTAAGACAATTACCCCACGACCCTTGAAAGAGTCTTTGGTTTTCCTTTAGATTTAGATTGGGAATCGTGAAGTGACTCGTGCACGGCCTCTACGACCACGACGGAATTCTGAGGTTCATCGGACTGGATCGGGAGGCCTGTGTCGCATATGCCGAGCTGTTCGACCTTTCTCTGGCTCGATGCTCCCTGATGGATCTGCCTGTCCCTCTGCCGCTGGCAGTCAGGACGCGTCAACGGATGATTCCGGGAGTAGGCAGCAATTGAAGCCGTCACGGCAGATTTTTCCGTGATCCATGGCCCAATTCAGCAGGGCAACTCTGTTCTTGGATCCAGTCTTGGTAAACACGTTGCTGACGTGATTGTCGACCGTCCGTTTGCTGATGGTTAGCCGCTCTGCAATCTCCTGATTGGTCAATCCCTCTGCGACCAGTTCGATGATTTCGACCTCCCGTGCCGAGAGTGAGATGTTCGAGGACCCATGTCCATCGCCATTCACCATGCTGGACACCGACGATTCTTCCAGCCCCATCCTAGGCATTCATTCCTGACTGGTGATCTTCCATAGTGGCCATCAGAAGCATTTGAAGGGTTTGGGTTCAGCGCTGCAGCGCAGTCTTGAGGCTGGTGCCGTCACCGTCACGGCTGAGGTGATGCCACCCCGTGGGGGAGATCCCAGTCATACCCTGGCCATGGCCAATCTCCTGCGCGACTGGGTTCAGGCCATCAATGTCACTGACGGCAGCCGCGCTGTGATGCGCATGAGCAGTCTTGCGGTGTGCCGCTTGCTGTTGGACGCTGGGCTTGAGCCTGTGCTGCAAATGGCAGGGCGTGATCGCAATCGCATTGGGATTCAGGCGGATCTGCTCGGTGCCCATGCGCTCGGTATCCGTAATTTGCTGTGTCTCACTGGGGATTCAGTGAAGGCTGGTGATCAACCCTCCGTTCGCCCGGTGCATGAACTGGAGTCGGTGCGCCTGCTGCAGCAAGTGAGCGCTTTCAACCGGGGTGAGGACCCTGTGAAGGAGAGCCTGCCCGATGGCCCCACAGCCTTATTTGCAGGGGCTGCCGCTGATCCGCACTGTGCCAGCTGGTCGGGGCTCAAGCGCAGGCTGGAGCGTAAACGCGAAGCAGGTGCTCGCTTCGTTCAGACCCAGATGGTGATGGATCCGCAGGTGCTGGAGCGTTTCTGCCGAGACATGGCTGCTCCGATGGAGCTGCCTGTTCTGGCAGGGGTGTTTCTGCTCAAGTCAGCTAGGAATGCCAGCTTCATCAATCAGAAGGTCCCTGGAGCCAACATTCCAGACAGCCTGATCGCCCGACTCGATGCCGCCTCGGATCCTGCGGCTGAAGGCATCGCCATCGCGGCTGAGCAGGTCCGGCAATTTGCCGGGATTGCTCAGGGCGTTCACGTGATGGCCGTGAGAGCGGAAGAGCGGATTCCTGAGGTGCTGGAGCGAGCTGGGATCAGCTCGCAGCAGTCGTGAGATCAGTTCCGAGCAGTTCGGCCATCGCTTTCTGCTGAGGGGAGGGCTCAACCAGATCCTGGCGTCGGGCATCGGTGATCAACCAGTCGAGGGCAGCTTCCTGAAGATCGAAATGGTCTCCATTTTTGCCAACGCAGTAACGGCCGAACACCAGTTTTTCGACGAGCTGGACGCCTGCGCCGATGCGTGAGTAGTCGAAGATGATCGAATTATCGATTGTGGCTCCTTCGCAGATGTGGCAGCTGGGCCCGATCATCGTGGGGCCGATCAGCGTTGCTCCGTCTTCGATCTTGGTCATGCCACCTACATAGACGGGGCCCTGAACGTCGATCCGATCCCAGTTGGCCGCCACATTCAGGCCGGTATAGACCCCAGGACGAACCTCTTTTCCTGGAATGCCCACCTGGCGAACATCACCCTGAAGCACACTTCGGATCGCCCGCCAGTAATCGGGAACTTTGCCGATGTCGACCCATTCGAACTCCATGGGTAAGGCATAAAACGGTGCACCGACCTCCACAAGCCTGGGGAAGAGATCCGAGCCGATGTCGAAGGACTCACCCGAGGGGATGTGTTCAAAAATCTCTGGTTCGAAGAGATAGATGCCTGTGTTGATGGTGTCGCTCAGGGCTTCGTCCACCTTCGGCTTTTCCTGGAACGCCTGAATGCGTCCCTCGGCATCACTCACGACAACGCCATAGCTGCTTACCTGTTCCTTCGGAACACGTTTGGTGATCAGGCTGGCGAGCGCACCCTTCTCCCGGTGACGTCTCACCGCTTCGGTGAGATCAAGGTCGATGAGTGCATCGCCACACAACACCACAAAGGTGTCGTCGAAGAACGTCTGGAAATCCTGGATTTTCTTCAGTCCGCCAGCGGAGCCCAGAGCGTCACCGATCAGTTCGCCATCTTCGATACGGCCTTCGAAGCTGTAAGCGATTTCCACACCAAATCGCTGGCCATCTCGGAAGTAGTTCTCGATCTCCTCGGCCAGGTGGGACACATTGACCATCACCTCTGCGAAACCATGCTCCTTGAGCAGTTCCAGCAGGAATTCCATCACTGGCTTCTGCAGGATTGGAATCATCGGTTTGGGGATCACATGTGTGATCGGCTGAACCCTTGTTCCCTTGCCCGCGGCCAGGATCATCGCCTTCATCGGCGTTACAGGCTTACAACGGATACGCCAACATAAGGGTGTGGTTAGGCGGCCACGGCCCCCTCGGCCGGCATGACAGCTGGCACGTCCAGGCTGGTCAGGGGCATCTGGGCCATGGTGCCTGGAGCAAGCAGCCGTTTGAGTCGGATCGGACCATGTAGCGAGTCCATCTGCTCCAGCTCAACCTGGCCTTGTGAAGACAGGAACAGAAGTGCCCAGAACACACCTACGCGGTCCTTGTCCAGGTCTTCATCGGCAATGTCGTTCCACTGAGTCACCAGGTGTTCGAAATTGACCCATTGCAGGGCTGCTTCCCAGCCGTTCAGGAAGACGCCCATTGCTGCTGTGGTTTCCGGTAGTTTCTCTCGGTGAGCGAGGGCCGCCACCTGAGCGATCGCCTCCTTATTGGAGTAGCGCTTCTGACGCTGGCGTCGGCGCATCTCCAGTTCGTCTGATTCGAGCTGCTCTGCAATCGATTCCAGTTGTTCGATCAGTTCCCCCAGCGTGACCGGGCGCCGCAGCGGAGGTGGAGCAACCGGTCGGCGTTGCAGGTGCCGCTCGGGGTGGCGAGGGATGTCGAAGCTTGGATCCAGCCATCCCTGGTCAGCAAAATACGCCTCAAACATCTCCTCAACCTCTGGTTGTGGAGGAAACGTGCTGGCTTCAAGCACTTCCGCTTTGAGGCCCACCAGCACTGACGCTGCCAGGAAGGCCTCACTGCTGTCGGCTAGGTCACGTTCATAGCTTCCGCCGCGTCGCTTCAACGCTTCCTCAACCTGGCGGGGAACTTCGATCCGTTGTTTCAGCTGATCCAGAAAGCCATCGACCACAGCGATGACATCCACATCCCACGGATCAAGATCGCCCTGCTGAGCTGCGTCCTGAAGCAGGCGAATCGCGAGCCTTGCACCGGCATCGGCTCTCTGATTTAGCCCGGCATTCATCTCAGCCTGTGGCCGTCTTCAGGAAAAATACCGGTGATGGATCGACCGGGCCAGCCCCTTGCAGCGTTAATCATCAGGATCCGTTGCCAGAAATCAGCTGGGGTGCTTTGAGCATGGCTGGCGCCAGGCTGCTACTACGAATTAAAGGAGCTGTCGGTCGGCTGATCACCTCCATAGCGGCCACATCTCGGTCAACCAGTGCTTCGATCGCTGTGCGGTAGCTGTCCGTCATCAGTCGCGGATAGAGACCGATCCCGATGATCGGCACCAGCAGGCAGCCGATGATGTAAATCTCGCGGGGCTCCGCATCCACCAGGTTGGTGTTGGTGGTGAGCTGAGCGTTTTCCTTGCCAAAGAAAATTTCTCTCAACATTGAGAGCAGATAGATCGGCGTCAGGATTACACCGATTGCGGCGAGTCCGTCGATCACGATCCTGAAGCTGAGTGTGTAGGCCTCGTCCGTTGCGAAGCCTGTGAACACCATCAATTCACTGACAAATCCACTCATGCCAGGGAGTGCGAGGGATGCTAGGCAGCAGACGGTCCACAGAGCAAACATGACCCGCATCTTCTGGCCCACGCCACCCATCTCATCGAGCTGCAGGGTGTGGGTCCGGTCATAGGTGGCACCCACCAGGAAAAACAGGCTGGCCCCGATCAGGCCATGGCTGATCATCTGCAACATCGCGCCACTCGTTCCTAGAGCGCTGAAACTGCCGATGCCAATCAGCACAAACCCCATATGGCTGATTGAGCTGTAAGCAATTTTTCGTTTGAGGTTGCGCTGAGCGAAGGAGGTGAGTGCTGCGTAAATGATGTTGACAACACCCAGCACGACCAGAAGTGGCGCGAACTGGGCATGCGCTTCAGGCAGCATTTCGGCGTTGAAGCGCATTAGGGCATAGCCGCCCATTTTCAGCAGGATGCCCGCCAGCAGCATGTGCACTGGAGCTGTCGCTTCACCGTGAGCATCCGGAAGCCAGGTGTGCAGCGGAACGATCGGTAATTTGACTCCGAAGGCGATCAGCAGACCGGCGTAACACAGCAGCTGAAATCCTGTGCTGAAGCCCTTCTGTGCCAGCACGGTGTACTCAAAGTTGGGCGTACCGCCTCCCATAAAGCCCATGGCCAGAGCCGCAAGCAGGATGAACAGCGAACTGCCTGCCGTATAGAGGATGAACTTGGTGGCGGCGTACTGACGCCTCTTGCCCCCCCAGATGGCAAGCAACAGATAAACAGGCAGCAGTTCCAGTTCCCAGGCCAGGAAAAACAACAGCATGTCCTGCACTGCGAAGACTGCAATCTGGCCGCCATCCATGGCCAGAATCAGAAAGAAGAAGAGCTTCGGTTTGAAGGTGACCGGCCAGGCGGCCAGGACCGCCAGCGCGGTGATGAAGCTGGTGAGCAGGATGAGAGGCATGGACAACCCATCGGCCCCAACGGCCCATGTCAGTCCCAGATCTGGCAGCCAGCTGACCCGTTCGGAGAGCTGCAGGCCACTGAAACTGGGGTCATAACCGCTCAGATAGGCACCCACCGTGATCAGAAAGGTGACTAGCGCGATGCCCAGAGCGAACCAGCGGACTTGTCGTCCTTCTCCCTGATCAGGGATGAAGGGGACGATCAACGCGCCAACGATCGGGAAAAGGATGGAAAGACTCAGCCAGGGGAACTGAGCTGGAATGATTCCTGCTGCGATATCCGCTGCAGGGTCAAAGGGAGCACTGACTGCAAACTCCAGCAACGAAAAGGCCTTTCACCACTGCTCGGAGTGTAGAAATCCTGGCTGAGCTGGCACTGAGTCGATAGGCGTTGACACACATAAGCCGGAGTGATGTGCTGATCTGCTGATCAGATCTCTCCAGAACCCTGAAGATCAGGAAAACGTTGACCATTTCATCCACCACAACGTGTGAGGTTGATGACATGGTCGGTGCATTCATCTCCATTTCCGTGCAGCTCCAGCCTGGAGCCCTTGCTGGATTTAGTAGGACAAGGCCTTTGTCTGCAGAGGCCAAGAACGATTCTGCCTATCAATAAAAAAAGCCCCCTCTTTGAGGAAGCTTCAAGTGCTCGAATAATGAATCGAGATCTGCAGACTTCAGATCAGAAACGGAAGGAAGTCTTGACCAGGACACCGAACGGATTGAATCTTTTTCCTTGCGTTGCCGCTTCCAGAGGGAGGCTCAGAGTGAAGGAGGCATGATCCAGCCTCGATCTTGAGTCGATGATGAATGAGGCACTGTGAACTTAATGAGGTCAATTAATCGGGCCACCAAGGACACCAAAGAGCACCACCAGTCCAATGACACCGCCGAACACGATCAGGGCATAGAACTGGGCGCGGCCGGTTTCGAAGTATTTGAGACCTTCTCCGCTGCCCAGTGTGAGTAGGCCAGTGAGGTTGACGACCCCATCAACCACCTTGGCGTCGACTTCCAGCACCTCTCGGGCAATCTTGCGGCTGGTGCGGACGAACAGCTTGTCGTTGATGTCATCCAGATACCACTTGTTGGCAAGAAAGGCATTCACAGCTGGGAAACGAGCGGCTACCAGCTCACCTAGATCGATTCGACGTAGGGCATAGGCGAGCACAGCCACGCAGATTCCGGTCACGGAGATGGCAACGGAGGCTCCTGCCAGAGGCAGGAATTCCCCCCAACTGAAATGCTCCGCCATCTCAAGGGCTTCTTCGGGGTCAAGAAGTCCGGCAAAGCGGCTGTTCCAGGGAGTCCCAAGCAGACCGATCAGGACGGATGGGACTGCTAGCACCACCAGTGGCAGGGTCATCGGCCATGGCGATTCATGCAGGCTGCCCGCATGGTGGGCATGTTCTTCATCCACAGACTTGCCTGCGGCAGCCATCAGCTGAGCCTGCACGGCCTCATCGTTGCCGCGAAAGTCTCCCTCGAAGGTGAGGAAGTAGAGCCTGAACATGTAAAACGCGGTCATGCCGGCAGTGAGAAAGCCCACCACCCAGAGGATGGGGAATGTGCCAAAGGCCTGGCCAAGAATTTCGTCTTTGCTCCAGAAACCTGCCAGCGGAGGAATGCCACTGATGGCGATGCAGCCGATCAGGAAGGTGATCGCTGTAATCGGCATCTTTTTGCGTAGACCGCCCATCAGCCGCATGTCCTGGGCGAGCACAGGTTCATGTCCCACCACATCCTCCATGGCGTGAATCACTGATCCCGACCCCAGGAAGAGCATCGCCTTGAAGAAGGCATGAGTCACCAGGTGAAACATGCCGGCAACGGGTGCTCCACAGCCCATGGCCAGCATCATGTAACCCAGTTGGGACACGGTGCTGTAGGCCAGTCCCTTTTTGAGGTCCATCTGGGTGAGTGCGATCGAGGCCCCCAGAAAGCAGGTGATTGTTCCGGTGACGGCGATGAACACCCCAACGCTCGGGAACTGGCTGTAAAGCGGTTCGAGACGTGCCACCAAGAACACGCCGGCAGCCACCATCGTGGCGGCATGGATCAGTGCCGAGATCGGAGTTGGCCCTTCCATCGCATCCGGAAGCCAGACGTGAAGAGGGAACTGGGCCGATTTCGCCATCGGACCCATGAACACAAACAGACAGAGAAGGAGAGCAGCCCAGCCCGGCACGATGCCGCTGGATACTCCTGCTGAGAGCCCGTCGGCAATTCCCTGGAAGTCGAAACTGCCTGTGGCCCAGAACAGACCGAGGATGCCGAGCAAGAGGCCGAAGTCACCAACCCTGTTAACGACAAAAGCCTTCTGAGCTGCATGTGCTGCGCCGTCTCGGTCGTACCAGAAGCCCACCAGCAGATAGGACGACATGCCCACCAACTCCCAGAACACATAGATCTCGAGCAGGTTGGGGCTCACCACCAGTCCAAGCATCGAACTGCTGAAGATGGCCAGGTACGTGAAAAAGCGCACGTAGCTCTTGTCGTGCGCCATGTAGCCGTGTGAGTAGATCATCACCAGCAAGGCCACAGTGGTGACCAGAGCCAGCATCACTGCGGCAAGAGGGTCGACCACATAGCCCATCGGCAGGATGAAATCCCCCGCACTTGCCCAAACGAACAGGTGTTCAACCGGTGGTGCGCCTCCAAGTTGCTCCAGGAGCACCGCATAACTGATCACTGCGGCAGCACCGATGCAGCTGATCAGCAGCAGGGCCACCGGTTTTCGCAATCGGTTGATTGTGCGGTTGAAGCTGATCAGACCCAGACCAGTGATTAGGGCCCCGAACAAGGGCAGCACTGGAATCAACCAGGCGGAGTCGGCAGCCGAGGGCATCCAGACAAAACAGCTTGTAGCGAGTGTAGGCAGCTCAGTTCAACAATTCTCCGAGACGCGAGTGGAGAAAGGCCATGCCCCCTCTGGGGATGTAGCGGTGCGCCCACCAGAACACCCCGACTGCGATGGCGATGCCCAGCTGGGCCGGTCGGACCAGCTCGCTGAACACCAGCTGTTGGCGCCCATCGATCACTGCGGCGAACGGAACCACGGATGTTTCGGCCTGAAGACTGTCGAAAGCTGCTCCGAAGCGGGCTTTGAGTCGTCGGTCGCCATGCCAGACGGCAAAAAGATGATGCGCAATCAGACCTGCACATGTCACCAACATGAAGCTGCTGCCAATCCAGAGTGCATGGCTCATGCACCAGAGAATCTGACCGACAGCCTGAGGATGTCGGCTGATCCGGATGATTCCTGTGGCATAGAGACGCACCTGAGGCTTAAGCAGCGCGGGGATCTCCAGCAGGTTGTAAGTGGCTGGGTAGAGGAACAGGAAACTGATCGCCGTCACCACCCAGATGGAAGGCACCATCCCGGGCACACCCTGAAGATTCCAGATCCGGATGCCGTCATAGCGGTGAGCCAGGAAGTATGCGATCACCACAACGGCTGAGGGAATGCTCAGTGCTGCAAACACCAGCCGCCAGGCTCGCGCGCCGATTTTGGCCTCAGCCCGTGTTCGCAAGGCTGCGCCACCGCTGTGAATCACTGCGAAAACAACGAGCAACCCCAGCATCACCAGGCTGCTGTGATGGATGCCTGCTGTTGCGTCAGCCAACGAGATGCTGCGAGAGCCGTGATTCTGGCGTTCGGCAGGGAAAGGTACCCCTACAGTTTTTGGGCTTCTGCTGTTCTTCGGGCAGCTTTCCATGGCCGATCTGCCCTTCACCCTGGATCAGCTGCGCATCCTGCGGGCCATCGTCAGTGAGGGCAGTTTCAAAAAGGCAGCCGACAGTCTTTATGTGACCCAGCCGGCGGTGAGCCTGCAGATTCAGAATCTGGAGAAGCAGCTGGAGGTTGCCCTGTTCGACCGTGGTGGTCGCAAGGCTCAGCTCACAGAAGCGGGCCACCTCCTGCTCAGCTACTGCGATCGAATTCTCAGTCAGTGTCATGAGGCGTGCAGGGCGCTGGATGATCTTCACGACCTCAAGGGGGGCTCTTTGCTGGTTGGTGCTAGTCAGACCACCGGGACCTATCTCATGCCTCGCATGATCGGTTTGTTCCGCCAAAAATTCCCGGATGTGGCCGTGCAGTTGCATGTGCACAGCACCCGGCGCACCGGCTGGAGTGTCGCCAACGGACAGATCGATCTGGCGATCATCGGTGGTGAACTGCCAGCCGAACTGAATGAACTGCTGCAGGTAGTCCCCTATGCCAGTGACGAGTTGGCTCTGGTGCTGCCTGTGAAGCACCCCCTCGCGCGTCTGGTGGAGCTCAGCAAAGACGACCTTTATCGGCTTGGTTTTGTCAGCCTGGATGCGCAGTCGACCACTCGCAAGATGGTTGATCAGTTGCTCGGCCGCTCCGGATTGGATGTCCAGCGGCTCCGGATCGAGATGGAACTGAACTCATTCGAAGCGATCAAAAATGCCGTTCAGGCAGGCCTGGGCGCTGCTTTCCTGCCAGTGGTCTCGATCGAGCGGGAGCTCACTGCCGGGACCTTGTTACGCCCAATCGTCGTGGACCTGCAGGTGCGTCGTCAACTCAAGTTGATCACGAACCCATCCCGCTATTGCTCCCGCGCAGCCGAAGCCTTCCGCCGAGATGTGTTGCCGGTCTTTGCCAGTGCTGACAGTCCCTTGCGTCAGGGAAGGGCTGCCGCAGTGGCTCAGGAGATCAGCTCTGAACAAGCCGGGGAGATCGATCAGAACTGATCGGCTTCCGGAGTGATTCCGACGGTGTCATCCGCCACGCCTCGGGTCAGGAACTTGTTCTGAGTGATGTCGGTCTGGTAAACGCAACGCACAACAGGCTTGTCACGAACTGAGCCGATGTAGGCGAAGGTGTTCATGCGCTGTTTGCATTCCCTCTCCTGCGCTGAGGTGATGGCCCCTTCCTTGCGCAGCACCGCCCAGTTCTCTCTTCGAATCACACATCCAGGCTGCAGGGTCGGCTGAGTGACAAAACTGCTGGATGGATTCAGCGTCGTGTACATCTCGATATCCATCACAAAGGCACTGGCACCCCACTGCCTGCAGAACTCTGGGTCTGGAACTGCCATGTCCAGCTGTTGTGAGCTGGCGATGTTGCCCTGGTCGCCCTGAGTGGTGCTTGTGACGGCACTGCCAATGCCGATTCCCACAATCAGAACCCCCGCCAGCACAGCAATCGTGGCTGTGTTCAAGCTCATGCCGTTGCCACCATTCTTCGGAGGTGGTGGCCCTCCGTAGCCTTGGCCATCTCGACGGACATCCCTGCGCGGCTCATCACGGCGCCGGTCACCGCTTCTCCGGTCGTAGCCGGCACCGGAACGGTCGTAGGGGGATCGACTCACAGCAGTTCAGGCGTTCTGGGAAGACCCATCGAATAGTTGAGGACGCGGCAGTCGGGGTTGTAACTCAGCTTTCCGGCCTGCAACAGCTCGCGGATGCATCCTTCAAGTTCCGTGCCGATTCGGCGCAGGTTGTAATCATTCAGAGCTTGACCGTCATGGCTCTTGACCAGTTCGCGGAAGCGTTGCTGGACAGTTTCGACGGTGCTGTCAGACCAGACGAATTCGTTGTCGGGATCCAAGTCGAGGGTGAGTTGACTCGGGTCGGCGACCAGATCACCATTCTCGACCCGCGCCGTGAACAGGCGTACGTGACGGGTGGTGCTCTTCAGCAGGGTCTCGGCCATGAATCAAGCGGAGCGATGTGAACACCGCGCAGGCGTATTTCAAGTGACTTTAGGAAGCGGAGAGGAGACCTCTCCTTTTAAGGTTGTTTTCAACTTGTGTTCAGAAGCATGCGTGTCGCCATCGCGGGGGCCGGTCTGGCAGGTCTTTCCTGCGCAAAGTATCTGGCCGATGCTGGTCATACGCCCGTCGTGGTCGAGGCTCGCGACGTGCTCGGTGGCAAGGTTGCAGCCTGGAAAGACGAGGACGGTGACTGGTACGAGACCGGGCTCCACATCTTTTTCGGGGCCTACCCGAACATGCTTCAGATCTTCAAGGAGTTGAACATCGAAGACCGGTTGCAGTGGAAGAGCCACTCGATGATCTTCAATCAGCAGGAGGAACCAGGCACATACAGCCGCTTTGATTTTCCTGATCTGCCTGCCCCTGTGAATGGTGTGGCCGCGATCCTGGGAAACAACGACATGCTGAGCTGGCCTGAAAAAATCAGCTTCGGCCTGGGCCTTGTGCCTGCGATGCTCCGGGGTCAGGGATATGTCGAGGAGTGCGACAAGTATTCCTGGACCGAGTGGCTGAAGGTCCACAACATTCCTGAACGGGTGAACGATGAAGTGTTTCTAGCGATGAGCAAGGCGCTGAATTTCATCGATCCCGATGAAATTTCCGCCACGGTTGTGCTCACAGCGCTCAATCGTT
>QCTJ01000036.1 GCA_003211205.1 Synechococcus sp. AG-673-F03
TTCGTCAAATTTGCCGCTCTCTTTGGAGGGCTTGTCTGCGTTGGGCGTCTTTTGACTGTGTTGATCTCAGTGCCGCTTTTGCTTACTACACCCTTCAGTCAATCTTCCCGATTCTGCTGATTTCATTGTCTTTGGCGTCCTGGCTTCTGGGACGGCAGCCGAACCTTGATGATCAAATTCTGATCTACGTCAGCGGTGTACTGCCGCCTCCTGCGATTGAGATCATTCGTCAGACTCTTGAGCAGCTTGTTTCTCAGGGGTTTGGTGCTGGCCTCCTCGGTGCAGCTGTTTTGTTGGTCACTGCTGGCAATGTTTATTTGACATTGCAGCGTGGGGCTGACCGTTTATGGCGTGATGTGTTGCAGCCATTGCCCGATGCATTGCCGCTTGGTGCTCAGGCTTATCGCTTTGTGCGGGTGAGAGTCGAAGCCTTTTTCGTTGTGATTTTGATAGGCCTTCTCATCGTTGTCGATCAAATCAGTGTCAATCTTCGAATGGCACCTTCGGCGTTTGTTGATGAACTGGCTCGCTCCTTGCCCTGGCTAAATGACATTATCCCTGATCTGCCTGTGCTTCAGTTTGGTCGCTTGTTGATTCCTTTTATGGGTTTTTCGGGCATGGCTTTGTTGTTGCAATTCTTGCTTCCAAGTCGAAAAGTTCCTTTTCTGCCATTGATTCCAGGCTCTTTGCTGATCGGTTTTTTGCTGACAATCCTCAATCTTGCTGTCAGTCGAAGTGTTTTTTCATTGGGGTCTCGATTTCAGGCTTATGGAGTTATCGGTGGAGTCCTTGTGTTGACATTGTGGATCTGGATTGTTGGCGTTGTGATTTATTTCGGACAGTGTTGGAGTGTGGAGTTGGCCAATATGCGTATGAAGAAGGGCGGTGATCCCTGCTTTCCCGTCGTTCCAGACTGACCTAGATCAGACATCATAAGGATCCTTCATTTAACGGGTCTCGGTTGATATGGGTCGACTGCCTCCTCTGGTCTGGCTCGGGGCCCTCTTGTTGTTACTGCCGACGCCTCTCGGCAGAGCATTGATCGACGTGATTGGCGGAGTGGCTTTGGTACTGCTGGCACTCCCTGTGATCCTCGGGGGTGTGGGTTGGATTGGATGGAAGGTGTTGCGAAGCCGAATGCAGGTCTGTCCCAACTGCGGTTCGGCATCGTTGCAAGCAACCCCAATCTGTGCTGTTTGTGGGTCTGCTTTCTCAAATGCTGATACCCCCAGGGTTTCTAACTCGCAGGTTGAAGTTGATTCAACTCCTGCCAGTTCCGTCACGATTGATGTGACTGCGGAAGATGTAGAAAGCTGAGGCTGATCTGATTGGGCTGGTCACTTAGTCTTTGGATCGATTAGTTGATTTTCTTTCTCAAGCTCCACAAGACGGCGTTCACGCAAATGCAGAAAGAAGGGTCCTCCGCAGGCAAACGACACGGTGACGCAGAGCAGCAAGGAGACCCACCAGCGTTTGACCTGCAAACGGCGCCCTTCAATGGCGATCCAGATGGTGAATGCCGTGGCGCCGATGATCAGATCGCGGCTGAGGGATCGTGACGCTGCAGTCAGATTGGCATCCCTGATGAAGCCACTGAGATCGAAGCCTGAGCCCGTTCCCATCTGCATGAATTCCAGATTGGCCTGCCAGGGCAGCACGGCACCAAGCACGGCCAGAAACAGATAGCTCCAGATCAGAACGCTACGCATCATTCCGCTGCTCAAGGGTCTCAGTGGTCAATGTTTCGGGATCGAGTTGCAGAACATTCTGTTCTGTTTCGTTGAGCAGTTGTTCACATCGATTCAGATAAATTTCTGCTCGTTGATAACTGCTCTGAAGTTCGGATAACGGTAGAGATTCATCCTGAAGGCTGGCCAAGAGCAGGTCAAGAGCCTGAAGCGCCTCCTCATAGTTCAGTGCTTCAGCTTCCTTGCGCCAAGTCGCCTGTGGATCGTTCTTGACCGTTTGGGATTTTTTCGGCATGGAGAGAAGTGGGCGTTGGCTTCAAATCAGAGGGTTTTGTCTTGGTCAGGGGGATCCAATGTTGGCCTGAACAGATTGGACAGTGACGCCGATCTGCCCGTCTCGAAGCTGAATTACCAGATCGTCATTGGGCTTGGCTTCACTCACCGACTCCAGGACTGTGCCGTTTAGCTGCATCACCTTGGCAAAACCTCGGCTCAACCAGCGATCTGGTGAGAGGGCCTTAAGCAGTTGTTGGCGTTGATGCAACTGCAGACGGCTGCGCTGCAGCACAGTTTGTGGATGAACACTTTGCAGCAGTTGATGCCTCTGCTGCAGCCGCTCTCGTTCTCGTTTGAAGCGCCACTGTTGCTGCTGAACCAACTGCAAACGTTGCTGCCGGACTGTTTGCAAGGCTGAGTCTCGACTCGGAACGAGGCTGACGATCGCCGCGGTCGGGGTGGCTGCCCGGTGATCCGCCACCAGATCGGCCACGGTGAGGTCGTCTTCGTGCCCTAGACCTGTCACGACCGGACAACAGAAAGCGGCAATGGCACGACAGACCTGTTCGTTGTCGAACACCATGAGATCCTCTCGGCTCCCTCCTCCTCTGGCCAGAACCAGAGCATCCAGTTTCAACTGGGGTTGGGCCTGGTTGAGTTGCTCCAGTGCTGCGCAGATTTGTGGAGCGACGGAGCCCTGAACTGGGATTGGAACAACAAGCAGCTCGGCCAGTGGCCATCGCTCTCTGGCCGTTCTCAGCATGTCCGCCAAGGCTGAACTGGGCACGCTCGTTAACAGCGCAATCCGAGTTGGGACTAACGGCAGATGTCTTCGTGCTGCAGGATCAATTAGCCCTTCTGATGCCAGCAATGCTTTGACAGCTTCAAAGCGTCGCTCAACGGTGGAGAGACTCGGGCGGATGTCGATCGCCTGTACGGCAAGACTGGCTCGTGCCGCCCAGAAATTCAGCTTTCCCACCACCGTGATGCCGTCTCCGTCCGCCGGCACGTAATCAAGTTGGCTCAACCGTGAGGCCCAGCAGACCACCGTGATGGTGGCCTCCCCATCGGTGAGGTTCATCCAGAGGTGTCCCTTTTTGACCTGGGGGCGTGATGCACTGCCCTGGACCAGAAAACGGGGGGCGAAACCACGATCGAGCAGTGAGCCGACTGCGCTGTTCAGCTCCTTGACGGAGTAGCTGGGGATGGCGTTAGCGATCAAGGCGTCGATAGGCGAAACCCCAGTAGATGCAGATAGCACCAGCGATCACACTGAGGATGCGGCCCCATTGGTGGTCCAGCTGGGTCAGCCCGATCGACAGAAACACCAGTGCACTGCTCAGCAACCTGGCACCATCGCGGCGATTGCCGGCGAAGAAACGGGGCACGGGCAGAGAACAACTCTGCATACTTTCTCGCAGTGACGGCAGACATTGAAAAACCCCATCGGCAGGCCAACAGGGTTTTGGAGTGCTTATCGCTCTCAGTGCGTGATCTCGCGATCAGCCGAGGCCGATCTGGGACAGGATGCCCTGGCCGGTGAGCAGCTCGGTACCCAGGCCGATGACGAAGCCCATCATGGCTAGGCGGCCATTCCAGGTTTCAGCAAAGTTGACGAAGCCGAAGCGGGAAGCGTTGTCAGACATGGGTCGTAATCCGTAACTTCCACCAATGTAACAAACAATGGAGTTTTGTTGCCTGTCGTGAATGCGACATTATGACCACTTCTTCGACTTGCTAGTTGGAGCAGCTGTCATCGGTGATTCCGGCCACGGGTGTTTCGGGTATCGGCCGCGCATCTCACGACGCACGTCGTCGTAGCTGCCGGCCCAGAAGCCTGCAAGGTCCTTGGTGCGCTGCAAAGGACGGCCAGCTGGGGACAGCAGTTCAAGGGTCACTGGCAATGCCCCGTTCAGAAGGATCGGTCCCTGTCGGCTGCCGAACATCTCTTGCAGCTTCACCGACAGCACGGCGTCGTCATCTCCGTAAGTCACTCTGGCGTCTCTGCCGCTGGGAATCCTCAGTCGCTCGGGAAGCAAGGTGTCCAGTTCCCGTCGCTGTGCCCAGGTGAGATCACTCCACAACGCTTCGATCAGGTCGTCGCTGTTCAGGTTTTGCCAGCTGCTGCAGCTCAGGCTGGCCTCTTTGATCCAGAGCTCAGGTGCTCTCTGCAGTTCTTGGAGTGTGCGATTGGGCCATGGGGCACCCAGGTGGCTGTGGGCAATCTGAAGGCGCCGACGCAGCTGCTCGCAGCGTTCATTCCAAGGGAGAGGCTTGAGACCATGGTCGCGAAGGCGCTGCAGCAACGCATGGCTCACCAGATCGGCCGAGGGGCGGGGTAGTTGCTGGCGCTGCAATTCGATTGCGCCAAGGCTCAGCACTCGCTCGGCGCGGAGTCCCTGCTGTTTGTCGTTCCACGCGACGTGTTCATGCCACTCCCCCTGTTCAGAGGCGATGTCTTCGAGGTAGCGCCGGCTGATGGGTACCGCCAGGCGAATGCGTGCATTGCGCTCCTTGAGGTCAAGCCCAGCGATGGCCAGGGCCTCAGCGCTGCACAGGGGGTCTGATGTCGGCAGTTGGGCACCACGTCCCTGACGCAGCAGGAATGCTCCTGGTCGTCCTGGTCGAGCCAGGGCGAGCCACTCGGGGAAAGCCGTTGCGATTAGCCGTGCGACAGCGAGGTCCTCTGGCTCGTTCAAGGGCAATTGCGCCTCTGGCGGATTGATCCCATGGAGTTGTCTTTGCCACTGCCGGCTCTGCTGGCGCATGCCGCCAAGGTCGTCGTGTCGATTGGAGCGCGCTGTGTCTCTCAGCCGCTGAAGACGATGGCCGATGTCACACCCGAAATCCCGGCTTCCGAGGAGATCCCGTTCACTCAGTAGTGCAGCCAGATCGCAGGCCAGTGCTTCAAGTCTCCAACGCTTCGCTTGGATCAACATCAGCCCCAGCCGTGGGTGCATGCCGAACGCTGCCACTTGCTGGCCAATAGCTGTGATCTGCCCCTGATCCGTCAGCAGTTTCAGCTGCTTCAGCTGTTGCTGCCCTTCCTGGAATAGTGGTTTGGGGGGGGGCTCCAGCCAGTCGAGATCTTCTCCCAGACCAGCACCCCACTGAGCCAGGTCAAGAACGGTGGGTTGTGGATCGGCCCGTTGCAGTTCCGGAGGGTCTTGGGCTGGTCGGCGTTGCTCGTCAGCCGCTGACCACAGGCGCACGCAGCGTCCGGGTCCCTGACGACCGGCTCGTCCCCGCCTCTGATCCGCGCTGGCAACGCTGGCTGGCACGGTCACCAACCCCTCCATGCCGGTGCCCGGATCAAAACGCGTGTGGCGATTCAAGCCCGCATCCACCACCAGGCGTATGCCATCCAGGGTGAGAGAGCTTTCCGCGATTGATGTCGACAGGACAATGCGTCCCTGCCAGCGCTGGTCGCAGGGTCTGAGGATTTCGGTCTGAAGTTTGAGGGAGAGCTGGCCATGCAGTGTCAGCACCTGCCAGTTCTGCAGATGCTGCACTCCAATGAGCTTCTGCCGGCACCGTTCGATCTCACGCACACCGGGGAGAAAGACGAGCACCCCGGGGGGAGTTTCTCCCTTGTGACGCCCCTGTTCGAGCTCGAACAATTCCTCCTCGAGCGCCCTCAGCACATGCGTTTCAAGCTGCTCTGTGTTGCGAGGCGGGCTGTGGCGTGTCTCCACCGGGAACGCTTGTCCCTGACTGGTGAGCGTGTCAGCAGCATCGAACTGAGCGCTCAGCGTCTCGAGCTGGAGGGTCGCTGACATCAGCAGCAGCTTCAGATCCGGCCTCAGCAAGCGTCTGGCTTCTCGCAGCAGTGCAAGGGCAACGTCACTGTCACGGCGGCGCTCGTGGAATTCATCGAAGATCACAACTCCCACCCCAGGCAGCTCTGGCTGTGACTGAAGACGCCGCAGGAACAGCCCGTCAGTGATGGCTTCGATGGTCGTGGCGTCTGAGCGTTTCTGTTCGTTGCGGACTGAGTACCCCACCCGCTTGCCCACAGGTTCGCCGATGGACTCAGCCAGTCGTGTCGCAGCCGCTTTGGCCGCCAGTCGTCGTGGCTCAATGAGCAGGATGCGGCCCTCAGCTCGCGGAGCCTGGACCAGTTCCCCCATCAATGCCAGAGGAACCCGGGTGGTCTTGCCTGCTCCAGGAGGTGCCTGAAGGATCAGCGTTCCTGAGCTGTGCAGTCGAGCGCAGAGCTCTTGCAGAAGACCATCAATGGGAAAGGAACCCAAGGGCGACGATCGGCGTCAGCTGACGAAATTGAGTATCCCCAGCAGCAAAATGCTGGTCAATGCACCCATTGCAGTGAGCAAGCGGATGAGCGGTGCGCTGCGGTGTTTCAGCGTGGCCATGAAAAAATCCTTAAAGGCCTGGCGAAAGTCTCTTAGCCCGATGTTGACCGGCTTGGCTGTATCTGTCGGCACGGCGTTACACGCAAAGAGCTGCCGAAGAGAAACCGCACCAGTCGCCTGAGGGGGTCAGCGCACGTGACGAGCCCCATCAACCGGGTGGTAATCCTCTCCGGTGAGTTCCTCGTAGACGATCGCAGGCAGTCCTGTCTCGAACATCGTCTGCAGGGCTTCTTTCAAATAAGGGTTCCAGCCTCCGGTGCTGACCTGGCCATGCCGGACGGTCCAGTCCCAGGTGCCCTGAAGGTCCCTGGGGATTCGCCCTTCGCGGTCGCGTCGAGCGACCAGATCGAGAGATTCCACCAGCCCCACCTGGATTGGATCCTTGCCGTAGGCGGGCGTCAGGCTGAGTTCCAGACGCACAGGATCTTCCTTGAGCAGACGAAGTCGAAAGCGGGGGGGGAGTTTCACGGATTTGATCACCGCGGCAACGATCCGTGTTCTTTGATCCAACAGGAGGTTCCCCCTACGAGTCCGAGTCGAGCTGCCGCTCAGCTTTCTTATCTAACCTATTCATTGGGGTGGACACCAGGTTCACCAGCCTCATCCTCACCACTGAATCGAACGGTGAGCAGGTCCTCCTCGGTCAATCGGCCATCACCATCAAGCAGTTCCGGGTGAATGGTGACTTTGCCCGTTCGGTCTGAAGGGGTTTCAGTCGTTCCTGGAGAACGCACCGCTGCGGTGAACCCTCGTCCCATCACCCGGAAGGCCTGCCACAGCAAGGCTAGGAAGACCAGTCCGTAAATCAGGGGGAAAAGACTGCTGATCATGGGATGACGGCGGTTGTCGAGCTGGGACACACCCTCTCTTGCCTCCCATCATCGCTATTGCTCGCCCAGTTGTGCTCGTTCATGGCGCACTGTTGGTTGCATCTGGTCATGGAATCAATGGAGAGCCCCCCTATCCGCAGTGGATTGCCCTCATTAAGGTCAGTTTCTCCACATTCCTCACTGACCTCTCCATGGCTGTGGCACCCACTATTTCGGTTAAGAAGCCTGTAGCTGTGACGCGTGTCCGCCGCCGGGTCCTGCCCTTAATGATGGGGCTGTCGCTTGTGGCTCCCGTTGGACTGGTCTTGCATCAGCGGAGTGCTCAGGCTGAACCTCAGGTTCTAGCTTCAGCGGGGCTGGCAGCTCAATCCTTTGTGGCAGCGGCCGTGGCGAAAAGCGGTCCTGCAGTGGTCACGCTGGAAACGCAGCGAACGGTGCGAACAGCCGGTCGATCGGGGTTGCCAGATGGACTGCTGATCGACCCCTTCTTTCAGCGATTCTTCGGCTTGCAGGGTTCGGCGGCTCCCAGAGCTCGCGTCGAACGTGGTCAGGGCAGTGGTGTGATTTTCGATGGTCAGGGACTGGTGCTGACCAACGCCCATGTCGTTGAGAACATGGATCGGGTGATCGTGGGATTGCCTGATGGCAGACGCGTGTCCGGCCAGGTGGTCGGTCAGGACTCGGTGACCGATCTCGCGGTTGTGAAGCTCCAGGGAGGAGGCCTCTGGCCAACCGCTCCGCTTGGCGATTCGGATCGACTGCGCGTTGGCGACTGGGCCATTGCTGTTGGCAATCCTTTCGGGCTTGAAAACACCGTGACCCTGGGAATCGTGAGCAACCTCAACAGGAATGTGTCCCAGCTTGGAATCCAGGGCAAACGTCTGGATCTGATTCAGACCGATGCGGCGATCAACCCCGGGAACTCCGGTGGCCCTTTGCTGAATTCCGCCGGTGAGGTGGTGGGGATCAACACATTGGTGCGCTCGGGTCCTGGCGCCGGCCTTGGATTCGCGATCCCGATCAACAGGGCAAAAACGATCGCCTTGCAACTGGTGAACCAGGGACGAGCCAGTCACCCCATGGTGGGGATCGGTCTGTCGACGATTCCTGCGTCAATGCCTGGCGGGACCGTGCCACCCGGAGCAGTTGTCCGCTCTGTGATGCCTGGTGGCCCTGGAGCTCTGGCAGGCCTTCAGGTCAACGATGTCATCGTGTCAGTGGCCGGCCAGGCCGTGCGTAATCCAGCTGAAGTGGTGACAGCCATTGATCGCAGCGGTGTTGGTCAGCCACTGATCCTCAGCGTGCAGCGTCAGGGAAAGCAACTGCCAGTGACTGTGAGGCCCGTTGAGATGCGTGCTCTGAAGATGCCCTGATCTGGGTCAGGCGTCATCGGCATCCTTCAGTTGCTCAACGCAGCGTGTGATGCATTCACCATCGTCTAGGGAGCATGTAGTGATGCACTCGAAATATGTCTCGACGGCATCCCATGTCTGCTCATGGTCGCCTGCTGAATTGGGACTGCTCAGGTTGAAGTCTTGGATGCCGGCTGACTGAGTTTCAGTGTTTCTCATCGAGTGCCGGGATCGGTGATGTCAGCCTATGCACACGTTCAGAGTGGGTAAAGGGAAATAAGTCTTCCTGCCTAACAGTTTGTGAAGTTTCGTCTTGCGTGCCGCTGGATTGGACTCAAGCCGCGCTTTTACGTTTGGCATCTTGCTCTTTCTGCTTCTGGCGTTTGGCTTTTCTCTTGGCGTCCTGTTGCGCCAGTCGGAGGGCGGCTTCGGCGGCCTCTTTCTCCTCGGCTTTCTTGTCAACGTAATAGGAGTAGTCCCCTCGATACAGCACCAGTTCGCCATCCCGAAGCTCAACGATGCGATTGGCGACACGGGAGATGAAATACCGATCGTGAGACACAAGCAGTGCCGCTCCCTCGTAGGCACATAGGGCTTCTTCCAGCATTTGCTTGGCTGGGATGTCGAGATGGTTGGTGGGTTCGTCTAACACCAGGAGATTGCAAGGTGTCAGCAGCATCAGGGCCAGTGCAAGCCGTGCCTTCTCGCCGCCGCTGAGCTTGCCCACCTCTTTAAAGACGGTGTCGTTGCTGAAGCAGAAGCTGCCCAGCAGCGAGCGCACCTGGGTCTGCGTCCAGTCCGGTACCGCTTCAAACATGGTGTCGATCACGGTTTTGCTCAGGTCCAGAGCCTCTGCCTGATTTTGTTCGAAATAACGCGCGCTCACGTTGTGTTCGCCTAGGCGGGCCGAGCCCTCGTCGGGCGACTCCATCCCCATGATCAGTCGCAGAAGCGTGGATTTGCCCGCTCCATTCGGCCCGACAAAGGCAATGCGATCCCCCCGCTCCACCTCGAGTTCCGCTCCGAGAAAGAGGATCTGGTCTCCGTAGCTGTGGGTGAGGTTCTCCATCAGAGCGACCTGGGCGCCGGATCGGGGTGCATCCGGGAACCGGAAACTTGGTCCGGCAACGCTTTCGATCGGCGCGTTCACCAGTTCCACCTTGTCGAGCTGTTTTTCCCTGCTCTTGGCCTGGGTACTGCGGGTAGCACTGGCCCTGAATCGATCGATGTAGGCCTGCTGGGTGGCGATCTCCTTCTGCTGACGGTCGAAGGCCGCCTGAGTCGCCTCCTTTTCCAGCTGCTTCTGTTCCAGATGCGCGGTGTAATTGCCGAGATAACTTCTGGAGATTCCCCTTTCGGTGGCCACGATCTGGTTGCAGACGCGATCGAGAAAAGTTCGATCGTGACTGATGACCACCAGGGCTGCTGTTTGTTCCTGCAGGTAGCCCTCAAGCCACTGGATTGTCTCCACATCCAGGTGGTTGGTCGGCTCATCGAGCAGCAGTAGATCTGGTTCCTGAAGAAGAATCTTGCCGAGGGCGATGCGCATCTGCCATCCACCCGAATAGTCCCCGACCTGACACTCTGCACTGTCTGGCGTGAAGCCGATGGTGGGCAGCAGCTTGTCGATGCGGGCATCCAGTTCGTAGCCATGCAGGGCTTCGAATCGGTTTTGCAGTTGTCCCAGCTCGTGGATCAACTCATCGAGATGGTCGGGATCTTCAGCTGCTTGGTCAGAGCCCATTGCCTCCTCGACTTCGCGCTGGCGGTTCAGCACCGTGGCGGCTTCTCCAAACGCCTGGAAGAGCTCCTGCCGCACTGAGCGGTTGGGGTCGACATCGAATTCCTGCTGCAGGAATGCGATGCGTGGTTCTCCCTGGCGAACGACCGATCCGCTGGTCGGCTCTTCATGGCCCGCGATCAATCGCATCTGAGTCGATTTGCCTGCGCCGTTGACACCCACAAGGCCAATGCGATCGCCTGGTTTGATCTCCCAGGTGACGTTCCGAAGCACTTCCCCTGTGGGATAGATCTTGCTGACGTGCTCGAGTCGCAGCACCGGCGAAGACGCGGAGAAACTCCATCATCTCGCGTCGAGGTGTGGGCAGACTGTGCTCATAGAGAGAAGCTGCGTTGATGCGAAGGCTGGAGCAGGTCGCCGCCCTGGTAGTGGCCGCAGGGCTGGCTCTGGTGAGTTACTGGTTGTTCTTCAGCTGGGCCGGGGGTGGTGGCAGCAGGGATCGTCTGCCTGTTCCAGCTTCACCCAGCCAGTCCAGCCAACTGATCAGAGGCCGCCCCTCGCTTTGACCAGCCACTGTTTGCTGAGTTCGTCATCCAGGCTGTTGATGAACGCTTTGACCTCGTCATGGGTCACTGAAAGGTTCATCTGCTCTCCCACCTGACAGATGGTCTGAACGGCTCCGTCAGGATTCTGAAGAGCCTGCCTGAACAGGGCACGTGTCAGATCCCGGTCCTGTTCAATTTTTGCGTAGAGCTCTGCTGCGTTGCTCATGGCGCACCACCATCTCCCTAAACCCTATCCATGCCCGCCCTGCACGCCCATGGACGTTCTCTGTCAAGCGGCCTGGTCGAGATCGGCTTCCTTGAGGCCCGCTGCGGAGGCATCCTCCATGCTGCGCGCATCCATGCAGAGAACCTTGCGGAGCTGCGCATAGTTGGCCGCCTGGGACACCCTTCCTTCCTGGACAGCTGCGTATTCAGCTCGCTGCAGTACATGGTGCAGGTGTGTGAGCAGATAGGAACTAATCACAGCCGAGACCAGTACATCGCTGTTTTCAGCGGCACGGCGGGATCGACGCGAGCCTCCAGCCCTTCTGTTGCGCGGGGCTGACTGGCGGGTGCTGGGAGCCTGGCTGGTTGTGCGTGGCATGGCAGTCCTGGCGGAATCGTTGAAGTGCAGTCCTGGGGTGATGAGCCGCGTGGAAGGAGTGAATGGATGACCGCATCATAGTGCTGGATACTACCCTTGCGCATCTCAGTACACTTTTAGGTATCTCTGCCTCACGGTTCGTGGCGACCCGCCAAACCTCATCCAGCGGGAAGCCGAAATCGCCCCGGATTCAGGTGGTTTTGCCCGAAGACCTCTGTCTGCGGCTCACAGCTCTTGCTGAGCAGGAGTCTCGAACCGTCAGCAACATGGCCAAAGTGTTGATCCAGCAGGGGGTTCAGAGGCTGGAGCAGGCGGGTCCCTCTGTGGTGCCAGCTCCGACATCCACGGAGCGATTGCGTTCAGCTCTGGAGGCGCAGCAGCCTCGTCGACTCCGGGGCGCTCCCAGGCGGTTGCGGTTGCATCGACCCGGCTGAGAGGGTTCAGGCCGGTTCGGCGCGGACCCCCAGAACGCAGCTGCGATCAGCCCCAGTGATTGAGGGCGCATTGCCGGGATGATTGCGGTGATGCCACCAGGCCAGCAGCGCGAACACTAGGGCTTCGCGCGTCTCGCATGGCAGTCCCAGGTCGTCGCTTGGGCGCACTCTGAGGCCATGGCAACGCGCCTGCAATTCCCGCATCAGAGTTCTGTTGCGGCGGCCTCCTCCGGCCACCACCATCTCCACCGGCAGGGGAACGTCGAGGTTGCTCAGATGCTGTAGATCCTGAGCCACCACTGCAGCTGTCAACGCTGTGAGTGTGGCCATCTGGTCTTCGGGGCAGGCCGGTTGAAGCTCGCTGAGCCTCCGTTCCAGATCCTTGAGACCGAACAGCTCCCGTCCGGTCGACTTCGGTGCTCTCTTCAGAAAATAGGGCTCACGCAGCCAGCTCGTCAGCGGTTCATCCATCACCTGCCCCAGCGCAGCCATGGCTCCTTCCTTGTCACAGCGCTCTTCCCCATCGCTAAAGACGGTCATCGCCAGGTCAATCAGGCTGTTGGCGGGGCCGCAGTCCCAGCCGAGCACAGGTTGTTTCCGGTCTGGACCGCGTGATGGGGGGATCAGGGTGATGTTGGCGATGCCGCCGAGGTTCAGCAGTGCCCGCCAGCCTTCGATCCTGCCGATCAGAGCCGCATCGGCCATGGGTACCAGGGGGGCACCCTGTCCTCCCAGGGCCAGGTCGGCGGCTCGGAAGTCGTGCACCACAGGTCGCTGCAGTAGTTGTGCGAGCAGCGGACCCTGAAGCATCTGCCAGCTGCTCCCACGTCGGCTCTGACCTCTTGTGTCGCAGTCAGGTGGGCGGTGCCAGATGGTTTGACCATGGCAGCCAACGAGGCTGGCAGAACGATCGGGATCGCATGCTTCAGCAGCCTTTGCCTGATGATCAGTGATCGCTTCAGCCAGTTCTAGAAAGGCCGCTGCAGGCGCTGCTTCACCCTGGGCCACGGCCAGCATGCGCTTGCGAAGATCTGAGGGATAAGGGCAGAAAGCACTGTGGATCAGGGTCCAGCGTGGGCGGCTTGATCGACCACTGAACTCAGCAAGAACGGCATCCACTCCATCGGCGCTGGTGCCGCTCATCAGCCCGAGAACGTGCATGATTCCGCTCAGGTGCGGGGGAGGTTCTGCAGGTCATCCGTCAAACCCATCACCACCAGAACGTGGCCTTCCATCAGAACGTGTGTTGCGGGTGGATTCACCATCAGGTCGGCAGCCGGGCCGGCTGCCAGCACATTGACGCGGTAGTTCTTGCGCAGGTTGAGATCGCGCAGTGAGAGTCCAACAAAGCGCTCCGGCACTTTGATCTCCTCGATCGAGTTGAGCTCGTCGAGCTCCAACCGCTCCATCAGATTGGGCCTAACCAGTTCAAGACCCAGACGCTCTCCTTGCATCCGCGAAGGAAACACCACGCGGTCTGCGCCAACGCGTTTCAGCATTTTTTCGTGCAGATCGCTGGTGGCCCTCGCAATCACCCGGCGCACTCGAGTGCCCTCGCTGTCTTTGGCGATCAGGGTGGCTGTGATGCTGGCTTCGATCGGTTCGCTGATCGCCACGACCACGGTGTCCATGTCGAGGATGCCTGCTTCCCTGAGCGATTCCTCGTCGGTGCAGTCGAGGACCCTTGCTTCGATCGATGGCTCAAGTTGCCTGAGTTCCTCGATCGCCTTCGGGGAACGGTCCACTGCAAGCACGTCTGCTCCGCTCTGCATCAACTGGCGGCAAACAGCACTGCCGAAGCGTCCGACGCCCACGATTCCGAAGCTGCGGGGGTCGCTGTCTTCAGCAGGCGACCAGTGCCACCAATTCCTCATGGCATCAGCCCCAACGAGTCGCGTTCAGACATAGAGATCCTCACGGGGATAACCGATCCGATTCTGGCGCTGCAGCTGATTTCGGTCGAAACTCTCCCAGATGGCACTCAGCAGAAGCAGGATCCCCAGTCGTCCCACAAACATTCCCACCACCAGGATCAGCTGACCAAAGCGTCCGAGCTGTTCAGTCACGCCTAGGTCCATCCCAACGGTGGCAAAGGCTGAGATGCAAGTGAACAGCAGTTCCAGGAAGGTGAGTGGCTCTTCGCCGTTTTGATTGGTGGTGAGGGCGAGAAGCAGTGCCATCACCAGCACAAACATCAGGGACGCCATCACGATGCTCACGGCCCTCAGCACCACCTTGTCAGGAATCTGACGGTGCCGGATCACGACATCATCTTGACCGCGAAGTGTGGATCGCGTGGCGGCCATCAGTGCTGCCACCGTGGTGGTCTTGATGCCTCCACCAGTGCCTCCAGGGCTGGCTCCGATAAACATCAGGGCCATCAGCAGCAACAGCCCTGAGTCGGAAATACTGTGCTCGGAGAGTGGAACAGTGGTG
>QCTJ01000037.1 GCA_003211205.1 Synechococcus sp. AG-673-F03
CTTCTATTTTTATTTTTAGAGCTTAAAACTCTTTCGATCGACGATGTAGGAGCAATCAAAGATCGACAAAACCGGACAGTCAGTCTCAGCCCTGGACCTTGGCCAAAGGCTCGGGCTATCGATAGTTTCAAACGCAAATTCGACAAAACCTGAAATTATTGAAAAGCTGAGTTTTCAGACATAGACTATCGTTAATATTAAACGCATGAATGAAATCGTCAGCCAACACTCTCTGCGTCGATATTGGCGGCACAGGTGTCAAGCTCATTGTTCTTGACCCCACAGGAAGTGAGTTATGTGATCGACAACGTCAAGAAACTCCTCACCCTGCAACCCCGGAATCAATTCTTGGGGTCATTCAAGTGTTGACCAGCAAAGTGCCCGAATTTGATCGTGTTGCCGTTGGCTTCCCTGGCGTCGTCAGCAATGGAATTATTGAAACGGCTGCCAACTTAGATATCCATTGGTTAGGCATTAATCTCGCCGCTCAACTGGAACAGCGCCTAAAAAAACCGACTCGAGTTGCTAATGACGCAGATGTACAGGGATATGGATGTGTTTCCGGAGAGGGTGTTGAAATGGTGCTGACCCTTGGCACAGGAATGGGATCAGCCTTGTTTCTTGATGGACACCTGGTACCCAATCTGGAACTTGCACATCATTTGTTTAAAAAGAAAAAGACGTATGAAGACTATATCGGCAGACCTGCACTTGAAGAGATTGGCAAAGAGAAATGGATTCAGCGTGTTGAAAAGGTCATATCAACGACAAAGCACATCTGGAACTGGGACTTTTTGCACTTGGGTGGTGGCAACAGCAAGCTTCTGAAAGAAGCGGAGTTATCAAACGACGTGATGTTACATTCCAATAAAGCAGGTGTGTTAGGTGGTTATTTTTTATGGGAAGGCAATTGATTGATTCCAAAACAAAACTTCAATGAGATGATTTAATACAAAATTGTTAGCAATACTGAAACGACAATAATTGATTCCTCGCGAATCTTCGATGTGCAATAATCTGATTCGACCCCAATCATTCGCCCAGGCGAACGTTCTGTCGGCCTGATTGTTATCCCGAACCGAGCCGGTGAATCATGAGGAGCTGCTGTGGGTTGTGATTGCGCTGGTAACTATTGAAACCACAGCGATCCGTTACACAGCGCAAACTTCCTTGTACTCGAAGATCACTGGTGGAAATTCTCACAGCCCTTGCGGTTCTGCCGTTTTTCGCCGCTCTGGTCGTTGGAGCCAGAGAGGTCGAACAGGATCAACGCTGAAGCGTGGCATTAGAAGCAGATCCATTGCTATGCCTGAGCAAACGGGCTCGGTTATGCGCTGGCTGCTGGTTTTTTCCGGACTCATCATGTCCGGGACCTGGGTCGATCTCAAAGCGGAGCAACGTCCACCTGAATTACAGGCTGGACAATCGATTTTGGTTGTCGACCAAACCCTGACTTCCACAGGCTGGAATCCTGCTCCTGAAGGACAATTACAGACCTTTGAGCAGAAGCTGGCGGGCAATCAACTGTCGTCACTGGCGTCCTGCTCAGGAACAGGTGCTGGTTACTGCCGTTACGACTACCAACGCAGCAACAAGCGGCTCGTAGTAGTGACGGTGCCAGCGCGTCAACCCCATCAAGCTGGACGCGTGGCCCGTTGGTGGATGGAATCTTTGACGCTCAACCCAGCACATTGATCAATCTCAGGGTTCCCCACAGGTCAAAAACGCAGAAAATCAACCCAATCACAATCAGGTCCCAAGCACGGTGACGCAACGCCCAGGGAGCCAGAAAGACTTCGGCAACGCCGTGAAGTGCTGTTCCCAGTGCGATGTGTTCAAGCACCAGCAATCCATGAGCCAACAAGAAAAGGCCGCTCGCGACGAAGCGCATTAGCACCGACCAGGAGACCGACACTCTTTTCATCGAACAGCAAGTCAGCCTATCGGGTATGCCGGCTTGAACCTCGACGGGCTGTTGAGGGTTGTTAAGGCCGATGTCAGATCAATCGGCATGAGGTTCCGCAAAGATCGGTCGGAAACCGTACCCATTGGCAGTTGACGTCACAGCTGGACTGGTGATTCGTATCAGAAGTCACACTTGCGACCAGCCAAAGGTGAAAACAACTCGTCAACGAGCACTGGTGTTGACTCTCAATAGTGCGTACTATTGAGAAACACTGCATTCCGTTTGCATGTCGCCTGCAACCTCTTCTGCTGAAGCGACCGGAACTCTGAAGAAGGGGCTACACCAGGAAGGGCGTCGGATGACGCCGCAGAGGCGATTAGTGCTGGACCTGTTTGAACAGATCGGCAGCGGTAGTCATCTCAGTGCGGAAGAGGTCCACCGTCAGCTTGTGGACAATCAGTCCAAGGTCTCGCTGGCAACCATCTACCGCACCCTGAGGTTGTTGGTGGAGATGGATTTTCTTCAAGAACTGGAACTTCGAGATGGAGGAAGTCGTTTCGAGCTGGCGGATGAAGAACACATTCACCACCATCACCTTGTCTGCGTGCGCTGCGGCCGTACGGAAGAATTTGAAAATGAGCCTGTACTTCAGGCAGGGCGTGATGCTTGCAAGCAATTCGATTTTGAACTGATCGATTCCAGCCTGAATGTGCGTGGGATCTGCCCTGCATGCCGCTGATCAGGGCTTCCTAGTGATGGCCTGTTGAATGCTCGGAACAAGGCATCCAGTGACTGCCCATCTGGTGGACTCCCTCACAGCCAATCAGCTTGGCCTGTGCTTCAGCTTCAGCTTTGGTTGGGAAAGCCAGCAAGCGTGGATCGTCCTCTGACTCAGCGAGAGAATTGCTGTTGTGGTTAGGGCTGCTGTGATTGTGGCTGTTGTGATCATGGCTGCCGCGCCCACCGATCTGGACCAAACCCATGCTCATCGGTCCAACCGTCCAGACCCCCATGGTGTTGGCACCGATTGCCAGCAGTCCCATTCCCACAATTGAGAGGTTGATCACGCCCATGGCGACCACACCGATGGAGACCACCCCCATCGGAACGATGCCGATACAAATCACGCCCATCGGCACGATTCCGATCGAAACAGTGCCGAGTGGGGCAATTCCAACAGCCAGGCGTTTGGGCTTACTGCCGCAATGAGCTGGCGCCGAATCAGGTGAGGAGGAATTAGTCATCTCTGCATGGTGACGGTTGATGCGGATTTCCTCCAGCCTCGCCAGGCTGAGAGTAATGAATCAATTCCCTCCAACCCAATTACGGGAACTGCTTGTGATCCGTCCGCAAGACGTGACTGAGGGTATGGCAGCTGTTCTGGCTGTTCGCAGTCAAAGAACGGTGGTGCTTGATCTCACGTCCATGGAGATCGCCCAGGCACAACGCACCGCTGATTTCGTGTCCGGTGGCGTGAGGGCCGTCGACGGTGAGGAACATCGGCTCGGGGAGCATGTGTTCCTGTTCACGCCAGCTGGCGTGCAGGTCACTCTCAACTAAGAGAACCACCACAACTAGATCCATTACCGGCGGTACACCCAAAACAATGATCTGCGACGGCAATCGGTTGATCCATCAGTCCATCAGCAGCGCTGAGTAGATCAGCGAGCACTCGCGGGCCAGCGTTGGATGCAAGATTCAACTGCTGATTGAAATCGCAGTCGTAGAGTGCTCCGGTCCAGCTCACGCTGATCAGGCTTCGGCACATGACCGCAGGGATGTTTTCTGGTCGATGGGCCTCACGCAAGATCTGCTGGTAAGGCTCGAGCTGACCCTGATGCTGCAAATCTCGCGCGAACCGCTGAATCGGCATGTTGGTGATCGTGAGCAGGTGCGAGAACGTAATCCCGTGGCTTGTATTGATTGTGAATGAGGTATCTAGAATGCTGACTTCTCACAGTCTCTTTGGAGGTCATCAGACCGCTGCTGATCGCTCCACTCGGTTTTTCTTGCACGTCAATGTGATCTTGGATGTCTCGCGCATAGAGAGATCCTGCCACTAGAGCCAGAGATTTTGCACAGATCACGGCTGTCGTTTTCAAGATTTTTTCCAAGGCCGTCCCTGGAGCTAAAAAAAACTCGGCTTTGAGCTTTTCGTTTGAATTTTGCTCATCAATCGGGGCGACAGGATTCGAACCTGCGACCTAGTGCTCCCAAAGCACCCGCGCTACCAAGCTGCGCCACGCCCCGTTACCTCTGCATAGTAGTCGTTGGAGGTCATGAACCCCATCCGCTTCAGCATTGTGGATTGATGTCTTAGCTGAAACTACACTGATTGTTAGCCAACCACATCCTTCGGATTGCTCAATCGGATGGTTGAAACAGAGCGCAAATGGTTTTTTGACGCTTGCTAGCTTCTACGAGTGGATGGAATATCAATTGATTCAAGCCATGTCATTACTGTTCCGTGGCTTGATGAGGTATCGATCAAGCAGTTCAGGAAGGCGTTCAAACAGATCTGACTTGATGATGTAATCAGTCCCTCCATTATCGATAGCTTCTTGTAGTTTGGCCTCGTCATTGAACGAAGTAACAAGAAGTACCGGAATTTTCTCTGCGCGCTGATTGAGATGTCGAAGGCAGGTCAGTCCGTCCATGACCGGCATCATGAGATCAAGAAGAATCAGGTCAAGCTTCTCAACCTCTAAACAATCCAACAGTTCCTGGCCCGTGCTACAAGCGAGAGGCTGAACGCCTTCATCGAGTAACTCTTCGGCAATCAGACTGCGAAGACGTGGATCGTCATCGAGGAAAGCAACCTGTGGTTTGCCATCCATGTTCAAACCTGGCCAGTGACACCAACCATGACCGGGGCATGAGGTTGTCGGTGAAATGGGTCGCCTGAGATTCGAACTCAGGACCAATCGGTTAAAAGCCGAGTGCTCTACCGCTGAGCTAGCGACCCCCCTTGAGCCGGAGCAAGCGATCCGGAACAGGATGTGCCTTCAAGCACCCAAGAAAAATATCACCCTGACGAACCATCGTCCATGAGCTCCCTGGATTCCATTTGTGCCTCAATTGGCATGACCATCAGTGCCAGATCTGGTCAGCTGCTGATCTCACCCGCTTAAATCAGCGCTTCGAGTTCAGGACTGTGAACTGATGGCTGGTTCGTCCACTTCAGAGCCGTTGAAGATCGGTTCGCCAAGGATTGATCCTCAGGCTTGGGTTGCTGAAAGTGCCGTGGTGATGGGTGATGTTGAGATTGCAGCAGGTGCGAGTCTTTGGCCAACTGCCGTGGCAAGAGGCGACATGTCGTCTGTCGTGATTGGACCGCACAGCAATGTGCAAGACGGTGCCGTTCTGCATGGTGATCCGGGATCACCCGTGTTGATCGGATCTGATGTCACCATCGGCCATCGGGCCGTGGTGCACGGGGCCACTCTTGAAGACGGTTGTCTGATTGGAATCGGAGCCATTGTTCTCAATGGCGTCACCGTTGGAGCAGGTGCTCTCGTTGCCGCAGGAGCGGTTGTTACCCGTGATGTTCCCCCACGCAGCCTGGTGGCAGGGGTTCCGGCTCAGGTGAAACGTGAGCAGAGCGATGCGGCAGTGCTCGAGCAGAGGCACCATGCGCTCAACTACGCGCAACTGGCTGCACGTTGGGCTGAAATGCTGCAAAACCAAACGGACTGATCTTTTTGAGCCTTCGCTCGACTCATATTCATTAAAATCATTCGACCATCCCTGAAAACCATGGACCTTCGTGTCATCGTCGTGGCAGCACCGATCCTGATCGCCCTGGGTTGGGCTGGTTACAACATCAGCCGTGCTGCGATCGGTCAACTGCAGATGATGCTCAAGCGCGGAGAAGCTTGAGTCTTTCCAACTGGTTCTGAACCGATCGATAGGGTTGAGATCGGTTGATTGAGATCCTTTGAGAGCCGGCTCCGTCATTGTCATTGGTGCTGGCTTGGCCGGTACCGAAGCTGCTTGGCAGATTGCACAAGCAGGGGTAGCTGTTCGTTTGGTCGAAATGCGGCCTCTGAAGCGTTCTCCTGCACATCACAGCTGTGAATGTGCAGAACTTGTTTGCAGCAACAGTTTCGGGGCCCTGAGTAGCGACCGAGCAGCTGGTCTGCTGCAGGAAGAACTTCGCCGACTCGGTTCATTGGTGATTCGAACCGCTGATGCTCATGCGGTACCGGCAGGAGGTGCACTGGCTGTAGATCGTGGTCGCTACAGCGCCGCCTTAACGGAAATTCTTGAGCAACATCCCCTGGTCACGTTCGAACGTCGTGAACAGCTGTCCCTCCCTGATTCAGAACAGATCACTGTTCTGGCGACAGGACCGCTGACCAGCGAATCACTGGCGAATGACCTGCGTGAGTTCACGGGCCTTGATGACTGTCATTTCTTCGATGCTGCCAGTCCGATCGTCGACGGGGAAAGCATTGATATGGAGAGGGCTTTTCGAGCCAGCCGTTACGACAAGGGAGACGCGGATTACATCAACTGCCCGATGGATCAGCCCCAGTATCTCGACTTTCGGGCGGCCCTTCTCGAGGCTGAACAAGCTGAACTCAAGGACTTTGAGAAAGACAGCGCCACATTTTTTGAAGGTTGCTTGCCGATCGAGGAACTTGCACGCCGTGGTGAAGACACCATGCGCTACGGACCTCTCAAGCCGATTGGCCTCTGGGATCCACGCTGGGGAGATGTCAACGATCGCGACGTGCGACGTGCCAAACGTGCCCATGCTGTAGTCCAGCTGCGTCAGGAGGACAAAGATGGTCGTCTCTGGAATCTGGTGGGCTTTCAGACGAATCTCAAGTGGGGAGAACAGAAACGGGTTCTTCGCATGATTCCGGGTCTTGAACAGGCTGAATTTGTGAGTTTTGGCGTGATGCATCGCAACACCTTTCTCGAGGCCCCTGAGCTGCTTCAGCCCACGCTTCAATTCCGAGGGCGTAAACATCTGCTCGCTGCGGGCCAGATCACTGGCACTGAGGGGTATGCCGCTGCAGTTGCTGGTGGTTGGCTTGCGGGGACCAATGCCGCCCGTCTGGCCCTCGGGCGCCCCACCTTCGACCTTCCCCCCACCTGCATGATTGGCGCACTGACCCATTTCATCAGTGAGGCACCATCCGGGAAATTTCAGCCGATGCCCCCCAACTTTGGCTTGCTGCCCGTTCTGCCTGAAAAGATCAGAGACAAGCGTCTCCGCTATGGCGCCTACAGGGACAGAGCCCTCAACGATTTGCTTTTAGCTACTGAGAAGCAGGAGTCTGTTGATGTCGCCTGTCCGGCCTGACGATCGGCTGATTGAGCGCCGTTCCCTGAAGATCGGCGTCTATGCCAGCGCACTGATGGCGATAGCGGGGGTCGGTGTTCACGTGATTTCAGGCTCCTACGCCCTGCTTTTGGATGGTCTGTATTAAGTGGTCATGGTGGGTTCGGGTCTCGTGGCCGCCAGGATCAGTCGCAACGTGGTGCGACCGCCAGATCGTGCTTATCCCTTTGGCTACGACGGGCAGGAAGCGCTGTATGTGCTCTTCCGTTCTCTGCTGTTGATGGGGGTGCTCTCTTTTGCTGCGATCTCAGCGCTCAGCACCGTGTTTGATTACGCCTATGGGGTTGCCGTCAGCTCTGTACGGCTCGGACCTGTCGCTTGGTATTCCATTGCCATGGTGGCCACATGTTGGGGGCTTGCCTGGCGCCATCATCACCACTGGTGCCGGACGGGGCGGCACTCGCAGATCCTGCTCACTGAGGCCAAGGCTGCGCGACTCGATGGTCTGATCAGTGGTCTGACCGGCTTGGCTCTGCTCGGGGCACCGTTGCTGAAGGGCACCATGCTGTCTGGCCTGATTCCTGTCACCAACTCCTTACTGGTCCTGGTGGTCAGTCTTCTGGTGCTGCGAGAACCGTTGCAAGGTTTCCTCACCGCTTTAGGGCAAGCTGCAGGTGCCTCGGCTGAGACTGATCTCATCCGCAGTACCCGGTTGGCTCTGGAAGATCTCCTGGCAGGACTGTCCTGCTGGCTTCTTGATCTCACGGTTTATCAGGTCGGCTGGACGGCTTTTGTGGTTGTATATCTGAATCCAAGTCAACCGATGGATGGCGGCGCCATTGATCTGATCCGTGATCGCATTCAGGAGCGATGCCAGTCCTTGCTGGTTTGTCCTGTGCGAACGGAGGTGATCCTGACTGCAACACCACCCTTCACTGCGGCCGGCGTTTCCTAGGGTTTAAGACTGCTGCAATTCCTGAGGTGTGGCCGTGAGCTCAAACCCAGACTGGGATGTGATTGTGATCGGTTCCGGCATTGGAGGGCTGGTGACCGCATCTCAGCTGGCTGCCAAAGGGGCCAGAACCCTTGTGCTTGAGCAGTATCGGATTCCTGGCGGTTCTGGTGGCAGCTTTCAACGCAAGGGTTACACCTTTGACGTGGGTGCTTCGATGATCTTCGGCTTCGGCGAGCATGGGCACACCAACCTGCTCACAAGGGCTCTTGCCGATGTGGGGCAGCACTGCGAAACGGTGCCTGATCCGGTGCAGCTTGAGTACCACCTGCCCGATGGTCTGACCATGGCCGTGGATCGTGATTACGAGGGCTTCATCGCTCGTATGAGCGCCAGATTTCCCCATGAGGCAGGCGGAATCAGGGCTTTTTACGACACCTGCTGGCAGGTCTTTCGCTGTCTCGATGCCATGCCGCTCCTCTCTCTTGAGGATCCGGCCTACCTGGCCAAAGTTTTTTTTAGAGCCCCGCTTGCCTGTCTGGGGCTAGCACGATGGCTTCCTTTCAATGTGGGAGATGTGGCGCGCAAACACATCCACGATCAGGACTTACTGCGTCTGATCGATATGGAGTGTTTCTGCTGGTCGGTGATGCCAGCTGATCGGACTCCGATGATCAATGCCGGCATGGTCTTCTCCGACCGGCATGCCGGCGGCATCAATTACCCCAAGGGCGGAGTCGGGACGATCGCCGAGAAGCTGGTGGCGGGGCTTGAAGCTCACGGCGGGACGATCCGCTACCGGGCCCGTGTCAAGAAGGTGTTGATCGAGCAAGGTCGCGCCGTTGGCGTCGAGCTTTCTGATGGCGAAGAGCTCAGAGGGAGGCGCATCGTGAGCAATGCCACCCGCTGGGACACATTCGCTGGAGAAGGTTCACCCGACAGCACTCTGGTCACGAAAGACCACACCCCTTCAGCCGAATCAACTTGGCGACGTCGTTATCAACCATCCAGTTCGTTTTTATCTATTCACCTAGGGGTGAAGGCTGATGTTGTACAGGATGGCTTCCACTGTCATCACCTGCTCCTGGAGGACTGGAATGACCTTGAATCCGAGCAGGGAGTGATCTTTGTGTCGATTCCAACGTTGCTGGATCCATCCCTGGCTCCTGAGGGGCGGCATATCGTTCATACCTTCACCATGAGTGATATCCAGCACTGGGACGAGCTCAAGCCCAAGGACTACAGAGCTAAAAAGCAGCACGACGCGTCGCGGCTGATTGAGCGACTGGAGTCCATCCTTCCGGGTTTGTCGCAGGCCATCGAACTTCAGCAGGTGGGTACCCCTCGAACCCATCGTCGCTTCCTCGGGCGGATGGGTGGTTCCTATGGGCCGATTCCGGCAGGTCGACTGCCAGGTCTGTTGCCGATGCCGTTCAATCGAACGGGTTTGAAGGGTCTTTATTGCGTTGGAGACTCCTGTTTTCCTGGCCAAGGATTGAACGCGGTTGCCTTCAGCGGCTACGCCTGCAGTCATCGCATTGGAGCGGATCTGGGTTTGAATCCCTGGGCTCTCCCGGCCTGAATCTGACCACGTCAGTGCTCCTGAGCTGTTTAGGGTCGAGTTCAACATTTCATTTCCATGGCACCGGCTCCTCAACCCAGTTCTGCAGAACTTGCTCGCTATCTCGAACAACGTGGCGAACTGGGGAAGCCCTGGATGCTTCAGATGTTGCGGCTTTCAAAATTGAAGGAGGCACGCGACCAGATGACTCCTGAGACCTATCTGAAATCGATCGAGGAGGCCCATGCCGACTTAATGCGTTTGGGTGAATTCTGGAAGGGCCGGGAGGGGGAAGTCTTCAACGGCGATTACCGCCCTAATGATGTGATCGAGCCACTGCCGGGTTCACCAGAGGATCGCTGAGCGATGCCTGTCGCGCTTCAGGAGCAGTTTCGCCTTTCGCCGCTGATCAGGGGGACTCTCATCAGTGTCTACCTGGCACTGGTGCTGCCGTTGCTGTTGTTGGCACCTCAAGGTTTAAAGCTGACGCTCTGGCTGGCTGTCCCGATCGGATTGGCACTGGTGCTTGCCATGCTCAGCGAGCAGGTCAATGTCGATGATCAAGGAATCAGTGTGGGGCATCCCACTTGGTGCCGCTGGTTGATACGTCGTGGCTGGCAGCTGCAATGGGAAGAGATCAAGCGAGTGGTTCCTGTTGGCACAAGCCAGGGAGGAAGGGTTTATTACTTCACCATCAACCAGGGGCAACGGTTGCTTCCACAACGCCTGGAGCGGTTCGATCGTTTTCTTTCAATCGTTGAGGAGAGAACGGGTCTCAAGACAGGCTCGATTCAACGATTAACTCCACCCTGGACTTATCAACTCCTGTTTGGCCTTGCGGGCAGCATGCTCACCATCGAAACGGCGGTGATTGTTGCCGTGAGATCGGGATGGATCTCTACTCCGGCAGGTTATCCAGGCTGAAGCGATACCCCTGTTGACGAACTGTGGTAATGCCACCACCTTCTCCCAGTCCTGCCTGTTCAAGCTTGCGGCGGAGCGTCAAGACCTGGGTATCCACTGAGCGTGGTCCACCACTGAATGGAGGCCAGGCCATTCTCAGAAGCTCTTGACGGCTGCGCACCATTCCAGGTGGCATCAGTAGTGCGCACAACAGGGCGAATTCGCGCGGACTGAGTTCAACCGGTTGCTCTCGCAGGGTCACCTGGCGCAGCAGTAGGTGGACCTCAAGAGGACCAACGGCAACGCGTTCCTGGAGGCCGCTGCGACCCCGCTTGAGCAGAGTGCGACAGCGGGCGGCCATTTCTTCAAGGCCAAAGGGTTTGCGCAGCACGTCATCCGCGCCGTCATCCAGCAATCCCACAACGGGTTCAGCGCCGGTGCGGGCTGTCAACACAATCACTGGACAGCGCAATTGCTGACCAAGTCTTAGGGCAGAGCTCTGCTCCAGCAGTTCAGCACTCACCAACAGATCAGGAGACTGTTCCTGACAGAGCTCAATGGCTTCCTGCGACGATGACACCGCAGCAGTGAGATGGCCGTCCTGGCGCAGACGCTGAACCAGGACGGTGCGCAGTGTTGGGTGAGGTTCTACAACGAGAATCCGAGCGGGTTCTCGCGACGGAATCGAGGGAACAGTGAGTTGCTGCACAGGAGCCTGACCGGTTCCATGGGCGAGGAGATCGCGGGAGGAGGAGGTCACAAGGCATCCGAAAGCCGTCTTACGCTAATGCCTCTTCTAGGCACACTGGTAACAGAGGCTGCCGTCCTCATCAAAGATGACATCTCTTCAGCACCCGGAGGCCATTCGCCACTTCCAGGCGCTCTGTGATGCCTGCCAGGAACTGACAACGCGCTATCACGGCCCGTCTGAGTTGCGTCTCTATGCCGATGGCTATCTGCACGCTCTGCGCAGAACCGGTGATCTCGACCCAAGGGAATTGTCCAAGCTCGAGACACTGATTGAACGCTGGATCCTGGATCCTTCCAGTTTCATCGGTCCTGATGGGGATGTAAGCGCTCTCTACAGGCATCCGAATCAGTATTGAACCTCCGGGCCATGGGCATCAATCGTCATTCACTTGAGGCTGTAAGGACGGTCTCGGTTGACGGAGGCTGCATTGAGCTGCGTTGTTACCAACCTCATGGTGGGGAAGCTGCTGACCGGATTCCTCTGTTGATCACGCACGGTGGTCCAGGTGGTTCCAGCGTTGGTCTCTATGACGCTCTGCATCCCCTGGCGGATCAACGACCAACGATCTTCTACGACCAGCTTGGCTCCTTTGCATCCCCTGCCGATCTGCTGCCGGAGCAGATGACACTGAAGCGCTTTGCGACGGAACCCCTTTGCATTCTTGATCAAATGGGCATTGCCCGTGCCCATGTCTTTGGACATTCATGGGGTAGCGCAGTCATGACGCAGTTCTGCCTGAATCACCCAGATCGAGTGGCAGCCCTGTTGCTCTCGTCTCCACTGCTGTCCACACAGCGGTGGATTGCCGATTGCAATCAACTGATCAACAACATTCAACGAGATTTGGGCGAGTCGGTGGATTTGGAGATGGAATTCGAACGTCGACACTTCTGTCGGTCCGATCAAGGATCAGATCAAGATGCAGTGCGTCGTGAGCGTCAGAGGGGCAACAACAAGCTTTATCAACAGATGTGGGGACCAAGTGAGTTCCAGCATCAGGGAATGCTTAGTGAACTTGACTTGTTCCCAAGCCTTGAGAATGTCTCGAATCCAACGCTGCTGATCTGCGGAAAACACGACACTGCTACACCGCAGACCCTGCAGGATGCAAGATCAATGCTTGGTGATCGCGCCCGCTTGGAAGTACTGAAGGATGCAGGTCACAAGACCTACATCGATTGCAATCAGGCATTCATTGCAGTGGTCAATGATTTTTTAGTTCAGTTGGATGAATCAGCTGGCTAAAGCGATCTCCAGCTTCTCCTTCAAGGTTGAGTCGTTGTACATCTCGATCAAGATGTCGGACCCACCCATGAATTCGCCTTTGACGTACACCTGAGGGATGGTGGGCCATTCGGAGAACTCCTTGATTCCCTGGCGGATCTCAGGATCAGAGAGCACGTCAAACGTCTCAAAGCTCACGCCAAGTGCATTGAGGATCTGCACAACATTGTTGGAGAAGCCGCACTGAGGCATCAGCTTGGTGCCTTTCATGAACACAAAGATCGGGCTCGTTTGGATCAGGTTCTCGATGCGGGCTTGGGTCTGGCTGTCCATGGCAATCAGTCGATCAGAGAAAGAGGCGAATCAGTCGGGTGTGGAGGTGTTCAGAGCGAGGGCGTGAATGGCCTCTGAAGCCAGCTCCTCCCTCAGGGCTCGATAAACAAGCTGATGTTGACGGATGCGATTGAGACCGTCGAAGGCAGTCGACACCACGCTCACCTGAAGGTGATCACCACCACCGGTGAGATCTTCGACGCTCACCTGAGCATCTGGGATCGCACGACGAATTGCTGAGGTGACGGCGTCAGGCTGAACCATTGGAACGGAGCTTGAACTCAATTGATGCTGGCAGATGAATGTCGAGTGTGAATCGGATCACTCACCAGCGGCAGTACCGCGGTAAGGAGTGTCCACGAAACCGAGTTCCAGAAGGCTCTGGTAGGCCTTCTGACCTTCTGGTTTGGCAGGCGTCATCAGTCGTACGACTTCAATCAGGACTGGCACAGCAACTTCTGGCTGACCCTGACGGCGGAAGAGCGCTGCAAGACGAAGGTTGGACTGAGCGAGCAGAGCCAGAGCCGCGCGTCCTTTGGTGTCCATTTCACGAGGGATACGGGCATCAAGACCACGGAAAGAACCTGAGAGGTCGCGGTAGAACGCCAAAAGCTGCTTGGAAGCCGTCCGAGCGTTGTCGTAGACCTTCTTCGCCTGAACCAGATTGCCGGATGCCACTGCTGCATCACCGCGCTGTATCAAGGCCTCGACGGACGAAACATTGAACCCCGTTCCGCTGGAGGCAAGCACTTTGGTGGCTGAGCCAGATGCATCCGATCCCGATTGAGCCAATGCAGGGGTCATGCACAAGCCGGCAGTCAGGGCAATCGCTGTGCAAAGGAGGCGGGTGCCCATGGAACCAATCTTGAGTGCGCGGACTTTAAAGGCAATTCAGCGGTCGTCCGATGGCCTCTCGGGCCGCTTGTTCAGCCGTATGCATCCGATTGGCGAGCAAGTGATTGAAGCGAAGGGCCTCCTCCTTGCCCTTGCGATCAATCACTAAGGGTTGTTCGAAGCAAATGGCGGAGCGACTGCGTGGGCCTGGAACAGCAGGGTTGTAGGCAAGACCAACAGGTACGACCTGGACATTGATCCCGCGGCGTTGAGCCAGTTGTGCAAGCCTCGCGGGGCCTTGCTCCAACTCAATCGGTGCGTCCGTCCTTTTGATCCGTCCCTCAGGAAAAACCACCAGTTGCTGACCGCTCTCCAGAAGGT
>QCTJ01000038.1 GCA_003211205.1 Synechococcus sp. AG-673-F03
ACAAGTATTCCGATACGGATGCGGATCACCACAACAGCAACAAAGGCTTCTGGTGGAGCCACATGGGCTGGATGTTCAATGCGATTCCGGCCATGAAGGATGTACCCCGCATGGCCGGTGATCTGGCCAAAGACCCCTACTACCGCTGGCTGAACAACTGGTTCCTGGTCCTGCAGCTGCCCCTGGCTGGTCTGCTGTTCTGGATCGGCAGCGCCACAGGTGCCGGCGGCTGGGCCTTAGTGCTCTGGGGCATTCCCCTACGGCTGGTGCTCGTGTATCACGTCACCTGGCTGGTGAATTCCGCCACGCACTGCTGGGGCACCGTGGCCTTTGAAAGCGGCGATGATTCGCGCAACAACAAGTGGGTCGCAGCACTGACCTTTGGCGAGGGCTGGCACAACAACCACCACGCCTTCCCTCAATCGGCTCGTCACGGCCTGCAAACTGGTCAGATCGATCTCACATGGGAGCACATCCGCCTGATGCGTGCCCTTGGCCTGGCCACCAAAGTGCGCCTGCCCGTGAAGTCGTAAAGTTGTCTATCGCTAAACAGACGTCGTCAGGATCGTTCTCCCATGGCCAAGCGCGTACAAGTCGTACTGAATGAGGACGTTCTCAGCCTCGGCCGGGATGGAGATCTGGTGGAGGTTGCGCCTGGTTACGCCCGCAACTTCCTGCTGCCCTTCGGCAAAGCCGTGCCTGTCACCCCCGCGGTGATTAAGCAGGTGGAGCACCGCAGGGCCAAGGAGGTTGAGCGCCAGGCTGCTCTCAAGGAGGAAGCTGTTGCTTTCCGCACAGCCCTCGACACCATCGGTCGCTTCACCGTGAAGAAGCAAACCGGAGAAGACGACGTGCTGTTCGGCACCGTCACCAATGGTGATGTGGCCGAGGTGATCGAAGAGGCCACCAAGAAAGAAGTGGATCGCCGTGACATCACCGTGCCCGACATCCATCGGACCGGAAGCTACAAGGTTCAGGTCAAGCTTCACAGCGAAGTGACCGCTGAGATCAATCTGGAAGTGGTCAGCTACTGAGCACAGAGCAAAAATGACTCTGATGTCACCGACAAGGTGCGTCAGAGTGAATCTTCTTTCTGAGCTGCTGCCGCCATGGTGAGCGTTCCCTTGTCAGAGTCCGGTGGCGAGTCCACCGAGGGGGAACTCCGCGGTTTCGGCAAAGGTCGACGGCGTGAAGAACCCAGCTTCGAGGCACTGCCCGATTCAATCCCGCCGCAAAACCTGGAAGCGGAAGAAGCGGTGCTGGGCGGCATCCTTCTCGACCCGGATGCCATCGGTCGCGTAGCCGACGTGCTGCAACCGGAAGCGTTTTATCTCAATGCCCATCGGGAGATCTTCCGCACGGCGGTGATGCTCCATAGCCAGGGCAAACCGACTGACCTCACAGCAATGACCGCCTGGTTAGCGGACACCGGTGCTCTGGAAAAGGTCGGTGGCAGCAGCAGGCTGGTGGAGCTGGTGGAACGCGTGGCCTCCACCGCTTCGATCGAACAGGTGGCACGCCTCGTGATGGATAAATATCTGCGCCGGCAGCTGATCCGCTCTGGCAACGAAGTGATCCAGCTGGGCTTTGATCAGGGCCTGCCGATGGAGCAGGTGCTCGACAAGGCCGAGCAGACCATCTTCGCGATCAGTCAGGAAAAACCATCGCAGGGTCTGACGCCCACCGCCGAAATTCTCACCAGCACCTTCAACGAGATCGAGAGCCGCTCGTTGGGCACCTCCGTGGCGGGCATCCCGGTGAATTTCTACGACCTGGACGCCATTACCCAGGGCCTGCAGCGCAGTGACCTGATCATCGTGGCCGGACGCCCTGCCATGGGCAAAACATCGATTGTGCTCAACCTGGCCAAGAACGTGGCCCAGTTGCACGACCTGCCGGTGTGCGTGTTCTCTCTGGAGATGAGTAAGGAGCAGCTCACCTACAGATTGCTGTCGATGGAAGTCGGCATCGAATCGGGCCGGCTGCGCACAGGTCGCTTGCAACAAGAGGAATGGCCCCTGCTCGGCCAGGGCATCAACACCCTCGGCCAGCTGCCGATCTACATCGACGACAAACCCAACTCCGGCGTGCTGGAGATGCGTTCCCTCTGCAGGCGACTGATGGCCGAACAGGGCAAGGAGCTGGGGCTGATCGTGATCGACTACTTGCAGCTGATGGAAGGATCGAGTCCCGATAACCGCGTGCAGGAGATTTCACGGATCACCAGAGCTCTCAAAGGCATGGCAAGGGAACTGAACGTGCCGGTGATTGCCCTGTCTCAGCTCAGCCGTGGCGTGGAATCGCGCACCAACAAACGCCCGATGCTCAGCGACCTGCGCGAATCGGGCTCGATTGAGCAGGACGCCGATCTGGTGCTGATGATCTACCGCGACGAGTACTACAACCCTGAAACTCCCGACCGCGGCATCACGGAAGTGATCGTGACCAAGCACCGCAACGGACCGGTGGGCACCGTGAAACTGCTATTCGAGCCACAGTTCACGCGCTTCCGCAACCTCGCCGCCTGATCAGCTCACACTCCTGCTGGTCTTTAACCCATTGTCGAATTGCCGTCAGTTGATTGCCAGAAAGCACAGAAAACTGCTGCATCAGAGAATGAAGTGATGACTACCCCCACAGCTCCTACCGAAGTCTTCGACGTGATCGTCGTGGGAGGAGGCCATGCCGGCTGTGAAGCCGCCATCACGGCTAACCGCCTGGGACTGAACACAGCACTCTTTACCCTCAACCTCGACCGCATCGCCTGGCAGCCCTGCAATCCGGCCGTGGGTGGACCAGCCAAAAGCCAGCTGGTGCACGAAGTGGATGCTCTCGGCGGCGTGATTGGGCGCCTCGCTGATGCCACAGCCATCCAAAAGCGAATCCTCAACGCCAGCCGCGGCCCGGCCGTGTGGGCCCTGCGTGCCCAGACCGACAAACGACAGTATTCGCGGCAGATGCTGCAACTGCTGCAACACACCCCCAACCTGGCTCTGCGCGAAGCGATGGTCACAGGTTTGGAGATCGAAGGCGATCCCAGCGGTGGCGGACCAGCATGGAATCCCAGCCAGGGACCAGCCGCACGCATCATGGGTGTGCGCACCTATTTCGGCAGCGTCTACGGCGCCAAAGCGGTTGTGCTCACGGCAGGCACTTTCCTGGGAGGCCGTATCTGGGTCGGGCACCAGTCGATGGCCGCTGGCCGTGCCGGTGAGCAGGCTGCAGAAGGACTCACCGAAGCCCTGCAGAAGCTTGGCTTCCACACCGACCGTCTTAAAACCGGCACTCCAGCTCGTGTCGATCGGCGCAGCATCGCGCTCGATCAACTGGAGGAACAACCCAGCGACGCTGCAGACCGCTTTTTCTCTTTTGACCCAGGCTCATGGAGCAGTGGCGAACAAATGAGCTGTCACATCACCCGCACCACAGCGGCAACCCATCAACTGATCAAAGACAACCTGCACCTCACCGCGATCTACGGCGGCGTAATCGACAGCAAGGGGCCCCGCTACTGCCCATCGATCGAAGACAAGATCGTTCGCTTCGCCGATAAGGACAGCCACCAGATCTTTCTAGAGCCCGAAGGTCGTGACACTCCGGAGATTTACGTGCAGGGGTTCTCCACCGGCCTCCCGGAGCCCATCCAGCTGCAATTGCTGCGCAGCCTGCCAGGACTGGAACAGTGCGTGATGCTGAGACCGGCTTACTCGGTGGATTACGACTACCTGCCAGCCACCCAACTGTTGCCATCACTGGAAACCAAGCGAGTGGAGGGGCTGTTCAGCGCAGGCCAGCTCAACGGCACAACCGGCTATGAAGAGGCCGCTGCTCAGGGCCTGGTCGCCGGACTCAACGCCGCGCGGCGCATCCGCGGCCAGGAGGCCGTGCACTTCTCCCGGGAAAGCAGCTACATCGGCACGATGATCGATGACCTGGTGAGCAAGGATCTGCGCGAGCCCTACAGGGTGCTGACCAGCCGCAGTGAATACCGCCTTGTGCTTCGCGGCGACAACGCCGACAGGCGCTTGACACCTCTCGGCCGAGACCTGGGCCTGATCGATGACCGCCGCTGGCAATTGTTCGAGCAGAAGCTCGCTGCCATGGAACAGGAAAAGCAAAGACTGCAGAGCCAGCGGCTCAAAGTGAGCGACCCGGTGGCAGCGGATGTGGAAGCAGAAACCGGCGCACCGATCAAGGGATCGATCACCCTGGCCGACCTGCTGCGCCGACCAGGAATGCACGCAGCAGACCTGGTACGCCATGGCTTGGCTGATGCCGATCTACCCCTACAGGTGAGGGAAGGAGCTGAGATCGATATCAAGTACAGCGGCTATCTCCAGAGGCAACAGCAGCAGATCGATCAGGTGAGACGTCAGGGCAAACGCAAACTGCCCGCTGGGATCGATTACGCCAACATCAACACGCTGTCGCGCGAAGCCCGCGAAAAACTGACCGACGTGCGTCCGCTCACCCTGGGCCAGGCCAGCCAGATCCCTGGTGTCAGCCAGGCTGATCTCAGCGCCCTGCTTGTCTGGCTGGAACTGCAGCAGCGCCGCGACCAGAAGCGCACGACGCTCGCTTCAAGCAGCAATGCTCGATAGCGTTGGACCAACGACTGGTCTGCGTTGCCCCCTCAAATTCCCACATCCAGGGCTTACTGGAACCTGCGCGCTGAGCAGGTTCTCGACCGCGTGTTCAACGATGACGACAACATCCTGAATACCGTGCAGGTCCAGGTCAATCCACAGTCAACACAGCAAGAGGCGAGCCATCAAAGTCCAGCAAGGTTGTCTTGGCCTCAGGTCTCTTTGGCAGCTCTGGGCCTGATTGCTTTTCTGGGCAGCAGCAGCCTGGCACTGCACTGGGGGCTGAGCCAGCAGGCGCTGGAGCGGGAAGGCAATCTCGCCTTGATCGAACGACTGCGCAACAACCAACTCACTCAACGCACGAACAACCAAAACAAACCTGTTCAAACAACCACATCACAGACAGCCACGGAGCCATCGAGCGAAGCGACTCCAACAGCAGACGAACTGGAGATCGCGGCACTACCGAACGCATCGTCAACACAACTGGATCCGATCACGGTTCCACTGCCGACAGCCGAGGTCACCAGCACCACTTCAATCGCTGGTCAAGCACCAGCGGTCACATCGCAACCTCTGCTGGTTGGTGTCGTTCACACCGGCAACGGCGACGGCTCAGCCATCTTTCAACTCGGTGACCTTTCCCTCTCCTCTGTTCCCGGTGAAGCAATCGGCAACAGCGGCTGGACCCTACAAAGGGTAAGCGCCAATGGCGCGGTGATTGAGCGATCGGGTGCAACGCAATCCCTAAGTATTGGAGGTGCCTTCTGAACACGGTGAGCGCCCTGATCCCCTCCCCTTCTGTGCTGTGGGAAGCCCCGACATCCTCCGTTCTCGCCGGGGACGAACCTGGCTGGCTGCCGGGCCCATGGAGACTGATGCTGCTCGGAGATGGCAGTCCCACCAGGCACCTGCGCTTGCTCACAGGTCACAGCGTGCAAGTGCGTCTGATCGCGATGGACGCGGACGCCAGCCTCAACAACGCAACAGGCGGACCACGACCAGCGGAGGTTCAGGAACTGCAACCACCCCTGCTGCGCCGGCAGGTGTGGCTGAACTGTGGCGACACCACACTGGCCTGGGCCGAAAGCTGGTGGAACCAGGATGAAGCGGAGCGCAATCTGAGCAACCGTGAACAGCCGATCTGGCTCAGCCTCACCCAAGGACGGTCGGAACTGTTCCGTGAAGTGGATGGACTGGCACTAGTCACAGAACCATGGCTGGAAGAGGGTTTTGGCGAACAAGGACCCTTCTGGAGCCGCCATTACCGCTTCTTCCGGCAGGGCAAAGAACTCACCGTGATCCGTGAAGTATTCAGCCCAGCACTTGAGCGCTGGCTCGGCGAAGCGCCGAGGCGACCGCTTCATGCAACGTCATGAAGAAAATCAGCGTTTGATGCGGATTTTCGCTTGACAACTTGCCGGCTGTTGTGCAAAAGCAATCATGGCCTCATCGGCAATGGTTCCATGGCCACCTCCACCTGGATAACCCTCAACGATCTGGGGCGCAATTTCGGCATCTCCTCAATCCACTGCGGACGTGCCCTCGAACATGAGGGATGGCGTGACCGACACGGACGTCCCACAGACGCAGCACTCGCAGCAGGTGCCGTTGATCAAGTCACGCCACATCGGAGTGGACGTTCGGTGCTCTGGAACGCTGATCTTTGCGCCAACGTCCTTGAGCGATGTGGTTACAGGCCAGTGACGCGATCTGAGCGGATCAGCCAATGGACAGATCTATTGGAGGCCATGACCACCGGCTCGCCATCCATCACCACGACAGCGGATCAGATGGCTGAAGAGCTACCCACCGATCTGGTGGAAGACGTCAACCATCAACTGAACAGGCGGGGCTGCAGCTATCAGGTGTGCCGGCCACTGAGTAACCGGCACTGAGCTAATTGGGCCAGGCCATCCGTAAGGCTTCGGCTTACGTGCGAGACTGCTCCAAATGCTGTCGCTCAATCGCGACGGCGACTGGAACGTGGCAAGGGACGTTGGGATGACGACCGAGAGGTTGGCGATGAGGCTGTCGGAGAAGAAGCTGTTGGCGAAGAACCAGAATCTGTCAAGGCATCACGATTGGCGGATCGCTTCCATCGCTCCACTCGGAAACTGTCATCTTCTGGCCAGACATCATCTTCGCCGGACGGACTCGTAGGCGATGTCGAGGTCACTGGCGGAGGTAACACCGGCTGGCGGCGGGAGAGCGCCTGCAGTGGCCGTTTACGTCTTGAAGGCGTTGATTGATCAACCGTTGGTGAAATGTTTGCAGGCTTAGGGCGTGCGGACTGCCAACTCTGCGAGCGCTCAGACACCTCACGCCAGTCATCCTCTTCATCCAACAGCCAGTCGATTCGGTCACCAACCCAACGACCCATCGCATCCAAGCGGGAGGAGCCATCCAGGCGATCCAAGCTGCGTCGCCCCGGCCTGGCTCCGGAGACACCATCCACGAGCTGACGTCCGGTATCCAACCAGCGGTCAAGCCGCCGGTCGAAGGGGTCAGGACTGCGCTGCGAGCGTTGTCGACGTGAATCCATGCACCGACGTTACCGACGTCTGTGCTCCAACCAACGCTCCCGTTGCAGACCAATCAGCACGATCGAAACGCCGCCTGCCTCCAACACCCAGAGAAAAACCTCCATTCCGCTCAGCTCAGCTCCGCTGCTGGTTCGTAGCGAAGCAGACAACTGGCATTCCAGCGACCCCCATGAAGCCGATCGCAGCACAATCGACAGGCCGCCTGACGCATCCTGCGGCGATACGGAGTCTGGTGCCCGCATTGAGGACAGATCGCAATCCAGCGCGGAGAGCTCTGCGGCACAGGGAAGCGGTGGCGCACGCTGACCTCAAATCCTGTCTGAGCAGCGTTGATGGTCTCCATGCGATGCCGAAAGCAGGGTCCATGCCCCTCTTCGCGCTTCAGCACCAGGTCCACCCAGGCATGGATCATCTCGTGACAGAGGGTGCTTTCAGTGGCCTCTCTCGGTAGAGGGTCCAGCAAGGGTTTGGACAACACAATTTCACGTCCGAAGGGGGGCGCCACAGCAGGCCCTCGCCGGTAGAGACCGGCCGTACGACGCAAGCGACCATCACTCCAACGCAACGCCAGCAAGGGTTGAGGTCCTTGGCAGAGAGCTCCCTCGAAATGCTCCCGATTCAGGCGATGAAACAGAGGGAGCAGAGGCTCGAGCGGCATGAGTGGCGGTGGCCTTGAACAAAATGGTCTGCCCAGTCTGCCTCCATCCAGCGGTCCGTCAGTCAGACTCTGCACTCACTTGGAATCAGCTGATGGATCTGGGTCTGGTGCGGGAGATCGGGAGCAAGGCCCTCCTGGCCGGGGGTGGTGCCCTGCTTCTTTATTGGACTATCACCGCCGTGAAGCTGGTGCTCAGCGCCCGCGGCATCAACCCGCTGATCAAGCAATTTTTCACGCAGGTGGCGGCAGGCCGTGTGGATGCGGCCTATCTGCTCACCACCAAGTCGTACCGGCAGCACGTCAACCGACAGCAATTCATTCGCTTCCTCGCAGGCCTAAAGCTCAACCGCTTTCGCAACCTCAAATCCGGTCGGCCACGTTTGCAGGAGGGCAGCATGATCCTCACCGTGAAGCTGATCGCGGAAAACAAGGAAGAGATGCCCCTCGACTTCACCTTCACCAAGGTGGAAGACACCTGGAAAATCGAGCGAATCGCCACCGTCAAAAGCTGAGTCGTCCTGCCCGTGACCGCTCCAGCTCCAGACACCGAGCCGAATCAGATCAGCGAGCGCGCCGCTGAACTGAGGCAGCTGCTCACCCGAGCCGCCCACGCGTACTACGTGCTGGATGCTCCCGAACTGGAGGATGCTGTCTACGACAGGCTTTACCGCGAACTGCTGGATCTGGAGACAGCTCACCCCGAACTGGTGATCAGCGACAGTCCGACCCGGCGCGTAGGGGGAACGCCCTCCGAGGGCTTTACCAGCGTGACCCACCGCATCCCGCTGTTCAGCCTCGACAACGCATTCAGCCCCGAAGAGTTGCGCAGCTGGTATGCACGCCTGCTGAAAGTGCTCGACAGAGAGCCACAAGCGGGTGCACCCGTGCCGGCACTCGCCATGGTCGGTGAACTCAAGATCGACGGCAATGCCCTCGCTCTGAGTTACGAGAACGGAGTGCTGATCCGAGGCACCACCCGCGGCGATGGGGAACAGGGAGAAGAGATCACCACCAATGTGCGCACCATCGCGTCGATCCCCCTGAGGCTGCATCTGGATCCCCCACCCGACTGGGTGGAAGTTCGTGGCGAGGCCCTGATTCCCGACCGCACCTTCGCTGCCATCAATGCCGAACGTGCAGCGCGGGATGAACCGCTCTTTGCCAATCCCCGCAATGCCTGTGCCGGCACCCTGCGCCAACTCGATCCAAAAGTCGTAGCAGCACGACGACTTGATTTCTTCGCGTACACACTGCACCTACCGGAGGACTGGGATGGGCCACGCCCGACCAGCCAGTGGGAATGCCTCAGCTGGCTAAGAAGCGCAGGCTTCCGGGTTAATCCCAATGCAGCCCTGCTGCCGGATCTCGCTGAGGTGGAAAGCTTCTTCAACACATGGGACAGCCGCCGTCACGACCTTGACTACGCCACAGATGGAGTGGTGGTGAAGCTCGACGACCTGCGCCTCCAGGACACCGCAGGTTTCACGCAGAAAGCACCACGCTGGGCCATCGCTCTGAAATACCCCGCCGAGGAAGCTCCAAGCCTGCTGGTTCGCCTCACCTGCCAAGTCGGTCGCACGGGCGTGATCACCCCAGTGGCCGAATTCGAACCGGTTGCTCTGGCTGGCACCAGCGTCAGTCGGGCCACACTGCACAACGCCGACCGGCTGGCGGAACTGGATCTCCACAGCGGCGACACGATCGTGGTGCGCAAGGCCGGCGAGATCATCCCTGAAGTGCTTCGCGTGCTTCCCGAACTCAGGCCTGAAGGCGCTCAGCCCCTTGAACTTCCCCATCAGTGCCCCAGCTGCAACTCCAAGCTGGTTCGCGAAAGCGGCGAAGCCGCAACCCGCTGCGTGAACAGCAGCTGCCCGGCAATCCTGCGCGGCGCTCTGCGTCACTGGGTCAGCAAGGGAGCTCTCGATGTGGAGGGAATGGGCGGCAAATTGATCGAACAGCTTGTGGAGAGGGGTCTGGTGCATGCGATCTCCGACCTGTACCGCCTTGATGCCGCACTGCTGAGCAGCCTGGAACGGATGGGGGAGAAAAGCGCCGAGAACCTTGTGACAGCCATGGAGGCATCTCGTGCCCAGCCCTGGGCACGCCAGCTCTATGGGCTCGGCATTCGCCACGTGGGCGAGGTCAACGCCAAAGCCCTCGCAGCAGCATTTCCAGACGTTGCCACGCTGTCCCAGACAGCCGTTAATCACCCTGAAGCGATCAGCGAGCTGCATGGAATTGGTCCTGAGATCACTCAAAGCCTGCAGCAATGGTTCAATACAGAAGCCAATCAGACGCTGATTCAGCAACTTCTAGACGTGGGCCTCTCGCTGGCCACCAGTGAGCAAGAGCGTCAAGACTTGGCAAGCCGCAGCCGATCGGATGGAGTGCTCTCCGGGCAGACCGTCGTCCTCACAGGCACACTTCCCTCAATGAGCCGCAGCCAGGCGAAAGAGCTGATTGAAGCCGCAGGTGGCAAAGTCAGCGGCTCCGTCAGCAAAAAGACCTCCTTCGTGCTCGCTGGAGAGGAGGCCGGCAGCAAGCTGGAGAAGGCCAACAAACTGGGCATCAAGGTGATTGATGAAGCAGGACTGATCACCTTGCTCCAATCCACCGAACTTTAAAAATCGTGGCCCGTGATCAGTGCATCCGATCACGGGTTGTGATGACGGAGACTGAACAGACCGTCATGTTCAACACCTAGCTCCATTGGACTCCTCATCTCCCTTTGGAAGCTTTCTGAACAATCTGTCCGGTGAATGGCAGATCAACCTCGAAAGCCGGATCCCGCGCAAGGAGCTTTACGAGGCCCGAATCGCTTCATCGAAACCCTCACTCGGTTTTTTCGTGCTGCTGCTGTGCGCAGCGGTGATCGCCACGCTGGGACTGATCTCCAACAGCGCCGCAGTAGTGATCGGAGCGATGATCGTTGCGCCGCTGATGGACCCAATCCTCAGCCTCGCTTTTGCACTCTCGATCAGCAACAACAAGCTGGCAAAGCGCTCGCTGCTGACGGTGGTGATCGGCGTGCTCACCGTGGTTGCCACCTCAGCATTGCTGGCATCACTGCTGGATGTGAGTGAAGTGAATCGGGAGATGACCTCCCGCACAGCTCCCAACTTGATCGACCTGGGCATAGCTGTGGCGGCGGCTGTGGCCGGATCATTCAGCATGACCCGTGAACGACTATCCAATTCACTGGCCGGCGTCGCAGTCGCCGTGGCGCTGGTTCCACCGCTGTGCGTCTGCGGTATCGGCCTGAGCATGGGCGATGAGGTGGTGGCAGTGTTTGGGCGCGGCACCGTGGCCGGCATCACCAATCAGATCTCCGAGGGCTCGTTCCTGCTGTTCCTTGCGAACCTGATCGGAATCACGGTGGCGAGCCTGTTCGTGTTCCTTGTGCAGCGCTACGGAAGCCTTGTTCAGTGCTGGCGAAATCTGTTGCTTTGGATAGGTCTGCTTGGACTGTTATGCATACCCCTTTCGTCCGCGCTGCACGATTTCAGCATCAAGCAGGAGATTGAAAGTAAGTTCGATGCCTTTAAAGCCGGGCAGGTCCGTGAACTCAAAGTCACCAGCGATAACCCTTATCTCTGGCAAAGAGTGCGATTGCTGTTCAGCAACGTTCGCGTAAGTAATAACAATGCCACTGTGGATTTGGTCTTCAGCGCACCTAAAGGGGTGCTTACAGAAGACTTAGCCAACAATCTTTCTGCAGCCCTTGTGAAGAGAGGAAAAGAAGATCTTGGTCTTGAGGACATTAACGTTACTATCAGTATTATACCAAATCAGATCAATAAATACAGCGACACATCATCGCAGCCACAAACGCAATGAACCACGCAGAAAGAAATCGTCCAATTGTCTTCCGCTGGATCAAAACGGAGTGCGGCCGGGCCAAATATGCCGACCTCAGCAGCCGCAGCGGATTTACCGCAAAAGCAAGGCTGGGTTGGTTTGTCGTCATCGCCGCTCTGCGTGACTGGCGATTGCCTGATCCTGATCAGAGTTCAGGATCCTGAGCCTCCGCGCCTGCTTCCTGAAGAGCTTTGCGAGCGGAGCGTCCCACCAGCCACACCACACCCACCGTGGCCAGCACGCCCACAACACGAAGCATCCAGGCCTGCGCGGAGGTCTCTCCAGCCAGCACCTCACCAAACCTTGCTGCGCTGCCGGCCAGAGCGCCGAGAGCGCAGAACAAAATCGTGCCGGGAATAATTCCGATCAAACCGAGGTTGTAGTCCCGCAGACTCACCTCACTCAATCCGTAAGCCAGGTTCAGCAAAGAGAACGGGAAAGCGGGTGAGAGGCGCGTCAGCAACACCAAGCGAAATCCCTCCCGACTGACGGCCTTCTCAATCGCCAACAACTTCGGGAAACGACTCAAGCGCTGCTGCGCCCAGCCCCTCAGCCAGTGCCGACCAAGCAGGAATGCAGCCTCCGCTCCAAGGGTTGCCCCAGCAAACACAATCAGGCTCCCCCACCAGGGGCCATACAACGCACCGGCCAGCATCGATGCCCAGATCCCAGGCAGTAGCAGGGTCACCCAGGTGGCATAAAGCGGAATGAACAGCAGGGCTCCTGCAGGCGACTCCAGCCAGGCCAAAAGAACGTCGGCATCGATCAGCTGTGCGATGACTTCCATCCTTCATCCATCGGTGCCATCACCGTTCCATGGGCCGCGCCAGAACACAACCACACCGAAGGGACTCAGACAACAGTGAGATCAGAACACTGAGCAAACTTTTGTCAGGCTTAGCTTCGATTCCTTGAAGGGAAGACTTGCAGGCTGCTGTGCAACATCAACGTCTCCGGGCACCACTGATCCGACAGCGCTTGCTGTTGCTGGGGTTTCTCTGCACAGCTGGGCTAATGAGCTCTTGCAGCAGCAGCGGTCGAACTCCGATCAAATTGCTGCGGGTGGCCCGCATCATGCCCAGCGATGAAACAGTCACCCCGGCTGACAGTTCCAGGGACCGGAAACGTCTGCGCAGCTTTCAGACCAATCTTGGGGATGTGGTTCCAGGCCTGCGCATCCAACCTGCTCTCTATTCAGAATCTGCCGTCCAATCGGAACTGGCACGCCAGACATCCAGCGGACTTGGACCGGATCTTGTGATGGGCGATGCCCGCCTCATCCAGGAACTCTCCGAAGCAAATCTGCTGGAGCCGGTGCCCATCACACCAGAACAACGCAACGCCATCCCACCAGGGTTACTGCAGCGTGTCACCAACTCGCGTGGCGAAGTGACAGGTCTTCCTGTCTCCCAATACCTCCAGCTCGCCTGCTACGACAAACGCAAACTCAAAGCGCCGCCGACAACGCTGGCACTGATGTCGAAACAAAGCAGTGAGGGTCAGGTGTTTGGCATCGCCCAGAGTGTTGAAGACCTCTACTGGAGCATGAGCGGGTTCAAGGCGAGTAACGCACTGGTGAGTTCCCTGCGAGGCCAACAACCCACTGCTCAAGAAAATCAGCGTTTGGTTCGCTGGCTGAGCTGGCTGCGGGATGCCAGCTATCAGCAGAACGTGATGTTCCTCAGGGATCAGGCCACCCTGCGCAGACAGCTGATTGATGGCCAACTGCACTGGATCAGCTACTGGAGCTCACAGTTACCTCAACTGAGAGAAGCGATGAAAGACAATCTCGGCATGACCCTTTTGCCCGCTGGCCCCGAAGCTCCGGCCACGCCCATCAGCAAACTCCAGGCCTGGGGTCTGGGCCGCAACTCCAGTGCGCGCCAGCGGCAGACCGCTGAAGAGCTGATGCAATTCATCGTTCAACCATGGGCCCAGAAGACGTGGTCACTTCGTTTTCGCACCAACTACCCAGTGAATCCCGCAGCGGCCACAATCATCAACTGCCAGATCCCTGGAATCAAGGATCTCTATATCTTCACGGGCAAGGAAGACATCAAAGTTGGCGATGAGATTGTCGCTGCCATCGATTCAAATCCAAAACTTACCAAAACCATCCAAAACATCATCAATGATGTGATCTTTGGGGCGAAAACTCACGCCAATGCAGCTAAGCGACTGCAGACCGTTTTGAGATCATCCTCATGATGCCCACCTTCTCCAATCTTCTGATCACGGTGGCTCCAGGAGACACCCTGGTCGAAATGCTCAGTTGGCTGTCGTTTGTTGAGCGCTGGCCTGTTCTGATTCAGTTGATCCTGGTGCTAGTCGTGCTCCTAATTGCGCGCACACGCAGCATCCTTCTTAGGCGCAAACAACATCTTCAGCGCCTTCTCAACCAAGCAGGCCTACATCAACGCTTACCGGATTCAATCCGCGTGTTGTTGGGGCCCACTCTGGTGCTTTTGATCGCAGAAGTCTTCGCAC
>QCTJ01000039.1 GCA_003211205.1 Synechococcus sp. AG-673-F03
ACCGTTGAATGGCTGAGGCTGTTGCCGCGCCAGGTTTGCTTGCTGATCGTTGCTGGCAGATCTGCTTCGATCGGGTCGATGCTTTGCAAACAGCCGTCATTGCTGTAGCGGGGGGCGTACAGCGATGGCACGTAAATACCAGGCACCTGAGCCAGTCGCCTCAGGCGCACGGATCGTGATTCAGACCGCACCTCTTGAAGTGCGTCGATGAAGCTGGGCAGCAGTTCTTCGCCGTCGCCCAGCAGGATCACATCGAAAAAGGGAGCCAGCGGTTCAGGGTTTGCAGTCAGCACAGGACCGCCACCGAACACGATTGGATCCTGATCCGAGCGCTGTTCGCTCCAGATTGGAATCCGTTGCTGCTCCAGCAGATCCAGCAGCACCGGACCATCCAGTTCCCAGCTGAGGGAAAGTCCGAACAGATCGCACTGTCGATGCGGTGGATCGCTCTGATCGGTGAATAGGCGACGCACATCCAGATCCGACCGCATGGCGAGAGTCGCCCACACAATTTGGTAGCCGAGGCTCGTGATCCCCACCGTGTAGGTGCTGGGAAAGGCCATCACCGCACGCAGGGCTCCGGTTTCCGGCACAGCCGGATCAAACAACAGCGTTTCCTGGTTCAGGAGGGCCTGGGCTTCAGATGTTCATCTTCATCCTGAAGGATCAATGATTCAGATGCTCCAGCCGATGGCATCAATGCTGTTGCCCAGCGATGTGAAGAACTGCTCATCACCGGCGGCAGCAGATCATCCCAGACACTTTTTGTTGATCTGATCCATGGAATCAAGGTTGCTCCTATGGATCAGGTTTTTTGGTGTTTTTTTTAGGAGGTGTTGATGGTTTTGGAGGGTCAAACTTTCTGCGTCGAATCGATCCCTCCCAAGCGTGGTGAATGCCACCCCGTCGTTCTCTGCGGGCTTCCAGGTGATCCTCCTCCAACAGCTCCATGCCCAATTGGCGCTCATAAATCGAGCGGTCATCAAACAGACGCGCCACGAGGAAGCTGGCCAGGCAAGCCACCAGGATCGGCTTGAGGATCAGCAGATCCTTGGTGAGTGCAAAGGCCAGGAACATGGCCGTGATCGGCGTGCGTGAACAGCTCGCCACGAAGGCACCCATCCCGGCGAACACATAGGTGCTGGGCACGTGTCCAGTGAGCGCTTCCACCCAGATGCCGCAGGCCAGACCGATGGCGCCTCCCAGGGTGAGCATCGGATAAAACAGCCCGCCTGGAGCTCCCGACGCAGCAGCCAGACCGGTGCTGAAGAAGAGCACGATGAAGGTGCCAAGCGCCATGGGGATATCGGCCTTGCCATCAGCGATCAGGTGCTGCAGCCCTTCAAGGTTGTGAAAATCCTCAGGCAGGAAGGCGTATACGCCCCCCAGCACGCCACCGCTGATCACCATGCGCAGCACCAGGTGATCGCCGAACCAGGCATTGCCCTTGCGTTGCATGGCGAGCACATAGCGGCAGTAGAGCTCCGCCAGTAACCCAACCACGATGCCAAGCCCGATCAGATAGCCCAGATCGATCGGCAGGAAGTTCACCAGTGGCGTGTATTCCCGTTCCAGCTGGAATCCCTGCGTGGCATCGAGGCCGCCTCCACTGGAATTGAGGCCTGCCAGACCCAGCACGTCGGCCCAGGCATCGGCCCAGAAGGTGGTGACAATGACCAGCAGCAACACCACCGGTCTGGCGGAGTGCAGCAATTCCTCTACGGCGTAAACGAAGCCTCCGATGGGGGCACTGAACACTGCTGCGATACCGGCTCCGCCGCCGGCGGCCACGATCAAGCGGCGAAAGGCCACGGGTGCTCTCAACCAGCGCGCCATCTGCCATGCCACGGAGCCGCCCATCTGAACCGCAGGTCCTTCCGGACCGAGAGGGAAGCCGCTGCCGATGGCCACGATCCCAGCCACCAGCTTCACCAGGCCCACCTGAAGCCCCATCGGCACCGCCCGGTGTTTCAGGAACCCCATGATGTGGGTGATGCCTGAGCCGCCAGCGGCTGGGGCCAGGTAGGCCACCATTACGCCCGAAATCAGGCCGCCGAGGGCTCCGAGGCCAGGCAGAACAGCCCAGGCCGGTAGATCTGCCAGCAGTTCCAGTCGCCAGCCACTCACGACTTTGATGCCGGCCTTGAACAGCACACCGGTCAGGGCAGCGCCCAGGCCGGTGAGCATCAGGGCCAGCACCACAACCCACCAGCGTCGTTCCAGCAGGCGTCGGATGCTGCGGCTGGAGCCGAGCTGGTGGCGGCGTTGTTTTAGTTCACTCAGAACGACCATGGCATGGCCAGTCGGGGATCAGGCCCCGGCCAGCATCTGGGCCTCCTCATCTGCGCTGACAACTCGACCCTGATCCTCGAAGCCGTTGATCTGGTCAAAATTCAGATAGCGGTAGAGCTCGTCGGAAAGGGGATCGATCTTTGCGGAGGCGATGCTGCAGTACTCGTCTGCTGTGGGGATTCGTCCCAGCTGGGCACAGACCGCAGCCAGTTCGGCGCTGCCGAGGTAAACCTGGGCGCCTTTTCCGAGGCGGTTGTTGAAGTTGCGGGTGCTGGTGGAGAACACGGTGGTGTCGTCCTCGACCCTGGCCTGGTTGCCCATGCATAGGGAGCATCCCGGCATCTCCATGCGTGAGCCGGCCGCTTCGAAGGTGGCGTAATACCCCTCGGCCTTGAGGGTCTCTTCATCCATGCGGGTGGGAGGGCAGACCCAGAGGCGGGCCTTGTTTTCACCGGCTCCCTCGAGCACTTTGGCCGCGGCTCTGTAATGGCCGATGTTGGTCATGCAGGAACCGATGAACACCTCATGCACCGGCGCTCCAGCCACTTCGCTGAGCAGCTTCACGTTGTCCGGGTCATTCGGGCAGGCCAAAACGGGTTCGGTGAGTTCATCGAGGTTGATCTCCAGCACCTCGGCGTACTCGGCATCGGTATCAGCACTGAGCATCTGGGGATTGGACAGCCAAACCTCCATCTCCTTGATGCGGCGGGCCAGGGTGCGCGCATCGCTGTAACCACGCGCAATCATGTTCTTGAGCAAGGCCACGTTGCTGCGCAGATATTCGCTCACCGTCGCTTCGGAGAGCTTGATCGTGCACCCTGCACAGGAACGCTCGGCGCTGGCGTCGGTGAGCTCAAAGGCCTGCTCGAGCTTCAGATCAGGGAGGCCTTCGATCTCCATGATCCGGCCATTGAACAAATTCTTTTTGTTGGCTTTCTCCACTGTCAGCAGACCGCGTTGAATGGCGACCCAGGGGATGGCGTTCACCACATCACGCAGGGTCACGCCGGGCTGCAGAGAGCCGCTGAATCGAACCAGTACCGACTCAGGCATGTCGAGGGGCATGGCGCCAATGGCCGCAGCAAAGGCCACGAGGCCAGAGCCGGCTGGGAAGGAGATGCCCAGTGGAAAGCGGGTGTGGCTGTCACCGCCGGTGCCCACCGTGTCGGGCAGCAACATGCGGTTCAGCCAGCTGTGAATGATGCCATCGCCGGGCCGTAGCGCAACGCCGCCGCGCTGAGCGAAAAAATCGGGCAAGTCCTTCTGGGTCTGAAGATCCACAGGCTTGGGATAGGCCGCGGTGTGGCAAAAGCTCTGCATCACCAGGTCGGAGGAGAAGCCCAGACAGGCCAGCTCCTTCATTTCATCCCGGGTCATCGGCCCGGTCGTGTCCTGAGAACCGACCGTGGTCATCAGAGGCTCGCAACTGGTGCCGGGGCGCACACCTGTAAGGCCGCAGGCCTTGCCCACCATTTTCTGAGCAAGTGTGAAGCCCTTGCCGGTGTCTTGCGGAGCGCTGGGGCGAATGAACAGCTCGGAAGGCGGCAAACCAAGCTTGGCGCGCACCTTGTCGGTGAGCGCTCGACCGATCATCAGCGGAATGCGGCCACCGGCGCGCACCTCATCACTGATCGTGGCTGGCTTCAGTTCGAAGCGGCTCACCACCTCACCATCACGTTCGATTGTGCCGTCGTAGGGGCGAATGGTGATCACATCGCCGGTGTTCAGACCGGTGACATCACATTCGATCGGCAGCGCGCCTGAGTCTTCCGCGGTGTTGAAAAAGATGGGGGCGATTTTTCCGCCCAGAATCACTCCACCGGCGCGCTTGTTCGGGACGTGTGGAATGTCATCGCCCGTGTGCCAGAGCACCGAGTTGATGGCGCTCTTGCGTGAGCTTCCTGTGCCGACAACATCGCCCACGTAGACCACGGGATGCTCACCTTGCTTCAGCCTGGTGATCGTCTGAAGGCCTTCAGGGTCTCGGGTCTCCAGCATCGCCAGGGCATGCATGGGAATGTCCGGACGGGTCGTGGCATGGGTTGCCGGAGACAAATCATCGGTGTTGGTTTCACCTTCGATCTTGAACACGGTCACGGTGATGGACTCAGCCAGCTCCGGTTTGGAGGTGAACCACTCCGCGGCTGCCCAGCTGTCCACCACCTGTTTGGCGAAACGGTTGTCTGCCGCCAGCTCCATCAGTTCGTTGAAGGCGTCGTACACGAGCAGGGTGCGGCTCAGGCCCTCAGCGGCACATCCAGCAAGCTCTTCATTGCTGTTTTTGAGCAGCTCAATCAGGGCGGCCACGTTGTAGCCCCCCACCATCGTTCCAAGCAGACGGATCGCTTCCAGCGGTGACACCAGCGGGCTCGTCGCTTCGCCCTGCGCCACAGCACTCAGCCAGGTTGCCTTCACGTAGGCGGCCTCATCCACCCCAGGTGGAATGCGTTCACTCAGCAGATGCAGCAGTTCCTGCTCTTCTCCAGCAGGCGGGTCCTGCAGCAGCTCTGTGAGCCCTTTGGCCTGGCTGGCATCGAGTGGCAGCGCTGGGATCCCCTGGGCCAGGCGTTCTGCAGCGTTCTCGCGGTAGGTGCTCAGCATCTGAATCGGCGCAGGAACGGCAAAGGCGCTTCATTCTCCTGTGTCACCGTTCCATGCTCACGCCATGCGCTCTAAAGCAGCTTGCGTAACGTGACCTCATTGATTACTCAGGGCATGACCACCACTCACGATCTGCATGTGGTGGATACCCTGCCACTGGTTTCACCCGCTTTGCTGCACGGGGATTTCCCAGCCGACGCAAGGGCCACTGAAACCGTCACAACCGCCAGACAGCGCATCCAGGCCATTCTCCGGGGAGAGGACCACCGCTTGCTGGTGATCGTTGGCCCCTGTTCCGTGCACGACGTGGATGCGGCCCTTGACTACTCCCGCCGTCTCGCTCCCTTGAGGGCCCGTTATGCGGGGGAACTGGAGGTGGTGATGCGGGTTTATTTCGAGAAGCCTCGAACGACCGTGGGCTGGAAAGGATTGATCAACGATCCCCACCTCGATGGTTCTTACGACATCAATACCGGTTTGCGGATGGCGCGTTCCCTGCTTCTGGATCTCGCGCGGGACGGCATGCCCACTGCGACGGAATTGCTGGATCCAGTGGTGCCGCAGTACATCGCCGACTTGATCAGCTGGACTGCGATCGGTGCCCGCACCACAGAAAGTCAGACCCACAGAGAGATGGCCTCTGGTCTTTCGATGCCCGTGGGCTACAAGAACGGCACCGACGGCAGTGCCACCATCGCCATCAATGCGATGCAGTCAGCCTCCAGTCCCCATCATTTTCTCGGGATCAACTGCGAGGGGAATGCGTCCATCGTGAGCACCACTGGCAATCCCTATGGCCATCTGGTGTTAAGGGGAGGCAACAGCGGCAGTAACTACCACCTGGAGGCCGTTCAGGAGGCATGCTCGGAATTAGCTGGAGCTGGCCTCCCGGATCGTTTGATGGTCGACTGCAGTCATGCCAATTCCAACAAGGACTATCGCCGCCAGGGCGAGGTGCTCATGGCTGTGGCTGCTCAGGTTCAGAAGGGATCAACCCATGTGATGGGTGTGATGCTGGAAAGCCACCTGGTGGAAGGCAATCAGAAAATCAGCGCTGATCGCTCCTCACTCACCTACGGACAGAGTGTCACCGATGCCTGCATCAGTATTGAAGCAACGGCCGAGTTGCTCGCTGAGCTGGCTGAATCCGTGAAGAAAGCTGGCACGCCTGCATCCGCGATTCCGGTGGCTTGAGCAGTGATCAAGGTGGCGGCCGTTCAAACGGTCATCCACGTCCAGCAGAGGCCCACAGCCATGGGCACACTGAGGTTGTCGATTCCCCAGCGGCCCCATTGCTCCAGGCCGACGGCCAGAGCACAGACAGCGATCAGACGCAGGGGACGCAAAGGACTCTGACTGATCAGCACCAGCAGGAACAACACCAATGCCGTGACCAAGCCCATCGTGAGGGTGCCAGCGACTGATTTCCGTTGTTGCCATACGGTCCAGCTTGGCGATGTCATGCCACGACCAACAAGCCCCGCCAGCCCATCGGCAAAGGCCATCACCATCACCCCAGCGCAAACGGCAACCGCTTGGTCGGGCCAGAACAGGAGCAGTAACAGACTGATCGCCAGACCATACGCCACGGTTCCGTAGCTATTGCGGTCGACATCCTCAACAGCGGGCAGAAGTTGGATGCGGTGATTGACGGCCGTGATCACGGTGACGGCGAGGGCCACTGGCACGGCAATCGCGGCTGGAATTGCAAGCCACCAGGCCAAAACTACGATCGGGCCGGTGCCGATGTGCACGATCTTGCGGCTGAGCTCTCGTTGTTCGGGCCATCGCTTTCGACAGATCAGAGCTGCTGAGAGCACCAGCAGCATCCAGATGCCGATGATCAGCAGGGACGAGAGCAAAAACTCAGGCCGCCTGCTGATGGTTGGTCATCACACGCAACTTCAAGATGGCTTTGGCTTCCAGTTGTCGCACTCGTTCGCGCGACACATTGATCTGACGTCCGATTTCAGCAAGCGTCAGTGGCTCGGCTCCATCCAGTCCGAAGCGCAATTTGAGGATTTTTTGCTCACGCTCATTCAGCTGAGAGAGCCATCCGCCCAGGTGCTCCTTCTGAATGCTGCGATCCATTCCCTCCATTGGCTCAGCACCGTTGGGATCAGGAATCAGTTCGCCGAGAGTGCTGCGATCTTCTTCGCCACGGGCATGGGCATCAAGGGATGCGCAGGGTGCACTCTGGGCGATGAGGTCTTCGAGATCGCGAGGTTCGATGCCCATCGCGCTTGCCAGTTCCAGTCGATTCGGTTGACGACCGAAGCGGTGTGAGAGTTCACGCGTGATGCGGCGCATCTTGGAGAGCTTTTCGCTGATGTGAATCGGCAGGCGAATGGTGCGTGCGCTGTTGTCAATGGCGCGAGTCATGCCCTGGCGAATCCACCAGTAGGCATAGGTCGAAAACTTGTAGCCCATGGCAGGGTCGAACTTGTCCACGGCCCGCTCCAGGCCGATGGCTCCTTCCTGAACCAGATCGAGCAGTTCCAGGCCCTGGTTCTGATATTTCTTGGCAACGCTCACGACGAGGCGGAGGTTGGCGGCCATCATCCGATCTCGGGCACGCTTGCCCATGCGAATGCGGTGACTTTGCCTGGGAGTGCGTTCCTCCTCAGCCGTCTCCAGCAACTCTTTCATCGCTTGCACATGATGAGCAAGCTCGATTTCTTCAGCTGCAGTGAGCAGCGGAACGCGGCCAATACTGCTCAGGTAATAACCAATCGAGTCAGTGGCTAAGCGCCCGCTTTGACGTGCTGAACGACTGGAAGTTGAGCGTGAACGTGGACTGCTGTCGCGACGACCAGTGGTCGGCAACACAGGTTCTGATGAAGCAACTTTTTGAGTTGCTCCTTCAGATTCCAGAGGGATCCCCATCACCCTGGCCTCCTGAAAATTAGATTTACGGAAAATTTAGCACCCAAAGCAAAAAGTGAGCTGATTAAATCGAAAGTTTTTACGAATCAATGATGCGGTGTTAAGTCTCGTGGATCGAATATGAAATAAAGACAAAAAGCACAATTTCCCCGTATCGATGAACACGGCTCTTGATGGTTCAGTTTTTCGCGAGCAGTCCTGTTCTCCAGATTTCAATCAGGTTCAGCTGAGAATTACGTTCTGCACCTTCTGGATGGCGCTGTCTGAAGGATCCATCGGTTTGCATGTCGAATGATCCACGGTTGTCTTCGAGATAGATCTGCATCAATCGTTCCAGTTGCTCTCGAAGTACTGGCTCTTCAACAGGGGTCACGGCCTCAACGCGTCTGTCCAGATTTCTGGGCATCCAATCTGCGCTACCGATGTAAACCTCGGGTTCGTCGTGATTGGCGAACCAGAACAGGCGTGAATGTTCCAAAAAGCGACCGATGATGCTCACCACGCTGATGTTGTCGCTGACGCCCTCGCGACCTGGGTACAGGCAGCACATGCCGCGGACGATTAGTTCGATCTTCACTCCTGCTTGGGAGGCTCCGTACAGCAGGGCGATGATGCCTGGATCCACCAGTGAATTCATCTTGGCTCGGATATGGCCGCCACGGCCGTTCTGAGCATGCTCAATCTCACGGCGAATCAGATGTTCCATGCCTTTACGCAGTGATACCGGTGCCACCAGTAACTTGCGGAACTCCTGTTGTTTCGAGAAGCCGGTGAGGTAGTTGAATAATTCCACCAGATCCTGGCCGAGTTCGGGTCGTGCCGAAAGCAGGCCAAGATCGGTGTAGAGGCGTGATGTCTTCGAGTTGTAGTTACCGGTGCCGATGTGGACATAACTTCGGAGACGTTCCTTTTCCTTGCGCACAACCAGCACGATCTTGGTGTGGGTTTTGAGGCCCAGAACTCCATAGACAACATGCACCCCTGAGCTCTCAAGATGTTTGGCCCACTGGATGTTGTTGTCTTCGTCGAAGCGGGCTTTAAGTTCCACCAGTGCCATCACCTGCTTGCCGTTTTCCGCAGCGCGAATCAATGCGGCGATGATCGGTGAATCCTTTGAGGTGCGATAGAGGGTCATCTTGATCCCCATGACCAGAGGATCGTCGGCGGCCTGGTTGATGAATTCCTCCACTGATGTGGAGAAGAGGTCGTAAGGGTGATGCAGAAGCACATCGCGGCGTCGGACCACCGAAAAAATGCTCTCAAATTCCTCTTCTTTGATTGAGCCGTCTTCGAGCATGTTGCGCTGGGCGCGACGTAGAACCGAGGGTGTCTGGCCTGAGTGCGACTGGTTCTTGAGATTCGCCAATGGGATTCCCATCAGACCGAACAGATCGTCGAGACCCAGAGGACCGTCAACCCTGTAGAGATCTGCTTCCTCAACGGACATGCCATCCATCAGCATCTCGACAACGTCTTGTGGCATCCCCTCGGCGACCTCGAGCCGCACCACTTCGCCACCCATGCGTCGTTTGCGCAGGCCCTGCTCAATGGCGATCATCAGATCATCAGCTTCCAGGTCGCGCAGTTCCAGATCCGCATCCCTGGTGACGCGGAAGAAGTAGTGCCCCTCGATGCCCATGCCTGGAAAGAGAAGGCCGAGGTTGAAGGCCACCACCTGCTCGAGCGGAACAGCCGTGTGAACAGGCTCTGATTCATTCCCTGCGAGATCTGTTGGGATGGCGACGAATCGGGGCAGGATGGTCTGAGGCACCTTCACGCGGGCCAGCAGACGTTGACCGGTTTCCGGGTCATCGATCAGAGCAGCCACATTCAGACTGAGATTGCTCACGAAGGGAAAGGGATGAGCCGGATCCACTGCCAGGGGGGTTAGCACTGGAAAAATCGCCGTCTGGAAGTAGTTATCAACCCAGAGTCGTTGGCGTTCGTTGAGCTGTTCGTAATCGAGTAGATGGGCGCCGTGGTTGTGCAGTTCGGATCTGAGCTGGCTGCGGTAGTGCTCCTGCTGCCGTTTCAGTAGGGGTGCGAGATGTTCCCGTATGGCCTGCAGCTGTTCCAGTGGCGTGCGGCCGTCCTCGCTGCGCTTATCAATACCCGCTTCCACCTGGGCCTTGAGGGAGGCCACCCTCACCATGAAAAATTCGTCGAGATTGTTGCTGAAGATGGCGCTGAATTTGGCCTGCTCCAGCAACGGGGTGCGTTGATCCAGGGCCTGAATCAGCACGCGCTCATTGAAGGCGATCCAGCTGAGCTCTCGGTTGATGTAGAGGTCGGTGGAAAGAACGTTGTCACTCATCGGGTGACCAGATCTGCATGAACCGACTCGCGAAACGTAGCAATCGTCCAGAGGCCGGACTGCAGGTTTTTTGATGTTCTGCAGCTGGTTGCGCTATTGCGACCTGGAGGGAAGCGGGCTGCCTCCCACCAGCAGCATCACCATGATCAGCAGACAGGCACTGCCAACGAAGGGACTGATTTGTCCTAAGAGGTCGTAGCTGAGTCCGGCCAGGGGTGGTCCCAGGAAACTCCCCAGGCTCTGCAGTGCCTGAAGGCTGCCCAATGCCGTGCCCTGGCCCTCCGAGTCGAGGCGGCGCGACTCCATCAACCGCTTCATTCTCTCTTCACCGCATTGAACTCATGAGCGTCACTGCTTCACAGATGGACTACGTCCTACCCAATGAACTTGTCGACGGCATGATCGGTGCCGGTGGCAAGAAATCCACCGTCAGCGTCAAAAACCTATTGCTCAGAGGATTTTATTCGGGAGCAATCCTTGGTCTGGCCGTGATCCTTGCACTCACAGTGGGGCTCAAAAGTGGACAACCATGGCTGGGCTCGCTGCTCTTCCCATTCGGTTTCGCCAGCATTGTCTTGTTTGGCATGGAGTTGGTCACAGGCAACTTTGCTCTTCTGCCAATGGCCACCTGGGCAGGTAAAAGCACCTGGGGTGCAACCTTTCGAAACTGGGGTTGGGTGTGGCTCGGCAACTGGATTGGAACTGCGGTTGTGGCAGTTCTGATGGCGATCAGCCTCACCAGCGGAGGAACAGTTGATCCTGCATCAGCTGCTGATGGAGGTGGAATGTGGCAACAGGTGGCAGCAAAAATCATCGCGTTGAATAAAACCAACGTTGTTGTCAAATATGAGAACCTTCAGTCGATGGGATTCTTCCTGGCCATTGTTCGAGGCTTGATTGCCAACTGGCTGGTTTGCCTCGGTGTAACCATGGCCCTGGTTAGTAAAAGTGTGCCTGGAAAGATTCTGGCTTGCTGGCTACCCATCACAGCGTTCCAATCAATGGGCATGGAGCACATCGTGGTGAATCAGTTTCTGCACACTGCCGGGCCAATCCTCGGATCTGGAGTTCCCTTCTGGAAGTGCATTTTCTGGAACTTCCTGCCCGTCACCATTGGCAACATCATTGGCGGAATGGTGTTCATCGGCATGCTCTTTTACAGCACCCACCGAACCAACATCGGTAACGTGCTGCCAAGCGAACATGATGACAAACTGGAACGCGAACTGGCCGCTGAGCTTGGCGCCCGCTGATTGATGTTCTGTGTCTCTGCCCGTGAATGAAGCCGTTCTCTGGGAACGGCTTTCAAAATCACGACGTGCTCCTTTGGAGCCCGAATGGCTGGGGGAGGTTTACTCTCCCAGCTTTTCAGTTGAGCTACGCCGTGCGCTCTGCGAAAAACTTGGAATGCTGGCTGAACAAGGCTGGCCAATCATTGAACGATTGATTCAGCAGCATGGAGCACTACCCGATCTTGTGCTGGCAGCGGGACTGTGCCACCAGCAAGCAGCGAGGGACTGGCTGCTTAATCAACTCAAAAACAGCTCCGAATTAGCTGAAGTCAACCTGTGCATCCTTGAGGCGTTGTCTTGCTGGGGTGCAGATGTTCCAGAACATGTGGTGAAGGAGTGTTTGCATCACCCTGGACAACATCATCGCTTGGCGGGATTGCAGTTAGTGGGTTTCCGCGCTCATAGCCTGAGCGACGAAGAATTACTCAAGTTGTGCACTGAACCCCTCAACGATTTCCGCGATCCAGTGGTGATCGCCGCGATTCGGGTGTTGCAACGCAGGGATGGGGCGGCGATCAGTGAACGCCTAACGAATCTGTGCAAAACCGGATCCGACGATGTCGCTGCTGCTGCGTTCCGTGCCCTTGGCTGCATCGCAACTCCGATCAGTCAACGTTGCCTGAAAGAACTCAGTCAGACGCTCAGTAGTGAATCACGCAAACAATTGGCCTGCCAACAGTTGCAACAGCAATTTCGTACCTAAACAAACAAAAGC
>QCTJ01000040.1 GCA_003211205.1 Synechococcus sp. AG-673-F03
CGCGATTGTAAAGCAACATTGCGCAAAATGTCGACTGCTTTATGAAGCCGACGTGAAGAACCATTGAGACCTCGCTCAGGCACAGCCCGCCCAAAGCCAAAGCCCCTAAAGGATCGCTTAAGGTTCTCAGGTTGTGTCTCAGGAGACGCTTGTGGTCCTCATTCGTTGGTTGATCGCAGGACAGCGTCTTGAAGAAACCGTTCCCACCAAGGCAGCGCGCCACAGGCGTCATGAACTGGAATCCCAGGGTGCAGTCGTCTACTGGAGTGAACGACTGGTCGAAACTGGCTGAACACCCACACTGAATCAATCCATCAACGCCGCGGTCATGCATCCGTCTTCAGCCTCCGCCGTTCGATCGCTGGCCATGGCTGTCACCGCCGTCATGACAGCGGCTCTGATCAGTGCCTGTCAGAAGCGGGCCGACACTCAGCCATCAACAGACCTCAGCCGCGACGCGCAAATCAGCGCGCTGCAAAACCGTGTCGACCAACTTGAACGGCGGGTCAGCAAAGAGATGCCTGGCAGTGATGACAGTGGAGAGCGTGTCCCACCCGGGCCGATCAAATCCATCACATTCCGCAGCGGCACCGCCGACGATCGACTGAGGATCTACTGGGAAAACGGCAAGGTCAGCAGCTTGCCCTGCACACTCGAACAGGGCACCTGGGCCTGTGGATAAGCATCTCTAGGGAGTGGATTGGATCTCCAGTCACAGCGAGACATGCCTTCCCAGGCTCAAGAAACACCATTCACCAACCATGGGCATCAGGCTGTGAGCGCAGACAGGAAACCCATGAACCGACTGCTGACCGCCGCCTCCGGACTTGCGCTCTTAATGGGTGGCATCGGTGCTGTGCAAGCTGCACTCTCCCTGCCGGTCGCACAGCCGAAGGCAGCGAACCTCGCAAGAATGAGAGCGGAGTCTTTGAACGGTGGACTCGCGTCCTACCGAGCTGCAGCCTGCATGTATGAGACAGGAGCAAGCTCATGCCTGATCTCCAAATCGGAACAGGGTTTTCTGTTCGGTTTCCTCGGCGGTCCACCAGGCTGGCAGCAGCAATCACCCCCGCGTCCCACTTTGGAAACCAGAATTCTCGTCTCACAAGACGGAGAGCGAATCCTGGCTGTTCCTTACAACGGTCCAATCCCCTGAATCCCAGCTGAACAGTCCACAACGGATTAGTTGACAGACACTGTTGCCCTATCTCCGATAGAAGAGTCTTAGCCAAGGTCATGAACCTCTCTTCCTTAACCGCCCTGGCTGTGATCGCTGGAACAGGCGCTTTTGCAGGCGCCCCTGTCATGGCAGAGGCAGCAGTACCAGCGTCCCAGGTGCGTGCTTTAAATATGGCGCGCAACACAGCCGTGACCGAAAACGGTGGGCTCAGCGTCTATCGCCCCCAGCCCTGCATGTTCCAGACCAGCTCTGGCGGCGGAGATTGTCTTGTAGATGACTCTCCAAGCGGTTACACCTTCAGCTTCCTTGGTGGAGATCCTGGCTGGCCTGAAGACGGCAGCGATGCCACCACGGAAACCGAAATTCAGATCGCTCCAACGGTCGCAGTGTCCTCAGCATCATTTACAACGGATCGCCTCGCTGATTTCCGTTCAGCAGCAGGGCAAGGGCCTCTGTCCAGTGCTGGGACAGGGGCCACTGTTCACGTCTCGTGAGGCTGAGGGCAATGGCCTTTTCCGCGTAAGCCGCTTCATTGATGAAAACGGGAATTGCTCCATCCGGTCCTTCAAAGGCAATGGTTGTTCCCTGGGCCGAAATAAACAGAGGATCGCCGCAGCGCAGGGGAATCCAATCGCGATCCTGCAGCTGTGGATGAATCAGGGCTGCAGCTTCACCTGAGGCCTGTCGAGGCAGATCAAGGCTTTTGAGGTGACGGTGGAGCACAAGCTGCTGGGGATAGCTGGCTTGTCCGGATACGACATCAGCAATGGCCTGAAACACCGCCTGAAGAGCCAGCTGCGTTTGTTGAACGATGTCATGCCTGCGAACGCTTTGAGGCACTGGCCCCACTTCAATCACAAGCCCACAGGGCCAGCGCTCCACCATGAAACCCTGCTGCGCGACATCGGCTTCATGCAGATAGACCTGCAGCCCCAGCGATGACTGGACCAGCGCTGCCAGGGCCAGATCAGCTGGCCTGCGGCCGTACACCACCAGGCAGTTACCCATCGCAGCTGTGGTGCTGTGCAGGTCAACCACCAGATCACAGGGTGTTTGCCCCTCAGGCCCGAAATCGCGCTGCAGTTCCAGAGCCCTGAGCATTTCACGGTCGCACTGCCCGGGGTGGTTCGCACTCTGCTGCAGGAGATCGGGACGGAAGGAACGATTGAGATCCCGATCGCAATAACGACGACCCATAGCGCGGGCCTCCGGATTACCAATCACCGTTTGGACGACACATCCACTGGCGTCAATCAACTCCCTCTGAACGGCCCATTGCTCCAGGAGCCAGGGAGCATTGACTTCATTGCCGTGGGTACCAGCCACCACCAGCACTCGGGGGCTTGCCATCAGGTTGCTGCACTCATCCACAGCCTGAAGGACAATGCCTTGAAACGGAACCGTGATGTCGATTCCTCCACTGATCATTCGCAGTGTGCGAAAGGGCTGGCAGTGGCAGTGGCAACGCCTGATGACAGGTCTAGGGCCCGCGGATGACCAGGGCAACTACCAACGGCCAGACAGCGCTCCGATGCAAACCCTGGTCCCGGAGCCAGAGGATCTGCAAGGGCGGGACCCAGATCGTCGACCGAGGCTGCTGATCGGACGCAGCTGTCCGTGGGCACACCGCACCTGGCTGATGGTGAAGCTGCGAGGTCTTGAGAGCACTCTCGAGGTGATCACCGCCAAGGCTGACCACGAGGAGGGCCGGTGGCGGTTGGATCCCAGCTGGCTTGGCTGCACCAGCCTGTTGGAGCTGTATCACCGCTGTGGAGCGGAACCCAGTCTGCGGGCGACGGTGCCTGTGCTGGTGGATCCAGGCCGCAGCGAACAACACCAGCCACGGCTTCTCGGCAACGACAGCACACCACTCAGCTCGGCGCTGAATTGCTGGCCTACAGCACCTGAAGCTCCTGATCTGGCTCCTGTCAGCCTGCAGGAACGGATTGAACGCTGGCAGCAGCTTCTACAGCCAGCTGTGAACGACGGGGTTTACCGCTGCGGCTTTGCTCGGAACCAATCGGCCTATGACCAGGCAAGTGCCGCCATGACTGATGCTCTCGAGGAGCTGGAACGAAGTCTCAGGCAGGAGGGTCCATGGCTTTGCGGTGCAACCCTGACCCTTGCCGACGTCCGCCTGTTCCCAACCCTGATTCGCTGGGAGGCCGTCTACGCCCCCCTGTTCGGATGCAGCGCAAAACCCCTATGGATGCTGCCGGAACTCTGGAGGTGGCGACAACGGTTCATGGCTTTGCCGGGAGTGGACGCCACCTGCGACGCCGCAGCCTGGCGCCATGACTACTTCGGCGCCCTCTTTCCTCTGAATCCCGGTGGAATCGTTCCGGAAGGCCCGAAGCTGAGCACACTGGTGAACAGCACCATTCCCCTGCCATGACAACCGCCGATCCCCAGTTCGACGGAATGTATGGACCTTTCACCATCACGTCGACGGACAGAGAGGAGGTTCAGCGTTACAGGATCTGTCTGCTGGTCAGCGGCATCTCACTGAGCGCAGGGCTGCTGCAGTGGTGGCTCGTTGGGGGGCATTGGGCCTGGCTTTGGCTGCTGCCTCTTGGCGTCAGCCTCGGGCTGGCCCTGCAGTGGATTCATATTTATCTGCGGCCGCTCCACCAGGCTCTGCAGCTGTTTTGGCTGCTTGGCTGTCTGGGTTGGCTGGTGCTGATGCTTCAGACATCAGCCCATGAAGCCCTCGACACGCTGGCAAGCCAGCCACGATGGCTCCTGGCCATTGGACCGATGTTTGCGGCTCTCACAGGCATCGGCTTCAAGGAATTCTTCTGCTTCCGTCGTCCGGAGGCCGTGGGCCTCACACTGCTCCTTCCCGTCGCTCTTCTGGGACGGCTGCTGGGGCTGATTGGCAACGGCCCTTGCGGGATGTTGGTGCTGGTCGCGGGACTGCTACTGGTCGTGCTCGCCGTGCGTAAGTTCGGCATGGAGGCAGCAGCCGATGTCGGCGACAAGAGCGTGTTTGCTTATCTGGACGCCCAGCGCGAGGTCGCAGGCTCGTGAGTCTGATCAGCCTGGTTGATGCTTCCAAAGATTTCGGCATCCGAACCCTGTTCGAGGACCTCACGCTGCATATCCGTGAAGGAGACAGGGTTGGATTGATCGGACCGAATGGAGCGGGTAAGTCCACTCTTCTGCGGGTTCTTTCAGGAAAGGAACCACTTGGAGGCGGAGAGCGGCGCTGCTCCTCCCGTCTGAGAATTGAGCTGGTTGGTCAGGACAGCACGGTGGAGCCTGGGCTCACAGTGCTCGAACAGGTGTTGGCCGGCTGTGGTGAAAAGCGGGAGCTACTGCTGCGCTTCAGCGCGGTCTCTGAGGCGGTGGCCCAGTCTCCTGACGACACAACGCTGATGCGGGAGCTCGGTGCCCTGAGCGAACGCATGGACGAAGAGGCAGCCTGGGGGCTTGAGCAACAGTGCCAGGAAGTGCTGCAGCGCCTGGGAATCAGCGATCTGCACCGCCCGGTGGAGGATTTATCCGGGGGCTATCGCAAGCGAGTGGGCCTGGCCTCAGCACTAGTTGCCGGCCCAGATGTGCTGCTCCTGGATGAACCGACAAACCATCTGGATGCAGCGGCTGTGGAATGGCTGCAGAGCTGGTTGGATCGGTACCCGGGAGCTGTGGTGCTCGTCACCCACGACCGTTATGTGCTCGACCGTGTGACACGCCGCATTGTGGAAGTGGAGAGGGGACAGGCCTCCAGCATTGATGGGAATTACAGCGCCTATCTGCAGCGCAAAGCTGACCAGGTGGTCTCAGAAGCCGCTGAAGCTGCTCGATTCAAGAGCGTGATGCGACGGGAACTGGCCTGGCTGCGTCAGGGCCCCAAGGCGCGGAGCACCAAGCAGAAAGCTCGCATTCAGCGAATCGAGGAGATGCGGGCAGCACCCTCGAAAACCAATCGCAGCCAACTGGAGATGAGCAGCGTCAGCCGTCGGATCGGCAAGCTCGCGATCGAAGCTGAGCAACTGACGGTCACTGCAGATGGCCAGGCCGACGGCCCAGTACTTCTGAAGGATTTCACCTACAGCTTCAGTCCCGAAGATCGGGTCGGCATCATCGGCCCCAATGGCAGCGGCAAATCCACACTGCTGGACCTGATCGCCGGACGGCGGCAAGCCACCGCTGGCAGTCTTCGCCTTGGGGAAACGGTGCATCTCGGCTATCTCGATCAGCACACCGATGCACTCACAGAAGGGCGTGGACTCGAGCGCAAGGTGATCGAATTCGTCGAAGAGGCCGCATCTCGAATTGATTTGGGAGAAGAGCAACTGAGTGCCTCCCAGCTGTTAGAGCGATTTCTGTTCCCCCCCGCTCAGCAGCACAGTCCGCTCAGCAAGTTGTCAGGAGGAGAGCGACGACGGCTGAGTCTGTGTCGAATGCTGATTCAGGCTCCCAACGTGTTGCTGCTGGATGAACCCACCAATGATCTCGATGTTCAAACGCTGAGCGTTCTGGAAGACCTGCTCGAAGACTTTCGCGGTTGTGTGGTTATGGTCTCTCACGACCGCTACTTTCTGGATCGAACCGTCGATCGTCTGTTCTGCTTCGAGCAAGGACGTCTCCAGCGTTTTGAAGGCAATTACAGCGCCTTTCTTGACCATCGCCGGGACCAAGAAAAGAGTGCCGCGGCGGAAGGCAATCGCAATCGCTCCCATGCGGAGCCAACCAGCAAGGTGCAGGCTCCGAAGAACCAGGGCCCACGTCGACGCAGTTTCAAGGAATCACGGGAACTGGAATCACTGGAACGTGAACTGCCTGAGATGGAGCAGCGCAAAGCAGACCTGGAGCAAGCCATCTCCAGCGGCCAGGGCGACCTCACCAGCCTGAGCCACGATCTGGCCAGCCTGCTGGAAGCGCTCGAAACCAGTGAAGAACGCTGGCTGGAACTCAGTGAACTGGTTCCCTGAGAGAACGGCGGCGGCGACGAGGATGCGTCAGTTCTCCGCCGGAGTCACCAACCAGACCCGCGTTGGAGTTCATCAAGGGAACAGGACAGCTCAATGGAATGCAGGGGCGACCACTCCATGGCGCTGGTCTCACTGCTCGACCAGCGGCTTCCGCCAGCTTCATCACGGTGGGGCGGTAATCGTCCGCTGAGCGATGCAGGGCCATCTGGTCACCCACGCGACGCAGGTAAAGATCATGCGACCAAAAAATCTGGTTGTGCTCGAAGGCCTCACAGGCGGCTTGTAATGAGCTGAAGCGCTGACTCACCAGCCCTGAAGGAGCACATTGCTTCCACTCAAGAACCTCCTGAAAGCTCAGACCGCAACGCCACTGACGCTGTTCTGAGAGATAGCAGAAGTTCTCCGGACCATTGATCCAGAACATGCGGCCCTCTTCATCCATGAAGTGGCGCCCCTGTCGTTGCCTGATTCGCACCATGACCACGAACCCTTTCTTCTTTGCTGGTAGCCGAGGTCACTCGACCAGGTCATGAGTGTTGATACGGAAACGAGGTCTGATGTCAGACAGCTGGCAGCACAGCGCAACGGCCGTATGGTGTACGCGTCGACATTGGTTGGGACACGCCAACGACTCCATGAAATCCATCGACGAACACATCAAGAAGGACCAGAGCGAGCTTGAAGCTGCCAAGGCAGAGGGCAATGATGCCAAGGTTCGCCACTTCAGCGAAGAGCTTGAGTCCCTGCAGGACTACAAGAAGGAGCATCCCGGCGACAGCCACGATCCCACTCCCATTGAGCTCTATTGCGAAAACAACCCGGAAGCTGATGAGTGCCGCGTCTATGACGATTGAATCGTGCGCTGCATGATCAACTCAATAAAAAAGCGGGGAGTAATCCCCGCTTTTTTATTGAGCAGCCACGATCAAGAGCCCTGCACGGTGAACCATGCCAAGTCAGTCACTGATCTTCGTTGAAATCGGCAGGGCTGCCTGTGAGGCTGCATACCACGGCTTCCTCTGGCTTCATCGCATGCACTCCGGCAATTGGACGACCGCGACGGCGCAGGGCATCGATTTGCTCGGGCGTTTGACAGCGAGCGATCAACTGGCCCTGGGAGTCGAAACAGGTGAAGAAGGTCATCGGACGTTCTCTCATTGCTCCCGTTATCGCCATCCCGCGCTGAACGCACAAGTCTTCGTGGGAGCCAGAACATGCTTCTAGACAAATAGATGAAGCCAATGGCTCAGACACCAAGTTCCTTCCAGACCTGATTCAACAGATCTTTCAGTCCTTGACCCATCACAGCTGAAATCAACAGTGGCCTGCGACCACTCTCTTGTTCCAGAGCCTCCACTAAGGCGTCGCGACCCGGCTCATCCAGAAGCTCAAGCTTGTTCACGACGAGCAAGCGCTGACGTTCCACCAGGCCATGGCCATACGCCTCTAACTCCTTCTCCACCACCTTCAGATCACCCAGTGGATCATCCGCCCCTCCATCCACCACGTGAATCAGCAGGCGGGTGCGCTCGATGTGGCGAAGAAAATCATGCCCGAGTCCGGCACCCTGGGCCGCACCCGCAATCAGGCCAGGAATATCGGCGAAGACCGTGCCGTCCCCGGACGGACGGCGCACCACACCGAGATTTGGCACCAAGGTGGTGAAGGGGTAATCAGCGATCTTGGGACGGGCTGCAGACAAGACGCTGATCAGCGTGCTTTTGCCGGCATTGGGCAAACCGATAATGCCGACCTCGGCCAGCAGCTTCAATTCAAGCTGGAGAGGCCACTCCTCTCCGTCGCGACCTTCAGTGCACTTTTCGGGCGCACGGTTGCGGTTGCTCAGATAGTGGGCATTTCCCAGACCGCCCCGGCCTCCGAAAGCCACCATGAGCTGCTCTCCAGGCGCAGTCAGATCACCCATGAGGATTCCCGTGGTGAGATGTCGCACCTCCGTTCCGCAGGGAACATGAATGACCAGAGGCTGGCCAGACGCACCGGTGCAGCGATTGGGGCCGCCCCGACGACCATCAGTGCCGGCGAACAATCGCTTGTACTTGAAATCCAGCAGCGTCTGAAGATTCGAGTCAGCCTCGAGGATCACGTGGGATCCATGCCCCCCATCACCGCCTGAGGGACCACCGGCTGGAACGTACTTCTCACGACGGAAGGCCACGATGCCGTCACCGCCACGGCCGCCACGGACACTGATGCGTGCCTGGTCGATGAACTGCACGAAAAGCTTCGATTGGGACCAGTCACCAACCCTAGGATCGCGGGGCACGGGAGATTGAGCTTGGCCGGCGTTCGCTTCGAGGCGCTCAGCAAGAGCTATCCAGGTCGTGGTGGCGAAGGGCCCGTCGAGGTGATTCGCAACCTCTCACTGTCGATTGAAGATGGTGAGTTTGTGGTTCTGGTCGGTCCTTCCGGCTGCGGCAAGAGCACCTTGCTCAGGCTGATGGCAGGCCTTGAGACACCCAGTGCAGGTGAAATCCTGGTGGGACAGCAGGCTGTAACCAAGCTGAGGCCTGCCAAGCGCAATGTGGCAATGGTGTTCCAGAGCTATGCGCTCTATCCACATCTCAGCGTTCGCGACAACCTCGGGTTCGGTCTGCGTCGCAGCCACCGCCGTCGTGCCATCGAGCAGCTCCATGACCAATTGCATCGCAGCACACGCAAGTTGCCGCGCCTGCTTCAAGTCCGATCGGCACGGGAAGTGAAGGTCGAACATCGGGTGCTGGAGGTGGCCCATGCCCTCGAATTAGATCAGCTGCTGGATCGACGGCCCAAGGAGTTATCCGGTGGTCAGAAACAACGGGTGGCCCTGGGGCGAGCGATGGCGCGTCAGCCGGATGTCTTTCTCATGGACGAACCGCTGAGCAATCTCGATGCCAAGCTGCGCGGCAGCACCCGTACTCGCATCGTGGACCTCCAGCGTCAGCTGGGGACCACCACCCTCTACGTGACCCACGATCAGGTGGAGGCGATGACCATGGGTCACCGGATCGCCGTCCTCAATCAGGGTCGGCTTCAGCAACTGGGCACACCGATGGAGCTCTACCGCTGGCCATCAAACCTGTTTGTGGCCCAGTTCATCGGCAGCCCACCCATGAATGTGCTGCCAGTCCAGGTGGGTCGCAGACAGACACTCCAGCTGGGCGAACGCCGGGTGAGTGTGGAGGGTCCCCTTGCTGCTGCACTGGCAGGTCTCGAGGGCCTACAGCTCCATGGCGGCATTCGTCCCGAAGATCTCAAGGTGTCACCTGCCACCAACCGAAACCTGCAGGCAGACGTCAGTCACAGCGAAGTGCTGGGCAACGAACAGCTGATCACCTGCAGGCTCCTTGATGGGGAGCACTTGGTGCAGGTCAGGGCGGATCCGGGTCTCAGAGCAATGCCAGGCAGTCGCATTCATCTGGATGCTGATCCCCATGGATGGCGCCTATTTGACGACCAGGGGGACGCCATTCCCATGCCGATACCCCCATCAGAACGAGACGAGACACCGGTGCTTCCCGATCTGACCTGATGCGAAGCCCTCTTCAGCGCACCCAGATGACACTGCATCCAGCGCCACCATCACCCTGCTCGGCGTCCAAGACACGCTCTACGTAGGCCAGTGAAGCCAACCAGTCGCGCAAGCCACGTTTGAGGCGACCGGTGCCGATGCCATGGATCACCCAGACTGGGCCATTCGCCCCTCGCAGAACGTCGTCCACGGCAGCCTCAGCTTCATGCACACGCATACCTCGCACATCAATCGTGTTGCGTGAGGTCCGCACCTCAGCAGAGCCACTGCCTCGGCTCGCCTTGATCTGAACCACGGGTGCTGGAGGTTCAGGCTTGCGTCCATCAAGACTCTCCACAGCTGAAAGCTCAACGGTGCTGCGCATCACCCCACAGCGCACATTCAGCTGCAAGCCATCGTCGGAAACAGCCAGCACCTCAGCAGCTTTGCCGAGTGCGAGAACACGGATGCGATCACCCACCTGAGGGCGCCAATCCAGATGCTGTCGTCGATCTTGCTCAGGTCGATGACGGGCTTCGAGCTTGCGCAGACGCTGACCGGCTTTCCGTGCCGTTTCACCATCGGCCTGATCATCACGGAGACGACGGATAAGCTGACGCACTTCCTTCTGCCCCGAGCGAATCGAGGTCTCGAGGCGCTGCCTACCCCGTTCCTGCCGTTCAGCGGAATGTTGCTTCTGAGTCTCCCAACGCTTCAGCAGTTCTTCATGCAGCAGTTCAGTTCGGGCCAACAGGGCAGCTGCATCCTCGGCAGCAGCCTGCTGACGCTGACGCTGTTCCTCAAGTCCACGGATCACAGTGTTGGCCTCCCCATCACCGCGTGGTGAGAGAAGGCTGCGAGCTTGATCAATCACGCCTGCATCAAGACCGAGCCGCGAGGCGATGGCGAGAGCATTGCTTCGACCAGGAATTCCCCAGAGCAAGTGATACGTCGGAGAGAGGCTTTCACTATCGAAAGCAACCGACGCGTTTTCGAAACGGGGATCGGTGTACTTGAGAGCCTTGAGCTCACCGAAATGGGTCGTGGCCACAGTGAGCCTGGCCCGATCGGCCAGCTCACGTAACAGAGCCGTGGCCAGAGCACTGCCTTCGCTTGGATCCGTCCCCGCTCCCACTTCATCGAGCAGCACCAGAGCAGGAGCTGGGCCCGAGCCGATCGACTCCAGGATGCGACTGATGCGCTTGATATGGCCACTAAATGTGGACAAGCTCTGCTGCAGTGATTGCTCATCGCCGATATCGGCGAGAACCTGGGCACACCAAGGCAGGGTTGGGCTGCCAGTGCAGGGGAGCCAGAGCCCTGCACGTGCCATCAGTGCAGCCAGTCCAAGACTTTTGAGCGTGACGGTCTTGCCACCGGTGTTCGGACCCGTGATCGCAACCACCCTCAGAGAAGCCGAGACATCAACGCTGACGGGAACGACCGATGGCCCCTGCTGTCTGCGCTCCTGCCACACCAGCAGAGGATGGCGCAGATTCTGAAGTGTGAATGGAGCATCACTGGCGGCCTCGAGCCGAGGGGGGACAGCACCAAGCCACTGCCCGTAACGACCTCGTGCCAGAGCCACGTCTAGATCCAACAGCACCGCCATCAGTGCGAGCAAACCATCGACCTGCTCAGCGACAGCAGCACTGAGTTCGGCGAGAACACGCTGCTCCTCCTCACGGATCCTGCCGTCGAGATCCGCCAACCGATTGCCCAGATCAATCACCGACTTGGGCTCCACGAACACTGTGCTTCCCGATGCGGAACTGTCATGAACCATGCCCGGACATTGGCCACCAGCTCCAGCTTTCACGGCCAACACAGGTCGTCCATGCCGCTCAGCGATCACCGTGTCCTGAAGGTGTGCTGCCCAGCGCCGGATCACATCCTGCAACTTGTCGCGCCTGCGTGACCGCAGCTCTTGCCATTTCCGACGCAGTCCCTCCAGCGGGCTACTGGCGCGATCGGCGACGCGACCTCCTTCTTCAATGGCGAACTTCAGGCGTTGTTCCAGCTCCGGCAGGGTGGCCACATCCGAGAGCAGAGCGGTGCACACCGGCCTGAGCTCA
>QCTJ01000041.1 GCA_003211205.1 Synechococcus sp. AG-673-F03
AGCGAAATCTTGCGGGATTCGCGGTAAAGCTCGAGATACCGACCCAGGACGGCATCAAAAGCGGTGAGGCGGTAGCGATCGGCCAGGACCTTGAGCAGATTCAGCAATGAAGGCTGGATCTGCTCGCTCAGCAGCTGCTCAAGGGCTTTCTTCTTGGCCGTTGGCTCAAGCACCGGAGAGGTCATGGCATCTCGCAGCGACTCACTGCTGTCCCAGAGAGCAATGAGCTCCTTGCACTGGGCTGCCACATCATCAGACTCATTGCGAGCATTGGTCACCTGCAACAACGCTTCGGCGTAAGGGGTGGCCAGGGTATTGAGAAGTGGCATTAGGCATCCTCCAGATTGTTGATGGAGGCGTCGATGAGACGGGCTTGAGCCGAAGCATCGAGACGTCCGGGCAGATCGGCCATCACTTTGTCGATGGCGGCCAGGGCAGCTTCACGCCGTAGCTGCTCAGTGAGACGAGCACCTTCGGCGTTCAGATCAGCGAGGGCATCCTGCTTGAGGGCAGCCATTGCCGCGATGGTGCGCTGCTCACCGTCCGTACGGATGGCTTGTGCCCTGGCTTGACCATCGGCACGAATCTTCTCAGCTTTTTCTTTGGCAGAACCGAGGTCGACCTGGGCCTTGCTCAGCTCTGTGGTGGCAGTTTTAAGACGGTTTTCAGCATCGTTCAACTCCTTGAGAATCGATTCACGACGACGCTCAAGAATGCCGCCGAGCAATCCCTTGAGGAAGTAAAAGAGCAACCCGATGACAATGACCAGATTGATCAGGTTTGTCTCAAGGGGATTGAGGTTGATCGCGAAACCACCCTCTGCAGCAAACAATGTGACAAGAGACATCATGAGACGGCCAGCAGACGTTGAATGATCTTTGTGCTGAACTCATCGACCTTGCCCATCAGCTGTGACTGAGCCTGCTCTCGCTGTGCCTCAATCTCACGACGGGCTTGTTCCCTCGTGCGATTGGCATCGGCTTCAGTTGTCGCGATGGCTTCGCGATACAGATTGTCAACCTCCTGCTCAGCTTCAAGGATCGCTGCCTGAGCGGCCTGGCGAGCACCTCGGAGTTGTTCAGTGAGTTCAGCCTCAAGACGCTGGACTTGCTCAAGCTTCTGCTTGGCATCAGCAAGGCTTGTGGAAATGTATCCCTCACGATCTTCCACGACCTTGCCGACCGGCCGGAAGAAGAGGGAATTAAGCAGGAAGGTCAGGAGAACCACCTGAACAGCCATTAAAGGCAGGGTGGCATCGAGGTCAAAAAGACCTCCCTCCGGCACCGCTGCTTCAGCAAGCAGAAGCCAGGTCATGAAAGAGGAGCGCTGAGGAAAAGCTGATGAACAGAAGAAGAATCACACCAGGGAGCTGCCATCACAAGGAGAAGCTCCCTGGAGATGATCAAGCGAATGGGTTGGCGAACAGAAGCACTAGAGCCACAACCAGGCCGTAGATCGTCAGCGACTCCATGAATGCCAGAGAAAGCAGCAGGGTGCCGCGGATCTTGCCCTCAGCCTCAGGCTGACGGGCAATACCTTCAACAGCACCTTGAGAAGCGCTGCCCTGACCGATACCAGGGCCGATAGCCGCCAGGCCAACAGCCAGGCCAGCAGCAACGACGGAAGCTGCGGAAGTAATGGAATCCATGTTGAAAGCGTTGGGGGGGATGCGCAGTAGCGCTGAGCAAATGAAGTGGGGATTGGTTCCCCCTGCGCAGGGACACTCTCTGTTGCAAGAGAGCGGGCCCGAGTCATGAGCGTCGGACCTACGCGCAGAAGTGTTTAGCAGATCGCCTTAACGGCGAGCATTTGTCACCTAGTGGTGTTCATGCAGACCTTCGCCGATATAGAAGGCAGCCAATGTCGCGAAAATCAGAGCCTGGATCGCACTAGTGAACAGTCCAAGCAGCATCACAGGCAGAGGAACGATGAGAGGAACCAGATAAACAAGAACTCCAACCGCAAGTTCATCTGCCAGAATGTTTCCAAAAAGTCGGAAAGAAAGTGAAAGAGGTTTTGTGAACTCCTCAATGATCTTGAAGGGAAGCATGATCGGAGTTGGCTCTACATAGAGCTCAAAAAATCTCAGACCTTTTTTGCTCAATCCCGCATAGAAGTAAGCGAGAGAGACGAGCAGAGCCATCGCCACTGTGGTGTTGATGTCTGCCGTAGGAGCACCCAGTTCACCTTCAGGAAGTTCAAAAACTTTCCAAGGAATCAGAGCGCCACCCCAATTGCTCACAAAAATGAATAGGAACAGGGTTCCAATGAAGGGCAGCCACTCTCGATAATATTTTTCTCCGATCTGATCACGAGCGAGATCACGCAGATAATCCCAGAGGAATTCGAGCAGGTTCTGCACGCCTCTTGGGTCGCGATCCAACTTGCGCGTACCAACAAGGACGAGAGCAAGGAGAGCGCCGATCAGGATCCAGGAACTCAGAAAGACCTGGCCGTGAAGATTGAGGTTGCCGATCTGCCAATACAGATGGTTCCCGACCTCCAGTTCAGCGAAAGGCAGTGTGAAAGGCAGCAAAGCCATTGAAAGCAGAAGGGGATGCGCGAGCTCAGCCGTCAATGACGGTCTGAAGAATCAAGGCGGGTTTATAGAGAAGGAAGCCGATGAAAGCAGGAAGGATCTCAAGCTGAGGGAACTTGGCCGCTGCAACAACGAGCAGCACAGGCACAACCAGCTGAAACCGACCCACTTGACGGGAACCTCCGCCGAGCCGAGCCACGCTGCGGGCGAGGAGGCGCAGGTAGAGAACACCAGCGCAAGAACCCACCAACAGGCTGCGGGCAACCATGGCGTCGAAACCAACCAGAGCGACAAGAACCGCAACTAGTGAAACCGCCAGAGTGGCCAGCATCAGGCGTTGTTGAAGTCTGGCGTAGTCGGCCATTCCAGAATCGATCGCAACGGTTGCCGCGGGTGATTCTGTGGGGTCGTTAGCCAGCAAACAGTGCCTGAGGAAGCGCGCGGAATCTATCACGCGTTTTCTCACGCTCAGGTTCTGGAAGCTTCTAGAAGCAGCAGCCGGCGCAACAAGAGACCTCTTGCAACTGAAACGGTCTCAGGCCCGAGGTTGAGGTCACCCAAAGCAGTTTTGGGATGGCGTTCAACAGCTTCAAGCAATGCCAGCTCGGATGCCGAGAGAGCAATCGGCTCCAGATCCGGACCCAAAAGGCTGGAAGAAGGCCAACCCCATAAACACGACTGTCGCCGACCAATGGCCTGGAGCAAGGCTGAATCGTCCTCCCAGCGGTTGGATTGCACGGGTTGCTTGGCCACAAAGAACTCGAAATGACTGATCTCGGGGTCGAGGTCTTCAACCAACAGCCACTGTTCACGCTCAGGGAGCATGGCTGCACGCTCCAGCAGTTCACCTGAAAGCAAACGGCTCAGATCCCATACGGCGGGATTCGAGAAGCCGGCGAACTGAAGTCCGGCGGCTTCGATCAGGTCGAACAGGCGCCTGAGGTCGTAACTGGTCTCCTGCGGATGGAGGTACATATCAGCGAAATTCGAATCGGCAGCGGTATCGATCAGCCAACGCTGCTCATAGTTCTGGCGAAGACGATTGCCCTCAGGCAGAACCTGAAAGAGTTCACGGCCAAGACGCAGACCTTCGGCTCCGCTACCAGAACCCAATCGGCACAATGCACGCTGGGTTCGATGAATCTCCCAACGTCCCCCATCGGCGTAGAGGAACAAGTGGATCAATCCTGTGTCTGCCAACAGCGAACCCAGAGCCTTCATTCCCGCCAGCGGCTCGCGCAGGTGATGCAAAACGCCCACGGAATTGATGTAATCAAAGGGTCCCTCACCCTTGAGATCGAGAAGACTGCGCTGCTCCTGACGCAACGCATCCATCTGATCCGCGGCACCGGATCGCTGCAATCGTTCACGGGCTACTTCAAGAGCTCCCGCACTGATATCCACCGCCAGGATCTGCGCTCCTGGATTGAGGTGACAGAGGTAATCAGTGCTCACGCCTGTCCCACAACCCGCATCAAGAATCCGCAGAGATCCCGCTGGATCAGCCTGCGATGGCACTGCACCATGCACTGCTGCCAGAACGCTTTCATGGCACCAGCGCCAGTTGTAGCCGGGAGGCGGTCCGTCCTGAAGAGGATCCCCCGGATATGGGAACCGGTCATAAAAGTCACTCACCACAGGGGTGGCGGCATCCGAGGGCTTGGGGTTCATCGGCGCGTCGGTTTCCAGTCTCATTATTCGGTCTGAACCATTTCAGGGTGGGCATCGAAAACAGGTCTGAAGGAGCAACCCCTGCAAACATTTGTTCATGCCTGTTCGAGAGCCCTCGGGACGAGCCGTAACGTGGCCGAATCCGGCTTGCTCCCGTTCATGACCGTGACCGCCAGCAGCGGCAGCCCAAGGGTTTCCCCACAGCTGTTCGACACCCTGCCGCTCTCCAGCGTTCGTCAGGCGGAACAGCAGGACCGTTTCCCTGACGGGGGCGAACTCGACACGTTGATCACGTTCTTCCGCAGCGGCAATGACCGCCTGGAAGCTTCAAAGATCATCGCCAGCAACGCCGAAGCGATCGTTGCCCGCGCGGCCAACAGGATTTTTGTCGGAGGAACACCGCTTTCGTTCCTCGAGGCGCCACTCAGCACAGGCGAGGTGTCCCGGGCACAGGCCGTCGCTACCGCCCCGCTGGCGGCTGACCAGGCCGCCTTCGAGCAATCCGTGCGGACCTTCACAGGTGATAGCAGCATCACCAAGCGCGGCAATTTCTTCACCCGGCTCCTAGATGTCGGCGGCGGCGATGCCGATGTCCGCGTCGTTCTGCCCACGGGTTTCACCGCCATCAGCGTGGCCAAGTACGGCCCTGCATTCATGCGCAAATCGGTGCGCGACCTGGGCTGGTTTCTTCGCTATGTGGGCTATGCATTGGTGGCCGGAGACCCAAGCATCCTTGCGGTGAATACGCGCGGACTGCGCGACATCCTTCTCAAGAACTGTTCTCTGACCGCCACCAATGTGGCCCTTCAGGAGATGCGAGGCGCCTGCGCAGAGCTGCTTCGGGAGCGCCCAGAGGCCCGCCGACTCACCATCGACTGCTTCAACGTGCTCTTGAAGGAACTCGCCATTGCGACGCCTTCTACAAAACAGAAGCTCGGCAACCGTGTCAGCCAAGGGCTTCAGCTTCCAGCGATCTACGCTCTGGCATCCGAATCAGCACAGCGTTTCGAAATGCGCCCTGGCCTGTCCGGAGCGGAAAAAGCTGAGATCATTCGAGCCGCCTACAGACAGGTCTTTGAGCGCGACATCGCCAAGGGCTATTCCCAGACCCCCTGTCGTTCAGAAGCCAGCCAGCTGGTGCAGGGCAAGATTTCAATGCGGGAATTCATCCGCGCCCTGGGCCGAAGCAAGGAATACCGGAATCAGTTTTACGGACCCTTTGTCAACAGCCGAGTGGTGGAACTGGCCTACCGCCATTTCCTTGGACGCGGCGTCAGCTCGCTCGAGGAATTCCGCAAAGCCTTTTCGATCGTCAGCGACCAGGGACTGAACGGTCTGATTGATGTGATCGTGAACAGCAGCGAATATGCGCAAACTTTTGGAGAGGAGACTGTTCCTTACTTGCGCGACCTGGGTGAAGAGGCACAGGAGAGTGCTGGCTGGGGCTCGAACCGACGTTTGTTCCGCTTCAGCGCACCGTTCGAGGGAGCACCCCAATACGTCACGCTGTATGCCTCTTACCGACAGCCACTCGCTGATCAGCATGTTTACGGCGGCGGCAATGATCCCGTCGGCAATCAGTACGGAGCGATCTTCCCTTCAGACACGGCTGCGGTGACGACGCGTCCCGCACCCTTCAGCTACGACACCCGTCGCCTGCTGGTGAGCAATGGCATGGCGCAACCGGGACAAATGGACAGTCCTCAGTTCCGGGGCAGCCGGCCGCGCAAGGTGGGACCGCGAGTGGTTCGACTCCAGCAGATCTCCACAGGCGGTTCGGCGCTTCCACGCCGCGGCGGCCAGCCGAGTATTCGCAACACCGAATCCTCAACCCAGGCGGTGATCAAAGCCGTCTACATCCAGGTGCTTGGCAACTCCGGCTACGAAGGAGAACGCCTCAACTCCCAGGAAGCCCGTCTGGAAAACGGAGACATCAGCCTCCGCGACTTCATCCGTAGCGTGGCTCGCTCGTATGCCTTTCGCCGTCGCTACTGGGAAGGCCTTTACATCGCCAAGTCCATCGAAGTGATGCACCGCCGCCTTCTGGGCAGGCCCACCTTCGGTCGCTGGGAGATCGATGCTCTCTTCAACACCGCAGCTCGCCGAGGGTTTTACGGCTTGGTCGATGCCTTGATCGACAGCAAGGACTACAGCGACTGCTTCGGTGAAGACACCGTTCCATACGAACGCTTCATTACGCCCAAAGACCTGACCACCCGTCGTGCTCCGGGATTACGCAGGGCATTGGATCCCTCGATCGGGGCCAGAGTCAACGTGTCAATGACTCCACGGCCAGAAGCGATCCGTCGCGAAGCACTCCGAACGACCGGTGACGTCACCAAGAGAAATATCGCTGACAAGAGTCAGCGCAGCCGCTTCGGCGGAAAGTGGACAGCCGACATCAGCGGCTTCACTCCCCCAGAACAGCTGGCCGCTTTCATGCTTCGGCGCTCATCCGGTTCCGCAGCCACGCTGAACCAGTGGTCCCGTCCATCCCAGTCCAACCGTGGACAAGCTGGGCTTCAGGCGGCACTTCCTCTTGGCGATGCCAGTGGTTACAAGCGACGCGAGGGCCTTCCCACCCAGGCATCCCTTGCGCGGGTGTCTAGTGAATCCGAGCTGCGCGAGATCCTTGATGCGACATACCGACAACTGTTAAATCGCGTGCCACTGGAAACAGAGCGCCTGACGACAGCGGAGTCATTGCTCAGAAATGGGCAGATTGATCTCGATGGCTTCGTCGAATCAGTTGCCCTGAGCGAACCCTTCCAGGATCGACTCTCGCGGATGGCGCCACTTCGTGCTGCCACCGCAGCGAGCATCGCTCTGCTTGGAAGAGCCTCCACTCCATCGGAGACCAGCCGTTTCCTCCAGGTGAGAGCTGCATCTGGCCAACCGACTGCCGTGCGCAATCTGCTGGAACTCCGCGCCGAAACCGGCTCTGAGCCTTCGGATGTACCTGGGCTCAGCACACTGAGCTCACGCAGTGGCGTGCCGCAGTCAACCATCACTCGAACGGCAAGTCTCTACGGCGGCAATGCGGGCCTGACCCCACGACCCGATAAAGCACTCTGAACATTCCGTTCAAAAGAGAGTTTTATTTTCAAAGAACATCAATTAACGCAATAGAGGGAGTAATTAATCCCTCCTGATTTGTGCAGGCTGTTGACAAAAAAGAACTTCAATAAACAGTAAGAAGTTCAAACAGAGCGGGGCACACTGGCAATGAAGATCTGTTACCGGGACACGGACTCTCCAGATCGCTGCCTGAGAATTAAGAAGGAAGATGTGTCCCTGGCCTTGCGAGGGGCATGAATTCCACAACGGAAGATCAACAGATACAACATCTGATGGCCTTCCGACTCGGATCTGAGCGATCCGAGGCACTGCGGCCCTTAAGCTGCTTCACGATCTCAATCGAGATCACCACACCACTCACCGGATATCGGCCTCCTACGGGTGGCTGCTTGCTTCGAGGTAGAACTGCATGAGCATCGTCTCCAACTCGATCATCAACGCGGACGCCGAAGCCCGCTATCTGAGTCCAGGAGAACTGGACCAGATCAAGGCGTTCGTCAGCGGAGGCCAACGTCGCCTGCGAGTCGCTCAGGTTCTCAGCGAGAGCCGTGAACGCATCGTCAAAACTGCAGGTGGACAGCTCTTTCAGAAGCGTCCTGATGTCATCTCTCCTGGCGGCAATGCCTACGGAGAAGCGATGACCGCAACATGTCTGCGGGACATGGATTACTACCTACGTCTTGTCACCTACGGCGTGGTCGCTGGTGACGTGACCCCGATCGAGGAGATCGGCGTGATCGGAGCTCGTGAGCTCTACCGATCCCTCGGAACCCCCCTCGAGGCCATGGCAGAAGCCGTTCGTGAGATGAAAACCGTGGCAATGGGCATCCTTAGTGGTGCCGATGCCGAGGAAGCCGGCTTCTACTTCGACTACGTGGTGGGCGCCCTCGCCTGATCACCGGAACCAACGCCCCTTCACGTCACTCCTGAGTCCATGCAAGACGCGATCACTAACGTCATCAACAAGTCCGACGTCCAAGGTCTCTACCTGGATACGGCATCCATGAGCAACCTCGAGAGCTACTTCGCCAGCGGTGAGCTGCGCGTGAAGGCTGCCGCAACGATCAGTGCGAATGCTTCCGCGATCATCCGCGACGCTGTAGCCAAGGCGCTGCTGTACTCGGACATCACCCGTCCTGGCGGCAACATGTACACCACCCGCCGCTACGCAGCCTGCATCCGCGACCTGGATTACTACCTGCGTTACTCCACCTACGCCATGCTCGCGGGCGACACCTCCATCCTTGACGAGCGTGTCCTCAATGGTCTGAAAGAGACTTACAACTCCCTGGGAGTCCCCATCGGAGCAACAGTTCAAGCGATTCAGGCCATGAAAGAGGTCACCGCCTCCCTGGTCGGCCCTGATGCTGGCAACGAAATGGGTGTGTACTTCGACTACATCTGTTCCGGTCTCGGCAACTGAGCCCTATGCGGTTGTTCAAAGTCACCGCCTGCATCCCCAGCCCTGAGAAGGTTCGGACGCAGCGCGAATTGCAGAACACCTTCTTCACCAAGTGGGTCCCCTACGACAGCTGGTTCGCTGAACAACAGCGCATCCAGAAACAGGGTGGGCGCATTATTAAGGTGGAGCTCTGCACCGGCGGTCAACAGGTCAACGTCGGAAACTGAAATCAACTTCAAAAGTGTGTTCAAACCCGGCCTCTGGTCGGGTTTTTTGTTGAGCTCCCTTGGCAAACCGCCCTAAGGACGGCTCAATACATACAACACCTCCGATCGTTTTGAGCAGCCCCACCCTGATCTCCAAAAGGAGTCGATCTTCACGTCAGGGCACCCTGCGGGAACAGCACAAGGCTGCTGCTGAATCCAAGCCTTTCTGGGATCGTTATCTTCCGCTCGACTGGTCGCTCTGGCCTGCCGAAGCACGCCTGCTGCTGACACTCACGGCCATCTGGAGCCTGGCAGGCCTGCTGGTGCTCGCGTCAGCAAGCTGGTGGGTCGCTGCCCGTGAACAAGGGGAGGGTGCTTATTACGTCAAAAGGCAGCTGGTGTGGATGGCAGCCAGCTGGAGCCTGATGTCCTTCACCGCATCGATCAATTTGCGGCGCTGGTTGAAATGGGCGGGGCCAGCACTCTGGATTGGCTGCCTCTTGATTGCAGCGACCCTGGTGATGGGAACCACCGTGAACGGCGCCAGCCGCTGGCTGGTGATCGGCCCGATTCAGATTCAGCCTTCCGAACTCGTCAAACCGTTTGTGGTGCTGCAAGCTGCAAACCTCTTTGCACACTGGAAACGAACCGGGCTGGATCAGAAGCTGCTTTGGCTGGGCAGTTTTGGGATTCTGGTGCTGCTCATTCTCAAGCAACCCAACCTGAGCACCGCTGCATTAAGCGGCCTTCTGATCTGGCTGATGGCCTTCTCAGCGGGACTTCCGCTGTTTCAACTGTTCGGGACAGCAATCGGAGGAGCGCTGCTGGGCACCGCCAGCATCTTGATCAACGAATACCAACGTCTACGTGTGATCTCCTTTCTGAATCCCTGGAAGGATCCGCAGGGTGATGGATATCAACTCATTCAAAGCTTGCTGGCGATTGGCTCGGGCGGGGTTTTCGGCCAGGGGTTTGGTCTCTCGACCCAGAAACTTCAATATCTGCCGATTCAGAGCACCGACTTCATCTTCGCGGTCTACGCCGAAGAATTCGGACTGGTGGGCTCCTTGCTGCTGCTTCTCTTCCTGATGTTGATCGGCTACTTGGGACTGCGCGTTGCCCTCCGATGCCGCAGCAATCAGGCCAGACTCGTTGCCATCGGTTGCGCGGCACTCCTGGTAGGCCAATCGGTGATGAACGTGGCCGTGGCATCCGGAGCAATGCCGACCACCGGTCTGCCACTGCCGCTGATGAGCTATGGAGGCAACTCACTGCTTTCGAGTTTGATGATCGTGGGACTTCTGATCCGCTGCTCTCTAGAGTCCACAGGCTTGATCGGTGGGCGGGGCCAAGCTCAACGACTGGCATCGGATCAACGCCGTTCACGCCCTGATCGATAGGCTGAACTCCGAGTTTTTCTGAACCGGCTTCACCATCGCCTTCCTCGACCTGGCACTGTCCGATCTGGCCCGAAGCGGTGAAGACCTACTGAACCATGCACTTCAGCAGCCTGGTCCGCTCAGTCTTGGTGCCGTTCTGGTCGTGGGAGCCCTCACCAGCCTTGGACCGTGCTCACTGTCGCTGCTGCCGGTGACGCTGGCGTACCTAGCCGGATTTGAAAGCGATCAACCTGCTTGGCAGCGAAGCCTTGCCTTCTGCGGAGGCATCGTGGGGGCCCTGGTGATGCTGGGAAGCCTGAGCGGACTGCTTGGTGGCATTTACGGCCAGGTGCCTGGTCTGATCCCCACCCTGGTGGCGTTGCTGGCCGTGGTGATGGGGCTCAACCTGCTTGGAGTTGTGCGACTGCCCTTGCCGGCAGGCCCGGATCCCAATGCCTGGAGCCGCAAGGTGCCAGCACCGCTGGCACCGATTGCCGCTGGCCTGGCCTTCGGTCTTGCCGCTTCTCCCTGCACTACTCCTGTGTTGGCCGTTCTGCTGGGCTGGATTGCCAGCAGTGGCAACGCAATCACAGGACTCGTTTATCTCAGCAGCTTCGGAATCGGCCAGGTGCTGCCTTTGCTGCTTGCTGGAAGCATGGCGGCGTCCCTTCCCAAGCTGATGGCGATGCGCTCGATCAGTCGCTGGATCCCCAGCATTAGTGGTGTCGTGCTGCTCACGATCGGCACGCTCACTTTGCTGACGAGGCTGGTCTAAGCATGCGTTTGTTCAAACGACTGCTGGCACTGCTCTCGAGCCTGCGCCTGGCCATCATGCTTTTGCTGCTGATTGCTCTGGCCAGTGCCGTGGGAACGATCATCCCTCAGCAAGAAGCACCAGAGCTCTACCTGGAACGGTTCAATGCCGACCCTTGGCTGGGATTGATTAACGGACACCTGATGCTGCAAGTGCAGCTCAATCACGTTTACTCAAGCGTCTGGTTTCTCTCACTGTTGGCACTGCTCGGGCTGGCACTCACCTTGTGCAGCTGGAGGCGTCAATGGCCATCACTGAAAGCGGCTCTGCGCTGGACGGATTATTCCCGCCCACGCCAACTGAGCAAACTGGCTCTGGCGGAGACCGTCGCCTGCAGCGACAGCAGCGCAGCACTGAATGACCTGGCTTTAGAGCTCAGAGGACAGGGCTGGAACGTTAGACAGCAGAGTGGTCGACTCGCCGCTCGACGAGGCGTCGTCGGTCGCGTGGGCCCTTTGCTGGTTCATACAGGTCTGGTCCTGCTGCTGATTGGAGCAGCCTGGGGTGC
>QCTJ01000042.1 GCA_003211205.1 Synechococcus sp. AG-673-F03
CTCCACACAAGCTGTTGTGGTGAGAATGGCCGAAAAGGAGGGGTGTTCAAGGCGCACAGCACGCCGGATCACTGCCAGGGCCTTGAAGGTGGTTCATTCAGACCTGGACAAGGTGAACGTCGACAACCCGCAGATGGCATCGCTTCTGATCCACCAACTGCAGGAGATTGCAGCAAGGGGGATGGAAACTAATCAGCTGGAGTCAGCTGTAGCTGCAACGCGTGAGTTGGCTGCATTGCTGGGGATTGGGCTGCACAACCGCCGCTCTAACAATAATCAATGGCGCCCCTGACCAAAGGGGGCATCACTAAATGAGAGGTAAGAGCAGGACCCCCAGGATGAACGACTGCCTTCCACTGCCGCCATCGCAGTGACCTCATTGCTACTGATCGGCTGTGAATCACAACTGGATCGGAACACACATCTCTGCGGGCTTTATGCAGCCAGAGCAATCAGTCTGCAAGAACTGGAATCAAAGCTGGCAATAACCAAGAAATTTAGCTTCGAAGAACATGGCGAAAGCTGGCGGTTGTACTGCAGGGCCATCCTCAACATTCACCCTGATACCGAGTGGTGAGCAGGGGGCAGTTCCAACAGTCAACGAGGGTGGTGATCCCTGGTTTTTGTAATAACGGCAGAAGCGGTTGTTCGCGACTTCTACGTTTCTATTGATAGAGGGCATTGGTCCCTCCATTCCAAGCTTTTTCCAGTATTTGATATTCATCTCTGGAGGATTCAGCCCAGACATCGTTGATTGTGCGTCGTATTGAGCACAAATGGCTCTCTTCGACTGGCAGCCCACCAGCAGTATCGAAGCGGCTGCAACGGTTGCAATGGGGATGAGTCGTTTCATCCCACCAGTGTGGCCTCAGTCAGTCCTAGGGGGATGTAAAAAAGTGACTGACTAGATCAATGCAGACCTAGTCAGTCACTTTTCATTCCTGGCGATGCCAATGAATACCGCTAACCACGTGATTCCAATCAACAGATAAAGCATGGCTGCTTATTGATGCGATTAGAAAAAAGGCAGGATCATCACTTCCTGCCTCAGCATTCGCATCCTTCATCAATACGACTTCTCGATACTAAAAACAGAGCCTTGGCGAAGAGAGTTCAAATCTGACGGTTTACCCAACCTTCGTCAGAGACTCTCACCAGTCCGAAATCACATGGGTGACAAGGTAGGCATTGACCCAGCAGACCGATACTAAAAAGCCCACTCATTGGAGCGGGGTATTGAGTTGAACCGTCGTGGCTCAGACGGTGTCATCACCAGGACTACTTAGCTGAAGATTCCAACACAGCTGAACATCATACCCAGCAATTTATTGACGCCAGACAGATCAATCGTAGATGTTTGATTAAAGATGCTGACTTGCTCGATAATGCCCTTACCGGTCAAGGCTTCGACAGCCAAACCAATACCAAGACCAAGCATCGCGGCTCTTCCATTCAGCTTTTCACTGAAAGACTTGTATGGGTCAGGCGTGAACTTGGGAGTTGATTCGGACATTGCCAAAGAGCTTGTTCATCAATATTAACTAAAGTAACGACTGGTTCGTGGCATCGCAGAAGACGTTTCCCTCACTGCAATCTCAGCCGAGTCACGCACACCAGTAAGTCTTAATACTCATAATCAGTCAAGAAATAGCTGCTGTAATCAGGCGTCCAGACCCTATGGTCATAAGGAACATCATCATGATCACCACATCCCAAGCCCTAGATTTGATGAAGTAGGGCACAGATATACTCATTGCTGTCAGATGGACTATTACGCCAGTCACTACATCAAGGTGAAGGGTTATAAAGTATGCAGCAATAACTAATGCGCTACCAAAAATTCTCATTCGTTGAAGCAAGACCATCTTCCATATTTCATCAACATTTTAATTATTAAAACTCTCGACACCTAGTGCGGAAGTAATTCATTAGGGATTACCGGCATTGGCGAGTGACTTGACGACCCATCTCAACCAGTGCTGTGAAGTAGGTCACACCCCCTCAGATCGCAGGAAGGATGTGAGTGACCAAATCAGCGTTGACCCAGCGGATCACGCCTGAATCCACATCGGCGATCTGGAACAGGTTGTAGATCTTCGGGTCACGGGCAGCACCACCGCAGTGGATCACCTGCCCCATCCACCAATCCTTTTCTGCCTTCTCACCGGTCAGGTAATCGTGTTTGACGATCACCGTCATGCCTGGCGCCACGTCTAGAAAAACGGGCCTCTCTGGCTCTGGTGAGTTGTAGACCCCATGGTCAACCGACATAGGCACGAAAACAGGACGCCTGTACTAGCAATGCCAAGGGCTACAAGCGTCGATTCTTAATTCCGCTTACTGCTTGCCGGAGCGAAGGTTCAGGCCCCAGCTCGCACCTACAAGGGACTCAATCGAAGCTTCGACCGCCGACTTTGTGGAGGCATCGTCCGTCCACTGCCCGTAGTGGCGAATGTGCGTTTTTAGATCGTGACCCATCAGCTTTGCGGTGTCTCGCAGTGGCAGCGGTTGTGGGTAGTACTTGGCCGCTCGCCATGCGTAGCCATGCCGCAATGAATATGGAGTCAGCTCAGGGTTGGCATCCTTCAATGACTGCCACGTCGAAGTGCGGTCGAGATATTGCCGGAAGGTATGGCCGCAAGCCTTGAAGGAACCGGCCTCAAGATTTCGGATGCTATTGGGCAGCTTCACAAGGCCGCTTTGAAAAAGCTGCACCAACCGTGCCCCTTCACCTTGGAACTCCTTCAAAGGAAGCTCCTGAACAGTCCTAGGGGGCTTCGGTGTTGCTGAGCTGTGTGCGTTCCGCTTCACATTGCCGATTTTCAGGTTGCCATCTTCAACGGAGAGCACCATCAGCTCTGCTGGCCTCAAGCCGAACAGTGCGACAAGCCCCACGGCAAGTCTTAGTGATGGGTCTGACTCAAGCCCGTTCAGCAGACTGATCAGCTCTTCTGGCTTGATTGGCACCGTTGGCTTGGCTGCGGTTTGACGATGTCCAATTAGCTCTTTGAGGTCATCTGCCTCCAAGGGAAGCCATTTTTTGTCTGCGCCGCATTTTTTGACGGCAAATTTCAGAAACCGTGAAACGTCCAGCAGGTTGCGTTTGCGGCCTGATGAGCCTGGTTCTACTTTCATCAGGTGTTTTTGGGCATAGAGCCGCATAAGCCCGCCACCATCGTGCGCCGCACCAGTGCGAGCCGTAATCAGGGCAAAGGCTCGATTGATTCGATATTCCTCGTGCTCGGCGTAGTTGCTTGCTTTGACAGTGCCTGAATTAACTCTGCTGGCCTTGTAACGGGAGCGAACTTCCTCCCAGTTGATGGCGGCACCAGTGACTTCGGTGCTGCCTCGAACGAGTTCATATGCCTCAGCTAAACCCGCGCCTAATTCTGGATCCTGCATCTTGGCGACCATCTCGCCGATGAGGTTCAGGACCTTGCGGTGACTGCCACGAGCGAACGGCAGATCAGTGCTGATGAATTGTGTTTTGCCGTGTCTTGCATTGCCAGCCTCAGACCTGCCGATCTTGAAGCGGTCGTACTGCTCTTTGAGGATCCAACCTGGTCCGTAGTCACCCTTCACGGCCTGGCGCAGCGTTTTAAGCCATTGCTGTGCTTGAGCCATGCCCCCCTTCATTGCGTGCAGGGGGTCAGAGCTTGGCGGATTTGAGTCTGATTTCCAAGTCTGATTTCTGCCTTTTCTTGCCATGGCAAGCTGTCGCAAGTGAGGGGGTGCTCCGCCAAAAGTGCTAGTGCTACTGGGGTTAGGGCTAGTCGTCGTAACCGATCTCAGCTTTGCCAGTATTTTTATGGCATGCAGGGGGTCAGGAGTTCGAGTCTCCTTGGCTCCATTGATTAAACCCAGTTACTGACTGCCTTTTGAATGGTTGTGAAACCACTTTTTGTTGTCTGACTGCAACCTGCTGGAGCCTGCTAGGGCTGTTCTACTCTAAAAACTGCTCTAACTTTCTCTGCAGCAGATCCAGCTGTTATGCCTGCCCAGGCGTGGGAAAAGACCCTCAGAAAGCAGATCAAGGACAACCATGGTTTTGGTTGGAACGTCATTGCCCAAAGTGGCAAAACCAAGCTGACCCGCTTTTACGAAGACGGCACCAAGTCGGCCAAGACCTTGCCTATTGAATGGAAGTCCACCAACAGCGTGGCAATCCTCAACGCCGTCACCCGTGTGCGGGAGCTGGTTGAAAGTCGGAACATCAGCCTTGCTGAAGCGGTCCGCTTGGACACTGAGGCGCTTGCTGTTCCCGAGGAGCACAACGGCACAGCAGATCAAGGTTGGCCAGCAGTAGTAGAGGAGTATTTGGCGACCAAAGAAGGTCGCCGTAGCTCTACCTCAAGACGCGATTGAACCGTGCTTTGGTGTGCCTTGAATCAAGGCTAAAACCACGTGACTCAAGAACGCTCCTTAACGTTTTGCGGAGTTGCACTTCGCTGGCATGCCATCAGGTGGTCAGGGTCGGAAACGCAACCTGGGCGATGTTGCGGCGTTTTTGACCTATGCAGTACAAAAAGCCGGAGCATTACAGCGTTGGTTGCCACCAGAAAAGTCTTACATCATTGAATTGGTAGGCATTGCCGCTACTTCAACGGAGGAGCGGCTAACCCCTCCAGTCAAACCAGATGAGCTGGCTTCATTCCATGGACCGAGGGACTCGGTGTAACGGCGACGATCACCCCCGGGCTCCGCTATGAAGAGTATGTCGAGCTGGAAGAGAGCATGAGCAGCTGAGCTAAAAGCAGCTAAGCGGTGTCTCCAAGGCCAGAATTCATGGAGACACGCTGAGTTCAATGCCACAGCAGGTTTGGCAGGCAGATGACAGAACGGTCTTCCCCAGCGAATCCGAAGCCGTCCGGTACGATGAATCCGACAAATTATTCAGGCTTTTCTACGACCAGGACGGGAAGCGAAAGGACAATCTTCCTGACATCGAGCAGCTCAATATCCGAACAAGCATCGGCCCTCACCTGATGCAACTATTCGTCAAAGAGTTCACCTACCTACCTGTTGCCGTTGGCGAAACCAGAGGCTTCAAGGAACTGGGAAATCGACTCCAGGATCTCAAAAGCTCGAAGTGGCTTTTCCCAAACGGAATGCTCTAAGTAGCTAAGAAGAAAATTCAGCGATGCGTCGGGTGCCCGGGGGATCCTCGCTGGTCAGCGCTCAGTGCAGACATTCGATTAAGCGCCGAGATAGCACACACTGCGGCCGCATATTGACCACAATAAACTGTGACGCCGTCGCTGGTGGTTTCAAAACCCAACGGCCTATCTAATTCGCTGCTAAGGTACAAAAGAGATAATTTTCAAATGAAATCTTTTTCACAAGAACGACAAATTAAGCGGATTAAAAATGTATTAGCAATTGCCGGAGCAGTGGGCGGCGGCATCTTGATTCTTTCAAGTGTATTTGTGGTTCCCGCTGGAGAAGTCGGAGTGGTAACTACTCTTGGAAAAGTATCAAAAAAGCCACGAAGTCCTGGCCTAAATATTAAACTACCTTTCTTCCAAAGTTCACACTTGTTTAGTGTTCGCACACAAGTTGTTCCTGAAAATTTTTCTACCCTCACCAAAGACCTTCAGGTTATTGAGGCAAAAGCAACTATAAAATATGCTGTCAAGCCCAATGAAGCGCCCCGCATCTACAGCACAATCGCAATTAGCGATGATGGTATATATAGCAGAGTGATTCAGCCTTCTCTTCTTAAGTCGCTAAAGTCAGTATTCTCCAAATATGAGCTGAACACAATCGCCACCGACTGGAACAATATATCCGCTTTAGTTGAAGAAAGCGTAGCTGGAGAGCTTGATAAGTTCGATTATGTTGCGGTTCAAGGCTTGGATCTTACTGGCCTCAAGATTGCAGAAGAATACCGTTCGGCTATTGAACAAAAGCAAATTGCCGAGCAACAACTTCTGAGAGCTAAAACCGAAGTGAAAATTGCAGAACAAGAAGCACTCAAATTTGAAACTCTAAACCGTGGATTAAATAATCAGGTGTTGTATAAGTTGTTCCTCGACAAGTGGGATGGCAAAACAAAGGTTGTTCCTGGCATTAGCGGTGGAACTCCACCGGTCATCGTGGGGAATTAATCAACAAATATTATGCGTCGATTTCTAATTAGTTCTACTTAGAGGAGTTCATCAACTAAACATCATTTTAAATGGGATGCACTCTGCGGTCAGGGGCAATCCCTAAGTCACTTGCGCGAGTTTCTGGAGGAGCTGCAGAGGACTCCTGACCTAAGGGCTGGGGCAACACTCAGAACGGGCACCAGGATGCGATCAGAGCTTGAACGCACACTTGAAGGAGCAAACCTTAATGACCTCGTGGTGATCACCCTGCGCGATGCAGCAGTGGTCATGACTCAGTTGATGGTCGCCTGCGCTGATGCCAGCGAAGTGAATGCCTCGGCGGACAAAGGCAAAGGCTGAGGCAGAAACAGAAATTCTTGAAAAGGGCAGATGGAATCAGTTCACTGCCAATTCCAGGTTCCACAGCGATGAGGACAACGCTGCTGCGCAGAGACGCTGCAGGCAGTTGATTGATGGCGGTGTCGCTGCCGTGGATTGGTTGGAGTTTTACGGGCAGAAGTGACTTTGGTCCGTTTGGGGGATGCACCTTCCCCACCCTTTCAGCGACGGTGAATTGTCTTTAACTAATAATTACTGCGCTCAAATGTGGATCAGATCAGCGCAAGCTACACCACAACAGTACTGGTAAGATAGCCAACATCACGTTGTGGCAGCTTTGTGAGTGGAGGCCGCGTGATGACGAGCATGGTGACACCGCCATCATCGCAGGGCAGAATGACACGATTGAGACAAGCCGCTGCCTAGCGGCGGATTTAACTTTTCGAACAGATCGAGCAGACATTGAGGTTCTGATATGACTAAACCATTCAGTACGAACCCGAAACTGGCAGGGTGGGCTCCGTCTCCCCACCAGATCAAGACCGTCACATAGGCACGTCGTCTACTTGATCTGGTGCCCGAAGAAGAGGGTGAAGCCACCAACGCCTTAAGGATCAACCTACTGAATGTTTATTCCCGCCTTCACCCCGAAGTGATTGACCCAAAGCAGTTGGTTGACGAAGCTAGTGAGTTCCTGGCATATCGAATTGATTGCCGCCATCATCGTCACACCCAATCAGTTGACGACGCATCATTTGTGAGTCATTAATGAAGCAACAGAGAAAAAATTGTGCTCACTGGATCTGAATTGCTTGCCAAAGTCAAAGACCTTGGTGATGTTTCAAAGACTGACCTTGCAACAGCTTGTGGATACGTCTCCAAAAAGAAAGATGGTGGTGACCGTGTGAATTTCACATCTTTCTATGAAGCCTTACTCAATGCAAAAGGCATTGACTTGGGCGGCTCTTCAGGTATGGGCAAAGGTGGACGCACGCTCAGCTACAAAGCGACAGTGCAAGGCAACGGCAATCTGCTGGTCGGTAAGGCCTACACAGCGATGCTTGACCTACAGCCTGGCGATGAGTTCGAAATCAAGCTGAGCAAGAAGAGCGTCCGCTTGATCCCAGTTGGAACGGAGGAAGAAACAGAAGAGTGAAAGCCTGAGCCAAACCCTGGCCTCACCAACTGCCCTACCTCCTGTGAGGTTGGGCTTTTTAGTAAGGACTTACGTGACTACGGGTTCATATACGTTCTATCACATATGAGGTGTAGTCACTTCCCTGCTTGTTAGTCAGATGTCACACGCTCAGGGTTAAACAGAATGCTCAATCTCTGGGCACGTTCGCCAATGCTTTCGGCATCGCACTGTGCTCGGTAGTTGATGTCATATAGATACTTACGTCATTCAAATATCTCTAGATCTAGCGGCATTACTTGCATCAGTCTTCATCAGCAGGCTTGATGAAGGCGTGACCGCCATCGCTGAGACAGGAGACGTTCATCTCACGAACCTCGGCCATTACTTTGGTGTCTGCCTTAGTGACCTTCGCTGGCTTTGGCAGAACGCTGTAGCTGGTTTGAAGACCAGTCCCTCGGCGTGCGAGCTTGAGGGTGAACTCATAGACAGCGTTATCAGTGAAGCCAAAGTCACCGTCTTGTAGTGCTTCGGTGATGCCCTCACGGAGAGAACGCTGCTCAAGGATCAACAGCTCAGGACGCTTGCGCCACGCCATCGCAGCCTTGACTAATGCTTCAACATTGGGAGCAGCAAAGCTGGTTCAATGTATTCCCTACGAGAAAAATTTTGAGAACACAGGACCAAATGATTGCCCAGTAAAACAATATTGTCTGCTGTAGTTTTCTCTAACTAACATGGCTTATTCCGCTAACACATATTATTTCAATGACCAGAAGTAGATGCAGCTTCTGACATACAGACCGAGCCTCGACACATACGTGTGATGCGGTCGATGTGTGAAATACTTAGTGATTGATGCTACTTACTTTTAGCGGAGATTGCTTATGAATCTCTTGGTCGACAAGACCATTGTGAATATGCCTCCTCGTTCATTCATCAAAAAGGACGCAGGCCCTACCAAGGAGTGGTGAAAAAACCGTGTCATTATTCTGATTGACACAATGAATGAAGATGGCACCAAAACTTTGAATTAAGAGTTTAATATAGAAGAAAAACTTTAGACTTCTCTTGCGTTATTGACTAGCTAAGTGACATTCACTCTATTTCCTGATTTACATAATTAGCTCTGAGAAAGCTCTAAATTAAAATTTACACATCACCAAGAATTTAGCGACAAGGAATCACAGCACTGCTAGATCAACTTCTAAGTTATATGTTTTACTTTGATAACCAGAGATGTATCAAGCGAAGACTGTCTCTGAAGGCTTTGTAGCAATAAAATTATTTCCGACATTAGGATCATCTACCTCATTGGTCTGATCGGAGTTAATGTTTATGTCTTCAGACTTAAGGCGCAATCGAAGTTCTTTGATTGTTAGAAGAGATTCATCAGACTTTCGAATGTTGCCGACTGAACGGAAGTACTGCGATCGAACCATCTCCCATCTAATAGCAATTTCAAATTCCTCAGATGTTGAGAGTCTTGTGCGTGATGACATGATACGTTGTGTAATTATTTGGATACTAAGAAATGTTTGAGACAATCCGCCGTTGAAAGCCGTGCTGATCTATGGCAATAACCGTACACAGCATTGTGTTTATGTTTTCACATTTGTTTCAGGTTTAGCCTGCAAAAGGCTGCCAAGTCACCACTCACAAAGGGCCAGAGTCCAGTTATTGCCGATGATGAAACGTCCTATTGACATCCTTCAGATGCAGATTCGTAAAGTAGGCTGAGAATTGACTCACACCTCGTTTTAAGTTGATTAACTGAGGCGAAGTCTAATTGTGGTTCAAGTAAACTACTCAAAATGACGGCTATTTTTTATTTATTACAAAGATGCTGGTTTTTAGGGGCAAGTAGCTGCTTACAGTGCTGAGGAAGCAACTCCCCAAAATTCTCAATCCCTGAAGGTTGGCAAGACGTTTCTGAGCGTGGGTCAGAATCTCATTTGCCATGGGGTGCACATACATCAATGAGAACTGCTCACTCTGAGGCTTGTGATCTTATCCATTCAATACAAATGTCGATCAGATCAGATCAGATCAGATCAGCGCAAGCGACACGAAAACAGCACTTGTGAAATGGCCAACATCACGGCGCGGCTGCTTTGTGAGGGGAGGCCGCGTGATGACGAGCCCGGTGACACCGCCATTTCCGTCGGGCAGATCGTCATGTCAGCCACGTGGGTTAACAGGATCAAAAGTCGAGTGGATGTCCACAAGCGACACCAAGAAGGCGATCATGTCAGCGAGAACACCAAACGATGATGCTCAAGTTGTCAAAATCACGATGTGGTCGCGTGCGGTACAGGATGCGCTCGATCACGTGACGATGAGTCCGGTATGGGCACCCGCCGGGCAAGTCGTCATGAATGCAACCCCGATTGAACGGGGTCAAATGTCGACCAGATCAGCGCAAGTGACACCAAGACGGCAATCAGGTCAGCGACAACACCAAACGATGCTGCCGCAATGATCAACATCTCGATGTGGAAGCGTGGGGAGATCACGCGATCACGTGACGATGAGTCCGTCAACAACTTCTGCCGGATAAGTCGTCATGTCAGCCACCCGGATTGAACGGGGTCACCCAGTCCAAGTTCCTAAAACCGAACTTCAAAGGACGGTTGGCTCACTTCCAGGGAACAGTCATCGCGCATAGAACGAAGGCATCGCTCCAGGAGTCACTCATAAATGCGATTTTCGTCAAATGCCAATGCTTCGCCCCCGATTGTCAGTGCCGAATTGATGTCACAAAAGCTGTGATGCGCAACGGCAAAGCTTTCTGCTCTGAGGGATGCGCTGATGGGCATGGCTGTGGTTGCAATCGGGGGCTTTGCCCAAACGCACCGATTCTGTGAACCCCGATTGAACGGAGTCACCACTTGGGCGGGCAACGCTTCCACCCGCCTGACTTCTGCATCGTTTCCAAGGCTTCGATGGTGTTGTGTCTGAGCATGCGTCTGATGACGGGCTGACCACTGCCGCGTAGAGATCGGGTTTCGACGATGACCCACTGGGTATGAGAAGTCGGATTAGCGTTGGTGAAGCCGCAGACCTTCCCCTGCTGGGTGTTCTCCAGCCAACCGACACCATTTTTTGGTGGGTGCCGTTCAACCTGTGGGCGGGCCTTGTTAAGCATCTGGACAGGATGGCGAAACAGCAGCTGCTGATTGCCTCAGAACCTAGTGCGGTGACCAACCGTTGAGTTGACGCCTAAGCCAGTCATCCAATCCAACTGACGCACGCAGCTCACAACCGCTCCAGGGTTCTTCTGCTTCATTGCTTGACCAGTTGCAGCTATCAGCGTCTGGATCGACCACGCCAACATTTCCTGCCGATCAATCCCGGTCTTATCGACGTCGGCCTTGATCTGAGCCCATGCTCGTTTCAGGAGCTTGTAGCCCTGTGCCCTTGAGATGCCCCACTGCTGTCTCGCGAATTCGAGACAAGCTGTATTGGGTTTACCGGCAAGGAGCAGCCCTTGGAGCTGATCGATCCGACTAGTGGTCTCTTCCGTAGTGGCGCGTGCCATGGCCAATCATGCGGAAATAAGAGTCGACAAAATACCTTTTGCCACTGAGCGAGGCCAGGACAAATCTGCGCATATTTCTGCGCATACAATTTGTATTGAATAAACAAGAACTCAGTGATTGCAGTCGTTTATGAGGCTTATTTAACCTCTATGGCATGCAGGGGGTCAGGAGTTCGAGTCTCCTTGGCTCCATTGATTAATTACCCAGTCACTGACAGGGATTTCAGTGGATTGTATTAGCCGCTTTTTAATGCAAAACGGCTAAATATCATTTTTGTGCGCCAAATTGTGCGCCGAATG
>QCTJ01000043.1 GCA_003211205.1 Synechococcus sp. AG-673-F03
CCACGGCATTCACCAGTCCCATGCTGAGCGCCTTCTCAGCGCCATAGCGACGGCAGAGAAACCAGATCTCCCGCGCCTTGCGCTGGCCCCCCACCCGGGCCAGATAACCGGCACCGAATCCGCCATCGAAGCTGCCAACCCGTGGTCCGGTCTGACCGAACACGGCATTGTCTGCCGCCAGGCTGAGGTCGCAGAGCAGATGCAACACCTGGCCGCCGCCGATCGCGTAGCCGGCCACCAGAGCGATCACCACCTTGGGCAAGCTGCGGATCATCCGCTGCAGATCAAGAACATTGAGGCGAGCAAGACCCTGTTCGTCGAGGTAGCCGCCGTCGCCACGGACGCTCTGATCGCCGCCAGCGCAGAAGGCATAGCCGCCATCGTCTGCAGGACCAACCCCAGTGAACAGCACCACACCGATGCTGCTGTCATCTCGAATGCGGGCGAAGGCATCGCAGAGCTCCGCCACGGTGCGCGGGCGGAAGGCATTGCGTTTCTGCGGTCGATTGATGGCGACCCTGGCGATGCCTACGTCGGAGCGATCGAGCAGCACATCCTCGTATTGGCCCCAGGGCTGCCACGTCACCCCTGGATCACCGGGCAAGACCGCGCGGGGTAACGACTCAGCCATGGCAGCGACGACGATCAGGCCTCTGTTGTACCGCCCCGCGACTGCTGCAGTGCGGCGGACGTGATCTCGCGCAGCTGACGACGCAGCTCGGCATCGGCGGACCGATCGGTGCAAACACGCAGCAGTGCCGTGCGCTGCTGCGCCAGTCCCCACTCCAGGGCTGACGGCAGATCCTCAAGCCGGGTCAGCTGGCGAGCGGGCACCGCATGGGCCGCTGCCAGAGCCAAAGGGTCATGGCGCTGAGGCATGGCAAACAACTGATCCAACGAGCTGGAGGCAACGGAAGCAATCGGCAGCTGGGCGAAGATGCCGCCACCGGCGTTATCGATCAGCAGCACCAGCAGAGGTGGTGAGGCCTCGCTGGCCAGCAGCCAGCCATTGCTGTCGTGCTGCAGCGCCAGATCACCGCAGATCAGCACGGTTGGCCCCTGAATGCGGGCCAGACCAAGAGCCAGCGACAGGGTGCCGTCGATGCCGGACGCCCCGCGGAAGCTGAAACAACGACGTGAGCCGAGATCGGCAGCTGCGAAGGTCTGCCAGTCGCGCACAGGACTGCTGGCGGCAAGCATCAGCGGCATCCCCTGCGGTAGCAGTTCAGGCAGGGCCTTCATCAGTGCGGGCTCGCTGACGCCGCCTGCAGCCGGCAAGTGCTGATCCAGAACGCGTTGCACCTGAGCATCGACCTCAGTCCAGGCCGTGAGCAGCGGCCGCGAGCCGGACGGATTGAAGCAAGCATCGATGCTGATCGCGTTCCACCAGGCCACCAGGCCACTGCTGCACTGCCGCGACAACCCCAGTGGATCCAGGGAGCGGGGTTCGCCTTCGCTGATCAACAGCTGGCCCGAACCAAGACTGCGTAACCAGCTCTCCAGTCGCCGGCTGGCAGGGAGTGGACCCAGCCGCAGCACCTGAAGGCCTGCCTTAGAAGCCGGCAGAGAGTGCGGCAACAGCAGCTCCCAGTGGCGGATCAAATGGGGCAGATCAGCGGGAATCGCAGCCAGCTGGTCGGCCAGTACCGGCCAGCCACTGCACTCAGCAAGCGCCCTGAGTGCCTGCTGATAGGCAGGCTTGTCGGCTTCCAGGCCTCGCCAGGGTCCGGCCACCACCACCCCGGGACGAGACCAATCGAGACCATCGGTTGGCCGGGTAGCAGCGGAGGCCGTTGGACGGCGAAGCTGCCGCTGCTGATCCACGGCGAAATCCCAACCAGACCAAGCCTGCTGCTGGTCTTCGCGGCTGGGATGCAGGGGCTCCTCGAAGGGGAGATTGAGGTGCACCGGCCCGGGATGCTGCAGCGTTTGCTCCCAGGCCTTGTTCGCCAGCGCTTGCAGCTGGGCCTGCGAGAGCCGGTGCAAACCATCCAGGTGTCCAGTCATGAACGCACGACAAACCGACGCCAGAAAATCCTCCTGATTGACCGTCTGGTTGGCGCCGCAGTTCTTGAGCCTTTGCGGACGATCGGCTGTGAGCAACAACAGAGGCAGCGCTGAGCGATCGGCCTCCACCGCAGCAGGCAGGAGATTGGCCACCGCAGTGCCCGAGGTTGTGATCACAGCCACTGCACGCCCAGATGCTGCCGTCATGCCCAGGGCATGAAAGGCAGCGGAGCGCTCATCAATGGCCGTGGTCGGCGTCAACAATCCCCGTTCAGCCAGGCCACCCGCTGCTAGCGCCAGTGGTGCGGAACGACTGCCAGGGCAGAGCACAAGGCGCTCCAGGCCTTGCCGCTGCAGGCACAACAGCAGACCGATCGCTGCAGCGAGATTGTCGGCGGCGTGACTCAGACCTGATGCCGAGGCTGATGCGATCCTCGGTCAAGGCCAACCCTCATTGCTGACGCTGCTGATGAGCGACCCGTCCGCCGACTCCACAAAACGTCAGGGGAGCTGGCGCTCCTTGCTGATCTGGGTGCTGCTGGCACTGCTGCTGCGCTGGATCGTGGTGGAGCCGCGCTGGATTCCATCCGGATCGATGCTGCCCACCCTGCAACTGCAGGACCGGATCCTGGTGGAGAAACTGAGTCCACGCTTCGACCGGGTGCGTCACCAATCGTTGCCCCTCAACAGCATCGTGGTGTTCAAGGTTCCTGAGCCACTGGTGCAGGCCGGCTATGACCCGGATGCTGCCTTGATCAAGCGGGTGGTGGGCAGGCCTGGAGACCTACTGGAGGTGCGTGATGGCCAGCTCAGGCGCAACGGTGAGACCGTGGATGAGCCCTGGCTGAACGAAACGATTGACTATGTGATGGCCCCGGTCACCGTGCCCGACAACGAGCTCTGGGTGATGGGCGACAACCGCAATGCCAGCCTTGATTCACACCTCTGGGGACCCTTGCCGGAAAACGATGTGATCGGAACGGCAATCCTGCGCTACTGGCCGCTCAACAGGTTCGGTCCGATTCGGTTCTCTCGACCCGACGCTTTAGTGACGAAGAGCACAGCTGCGATAAGGTCAGGAACATGACGGAGAGCGATGGGATGTTTAACCCTGAGTTTCTGACCACCGATAACCAGGAGGGTCAGCCCGTCAATGGCCTGATTCAGTACCTACAGGATCAATCTCCAGACGTGCTGCAACGCGTGGCCAAATCGGCCAGCCCTGACATTCAGGACATCATTCGCCACAACGTTCAGGGATTGCTGGGAATGCTTCCCGGTGAACAGTTCGAGGTGAAAGTAACCTCTAATCGCGACAACCTGGCGAACATGCTGGCCTCCGCGATGATGACTGGCTATTTCCTGCGCCAGATGGAGCAACGCAAGGAACTGGAAGAGACGCTGTTCGGAGACGATGAAATGGCGATCGACTCTGACTCGGATCTCTGATTCCAAGTCGAGCCTGCAGTGATCAGCGATTGAAGCGTTTGTTCACTGCGACGACTTTTCTGAGTCGGGAACGACGCCAAGGTCGAGCAGGGTTTGATCAATGCTGCCCAGGAACTCCCAGTTGCCTTCACTGGGGGCCCATTCGCGCATCATGAGATGCTCGCGCAGCTGAACAACGTGCAGGGTTGAGAAGGCCAGCGGCGCTGAATAGTGGGCCGGCACCAACCAGTGCAGATCGCGCTGCTGTTCGAGGGCCGCCAACCAGGCGATCAACGCCTGTCGTTGCCTGGGCAGCACCAGGCGCTCCAACACTGGTGCCACCTGCAGTCGTGGTTGATCGTCTCCCATCAAAACCTTGGCCGAATCCAGCCACCCGGGCTTCCAGGCGAAGGGGTAGAGACCAAAATGGGTTCGCGCACTGCGCAGACCGGGCCTGAAGGCCTGCCGGATCACCTGCAGTAAACCAGGCACATCAAGCGGTTCAGGCCGCAGATAGGAGGCGAACAACACAAGCCTTGCCCAGCCGCGGCGGCGATTGTGGGGGGTGTCATCAAAGGGTTGATCACCGCGATCACGGGCATGAAACAGCAACGGTGCAGGGTCGTGCGCAAACACCTTCGGCGGTTCAGAGGAAATACCAACCAGGGCATCCGTCACCAGCAGTGCCCCTGAGGGGCGGTGCAGGCAACTCACTTCCTGAAAACGACCAACGCCGAGATCGAGGGGCCCAAGCGAGATCCACTCGCAGACCTCGGGATGGGGCACGCCGTCGTCGAGCAACACCCTGGTTCTCCTGGCGGGCACACCCAGCCAAGACAGCGGCAGATTGATCGGAAAACTCCATTGGCCTGGGCAGACCCAGAGATCAGCTTCAGGAAAGGCCCTGGCCATCGGAGCCAGCGGCAGCTTGTGCTCCAGGCCCGAGGCCGTGGGCAACACGATGCTGCGCACCGGTCCATGCTCAGCTTCGAGCCTGCGCAGAAAAGAGCAAAGCTCGCCGGTGGGCGGCAACGGATTCACCAGCATCAGACCGCCGGGAACCTTCACCACCGTGAGCCGGATCGGCACCGCCACGTAATACACACCCTGAAGCTGCTCGAGGCTCCAGATCTGTCCGGGAATCAGCTCCTCGAAATGGGTCGCACGGCGGCCATAGGGATACAACGGCAGCAGTGGCCACCAGGGCCAGTGCTGATCAGCAGGTGGGATGCTGCTGGCAGCCACGCAGTTCAGATTTCTTACTCACGATTATGCCTAGAGGCGAACCGTGCAACTCTCTGCTTGAAATGGGCCAGCAGAGAGTGGCATCGACTGGACCTCTAAACGCCTCTCAGCGCAAACGAGAGATCGAACAATGACCGAACAAAAGACAGAAAGAAAATCATCAGCACATTGAGTGACGGTGATGAATGCTTGGTGATCTGTTCCTGAATCAGAGGATGTTGGCGGCCAGTTCAGCGAGTTCGCTTCGCTCTCCCTTCATGAGGGTCATGTGACCGACCAGGGGCTGACCTTTGAGCTTTTCGACCAGCCAGGTGAGCCCGTTGCTTTCAGCGTCGACATAGGGGTTGTCGATTTGATAGGGATCTCCGGTGAAGACAACCTTTGTTCCTTCGCCCACCCGCGTGACGATCGTCTTCACTTCCAGGGGAGTCAAGTTTTGCGCCTCATCCACCACCAGAAACTGATGAGGGATCGATCGCCCTCGAATCGTGTTAATAGCTTCAACCTCCAATAAGCCCATGCCTTGGAGGTCAGCCCAGGCGTTGCGTGGTTCCCGGTGCTTCTGTTTCTTCATCTGCTCAACTTCATCCCCAGGCGAAGCACCGGTGATGAAGTCGATGTTGTCAATAATCGGCTTCATCCAGGGGCCAAGCTTCTCCTCAAGCGTGCCGGGCAGATAGCCAATATCTTTACCGAGTGAGATCGGCGGCCGCGTCACCAGAAGGCGTGCGTATTGATGGGTATCTGCCACCTGATGCAAACCAGCTGCCAGGGCCAACAATGTTTTGCCTGTGCCTGCCTTCCCCACCAAGGTCACCAGGGCGATGGACGGATCAAGCAGCAAATCAAGCGCAAAACTTTGCTCTCGATTTCTAGCCTTGATGCGTCCTAAATGGGCTCGATTAACCCAGTGCAGGGGTTTGATTGTTTTGCTGTTGCCTTGATGACGGGCAAGCAGTGTATGACTGTCATTTTGCTGATCCACCATCACGACGCCTTCATTAGCGAGGAGATGCTGCCACTCGGCATCTGTTACGGCTGATAGAGAGAGATGATCCTCATCATGGAGTGTCTTCATCGTCTCAGCATCTGTGCTGAGTTGACGGAACCCCGAGTAGAGATCGTCGATCGAGACGTTGTCGTTGATGTAATCCTCGGCTTGCAGCCCAACCGCATCTGCCTTGATTCTTAGGTTGATGTCTTTGGTGATCAGGACAACCTCAGGGGCCTCTTTCAGACCACTGCATCGCATCAGCTCCAGAGCCACCGCAAGAATGTTGTTATCGCCACCGCCACCCTGCAACTCTGCAGGTAACTCTTTGAGAGCTTGAGCCTGACAGAAAATCACTTGGAGCTTTCCCTGTTCAGTGCCATCCAGTAGAACGCCCTCGGCAAGGCTTCCTCGCTGTCGATAGGAGTCCAAGAGTCTCGAAATCCTTCGAGCATTCCTTCCTTTTTCAGAATGATCCTTTTTGAATCGGTCAATTTCTTCGACCACTTGCATTGGAATGACAACTCTCAGATCCCCAAAGCGGTGTGGAGCTTCAGGGTCGTGGAGAAGCACATTAGTATCAAGAACGACGATTTTTTCATTCATTGGATCTCACTCCTGAATGCTTCTTGGTGTTAAGACATGAATTGATCAGCTCATAAGCAAAAAACAGCAGAATCATTCAGCTTCATCACTGCGAAAGACGAGCTCTTTGATTTCGTTTTTGATGGCTACCCAGTTCTGGCCTTGCTCCAGTCCAACGAGCCATCAATACAAACATGACCACTGAGACACAGAGTTCGACACTGCTCCAGTGATATCGTCGCAACGTCAACTCAGACGTAGCTGGATGAATTAGTCAGGCTTTCACAGATGGCTTAGAGAATAAAGGCCTATGCAGCCACAGCAGGCTCAGAGCCATCATCAATCTTCAAATGAGTCACGAGACAACTGGTGATGCAATTTTCATCATTCAAATCACATTCGGTGATACAGACGAAATAATCTTCAAGCGCGTCCCATCGCTCAGTAATTGAGCCTTGAATAGATTCTTTCTTCAGTTCATACATGACCGGCTCCCGAGTGTGTGATCTATACGAGAGCCATTTCAGGAAGTCAATTAAATTGTTTCGGGGAATAAACTACCTAGGAATATTCCCTTACGAGTCAGTGCCTACATGCAATCTCCTTGCAAGCAAAACAACAACCTCAAATTAAGCCTATCGACAGGACATGATTGGAACCCTTGCAGACATTGACGGGCAGTGGCTCTACTGGCGTGACTGCAAACACAAAGTCGCTCGAAAAAGCCATGGCTTCCAGAACCAGACCATGTAGGCAGCAAAGGGTGACCAAACCCAGGCTCTGAAGCACGGGCACAGGGTGATCAAGGCGCGTAGAAGCAAGTTACAAATCAGCTGAAACTACTGAAAGCGACTCACCACAATCAGCACTCATATCAAATAAGACGGAAACAAGAGTCAAAACGACGGATCCCAGCGCCTCCGATTCAAAGGACCCAGCCCGGTCATACCTATTGAGGACTCGAGCAGTTGCCCATAAACCTCCCCAGTGGCACAACAAACCAGTGACAACTCAGGGATCACCCCTTAAACCCACTGCGCTTAAAAAGTCCGATGGTGAACCAGAACCGCACCCCAGCATCACAGGCAGCAACAGATCACGAGCCAACCATCAACAAGATCGCTCTTGAAGAACACTTCTCCATCGGAGAACTTCTCCCTACATCTGCGGAGTTGGAGTTTTTCGACCCACTGGTGCTGAGCGAGATCGAACCGTTGCTGCCTGAACTGGCTGAACAGCGACTGGCCAATATGGACAAGGCCGGGATTGAAATCGCCGTACTGTCACAGACTGCACCGGGAATTCAAGCGATCGCCGAGTCGACCGAAGCATCGGCCATGGCCAGACATGCGAACGACGCTCTGCACGCAGCAATCGAGCAGCAACCTCGCCGCTTCAGAGGCTTTGCGGCACTGAATCTGCAGGATGTCGATGCCGCTTGTACGGAGCTGAAGCGATGCGTGAGTGAGCTGGGTTTCGTTGGAGCGCTGATCAACGGCAGCACACAAGGTGAATACCTCGACAATCCCAGAGTCGATCTGCTGTGGTCGACACTCGAGCAGCTTGATGTGCCCCTTTATCTCCATCCCGGACTTCCCACCAACCAACCCGCTTCGATGGTGAAGGAACTCGACGGTGCCACTTGGGGCTGGTCATTTGACACCGCGACCCATGCGCTGCGCCTGATTGTGAAAGGCGTTTTCGACAAACATCCCAATGCCAAGGTGATCCTCGGACATATGGGGGAGAACCTGCCCTTCTATCTCTGGCGACTGGACAGTCGTTATGCGACGACTCGCTATCGCAATGACATCGCCACCACACCCAGCGCCGTCTTCCGGCGAAATTTCTTGATCACCACCTCAGGCGTCTGTGATGACGCGGCACTGCAGTGTTCGATCACGACTCTCGGTCCGGAGCGCATCATGTTCTCCACGGATTACCCCTACGAAGACATCGAGCTCGCAGGCCGATGGATTGACCAGGCACCGATCGATCCACTCGCGAAAACCATGATCTGCAGAGACACAGCGCGAACGCTGCTTCGCCTGGGCTGATTCTCTGTAGACATCCAACCCAGGAGCTCCAGGGTTCAACCAAACACCTCAGCAATCGCAGAGCAGCGACCACCAAGGCCTTTGCCAATCAAGTTATCCACGATTCCGCCGCCGAGCGAGAGAACTGAATATCGGACAACCTTCCAAGAGAATGCTCAACTCTGCTCTCGGATCAGATTCCAAGCCTCAGTCGCGGTATCAGCGAACTGAATCAATTGACGGTCTTCATCATCAATCAGACCCGAGTCGGCCATGAAGTCAAAATCAATCAATCGTGACCAGTAATCAGTGCCGAAAAGAATGATCGGCATCGCTTTTTTGGCTCCAACTTGTCGGAGTGTCAGAACTTCAAAAAGCTCATCCAACGTGCCAAAACCGCCTGGAAACAAGATTGCCCCAACTGAGCGCATCACAAAATGGAACTTGCGCAGCGAAAAGTAGTTGAATTTAAAACACAAGTCTGGAGTGATGTAAGGATTTGGATATTGCTCATGGGGAAGATCAATATTGAAACCGATCGAACGGCAACCAGCGTCAAAAGCTCCACGGTTTGCAGCTTCCATAATCCCAGGGCCGCCGCCAGTGACAATCACATGGGTCGAACAACAAGGAGAGGAGTTGTCGTCTTGTTGGCCATATCTGGAAGCCAGAAACGCAAATTCTCGTGCTGAATCGTAGAAGCCTGAAATCTCTACAAGTCTTCGGGCTTGATCCACTTTGCGTTGTAACAAGGGGGAGCTGGGGTCAGCATTTAGTGCCTCGACTGATTCCGCCAGACACGACTCTGCAGCTGAGCGCTCCTGCACTCGAGCACCTCCGAACACGATGATGGTGGAGGTGATTCCAGCCTCCTCAAGCCTTAGCTCAGGCTTACTGATCTCCAAAAGCATCCTGACCCCGCGCATCGACGAACGATTCAGCAGGTCAAGGTCATGGTGAGCCAGCCGGTAAGTATCTGAATGAATAATCTGATCCAGGTTCTGTGCAATCAGGTTCTGATCGTCACTGAGAAAGCTGGAATCACTTGATGCTGAAGACATTGATGAACCATCGATAACGACAGGTTGGCGCCAAGGTTTTATGACATCACGCCCATTTCGTGGAGGGTGGTCATGACCTGTTGTCGTGCAGCCGCTTCGGTGAGCCTTGGGTTCTCTGTTTTGGTGTTCAAGACCATCTGCTTGAACATCTCTCGATGCTCGCTTGAAGCATGTTTTAGCCACTCTTCATATTCCGACCTGGTTTCGTTCAATAACTTCTCCTCAAACATCTTTTTGTAGTGGGGATAAAGGAAGGCATGGTCTCTCTCACATCGAATCCCCATGTCCGTCAAGAGCTGCATCGACGACCGACCACTGAGGTAGCTCAAGCCAACTTTTTTCTTGTGTCCGAGCCAGTCGCATGCAGAAGCAAGAGCTTCATACGCGCCTTGCTGGTTGTTCATCACAAGCTCTTTCCAGGCGTCATAGGTGTCCTGATCAAACTGGCTGAGGATCAATGTGCGAATGCCTGAGGGTGAACAGCGAAACCGTTTGCCGGTCTTCACCCCCAATGTCCAGGCCGGATACTTATGCCTCTTGCCTGCTTCGTCGCTGAGCGCAAGCACGACCGCCCAAAGCCCACACATGAAGGTGATGCTGTGTGGATGCTTAACCATGAACACACCGTGGCCTTGTTGCCCCTCTGGAACTGGGGCCAGCAGATCCGGTTTCCAAATCTTGTGGTCCTGGTTCTCTTCAGTCCATCTGTCGTGGTCATACCACTTGCGGGACGCCTCTACCTCCTCAGGGGTGGCGTCCTTGAAGTTCTGATTGAAGATCTCCTCGGTCCGCCTGGATGAATAGCCATCACCGGCCTCAATCTCTTGCGCAAATGCCGCCATCAGTCAATCAAAGTTGCTGCTTTGCCGGTGCCCATGGTCGCCAACCCATCCTTCTGCGGTGTTGTTGACAGCTCAAGAGTTGCTTCCAGGGAACGATCCAGCCACACCGTTTTCACTATTGGAGGTTTTGCCATCCAAGGCAATGCGCCATTCGACCGATGCCAAAAACGCCTCTGCGGGTGGAGAGTGAGGCCACGCAATCGGAGGTACCAACCTTGGTCGACACTCCACCTGAGCAGATCGCAGAAGCAGACTGACTTCTGGCCCCTGCTCCAACAGTCTCAACAAACAACTGGGTTGGTCCTTTGGTCGGCAGACCTTGTGCGCCACGCCAATCGACGCTCCACTCGCACCGCCTTAGGTGCCCTAGGAGTTCACAACCCGACACCTAGAGCGCATGGCCCCAGGGCGCCTCTAGCCAGAAGCTTCGACCCCTTCCTTTGCCAACAAGCGATGGGTTGAACAATGCACAAACGAGCGAAGTAGGCCGTCTTTCCAGGGG
>QCTJ01000044.1 GCA_003211205.1 Synechococcus sp. AG-673-F03
GCCGGCAAAGCACTGAAACTCTGGCTTGGAGCCTATGGATCTGCTGCAGGAGACCTGGCACTGCAGGAGCTCTGCATCGGAGGCCTCTGGATTGGAGGGGGAACGGCCGAGAAAAATATTGATGGCCTTTGCTCGACGCAGTTTCTGGAGCCCTTACGGTCCAAAGGACGGTTTCGTTTCCTGATCGAAGGATTGACCATCCGCGCGGTCATCGATCCAGAGGCGGGATTGTTTAGCGCGGCTTGCCGCGCACGTGATCTCGTGGAGTCGGGTGGGACACTGGCCTGAGTAGAGCAGCAGGGATGGCGCAGCCGCGAATAGGCCAGACCGTCGTGGTGGATGTACCAGCCACCACCGCCAACATCGGGCCAGGCTTTGACTGCCTTGGCGCCGCCCTCGATCTCAACAACCGCTTCACGATGCGACGCATCGAGGGTCATGGAGAGCGTTTTGAGCTGATCATCGAAGGGCAAGAGGGATCTCACCTGCGAGGCGGTGCTGAAAATCTTGTCTACCGAGCGGCTCAGCGCGTTTGGAAAGCTGCCGGTGAAGAACCGGTCGCTCTTGAGGCAAGGGTGCGTCTTGCGGTGCCTCCGGCCAGAGGCCTAGGCAGCAGTGCCACAGCAATCGTGGCGGGGCTTGTGGGAGCCAACGCCCTGGTGGGCGAACCTCTGAGTCGGGAGAGACTGCTGGAGCTCGCGATCGATATCGAAGGGCATCCAGACAACGTCGTGCCGTCGCTGTTGGGGGGGCCTCTGCATGACAGCCAAGGCCGCCTCTCAACGCTGGCGGGTTGTGCGCTGTGAATGGATGAACAGCGTGAAGGCCGTTGTGGCGATTCCGGCGATACGGCTGAGCACCAGTGAAGCGCGTCGCGCCATGCCCAAGGCTGTGCCTGTGAGCGATGCGGTGGTCAACCTGGGTGCACTCACACTTCTGCTCCAGGGATTACGCACCGGTAACGGTGACCTGATCTCGGATGGGATGCACGACAGGCTGCATGAGCCCTATCGCTGGCGATTGATCAAGGGCGGACAGGAGGTCAAAGAAGCTGCAATCGCTGCAGGGGCATGGGGATGCGCCATCAGTGGTGCCGGTCCAAGCATCCTGGCCCTCTGTTGCGAGGAGAATGGTGCCGCCGTCAGCCAGGCGATGGTGAGGGCATGGGAGTCTGCGGGTGTTGCCAGTCGCGCACCGCTTCTAAGCCTCCAAACAGCTGGCAGTCACTGGCATCCCAAGGATGCAGGCTGAGCTCAGAGCTGGGTAGAAGTACTCAGGAGAGGCCTCGGAGCTGATAAGTTCAATCACAATCTTGGGAGTTCCATGGACGCCAACCTGCCGCTGATGGCTGCGTCCGACGCAGGGTTCCCCTGGCTCTCGCTGATCGTGCTGCTTCCAGCGGCTGCAGCGTTGTTGATGCCGCTTCTACCTGGAGAAGACCAGAACACCTCACCGGTTCCACGCAATCTCACGATTGCCGTGCTGCTGGCGGATCTCGGTCTGATGATCGCTGCCTTCAGTCGTCACTACGACCCGCTGGAGAGTCAGCTTCAGCTGGTGGAACGCGTCAGTTGGGTACCTTCGATCGGTCTGGAGTGGTCACTCGGAGCAGACGGTCTCTCAGCTCCACTCGTTGTGCTCAGTGGTCTGGTCACGCTGCTGACCGTGTGCGCCAGCTGGAACATCACCCATAAATCCAGGCTGTATTTCGCACTGCTGCTGGTGCAGGCCTCAGCCCAGGCCTTGGTGTTTCTCTCCCAGGACTTCCTGCTGTTCTTCCTGGCCTGGGAACTGGAACTCGTGCCGGTGTATTTGCTGATTGCCATCTGGGGCGGTCAGAACCGTCAGTACGCAGCGACCAAATTCATTCTCTACACAGCGCTGGCATCCCTTCTGATCCTGATCAGCGGCCTGGCCATTGCCAACTCCGGTGACAGCTTCACCCTGAACATGACGGAGATGGCTCAGCGCTCCCCAGGTGGCAGCTTCGGCCTGCTCTGCTATCTGGGCTTCCTCGTGGGTTTCGGCGTGAAATTGCCGATTTTCCCTTTGCATACCTGGCTTCCGGATGCCCACGGTGAAGCCAATGCTCCGGTCTCCATGTTGTTAGCCGGTGTTCTGCTCAAGATGGGCGGTTACGCGCTGCTGCGCTTCAACGTGCAGATGCTCCCGGAAGCCCATCTGGTACTGGCCCCTGCTCTGATCATCCTCGGGATCGTGAACATCGTTTATGGCGCTCTCAACGCCTTCGCCCAAGACAACGTGAAGCGCAGGATCGCTTGCAGCTCAGTCAGTCATATGGGCTTCGTGCTGGTGGGGATCGGCGCCGTCGATGCTCTCGGCCTGAGCGGAGCCATGCTTCAGATGATTAGCCATGGCCTCATCGCAGCAGCAATGTTCTTCGTCACGGGCTGCTTCTACGAGCGCACCAAGACCCTTTCGATCCCCAACATGGGAGGCCTGGCCAAAGCCTTACCGATCACATTCGCCTTTTTCCTTGCAAGCTCCCTAGCCTCACTGGCCTTACCTGGCATGAGCGGCTTCATCAGCGAGATCACAGTGTTCCTAGGCATCACTAGCCAGGAGAGTTTCACCACATTCTTCAGAGTCACCACCATCGTTTTGGCGGCGATTGGGCTTGTTCTCACTCCCATCTATCTGCTGTCGATGTGCCGCAGAGTGTTTTTCGGACCACGAATTCCTGCCCTCGCCTTCGTGAAGGACATGCGCCCTCGGGAAGCGGCTATTGGGCTCACCTTGCTGGTCCCAACACTGGTGATTGGCATCTGGCCTCGGAGCGCCATGGATCTCTATGAGGCATCCACCGATGCCCTTGCTTCTGATCTAGCAAGTCACACCCTTGTTGCTGCCCGTGCCCTTCTCCCCACCGGCTGACCATCCATGAGCACCCCAGAACTGCTGCGCGGAGAGGGCCTTCCTCACTTCGAGGCCATTGACGCTGAGCAGGTAAACAACGAGATCCCTGCGCTGCTGGCCAGCCTGAACGATCAGCTGGAGACGCTGGAGACATCCCTGCAGCAGCGCCTCGCCGCGGCCTCACCTCTGGGCTGGGATGAGCTGATGCCGAGCCTGCATCAGCTTGGCGAACGTCTTCGCTGGAGCTGGGGCGTGGTGAGTCATCTCACTGGCGTTCGCAACACACCCGAGCTGCGAGAAGCCCATGCGAAACAGCAGCCCGAGGTGGTGCGCTTCAGCAACCGACTCGGTCAGAGCCAGATCCTGCATGAAGCTCTCAGCAGACTGAAGTCATCCCCTGCTGAACCCCTCGACAGCACCCAGATCCGCATCCTCGATGCTGAGCTTCTCTCGATGCAGCATCGAGGAGTTGCCCTCAGAGGCGAAGAGCAATCGGATTTCAACCGTACGAGTGAACGGATGGCGGCTCTCTCCACCGGATTCAGCAACCACGTGCTCGACGCCACGCAGACCTGGAGCCTGGTGATTCAGGAGCGTGATCAGCTGAACGGTGTTCCCGAGAGAGCCCTGGAAATCCTTGCTGCCGCGGCCAAGGAAGCCGGTGATCAAGCCGCTGACGGTTCCGAACCGAGCGCAGCCGAAGGACCATGGCGTCTGGGACTGGACATGCCGCGCTACATCCCAGTGATTACTCATGCCAAGGACCGAAGCCTGCGTGAGACCGTTTACAAAGCCCATGTGAGTCGCGCCAGCAGTGGCGATCTGGATAACGCGCCGCTGATCGAGGAGATCCTTCAGCTGCGGTGTGAACAGGCAACCCGGCTGGGCTACGCCAACTGGGCGGAGCTCAGCCTCGCTTCCAAAATGGCTGATGATGTGTCCGCGGTGGAGTCGCTGCTGGAAGAGCTGAGAGCTTCAGCGATGCCAGTGGCTCAAAAGGAACTCCAGGAATTGGGTGAATGCGCCCGAAGCCACGGTGCGGCCGAATCCGATGCACTGGCTCCTTGGGATGTGAGCCACTGGGCGGAGCAGCTCAGACGAGAACGTTTCGATCTCGATCAGGAAGCCCTGCGGCCCTGGTTCCCTCTTCCCCAGGTGCTCGAGGGACTGTTCAGCCTCTGCGAACGCCTGTTCAGCATCCGCATCAAAGCCGCAGACGGCGAAGCACCGATTTGGAACGAGGATGTTCGCTTTTTCCGGGTCATGGACTGCAGCGGCGAAGACCTGGCGGCTTTTTATCTGGACCCTTTCAGTCGTCCCGCCAGCAAGCGCGGCGGTGCATGGATGGATGAGTGCCTGAGCCGTCAACGAAACGCCGATGGCGATCTCACCCTGCCGGTGGCCTACCTGATCTGCAACCAGACCCCCCCGGCCGGTGACACTCCCAGCCTGATGAGCTTCGAAGAGGTGGAAACCCTCTTCCATGAATTCGGTCATGGCCTTCAACACATGCTCACCACGGTTGAGCACCCGGAAGCCGCTGGCATCAACAACGTGGAATGGGACGCCGTTGAGCTTCCCAGCCAGTTCATGGAGAACTGGTGTCTGGATCGAAGCACCCTGATGGGCATGGCCCGTCACTGGCAGACAGGGGAACCGCTACCTGAGGAGGACTATCAGAAGCTGTGCAGTAGCCGTACCTTCATGCAGGGCAACGGCACGCTTCGTCAAGTCCATTTCGCTCTGACCGACCTGCGACTCCACAGCCAATGGACCCCAGAACTCAAGATCAGCCCGGATGCATTCCGTCGCCGCATCGCTGAAACCACCAGCGTGCTGCAGCCCGTTAAGGAAGACCGTTTCCTCTGCGCATTCGGCCACATCTTTGCCGGGGGTTATGCCGCTGGCTATTACTCCTACAAATGGGCCGAGGTGCTCAGCGCCGATGCATTTGCAGCCTTTGAAGAAGTGGGTCTGGAGAAAGACGATGATGTCGCTGCCACTGGGGAACGTTTCCGCAACACCGTCCTCAGCCTGGGTGGGAGCCTGCGACCTGCAGAGGTGTATCGGCGCTTCCGCGGCAGGGACGCCAACAGCGCAGCACTCATCCGACATACCGGTCTGGCGGCCTCGGCGTCCTGATCAGCTTGAGGCCTGAGACTTGGCAAACGATCTGCTCAGGTTGAGTGCAACCTGGGGCCAGTCTGCTGAAGACGGCACTGGCCTCGCTCCTCTGATCGAGCTGGAAGCCGCACTGGAACAGAGCAGCTTGCGGCGCGGCATCAGCCGTGATGTGTTTCTCAAGGAGCTGCTCAGCGACCTACACCATCAACGTTTGGTCCCGCTATTGATGATGCTTCCCAGGCGTTGGCGAGGGCAGAGCGCCAGCCTGCCGGAACATCTACGCAACTTTGCAACCCTGCTAGAGAACAATCTGGTCAGCCCACTGCTGCTGGCAACCCTGGCCGATGACCTGCAGCACATGTTGCCCGCAGTCTCCAAACCCTCAGCACTCGGTGCCCTTGATCGCTGGTGTCAGCGACAGATCTCCATCAGCGCTGAACAGACCCTCACACTGCCGCAGACGCTCGAAGCGCTGTGGTCAATGACGGTGGATGCATCCGAGGACTTGCCTGCAGTCCAAGAGAACCCCCCTGGCACGCTGGCGAGAATCAGTGCAATGGGCGGGGTTCTGACCTGGAGCAACCGAGGACTCTCCAATCTGCAGGCAGAACCTGAACGGCTGCGCAACCGTCTGCTGGCTCAGATCCTCAATGTGCTCGGGAGCAACCGACTGAACGGGGCAAGCCGTGCATCAGAACCATTCAGGTTCGAGAACGTCAGCAGCGGCCGTGAGCTGTTGGATCATCTGAACAGCAAGGGCTGGCTATGTTGCACTCGGATTCGCACGAGTGTGGCCAGTTTCGGCCTGGGCGCCAGCACCAGCATGGGTGAGCAATGGCTGCAGATCCCGCTGGCGGTGCCCTATCGGACCAGCCTTCTTGATGAAACTGGCGAAGAGATCCAGGCACTGATGCCCCATTCCTCCTTGGAAATGGAACTGCAGCCTCCCAGCGGCTCACCACTACTGTTGCAGTACTACCAGGGCGTTGAAGGATTGAACGGCTGGGCAGCCCTCAATGAGCTGCATCGTCCCTGGCAGAACGATCGGAACAATGGAACCGTCGCTTATCAAGCGACCGAACTCAGAGGCGAACAGCTGGGTGACACCCTCAATCTCTGTGAGCTGATGGGGGCCGTGCACAACAGCGAAGCCCAGTTCAGCTCTCTCCATATGGGCGGATACGGAGTGCTGGGGTTCTGCATCGACTCGACAGCCCTGCTGGAGCAGGCCATCACGGGAACAACCAATCTGTTCCCACTTACGCTCGGAGACCTTTGGCGTCAGCGACTTCACCGCCAGTTGCAACAACAACTTGACGCTGGCCTGCAAGCGACAGACGACAGCGTGAACCGCTACCGCCTCGCCCTGGACCAACTGCCCCAGGACCTCTTTCATGACAACCAGACCCGACCTGAAGCCCATCGAAGGTTGAAAGCCAGCCAGCCACGACACAGCCCTTTCGCACTGGTTCGCGCTCTCAACGGGGAATTCTCAACGGAGGACTGAGGTCAGAAAGCTCCAGTTCCTTGCAGATGGCCTCAACCACCAAGCTACGGAACGCCGTGGAAAAGGGGCCGGAGGAGCCGTTATGACTCATCCCCTCAATCATGTAGCGCTGCAGAGAATGATGCCGTTGCCAGCAATTCCAATTGGAGAGTGGCAGCAGGGGTAGACGACCGGGATAGGCGATCCGCCCCAGAGCGGCCACGGGGTCTCGACTACCCAGCACCATGGCCACATCATTGACGGACTCGAGCGCACCGTTGCCGCTGAAGACTCCACAGACCGTGATCACCTGAACCCTTACACGACAGAGCTGCTGGAGAATCTCAGCGATACCGATCGCCATCTCTCCACCTCCGCTGTAACCAACGAGGACGATGCGGGACGCCTGATGAGGCATGAAGCCGATCGAATCGAGACGACGGGCGATCTTCAACGCCAGCTCATAGTTCATCAGCGGTCCATAACGTCGATCCGAGGAGATTCCGACCTTGATGACGTTGTTCGCCTGCACGCAGAAGGCGCAGATGAAACGAACCAGACCATTGGGGTGATGCTCCTGCAGAGCGAACAGCCGCTGCCAGAACCATCCGGCGAAGGTGGTCGTACGCAGTCCGACGTTGGTGATCGTGTAAGCCTCGATCCCTTTCACGAGCATCGTGTCATCCGTAATCGACTCCTGCAGACAGTCAAGAAATTCACTCACCCGCGGTGGATGACTCTCTTCGCTCTGATGGATTCCATCGAGGTAAACGACATAGTGACGATGCTGGCCAGAACCCTCACGTTCTGAGGCAAATAGTTGCCGGGGATCCGGAAGGCCATGCATCCAGCCTTCCCAGAACACGAAATCCTCCATCACCGAATACACGCCGACCAGGGCGACCACCACGACCAGCACGCTTCCGAACCAGGTCAGCAGTTCCAGTAACGATTCGGGTTGCAACAGCGAGGCCGCATCCCTGCGGACAGCAGTCAAACCAAGCAGCCCGAGCATGGCAACACAGACCAAGGCCACCACGAGCCAACGACGCACATGGCGAAGACGACGGCGCTGATACTGAACAACCGCGACTGTTTCTGTCGAAGAGGACCCTGTCATGGCGACGTCAGGGCTGAGACCTCTGTGGCGAGCATGGCGTAGCTAGTGCGCCAACGCTGGGCGAAGAGCAAGCCCACCAGGAGCAGTGCGAGCACGAAACCAGGGAGCGCCACCACCAAACTCGTCTCCAGGGGAATGTTGTAAACCGCCTGAAGCAGCAGCATCACATTGAGATGGATCCAGGCCAGCAAGGTCACTGCAATCAGATCACTGACGTAAGGAGCAGCTGCCAGCACATAAAACAAACCGGGCCACATGGCTGCACCCATGTGATTGGCAAAGGTGATCGGCTGTAGAGGGACACCTTCCAGAAGCATCAGCATCAAGCTGTGGCAAAGGATTCCCAGGAGAAAAGCCAGGCTGAGCACGAGCGCATCAACGATCATGTGCATCAGGATCTGCATCGGAGTCAGACGGTTGGCGAGCAACGCAAACAGATGCGAAGCGGACATCGACAATCCAACGCCGATCAGCAGACCAACACCAGAGTCCATGGCGAGCAGCAGCTGCCCCATCGACTCAAGAGATGCCAACAATTGGTCAGCCATTGGCTTCAAGCCTGACGCAGATGGGGACGATTAACGATCCAAATCACCATGATCGAAAGCACGGCGCAATAGAAGCACCAGACCGAATTGAAGGTTGCGCTGTACGTCGCCCACGTCAGGAAGATCGACACGAAGATCAGCGCGCCGAACAATTTCACCGCCTTGTCTCTGACGGCCAGAAGCGGCAAAACAATAAAGCCCCAATACACCAACTCACCGACAGGTTCAGTGTTGACAAAGTTGTGAAAGATGCTGCGCAGACTGGCAATGTCGTAGAGAAGTCGACCATTGCTGTGAACCGCTGGCTGAATCGCCGGCGGGTTGAACAGCATGGGCAGATAGAACGCGATCCCGAGAACCGTGGCCACAATCGCAACCCATTTCAAGCGGCGTTGCAATCCCTTGGAGTCGGTACTGCGGCTAATCGACCACGCGCTCCACGGAATCCAGATCATCCAGAAGCAGTAAGCGAAGAAGAGAAAACCGAGACCACCAATCGTTGCGAGAGGTTCGATGTTTCCGCCGTCGATGGCTATCCACTCGAGGCCCTCGACAAATTGCTGAACACCGAAGAAGAACGGCACCAGGGCGAGAGGCTTGTAGTCAGGCCGCTCATGACGCGTGGCCAGATGATGCGAATAAAGACCTAAAGGAACGAGCACGGCGGATGCCGTGAAACTTGCCGAAGCCGAAAAACACATGCGCGGCAGGACATGGATGACACTCAAAGTGTGCCCATCAGTACAGAACATGTCACTGTTCGTACGCCAATCAGTCACTCAGAAGCGTTCTCAGCAAAACATCAAGAGATTGGGGATGCGACATCAATTGCTGATGGGTGAAGACAGGAAGACTGCTCACGAGTCCACAAGGCAGATGGGCCTGCCATCCAGGGAAAACCATCAAATCCCAACGGCAGTAGTAACTGACGCAGTCCAATCTCTTGAGAACCTGAACATCATCATTGAGGGAACGCAACAGCGGACTGCCCCGTTTCATGTCGGCCAACCCGGCACAAAGCCACGAGGGGATCCACTGCGCCGTGACGGTACCCCGCTGCGGACTGCCAACACTCACAAAGCGACGGGTGCGTCGGGCACCGTCCAGCTGCTGCAGCCAGACTCGCCCGATGATGCCGCCCATCGAAAAACCAAGCAGATCCACCTCAACGTCGCCACCCCAGCGCTGACGGATGTGATCGTCGAGTTGTTCCGCCAGGGTGCGCAAGGGAACAGCGCCTAAGCGGTGCGGAAGATGGGGAACCAGAAGCGGAACCTCATGCTCCTCCAAGCGACGGACCAATCGACGAAACAGATGCGGCGTATCCCAGAGGCCATGGACAAGAACCAGCGGTCTTCGCAATCGAGAAGGCACCGTGGTGGTCATCTCATAACGGCTTGCGGCGCCAGCGTTCAAGGCTCACCGTACCTGCGAAACCTGGGATCGGTGCATGACATTTGCTCAGCCAAAGATGCATCGGCAAAGCTCCATAGATCCCCTCAAGCTCCTCAAACATGCGCTCACTGAAATGTTCGATGGTGTAGCAGGTGATCTCGGCAGCAAGATGCTGCAAAGCCTGAACTCCCAAGCTGTAATCAGCGGTTGCCGCCAGCGAGTCAGCAGAGGCCGACTGACTCAGATCAAGATGCAGCTCCAGATCAACACGAAACCACTGACCGTGTTCACGCTCATGGTCAAGAACCCCCACATGGGCCCAAAGGCGAAGATTATCGACTCTGATGATGTCCAGAGGATGAGTGACGTTGCTCATCCCTCCAAGTCCACATGGCTGAAGCGACGTGCGCCCGAGGCATAGTCGGCAGCGGTATGGCCATCACCACGCAATCGATAGCGATAGGTCACCAACCCTTCCAAACCGACAGGTCCCCTTGGAGGCAGAGTCTGGGTCGAGATGCCCACTTCCGCGCCGAATCCGTAGCGGAAGCCGTCTGCGAAGCGAGTGGAACAGTTGTGATAGACACCGGCGCTATCGACTGAGCGCAGGAATCGCTCTGCAGTGGAGACGTTACGGGTTGCAATCGCCTCGGTATGACGCGAGCCGTAGCGACGGATGTGTTCAAGAGCTGCAGCGAGATCATCCACAACACGAACGGACAGGGTCAACGCCAAATATTCCGTGCTCCAGTCTGCGTCGGCCGCGGCCTCACTGATCCCGAGAGAGCAAGCGCCTGGATCACCGAGCAGCCGCACACCTTCGGCCTGGAAAGCGGGGATGGCCTTCTCCAGAAATATCTCTGCAATATCGGCATGAACCAGCAAAGTCTCCATTGCATTGCAGGCAGCCGGGTATTGCACTTTGCTGTCCAGGGCAATGGCCACAGCCTGATCTGGGTCCGCCTCAGCATCCACATACAGATGACACACCCCATCGGCATGGCCGAGCACGGGAATACGGGTG
>QCTJ01000045.1 GCA_003211205.1 Synechococcus sp. AG-673-F03
CTCCAGAGGCTGGATTTGTTGTGGTCGAGCCCAGTGCTCAGATGTTGCAGGCCTGCATTGAAACCTTGAGAGGCCATGGTGGTTTCGAAAGGTGCCAGTGGGTTCCGAAGACCCTGGAAGAAGCCGTTCGCTCAGGTCTCCTGCAAAGAGATTTTGATGGCGTCATCTGTCACAACGTGCTGCACCTGATGGCTGCAGATCAGCAGGATCTGATGATTAAGAGACTTATAGAGCAGTCACTTCCAGGAGGCGTGCTGCTCATCAGCAGTTACAGCGAAGCTGCGGAACCTTGGGTCTGTGAAACGATCTTTAGCATCGCTTCACGACGACTAATTGATCGTGGACTGCCTGCTGAGATGGTGGATAAATTTCTGACCGCAAGAAACACTGTTGTTTTCTCTCTGGATGCAGCTCGGCTCGAATCCATCCTTCTGGGTCTGAATTGCCAGGCTCCAATTCAGCTTTATCAGGGCCTGTTTGCACGCTTGTGGATCACCAGGCGGAACCACCCTTGATCGTCAGGACTATGACGGCCGGTAATGCTCCAGTGGCTGCAACCTTTCTCTCATGTTTCTTTGTCGATTCTTGAAGTAAGAGACCACGCCATTCACTGATTGGCACTTGGGCTGACGGACGCCGCTTACTAGTAAATGTCATTCACCACTTCTATTTGTCACATGAAAGGCATTGCAGTAGCCTAAAATTCCAAATTATTTGTTCGTGAACAATAATCAAAAAGTTATTCCGATTTTTATTGTGCTTCGGCACGATAAGTACAAGCCCTATAGCTGCAGCGAACGTACCAGAAGTCATACTTATCGTTCTCCCGTTGAAATCAAAAACTCTGAAACAATGCGAAGATTCGTCGATCAGATTTCTTCGGGCAAAAGGGTTTAGGACTAGCATCCGTAGGGAGGGAACTGAGTTCGTAAAAATATTTGGAGAAAAAGCTTTTGACGGTTACAGCTTACAGATTGAATGCGAACAGTTCCTCAAGACAAAAGCACTGGCTTTTTCACACCCAAGTACGTCGAGTCAATTATCAGTAGATTCGATAATTGATGCCTTGCTTTACTGATTTTCCTGGAAAATCCACATGGCTTGGTCCAAGCAGAGAATCGATCGAAAGACGTGCGTGCCTACCGGCGTTACTTCTGACACAACTCCTGTTAAGACGGTCGATCTCGAAAGCGATGCGTCGGGTGAGCAGGGGATCCTCTCTGGTCAGCGCCTAGGGCACACATGAGGTTGATATGTACTTTGTGCCTTTTACTTAGCGATACGTTTTCGGGAATAGCCTTATCAGCCCTTGTCTCAGTCCCTATATTCTCCTGCTACGACGGCGACACCTGCGTGGCAAAAGTGCCAACCCTGTCCCTGCCAAAGCAGCACGGGACTACCTGCGGGCACTTGTCGTAGGACGTGAAGTAGGCATTAAACGCATCACGAAAGACCGGTATGGACGCGCTTTGGCTGAGCCGTTTGTGGATAGCTCAAACGTGCATCAGCAGCTGGTCGCCGCTGGCCATGCAAACATCTATTGGAAGTATGCGCACCAGTGCAGATGGACGCGATAAGCCATCAAATGACAACGTTCTATTCCATCTACCACCAATGAAAGGCACCCAAAGGAACGAAGGACCCAGGGCGATTTGTGGCTCGAATGGGGGATGTGTCTTTCAAAGATTTAGCGACAGTGCCAACAGGCGTAATCCACCAATGAAAGGTTTAAGGCACAATGTTATCGGTTCTGCTGTTGGCGATTTTCTGGGTGCGGCGGCGTTGTTCGCAGTCGACGGGTTGAACCCCTCTCCTGCCAATTCCCAGCTTGTAGATGGTGACGATGTCACTGTTTATCTCATGGGATCTGAAACTAAAGACGGGAACACAGTTTTATATGGCTAAGAGGTCGATAGTGCAAAAATGTCATCTGCTACTTCTCACCTTCACCACCTGGGCTGGCACCGTGTCCATGCGCCTGTTTTCTGCATGATTTTCCATGCCTCGATGGCGTTGTTCTTGAGTATCCGTCTGACCACGGGCTGAAGGCCGCCGCGTAATGCTCTGGTCTCCAGAATTGATCCGCTGGGCATGCGCCGTTGGATTGGCGTTGGTCCAGTTTGTTGATGCTTATGTTGCAAACCGCTGACTTGAGCATTTTTGCTACCTGGACAGGCTCCGCGGGTTGTTTATCTTTCGCGAGTTCTCAGATTCATAGGCCCCCTTTCGACAGCATTAAGCCCTGCGCTTGCAGCAGTCGAAAACGCCAATCGATGACTGACCTCACACTCAGCATTTCCGCTGCATTGCGTGATGCGCAGCTTCAGCGTCTGGAAGCGGCTCTAGCTTCCAAGGTTGCGGCAAAGACCAACACAATCAAAGACAGGGGCAAGCCTGCACGCGACTGATCGTTAACTGTCGCTTTAAACCCTTGATCACAAATGCCTATTGGGTTCATCCAGTTTTCGCTGGTTTCCTCAATCGTTCTGCTGTGTAGACACTGCTTTCAATCCTTCTTGGCGTGGCACATGACTAGGTTCTGAACAGAGTCATCGTCTTTGTGAGTGACCGAAGCAGGCACTCTTGGCGGTCGTATGAAGACTGACTTTTTCTTGTTTTGTGGCGCAGCACTGGCCCGGGGTTTGGACACCCTGGACCAGTGCTGCTGCGTGGATTGTGGATTCAGCCCATTTTTGCGAACAGCTTTTTATGACGGTCAACAATGTCTTGGCATCCGACCACTGGGGTGAAATCGATTTCGATTCCGTACTGAGCACGCCAAGGAGAGAAGTGCTCAAAAATTTGTGCATCGCTCTCAGCCTTGAAGAGTGCGGTTACACGGCCAACACCAGGCGCATGAACGCGAAACAACATCTCAAAGCCTGGAAACTTGTCAGCTTTCGCCATCTCACCTGAATCCCACAACTCGCAAAAGCTCTTGTAAGCAGCGAGCTGGCTGTCAATATCAGGAAACTGGCAGTCCGCAAGATACATCTGCACGATTGGTCAAAGCGATTGAAACCACTTCGTAGCTATCTCAGTGTGCTGAGCATCTTCACGTCACCTTCGGCTGACAGTCCGATTCGGGTGCTGTCCGGACTCCACCGATACCGAACAAGAACTGGCTAGCTGTTTACCGCTTCTTTGGCTTTCTCAATTTCTTTGATCAGATCTTCGATTGTTCCGGAAGATCCTTTGATTTTCTGAACTGCCCAGAGAGCTAACTCAAGACTGTCGATGAAGGTCTGGTTCTGATCAGGAAACTCAGTACCGATGAGCTTGTACGCCATTACTGAGTTCTTGAGTAAGTGCTGCAGACTAGTCGTTCTCACCAAGCAGCCTCACCTACGGCCTCTCTCAGGATTTCGGCGGGATGTGCTTCACCAGATCAGCCCTCGATAGGTCTTGCCTTGCGTTTTTGTGGGGGTGCAAACTGCTTGTTGCTGGCCATAAAAAACGCCCCATCAAGGAGCGTTCCGAGCCAGATAATCCCCATCACCCGGCCTGTCCTTGCGACCGGTTTTTTTCAAAACGCCATAGGTGGAGTGGTCACTCGCTCTAGTGACTAGGCAGAGCTGAGAGTGGCCTCGTACTAAAAAAGCCCCTTTCTCAAAGGGGCGGTTTGCTCGTGCAGTGTTCGGACGCATCTACATCCGACCGCGGACGCCCTTTCCAATCTGCAGTGCTGGCTACTCCAATCCGAATCGCTGACGACATCCGAAACAACGAACCCGGCCGATGATGGTACGTCTGCAAATTTCTAGATGGCACGCTTCATGATCCATTGGTGCGCCCCCGATCCCACCAACGTGAAATACACCCAGGCGATCGTGGATTACATCAAAGGCGGGAAGCCCATGGATGAATACGCCGGCTTCAAGGTGCTGGCGCGTCAGATCCACCCTCATCTCGGTGGAGGCGTGCTGCTGGTTGAAGCCGACAACCTGGCTGCAGTGCAAAAGCACACCTATCCGTGGACCAAAGGACTGGGTGTAACGGCCACGATCACCCCAGGCCTCAGCGATGAGGAGTACATCGATCTGGAAGAGAGCATGAGCAGCTGAGCTAAGAACAGCTAAGCGGGTGGACCGGGCGTCCGGCTCCAAAAAACAAATTCCCCTATTCCCAACTCTCTTCTCTTCAACTTTTGAAGCAACAGGTAGGGACGGGTGGGACAACACCGCGAAGTTGACGCAATGAAGTTGACAGTCGCAATCTGATTACGACGCTGCACGCCCCCTTTCCCAGCGGTGGATTGGTGGGCTTTTCTTTCGTAACTGCAGTTACGGAAACTCACCACCTGGGCAGGCACCGCTTCCAGCCGCCTGACTTCTGCATGGTTTCCCATGCCGCGATGGCGTTGTGGTGAATCAATTACTGAACTTCATCTGGCGATTCGCAATCGCCAATCAGGCTGTAGGTCGCATTCAGTAGTGAGTTATTTCTTGCGGACAACTTCAGCGCATCTAGCGTCCAATAGCCATTAACTGCCCGTCGTTCTATGCATGAAGTTTTGCTGATTGCTCAATTGCTTGCTTACGACGATGGAGGCTTCCAGAGCTGGGTTGATAGTCGTCCTCCAGAAAAGCTTTGCGAGCTGTACATGTCAAGAACGATCGACGACACCATGCTTCCTGGTGGGCGGGCAACAGACCCTTGTCAGACCGTAGATGATGCCTCGCGCTTAAAGCCACATCACCCTTGAGTTGGTACCGCCTCCAGCCGCCTGACTTCGGCATGGCCTGCCATGCCTCAATCGCGTTGTGCCCGAGCATGCTCCTGTAGGTCTGAGGAACAGATGGGCTAGACCGATCCCACGATGGACAAAGGCGACATCATGTACGGACCTGCTTTCATTCGATGCTGCGTTCGCTATCAGCCATGGCATTGGTCATTTGTTTAAGCGTTATCTCGCTTTTGACTGCTTGCTCAAATGACGGCATTTCGTTGTCGAATCGCGTTGTTGATCGAGAAGCGGGTTTGATAGAGCTGGGCACCATGGATCAGGTGCCTGATATGGATCAAGAATTAATCAATTTTGATCGCTTGTAGTCAACGAATAAGTCGGAGTCAGCCGTCACCATTTTTCGGTTCATAGTGATCAATAAGTGGGCGGTCCTTGTTCGGCATCTGGCCGCAATGGAGAAACCAGCCTGCGTGCAGCCGCCTCACTTAAAGCCTGAAATGAAATCACTATTTGCTGTTGAAGGCGCAACTCAGTTCATGCGCAACACCGAGATGAAGCGGCCGATCAGAATTCCCATCACCACCGCAAGATAGAGCTGCCCGACGACAGCAGTTGTAACGGCAAGCATGCGGGCGATCGGTTGAACCGGTGTGATGTCGCCGAATCCCACGGTGGTGAGACAGATGAAAGCGAAGTAATTGATCTTTGAGAACACTGGTGACCACTGAAAGACGGGGGGATTGCCCGCTGTTCCGACACCTGACAGGCCGATTGGCTCGAAGCTGCCAGGCTGGATGGTCTCGACGCTAATCATCACCAAGCCCGAGATCAGACCGAGCAGCAGGTAGCCAGCGGCTGCTCCCATCAGCACCTCAGAGTTCAAGCGTTGTTCGCTGGCCAGTCGCTTCACCAGGCGCACCACGCTCCAACTCCCCAACAGGCTCCATCTCACAACCAGAGGGATCGCGCTCAAATACCACTGCACAGGCGTCAACAACCACACCGTTTGAGTGAGAATCACAACAACGCCCAGCGCTTAATACAACCGGTCGTGCAATCCCGGCAAGGGTTTTTGCAGCATCACGAGCTGGGTGAGCAGCAAGGCGATCAAGGCATAACCAAGGTGTCCTAATAAGATGTTAGGGGAGGCGAAGCTCACCATCACCAGCAGGGAGAGCAACAGCAGCAGCGGATAAATCCTTCCCTTTCTTCTTGTGCGCTCTTGGTGTAACGGCATTGTGTTTCCCACTCAATTGAAGGGTGGCGAGGTTTGCCAGTGATGGCGAGCATCAACGCAATGATCCATCGTTCTCAGCAGTCCGGAATCACATGGGTCACCAGATCGACATTGAACCAGCGGATCACACCGGAGTCCACATCATCAATCTGAAAGAGGTTGTGAATCTTCGGATCACGGGTGGCTCCGCCGAAATGGATTACCTATCTCTCTCCAGAGATGGTCATGAAAATGTGGATATTGGGAAAGACTCTAATCTGCATAGAGAACAGAACTTTAATGATTAGGATTTGCTAGTGTTTGCGTTACCCAAGGCAAACCAATCTGAAAGCTCGTGCAATGACTTCACTCAAAAGAAAAGAAAGACTTTTTAAACTAGGAGCAGCCATAAGCTTTGCGCCCTTTATCCCATTGCTTTGGCATGCGTGGAGCATGGCTTTTTTAGACAAATCAAACGACCCACATTTAGGCTTAATATTATTTTCTTTGCTAGTGGCAGCAAATTACGCTCTTAGGCTGCCTTACCTATTCAGCGCAAACAAGCTGGTTTTCAAGCAATTGATATCCGTGTTTGCTTTAAACGTCTTGCTTTTCACCCTTTACATGATTGCGATTTCAACTTGATAACCATAAAAACAGTAGGCTCATTCCAGCCAAATCTTTTTGTTGTTATCAACTGGGATGAATAGCCCATCCATCAATACTTATCAAGCTTCTCTACCGTACGACATGCGAGAGTTGCTTCACTGATTGCTTTGGTAGCTTGTTGAAGGGCTTTTAGTTCATCTATATCCAAATCAAGCTTACAAACCTGATCCCAGCCGTTTACACCCAGAAGAACAGGAACTCCAAGGACATTCTCTCCACAGTTGGGCCACTCTCCTTTCAATAGAACTTGTGCGGCTATGACTTGCGGTCTGGATTCAGCCAGGCATGCCACTAAGTCGGTCACTGCGTGAGCAGTCATTACCTCAGTCGTATTTCCTCGGCTGGTGAAATGAGTGAGAAAAGGCCGTAGACCGGTTCGAAGATCAGCCGAACAGCTATTGAGAAACTGCTCGGCTTGCTGCCAGTCGTTTTGCTCCAGATGGTCCAAAAGAATTTTGCGGCTATTTTGAAGCCTTGATGGGTAGTCAACTGAAGATCCACCTCGTTTCAGCTCGGACTGAATCCTTGATACACGGGATCTTGGAATCCCTGATACATCGATTTGGCTGATACAGGGAACAAGGTGATCGCCGTGTTGACCGAGACTCCAAGCCCGAATATGGGTACGCCGCACATCTAAGTCCCTGGCCAGTTCTGTTCGGAACCGAAGTGTATCTGACCAAGCACCTGCTCCGATCACTCGATGACGCCCTAAAGCTTCAGCAAAGATTTGAACACCTAATTCCACTGGATTTGACTGAACAATTACAAGTGGTGGTTCTGAACCGTTTGAGAAAGCTTTTGCGTATTGCTCGAAAAGTTCGGCGTTGTCTTTCCCTAACTGGGTACGATCGGCATTCTCAGTTGGGTTTGTACTTAGCGTTCGCCCAGCCAACATCACCACCACATCGGCGTGAATGCACTCAGGATCAATGACCACCTCGATGGATGGAGCGCTATCACAAAAGGCATCTGTGAGATCTGCGCGAAGCGAGTGGAGACCCATCTCACTGATACCTCCGTGATGTCCGACTAGCAGTAGGTTCCCACTACTTGGGATTAAGCCTCGATCGAGAAGTTGTACTACTAGTTGGCGACCGCAGTGGCCTGTGGCTCCAATTACAGCAAGGCGCATTTGAAAAAATCAATGCTTACATTCTGCTCGCTTCAATGAATTTGTCTAGCTAATGTCGAGTAATCAAGTTGTCAGTAGTTACTGGATGCTGAGTGTTTGAGAGAGAAGTTTTGGCAGCTGTTCCAGCCTATGAAGGGATGCATATAGTGCTTTTCTTCGCTGACTTCAGGTCGTATAAACAATGGATAGTAGGGGATGTGATCAAGAAGGTTGGTCATGACATCAACAACTCCCGAGCATCAAGTTGGTGCTACAAGTAATCATCAATCTAATCAGTTGCAACAGCACTCATTCTAATTAATTGTATGTGTCAATTCCGAAATGCCTCTACTCGTATGACCTCTTAATAGAAATACAATACGCTCTCAAATCACCAGCAAAGATCTATGATCAACCAAGCATCAGCTCGTCAATATTGGCTGCAACAGCGTCCCAAGGACGCTCATCATTGGCATAGACCGAATCAGGGCTAATTGCTTTATTAGTGAGTGCAGCGCCAGAGAACGTCGCACCAAACAGACGGCGGATAATCATTAGTCCATCACCAGGAGGTGTGACAAAACCATCACCCTCTACATCTAGATTGAGACTTTGTTGGTTGACAGTGATTTGGTCGATAGCAGAACCGAAGGCGTTATCACCAGCAGAGGTGACGACTTCTGGGATGAAAACAAAGCTCAACTGAGTGCCACCGAAGACGCGGTTAGGAATAGAGATGATGCTTTCAGGAACATTCAGCAGCGCATTGTGCGACCATCGACATGCTTGACATCAGCTGCGGTCAATAAAATTATGTATCTGAAAAAAAGCAGTCTCCAATCGAGAAGTTTAGAAATTTTAAAGTCATGACTAAAACTAACGATTTATACTCGCAACGGGCTTTAGCATGCTTACAAAGCTAAACAACAGTACGCAATGTTATTCGATCTTGCAATTATGTATGCAATACTCACGGTTTTTTAAATAGCCTGTTGGGCAATTAGCACCAATTTTCATTAAAATATTTCTTGCCTCTCTAGTGTTGGCAACGCAGTACCCATCTCGAGAAAAATAAAACATAGGACATTTTGCTGACTTGTTACGCAAGGGTATTTCGTATACTGTCATATTGGATATTGCACTAGGTACACAATAATTAGCCGATAAAAAATATGATAGCGGGCAAACCTTTCCCTCAACTTTTTTGACCGGTTTAGGAGCAATGACTGGACATCTTTCCCAAGCTGCTGCACTATTTGCTGCAAAAAAAAGAAAAGCAAAAATGAAAAAGCTGAATAGCCTGCTTCGATAGATCATAATTAAATCTTCGGATTTGCACTCGAGCTACCGCTAGAATAATATAGTTCGATCAAAAAAATTTTTTCTTAACATAGCTGTATATTCATTTTCTGCAATCATGGAATTTGTCAAAATTACTTTTTTAAAACCAACAATATTTGCTGGAATATTAATTGCTCCAATAGGTTTGATATCTGCGCCTAATTCTTATTCCCAATATGCTTACACATCACCATCATTTTCTGAAGAAGCCTTACCATCCGCAACAGAGTCATCATTTTCAATTAATGCTGACGGAATAAGTTGCAGTTCTGGAGGTGGTTCACGGCCTATGTTCTACTCAGGCCTTGGCTTCGGACATGACCAGCTTGGTACCAGTTCTGTTCAAGATGGCGGCAGTCCTACATTCATTCAGCCATATTCGGGAGGCAATGCATATTTAAGCGCAGGAGCTGGATTTATAGTTCCGATTGGAGGCCGGAATACTACAGAAGATTGCTCAAGAACACTGGAGTTAGTTGAATTAAGTCGGGAACTTACTGTTATTAAAAGCCTCAAGGATTTGAACGTATTAGAGGAAAAACGTCTTTACAGTGCTGCCGATAATATAATGCAGAGAATTGAGAGCTTTTACCTACAAAAGAAAGCCAAGTAACAAAACAAGCCTCAATTATGTAGAAATTCAGAAATTAACGATCCAATCTGTTCGAATAGCTAAATTTAAAATGTACCCATTTGCCAATTATTTCTACTGTCTTTTTTTGCTGTAATGACGAGACCTATTAACAAATAATAACATGTCTCGTTAAGTAAATTTCATTATTTTCCTAAAACTATCTTTTCCCGCTCTATGGCTCTTAGAAAATTTGCACTCACAGCCGCTATCTCGATTGCAGCTGTTCTTCCAGTTTCAACTATCTCGTCAATACCTGCACAAGCTGAAAGCACCAAAGATAAAGTATTGGATGCATTAACTTACATGGGTGGATTTGCCACAGTTGGCTATATTTGCGATAAAATCTGCCCAACGTTGGCCGAGCAAGGTGGATATATGGTGAAGTACGTCAGAATTTTGAAAGACAGTATTAAATCTGGGGAACTCACAGACGACCCTGAAGCTGTGGCCGATGACTTAGTGGACGCTGCTGGAGATTCTATTTTGGGAGAAGCTGAATTGGCTGAATTTGGTGCCGAAATAATGGCAGTAGCTTCTCCTAAGTAGTGATATTAATGAGTATTGCAGGCTATTAATATAGCCTGCTTTTTTTGAATACATACAAGCTCACCAACTGTTGACATTGCAAATACTCAACAGTTTTCATACACAAATCAGCCAAGACTTAAATAATCAATATTGTCTACAACAGCTTCCCAAGGACTCTCATCATTGGCATAGAGCGATTCAGGACTGATCGCTTTATTGGTCAGTGCAGAGCCAGAGAACGTGGCACCAAAGAGATGTCGGATA
>QCTJ01000046.1 GCA_003211205.1 Synechococcus sp. AG-673-F03
TGGGGGCATGGCCATAGAGAGCCAATCCCACGCGCACCTGATCGTGGTGCAGTGATCGATCCCGCAGGGTGCCTGCCGAATTGGCCAGATGTCGCTGTAAACCCTGCTGTCGGTGCTTGCGCGTCACGGCTTCGAAACGCTCCTGCTGCAGGCGCGTGATCCGATCGGCATGCCCTGCAAGTTCGCCATCGGCCAGAGCGAGATGGCTGTAGACACCACCCAGATTCAATTGATCGAGCTGCAGGATCGCTTCAGTCAGGCGTTCCCCGTCCTCCCAGTCGCAGCCAAGTCGAGTCATGCCGGTGTCGAGCTTGAGCTGCACTGTGAACTCACGGCCGCTGCCACTGGCGAGGTTTTGGCAGAGCAGTGCCTCGCGCATGCTGCTCAGCGTGGGCATCAGCTGCCAGTGCAGACAGGCGCGTAGCTCTTCGGGTTGGGTGAGATTGCCCAGCACGAGCACCGGCAGCTCCAGGCCAGCGCGCCGCAATTCGATTCCCTCCTGCAGGGTGGCGACTCCCAGGCTGGTCGCCCCGCCGCAGATGGCTGCCCGGGAAACTGTTTCGGCGCCATGTCCGTAGCCGTCAGCCTTGACGACAGCCATCAGGGAGCAGTCGGATGCCAGCAACCGCTTCAACGCGCGGGCGTTGTGTTCAACGGCTGAAGCCGATACCTCCATCCAGGCTCGCTGTCGCGGGTCAGCGCCAGTAGCCGTTTCAGGGCCTGTGGGGCTGGTGCGATCGGCGGACAGATCAGGCATCGGGGCTGGGTAGTGAAGGTCACAAAGCTGCCCTTGTGACCCCGATAGCATGGCGTGTAATCAGGGAGCTGGCATGGGCCAGGTTCTCGTTCTCAATGCGTCCTACGAGCCGTTGAACATCACCACCTGGCGTCGAGCCGTCGTGATGATGATCAAGGGCAAAGCCGAGGGTCTGGAACACGATTCCAAACACCTTGTTCGCAGTGATATGCATCTGCCGACGGTGATCCGTCTCCGTCAGTTTGTGCGAGTGCCTTTCCGCCAGGTGCCACTGACACGCCGCAATCTGTTTCAGCGTGACAATCACACCTGTCAGTACTGCGGCAGCCGCGAACTCCTGTCCATCGACCATGTGATCCCCCGCAGCCGCGGTGGAACCGATGCCTGGGACAACGTGACCACGGCCTGCACCAGTTGCAATGTGCGCAAGGCCAGTCGTACCCCCTCTGAAGCCGGCATGCCTCTGAAACGTGTTCCGAGGCGTCCCCTCAGCAGTCTGAGTTTCGAGGCTGTTCGCCAGATTGATTCAGGCCGCCACAGTGAATGGGCCAAATACGTGATCGGCGCCTGACCCGTTCTGATTAATCGTCGGTCTGTTGGCTGAGTTGCTCCAGTTTGCTGCGCTGTTCCTCGGCGACACAGGCACCGATCACATCTTCCATTTGTCCTTGAAGAACGGACTCAAGGCTGAAATTTCTGCCGAGTCGATGGTCGGTGACCCTGTTGTCTTTGGCGTTGTAGGTGCGGATCTTTTCGCTGCGGTCGCCCGTACCCACCTGGGAGCGTCGGGCTGAACTCTCCCGTTCATTGGCTTCGGCGAGCTGTCGCTCATAGAGCTTGGCTCGCAGAATCTCCATGGCCCGTTCCCGGTTCTGGAGCTGGGAGCGTTGCTGCGTGCAGAACACTCGAATGCCACTTGGTTTGTGCAGCAGGTCCACGGCTGTCTCCACTTTGTTCACGTTCTGTCCGCCGGCTCCTCCTGATCTAGCTGTGCTTATCTCTAAATCACCGGGTTCGATCTGAACCTCCACCGGATCTGCCTCTGGCATCACAGCCACCGTCGCTGTGGAGGTGTGCACTCGGCCCTGGGATTCGGTGGCCGGGACTCGCTGCACACGATGCACACCGGCTTCAAATTTCAATTCGCTGAAGACGGCATCGCCTTTCACGGAAAGAATCAATTCCTTGTATCCGCCAAGGTCGGCTTCGCTAGCGCTCACGGGCTGGACCGTCCAACCGCGTCGGCTGCTGAATCGCTCATACATGCGGGCAAGATCTCCGGCCCAGAGCGAAGCTTCATCGCCGCCGGCACCGGCTCTGATTTCCAGCATCACACTGCGTTGATCGCGCGGATCCTTGGGCAGCAATGCAAGCGTCAGCCGTTGGATCAGCTCGTCATGGCGTTGCTCCAGTGACTGCAGTTCCAGCTGAGCGAGTTCTTCCATCTCGACATCGCCGCGGCTTTCACGCAGCAGCGTCCTCGCCTGTTCCCTTTCCTGCAGAACGTTCTGCAGGCTGGTGTAGTCGACGACCAGAGGTTCAAGGCGCGAGCGCTCTTTGGCCACAGATTGCAGGCGCTCCGGATCTGAAGCCACATCGGGGTCAGCGAGCTGGCGTTCCAGATTGTGGAAGCTGCTGGTCGCGGCCTCAAGACGGCTGATCAGAGTTGAGGAGTCCATGGCCTCAGAAGCATCGTCGGCAAAGGACCTGACGGAGATGTCCTTTCAGAAAAAAGCCCCGAATGCAGAGCTCTGTTTGCATTCGGGGGCAAAAATCGCGGCGATCGATCGCTTGTGCGTCGATTGCAGAGCGCATCAGGCTTCCGTCTTCGCCTCGTCCTTTGCCGGAGCTGTTTTCTCTTCGTTGACACTGGCGGTGCTGCCCATGCCGTACTTGCGCATGAAGCGATCCACGCGTCCCTCGGTGTCGAGGATCTTCTGAGTGCCTGTGAAGAACGGATGGTTTCCGCTCCAGACGTCCACATGGATTTCGGGTTGGGTGGAGCCAGTGGTCATGACCACTTCTCCATTGCAGATCACCTTGGCGTCGGGGTACCAGGTGGGATGAATGTCGGGCTTGGGCATGACAGGGATCAGCGCTTGGAGAACTGGGGAGCTTTGCGGGCTTTCTTGAGGCCGTACTTGCGACGTTCCTTAGCCCTAGGGTCACGGCTGAGGTGACCTTCCGTTTTAAGAGGCTTGCGGTTGTCGGAGGAGAGCTCGCACAGAGCCCTGGCAGCGCCCTGCTTGATGGCATCAGCCTGTCCGGTGAGACCACCACCTCTGACGTTGACGAGCACGTCGTACTCAGTGGTTAGACCCAGCGTCTGCAATGGAGCCTTGACGGCAGCGATGTACGCAGGGTTGTAGTTGAGATAGTTATCTCCAGGACGGCCATTGATGGTGATCGTGCCGTTGCCGGGAATCAGGCGAACGCGTGCGACTGAGGTCTTACGACGACCGGTGCCCCAGTAAACGACGGAATTAGACGTGCTCATTTGGCGGAAGCGGCGGGATCAAGCTGCAGGGGCTGAGGCTGCTGGGCGGAATGCGGATGATCGGCACCCTTGTACACCTTCAGTTTGCGGAACATCTGGCGGCCCAAAGCGTTGTGAGGAAGCATGCCCTTGATGGCTTTTTCCACGATTCGCTCAGGAAGACGCTCCTGGAGATGAGCGAAGGTCTCCACCTTCATCCCACCGGGGCGTCCGGAATGCCTGCGGTACAGCTTCTGTTGCGGCTTGCTGCCACTCACCTTCACCTTGTCGGCATTGACGACAACGACGAAATCGCCGGTGTCGAGATGCGGGGTGTAGCTGGCTTTGTTCTTGCCGCGGAGCACGGAAGCCACTTCGGTCGCTAAGCGGCCGAGCGTTTGATTCTCAGCATCCACCAGATACCACTGGCGGTCGATTGAATCGATGGAGGGGACGGAGGTCTTGTTCATCGCGCCGGCATGCCGGTTCGGTTATGCCCCGTCGCGAGCGACGAAGCTGGGCAGGGAGCTTCAGTCACGCCGTGGCGTGCTGGACAGAGCTCAAAGAACGACTTTACCTGTCGGTGGTTCCCTCACTGATCGAGTCAGTTGAGTGGAATCGACCGCTTAGGTACTGATTGGCCATGGTGGAGGATCCTGGGGTGGGTCCTCTGAGGCCAGAAAAAACGTCGGTTGACAATCGTACCAGCCGCCCTTGCTGAAGATGGTGTCCGGATATCCAGCGCGCAGCAGGCAGAGTCCCTGCGCTGGTGCTCCATCTTTCACTTCACTGCGGCGACGTTCTCTCCAACGGCGTTCAAAGTGCTCCGGGGTCAGTCGGTGTTCTCCCACAGCCACGAGCTGGCCCGTCAGCAGACGCACCATTCCATAGAGAAAACCGCTGGCCTGGATCTCAAAGTGAATCAGGTCTCCTTGACGCTGAATGGATACGTCCTGGATCGTTGTGCGTGAGTGGGATCGTCGGCTTCCTGCGCGTTGGAACGCTGCGAAGTCGTGAAGTCCCAGCAGGCCATGAAGCGCCTGTTCCATCGCCTGTTCATCGAGCCGTGTCTGATAGCGATGCCAGCTCCAGGGCGCGAGAAACAGGTTCGGCCTTCGTCCGTTGTAGAGGGTGTAGCGATAACGCCGGTAACTGGCGGAGTAGCAGGCATGCCATTCAAGTGGGCGTTCCACCGCTTCTCGCACCCGGATCGAGGACGGCAAACGGCCATTGAGAGCTGGGGCCCAGCGCCTGGCTGGAATCGGTCCGCAGCTGTCGAAATGCACCACCTGGCCGGATGCATGCACGCCAGCATCCGTCCGCCCCGCTGCCACGGTCTGGATCGGCCGATGGGGGTCGAGCGCTGAGATGGCCTCGTCGAGCACCGATTGCACGCTGGTGCCGTTGGGTTGACGTTGCCATCCACAAAACGAAGAACCCTCGTACTGGAGACTGAGAGCAATCCGTTTGAGACGGATGCCGACAGAATCAGCCGAGGGTTTCGGGATGGTGATTTTCGTGATGCTGGCGCCTGACTTCAGACCAGTTCGATGATGGCCATCTCGGCATTGTCCCCACGACGACGCACTGTGCGGGTGATGCGGGTGTAGCCACCTTTGCGATCGCCGTAGCGATCAGGAGCTTTCTCGAACAGAGCATGCACAAGCTGCTTGTCGTAGACGTATCCCAGAACCCTGCGCCGGGAAGCAAGACTGCCCTCCTTGGCAAATGTGATCATCCGTTCAGCTTCGTCACGCAGTGCTTTGGCACGGGCTTTGGTGGTGGTGACGCGACCTTCGCGGATCAGCTGGGTTGTGAGGCCGCGAAGCATGGCTTTGCGTTGATCAGCAGGACGTCCCAGCTGTGGGACTCGGCATTGGTGACGCATGGTTCTGAAGGGGCTGCAGTACAGGGCGGGTAAGAGTCAGACGCTGGTGCGGCTTTGGGGGATCTGGATGCCGATCCTTTCAAGCGCTTCAATCACCTCATCAGCCGACTTGGAACCGAAGTTCTTGATCTCGAGTAGATCCTCGTAGCTGAAGCCCATCAGGTCGGAGACGGAATTGACCTGAGCGCGCTTCAGACAGTTGTAGGCACGCACAGAAAGATTCAATTCCTCGAGAGGAATCTGAGCTTCAGCTGTGGGCTCAGGCTCTACCGGAACTTCTTCCACCATGGTGACGGTGGCGAGTGGTTGGAAGAGCTCGATCAGCTGGTTCGCGGACTGAGCAATGGCATCGTCAGGTGTGATCGAACCATCGGTCACCACTTCCATGCGCAGGCGCTCTCGGGCGGAACCACCCTCAGCTACTGCCGTTTCATCGATGGTGAAGTTCACCCGGTGCACGGGCATGAACACGGAGTCGATCTGCAGAAGATCGATAGCACTGGTGTCTTCGTTGTGACGATCCACTGGGCGATAACCCACGCCGCGTTCCACATGAACCTCGAGCTCGAGGCTGTAGCCATCGCTCACCGTGGCAATCACGCGTTCACCATCCACCACCTGGACCTGGGAGGAGAACTGCAGGTCGCGGGCTTTGACCGTTGCAGGGCCAGTAACCACCAGGCGGCCGATCTCCAGATCGTTGGTGCGGCTGTTGAGGGTGATCTCTTTGCAGTTCAGCAGAATGTCGAGCACATCCTCCCGAACTCCGGGGATGGTCGCGTACTCGTGATTGACGCCGGCAATGCGGACTGCTGTAACGGCGGTGCCTTCAAGGTTGCCCATGAGCACACGCCGCAGGGAATTACCCAGGGTTGTGGCCTGGCCCCGCTCAAGGGGGCCGATGAGAAACACACCGGTTTGGGAGCGATCGTCAGCGATCTGATGCTCAATACGGTCGATCTGGTATTGCAACACGGTCTGAGGCGGGGGAGAGAGGGACCTGAACAGGGACGCGTTGGTTTAGACGCGCCGACGCTTGGCACGGCGACAGCCGTTGTGTGGCAAAGGAGTGACGTCGCGAATCAGCGTGATTTCCAGACCTGCAACCTGTAAAGCACGGATCGCGGTTTCACGACCTGAGCCGGGACCACGCACAAGCACTTCGATCTGGCGCATGCCCTGCTCGAGAGCCCTGCGCGCGGCAGCTTCGGCTGCAGTCTGCGCTGCAAACGGGGTGCCTTTGCGAGCACCTTTGAAGCCGCTGGCACCTGCCGAAGACCAGGAGATCACCTCTCCGGTGGTATCGGTGATCGAGACGATCGTGTTGTTGAAGGTGCTTTGGATATGGGCAACGCCGTTGGGAACGTTGCGCTTGGCCTTCTTGGGGCCTGATTTTTTGACTGTTTTGGCCATGGGCCTGGAGATGGAGAGGTCTTAGGGGACTGAAGGATCCGATTGGCCGAAGCGGCTTACTTCTTCTTGCCGGCCACGGTCTTGCGAGCACCGCGACGGGTTCGCGCATTAGTGCGAGTTCGCTGTCCGCGCACCGGAAGGCTCATGCGATGGCGACGACCGCGAACGCAGCCGATGTCCTGGAGGCGCTTGAGGGCCATTCCCTCCTGCCTGCGCAGGTCACCCTCGATGGTGAAGGCCTCGGTGGCACCGCGCAGTTTCTGCACATCACCGTCCTCAAGATCCTTCACTCTGATGTCGGGGTTGACACCGCTTTTGGAAAGGATGGTTCTGGCCCGTGTGGGACCAATTCCGTAGATGTAGGTGAGTGCGACTTCGATCCGCTTGTCGCGGGGAATGTCGACACCAGCAATCCGTGCCACTGAGCAATTAATCGAGGTGGACAGCGACTTCCATTACCTGGGAAGTCTTCAATTCAGGTTGGCAGAGTCAGGTTCCCTGCCTTAAACGACTGACCGAGGCATCAGCCCTGGCGTTGTTTGTTGCGAGGCCGCTTCTTGTTGATCACGTAGATGCGACCTCTGCGCTTGACGATTTGATCGTCAGGGCTGATTTTTTTAACTGAGGAACGCACCTTCATGGGGCGAAGCTCTCCATTGTTGCAAACAGCTACCGTACCACAGAGAGTCAAGCAACAATGCTTTCAATTCGCTCAGCAATGGCGTCAACACTGCCGTTGGCTTGCACTCTGGCAAGCAGTTTCTGACTGCTGTAGTGATCAATCAGAGGAGCTGTCTGCTGCTTGTAGACCTCAAGACGGTTGCGGATCACCTCCTCGTTGTCGTCAGCACGACCGCGGCTCAGCAGTCGCTCGATCAGAACTGCATCATCCAGCTCGAGCAACACGACGCTCTCAATCGCTTGATCGAGTTCCTGAAGCAGTGGCGCCAGTGCCTCGGCCTGCGCCACGTTGCGCGGAAAGCCATCCATCAGCCAGCCCTGGCCATTGAGCGCAGAGAGCTGTGTTTTGACGATGGCCAGCACCAGGCTGTCTGTCACTAACTCGCCCCGGTTCATTAAGGCTTCCGCTTCCTTGCCAAGCTCACTGCCTGCGGCCACCTCAGCTCTGAGCAGATCGCCGGTGGACAGGTGCCGAAGACCGTGCTTTTCGCAGAGGCGGGCCGCTTGCGTGCCTTTGCCGGCACCGGGCGGGCCCACAAACAGAAGACGTTGTTTCATGGCGATTCTGGGTGGTTGGGGTAGACGAGGTCAGCAGGTGTTGAGGATCCACCGCTGTTGAGTTGTTTCGGAGCGACTGCTCGAACGTGCCGTGTTATTGGCGCACCATTCCCTCGTAGCGCTGAGAGATCACGTAGGTCTGAACCTGCTTGGCAGTGTCGATGGCAACACCCACCAGGATCAGAAGCGAGGTGGCTCCAAGCCCCTGGAACGTCTGCACATTGGTTGCTCGTTCCACGGCGGAAGGAATGATGGCGACAGCGCCGAGGAAGAGTCCGCCCAGCAGGGTGAGTCTGTTTTTCACACCTTCGAGGTAATTCGCTGTTGCTGTTCCAGGCCTGACTCCTGGGATTGCCACCCCTCCGCGCTTGAGATTGCTGGCGACATCCACCGGGTTAAAGGTCAGGGACGCATAGAAATAGGAGAAGCCGAGAATCAGGGAGAAGAACACCAGGGCATAAGGCCATGGATTCGAGCTGCCTGGATTCAGGGCAGTGGCTGCTCTGATCAGAAAAGGATTCTGGCTGAAGTTGGCAATCGTGATCGGCAGGAAAATCAGGGCCGAGGCAAAGATGATCGGCATCACGCCGCCGGCATTGAGCTTCAAGGGCAGGTAGCTCTGGCGATTGGGCAAGACGGCTCCGCCGCCCACCTGACGCTTTGCGCTGACGATCGGAAGCCGGCGTTGTCCTTCCTGCACAAAGATGATTCCTACGATCGTGACCAGGAAGACCAGAACCAGGATCACGATTCCGAATACGTCGTTGCGATCGCCGGTTTGGGCTTTCTCAATCGTGGATCCGAGAGCCTGAGGCAGGGTGGCCACGATGTTCAGGAAGATCACGAGTGAGGCGCCCTGGCCAATACCTCGTTCTGTGATCACTTCACTCAGCCACATCACGATCATCGATCCGGTGACCAGCGCGAGTGCCGTCTGCACCACGAACACAGCAACGGGTATTCCTTCCATTGCATAGGGTCGCAGGATCATGGCGAAAACCACGCTCTGAACCAGACCCCAGCCGAGTGCGACGTAGCGGGTGATCTGAGCGAGTTTGCGACGACCCGCTTCTCCCTCATTTTTCTGCAGATCCTCCAGCTGCGGAAGGGAGGCTGTGAGCAGCTGAAGGATGATCGAGGCATTGATGAACGGCAGGATCCCAAGAGCAAAGATGCCCAGGGTGGAGATGCCGCCACCAGTGAAGATGTCGAGGAAACCAATCAGCTGTCCACCCTGTTGGATGAACTGTTCGAAAGCCACACGGTCAATGCCTGGCATCGGGATGTAGATGCCGAGACGCACCAGCATCAACAGGCCCAGAGTGGTGAGAACCCTGCCTCGCAGCTCAGGGTTCTGAACCAGCTGGGTGATGACTTCAGTGGCGCTGGGATTTCGTCCCCGACTGACGAGCATGGAACAGAGATTGGGTGATTGAGCTTGATGCAGCAAAGCCGTCCGCGGATGATGATCCGGCGGACGGCTCAGACATTAGATCTGTAGAGGTCGATCGACGGATCTCAGTCCAACAGTTCGCAGGTGCCACCGGCTCCTTCGATTTTGGTTCGTGCCGATGCCGTGAAAGCGGCGGCCTGAACCGTGAGCTTGGCCTTGAGTTCGCCGTTGCCGAGGATTTTCAGCGGGTGCTTGGGGCTGGTGACAACACCATCCTTGACCAGTGAGTCGAGGTTCACGGTGCTGCCGGCCTTGAGATCATTCAGTGCTGACACATTCACAACGGTGAAGTGTTTGGGATTCACCAATGTGAAGTGCTTCAGCTTGGGCACGCGCCTGTAAAGAGGCATCTGGCCACCCTCAAAACCGGGACGGGTGGGCCGGCCGGAGCGGGATTTCTGGCCGCGCATGCCGAAGCCGCAGCTCGCACCTTGGCCAGCGGCAATGCCGCGACCCTTGCGCAGTTTGCGGCGTCGGGCGCCTTTGTTGGGCTTTAGGGAATCAAGTCGGAGAGTCATGGGGAATCAGGAATAGATCTGCTCGAGGGAGATCCCCCGTTCCTTGGCGGTCTCCTTGTGTGTGCGGAGACTATCGAGAGCCACCATGGCAGCTCGGGCGTTGTTCAGAGGAGTCTTGCTGCCCAGTCGCTTGGCCAGCACATTTTTAATGCCGGCAAGCTCGAGAACTGTGCGAATCGAGCCGCCTGCAATTACTCCGGTACCTGGAGCTGCGGGGCGAATCAACACGCTGGCTGCGCCATCGCGACCGTTAGACAGGGTCGGAATGGAGTTGTGACGTGTCAGAGGCACTTTGACGAGATGCTTCTTGCCGTCAGCAACACCTTTGCGGACTGCACCGATCACGTCGCCGGCCTTGCCGACGCCGACGCCGACCTGACCGCGCTCATTTCCGACAACAACAATGGCCCGGAAGCTCATCTTCTTGCCGCCTTTCACGGTCTTGGACACGCGGCGGATCTGGACAACCCGCTCCTGCCACTCGGAGTCACGCTCCTGGTTACGTCGGTCACCACGGCGTCCGCCACGGCGGTCACCACGGTCGCGACCTCCTCCACGGCGTTGCTCCTGCTGCTGCTGCTGGCCTTCAGCTGCAGCAGGAACATCGGCCGCCGAGGGCACGTCGTTGGGATTGGTCTGGGGGTTGGAATCGGTCATGTT
>QCTJ01000047.1 GCA_003211205.1 Synechococcus sp. AG-673-F03
TTCTACGGTTAATGCACTGGAGGTCACGACCTCTTTGAGTCCATTGCCATCGGAATAAGAGGCACGACCTCGAACTTGCTTACCGACCAATGCAGAGGTGAGCGTAAATGTGGCATCACCATCTGCTGCATCAGCAGTATCGAGGTCAAGCCATTTTGAGGTGCCGGCATCAAAGGTTTGCCAGCTGTAAGTGAAGGCAGAATCAATCCCGTCTTCATCAGTGATGGCAGAGGTATCAAGAGTGATTGTCTGCCCATTCAAGAAAGATCCTTGAACGTCAAGAAGGCCAGCAGGAGAATTGTTATAAGTTGATTTTGTTTCTTTCTCCGACTTGTCCCAGCCTGATTGATCAAATGCAATGAGATCAACTGGCTGTGAATAGATGGTCTCACTTTTACCATTCGCATGAATTACATTAGCAAATGCTCTGATCTCTCCAGCACCTAAGCCAGTATCAATAAATAGCTCTGGATAAATATCTGTTTGAATAACTGCATACTCACCTTCGCTTTCAACAGGAACACCATTAGAGAAAGTGACAAGACCGTCAGCATCACCTATTTTTGGATCAAAGACAAAAGCAATTGAATCGTCACGATGAGGGTGCTCGTACGATCCATAAAGACTCTTTGCCGCAAATCCATTGGTGAATTTATTTGAGCCAATTCGCTCCTCAGGAAGTGAAGCATGTAGCCTGTTACCATAATGAACCAGATCAACATCGACTCCGTTGATAGACATCGGAAAATCTCCATAAATAGGAGGTCCTCCCCATGTATTTGGAGTAAATGGAACAGATTGCCCTTTGTACGTGTGCGTATTATCAGTAAACTCTAGATCTGATAATCGAATGAAAACCGTTCCAGCATCTGGAGAAAATTCCCATCCATATTGAGAGATGCTTTCAATGTTCGAAACATCATCAATGATTTCCATCCCTACTACTTCACCAATTTTGGGTGAGCCAGTGATTTTAATAAATGACGAGGCTTTAATTAAGTTGGACTGACTAAGAACACTTTCATTCGTCCCATAACCATCCAGATAACTCACCACACCACGCAACTGCTTACCAACTTCTGCTGAAGTCAGAGTGAAAGTACTGTCACCATCAGTGGCATCATTTCCTGTCAGTGCAATCCAGGTGCTGCCGTTGTCATTACTGACTTCCCACGAAAAATCATAGGCAGGAGTCCAGCCTTCAAAGTTATCTGCATCTTCTAAGGATGCATAAATACTGATGGTTTGTCCGACTTTGAATTCGCCTCTGAGTGATGCAGTTCCTGTTGGTGAGTTGTTAGGGGCTAGGGGGATTTCTGCAATTCCAAAAAGACTGATTATTTCATGATTAATAAGATCGTTGCTAGCATCATCCCACTTCTGTTCTTCAGACCAACCTAAAAGAAGATAATTATCTATGTTCCCTGCATTGGGCTCTCCTTCTCCCCAATTTAAATATTCTTCTGGCTCACCACTCATCCACTCCCATGTGCCTTCTTTATCACGATCGGTCAGACCACCCCAGAAGCCCGACCATTGAGATTTGGTTTCAACTTTTTGAGACCCAATTTCGTAAGTATTGTAGAGCCACTCATTCTCATCAGCATCATTAATCGTCACCAAGTGACCACCTAAATCATTTGCATTGGCTTCTGCTTCTTCCCAGGTTGGACCTTCGACAATCACATAGGCAGAATCACCACGGCGGATGAAGGGGATTTCGGCTATTCCATTTATATCTGGGTGGTTGCCACCATTCATCCATTGGCCTAGATGTGCCCTGTCATAAGCATCATTCCAGTACACACCAGGGTATCCATACCCGCCTTCGGCGGGAACAATGAAATGAGCAAAGTCTTCGCTTCTATCCTGATACCGATACGGACTACCATCTGGCAAAATATAATTCTCAGGCAAAGAGTAATTTGCAGGCGCACCCTGCCCCCATCCAGTAAAAGTAGATTGCTCTCCGGACATCCATTTCCAAACACCTTCTTGATCTTTGTCGGTATAACCAATCCACGCATTTACATCCCACTTTTCATCTTCATAATATCCTTCTTCCATTCCTATAGCATTAACCGCAAGCCATGAGTTTTCACTGGCATTATTAATAGTTGCCAAATGCCCACCAACCTTCACCGCATTAGCTTCAGCCTCCGTCCATGAAGGTCCATCGACGATGGTGTAGAGGCTATTGCCACGAACCTTTGGAATTTGGCTATCCGTGAGTTTATAAACCTCAACAAATTTATTCCCGCCTTGATCATTATCTGGTAGATCTGCATTTCTAGATTCTGCGGCAATAAATATATTCCCTTGTTTGTCAGCTACAATTGAATCTGTAAAATTGTCTCCCTGATCTCCAACAACTTTAGTCCATAGAGCATCTCCTTGTTGGGAGTACTTTCTTATAAAGACATCTGAACCTCCAGCATTTATATTTCCATCTAAGTTTCCAGTCGTCCTGCCTGATACATAAGGCAGTCCGTCTCTCCCTAGAGCAAGAGCTTCTCCACGGTCGTACCCCGTGGTTCCAAAGCTGTCACTCCAAATCTCCTCGCCATCATCATTCAATTTAGCTGTGAAGATGTTTTCATGGTTTTGGATACCAGAGATATAAATGTTGTCCTGTTTATCAGCTTGGATTCCGTATAAGGAATATGTATTCGTTCCTGGATAAGAGATCCATTTTTGATCGCCACTCTCTGTCAATGCAAGGACATAGCCGCTGGAAGAAGAATCCTTGGTGATTCCCCCTATCGCTCCGGTTGACCTGCCCGCGATCAAGTAATCGCCACCCTTAGTGATTGTAATTTGATTACCTGCATCAAATCCAGGACTCCCAAATGTTTTACTCCAATTAATTTCCCCGTCTACTGTTGCTTCCACCACAAATATATCGTGATCACCGCGATTGTCTTGCTCTTCAAAGATGTGATCAGTATGACCTGTAATTCCCAAAAGCCCTTCTTCTTTTATCGCTATATCCCAAGCATGATCATCGCCACTTCCACCAAGCTGCACCCCCCATTCAAGATCTCCAGCCGTACTTAGCCTTGCAACAAATACATCTTTGCCACCTTTATTCGCTTCAAACAATGAACCTTCCGTAACACCGCTTATATAAATACTTCCATCTTTGCCGGTCGCAATTCCAGTAATTCTCTCGTTGAACTCTGTGCCAATTAGCTTCTGCCAAGCTATTTTCCCATCTGAGTTTGATTTACTTACGAAGCCATCTCCAGAGCCGTTGGTAATATTTTCAGTATCGATAGATCCATTACTTTCGCCTGCAATTATTAAATTGCCTTTTATATCAATGTTGATCGCATCAGGTTGATCCCTCTCTGGTGTATCGAAAGCTACCCATGCCCCAACTTCAACGACTAAAGTCATCTCGAGCGCCTTTTAAATCATCTAATACCTTAATACAAGTCTGAGATTTACTTCGAGTTGCTCTCATAATCCCAGGCTTACCAGGATTTATGCCTTTTGCGTATAAAACTCAACCGAGCATTTCTACGCACGATACGGGTAGAAGCCAGAACCCGGCTCACGTCTGGATATTGCAACTCTTGGGGCTTTCTGTATCAGCGATCAGCCCAGCCGAAGCGAAGAGCTATCGCGTGGATTGCTGGCGACGTAATGGCCTGTCGTTGAAGACGATTGGTGGCCGAGTGTTGCCTGCAAGATGAAAACATCCACCCCGCGGCGAATCGCCTGCGTGGCGTGGCTGTGCCTCAACTGGTGCGGGTGAACGTGGAACCCAGCGGCTCGTCCCCACTTTCGGCAGACATCCCCGATCGCTTGGCGCGTGAGATGCCCATCGCGCCTGGGACTAGGGAAGACGAACTCTTCTGCATCGCCGTGGCCAAGCCCTTGAAAGAGTTCAAGCGTCGCTGGCGATATGTGCACAGTGCGTCGCTTTGATCCCTTCCCGAAGAGGTGGACCTGGCCTCCATCATCAAGAGCCTCAATATCTTTCCAGCGGACAGCTGCAATCTCTGAACCCCTGCAACCGAGCAGATAGCTGCCCTTGATCAAGGCGTAATCACGGAAGGCATTGCGATCGACGGGAACAGCCCTGGTGATTGCTGCCAGCAAGAGCCCGAACTGCTCCTCAGACAAACCACGTGTCGATTTTTCAGCATGGAGCTGGGACCGACTGGGGATCGGGTTGCGCGGCACACCGGACACAGCCGAACGCGAAGGATCAGACGCCCATCGGTACAGAGAACTGATGGCAGCCACCCTGCGGTTGAACGTCCGAGGCTTCATGAGACCGGCGTCGACTTCTTCCCGCAGTTGGGACACCCAGTCCTGGGCCAACGATGGATCGATCTCCCTGAGGTGAAGGTCAGGGTGATTCCGGTCACGCCAACGCATGAAGCGTCGGACTTCACGGCGATAACCGTCACGGGTCTCTTGACTGCCTGTGCGGCTGCACTGGGTCAAGAACCGCTTGACCAGCAGGGCGTCGCCCCAGATGTGAGCGCCAGCCTGGGCCGAGTCATAGAGACGACTGACAAAAGCCAGTGCCTCAGCGCGATCCATGCCAGCCATGACCGGCGGCAATTTGACCGCGCTTTTGACCGCACTCTCAGAATTGCCCTCCGTCGTAACGGGCAGGATCTCAGTGCTTGCAATGTTGGTGGGGCCCTTCCAGGCCCCGTGAGTCACTTGGGTGATAGCACTGAAGCGGCTTCAGTGATACCAGCGACTTTAAACCAGAACCCACTGCAGCACAACAGTTCTTGATAATCGAGGATTGCTGAAGAGAGCCGAGGGCAGTAGTTTTAGGCCCAGTTTTAGGCCCAAAATGCCCAGGCTCAAGAAAAAACAGTCCTGGGAGATCAAGCTCCAAAGCACCACCACCGGCATGCGTGGCTGGTCACTGTCAGATCACAACGGAAAGGTCCGCTTACGGCTGCAGTTTCCAAAAGAGGGTGACTGGCCTGCCAACGGACAAGCAAACCTCCCTTACGCATGGGAACCCAGCGCAGAAACATTCACTTCCGTGCAGGGCTTGGTGACGAGAATCCACGCCCCTGTCATGAGCGGCAAGAAAACGCTCAAGGCCGCTATCGATGACGTGCTCGCAGTCAGCGACAACAAGGCCGATGAGGTGGTGAGGCAATGGCCAGCCATCGTTGCCGCGTTCAAGAAATACAAGCTGGAACAGGGCAATCGGATCGCCGAGACCACATTCGAATCAAGTTATGGGCGATATCTGAACGTCGCCCTGGTGCATCTCCAGGGCCGCAAACCAGCCCAGACAGGCAAAGACCTGACCAGGCGCGTCCTGGCCCATCAAAGGGTCAATCAGAAGCCTGGGATCAAGCAAGGCGAGGCACTCCAACCTTGGATCGAGATGCCGAAATCCAGGCTGGAGTGCTGCCTGGCCCTGAAGAAATTTCTGGAATACGCCGTCGCTGAACATCGGCAGCCTCAAACCTTCCTGATTGCCGACAAGGACTATCTGGAGCTGCGTGGCGCTGACGGCAAAGGCAGGAAAAAAGCAGTTCTCAGTGATGAACAGGTGTTGGAGCTGATCAAGCTGCTGCCCGAACCCTGGGCCAACGTCGTGAAGATCAGCAGGGTCTTTGGTGTCCGCCCCTGGGAGATCGAATTCATCGCCCTGGCCACCAATGACGACGGAGAACCCCAGCTCCGCGTTACCAAGGGCAAGACCTACAACACACGCGGCGGGGTCAAAGAAGAGAACGAACCGCGTTGGCTTGAGGCTGTCGCTATCGATGGCAACACGTTCGGCCTGGTGGAAGGCTGGAATCAGCTCACACTGCCGCCAACAGTCAGCGGGAAGACCCTCGGGAACATCCTGCGGCGTCTGCCCTACTGGCAGCAGCTAGTGACCGAATACGAGGCCAGAGGTGAATGGCTGCGGCCATACAGCTTCAGAGACACTTTTTCCGTCAGGGCTCACGGGATCGTTAAGGACGACACCCTCATCGCCGCAGCCATGGGGCACACGGTTGAGGTTCATCACAGGTCGTACCGAACGTCAGAGTGGAGGAGTGTTCGGAAAGCCTTCGCGGAGGCGAGCTAATAATCCAGTTGCTGCGCATTACTCGTCGTGGCTAGTGGTGGATAAAAGCCAGAACGCAGTGGCGTCGATCGTTGCGAGTTGAACAAAAGCAGCCGAAGCAGGCGCAAACGCAACCAGCCGCCTTTCCACTCGATGGACTGAACAAACACCGGCGATTCAACCGAGCGGTGGCAAATTGCCTTTATTCGGATCCGTTGACCAGGGATACGGGGCAGGCGATCGCCAACTGCTCGCAGCGCCTGACGTTGAGATTTGGCCTTAAAGGGGAGGAATTGTCTGAACCACAACTCGTTAGTGGTCAGCTTTGCAATAGAAGACTTTGCCCTTTTTGTGAGTGGAGGAGAACGCGTATCTGGAGGGCTCGCCTAATCCAAGGATTGGAATCTTATTCAGAATTTCAACCAAAGATGTCTGCGCTTTTCTTAACTCTGACCCTAAAGAACTGTCAGCTCTATGAGCTAAGAGAGACAATTAGACACCTCCATCGTTCTTTCAAAAGATTGACCTTGATCCAAGGCTTTCCAACATCGGCTTGGTTTAGAAGGACTGAGGTCTCCCTCGGAAAATCTTTTAGCAATTCTGGGCCTCTATTTACACCCCAAGCGCATCCACATATCCACGCTCTTTTACTTGTTCGTCCTTCCTACTGGACTCGCGGCTATTGGTCTCAGCTGAAGTGGCAAAGGGAGTGGCAGATGGCCGCCAGACTAGATTACTCACCAGTTGTTGACATCAGACGAGCACATTCAAGGCCTAGCCCTGATAGACCAGAACGAATGAATGCGAATCTTGCTGCAACTCTGGAAGCAGCCAAATACAGCACTAAAGCGGCTGACCTAGTTGGCCTTGGAAATAACTTGCCCTGCTTTAACACTGAGATGAAGAACTTAAGACTGTATGGAGTTTCCGCTCAACTCCGGCATCACATCAAATCTGGTGATATTCGCCCAGGGGAGCTTTTAGAGCCAAGCAAAGAATCTGATGAATCATCCTTTACTGCCGTAGCGAAATGGTTTGATGCAATTCAGGAATATCAATTCGTCCTTTAGGTTCATAACGAGTAGGTATCGGCAGGCGGCTTCGGAGCTCTAATCGCAGGCCCCATAGGTGTTTTGGATGATGCTCCAGGTAGAAGGCCGCTTAGAGCCTCTGCAAGATCAACAGCGGAGGGGGGACGTCCATTCCGGCGCACGGCCTGCCGTGCGACCGTCTGGGCGCCCTCCGAAGCGGCAGGCCAGTCAACAACTTGACTTCGCAGAAGCAAGTGCGCTCTGAGCTGCTGAGAGTCCAGCAATGAAGGGGGGAGTACCCGGCGCACCTTTCCTTGATAACGAGTAGGTATCGGCAGGCGGCTTCGGCGTACGAAGTGAGATGTTGAAAGCAATATCCATAAATGACTGTTAATCGCTCTGCATCTGCGTTTCCATGTAGCGCAGTGAGCAGCTTCAACGCCGCAGCGCGCTGCTGTTGGTTCATGGAGACAGTTTCCCGTTTACAAGAGGCTGAGAGCCTCCCAAAAACGGGTGAATCAGCCCCTATATGTTCATGCTGAATAAAGAGCATCCATGATTGCTAAATGCAAGAGGAGAACTCAGACACCAGCTACTTTGATATACTTTTCCTCAACATCACGATCTAAATAACTAAGCAGAGTTAGGCCAAGCACATAAACATGCTTGAGCATGAAAACAGCGCCAGAAAAGGCAATTAGAAAAAGCAAGCCAAACAGTTCACCCAGGAAATCATCATGCACTGGCTGAGGCTCTGGATCTGCCTCTCGTCGATCATCAATCGAAACTTTTGGGTTATGAGAAAGCTCTACCGGGGCATCCGTAGTTGCAATATATGCAAATGCTGGTGGTTGAGCGGAGACCTCAGATCTTTCAACTAATACCCCTTCAGGGAGTTCCCTTACTTGTACATCAGCCTCTTGCTGAACAAGATGTGATTTAGTAGTCCGATTAAATTGAGGGAAGAAATTCATAGTCCTGTTGGCAATAAAAAGGTGTTGCATCCATTCACAATTACAGAATTGAGCTGGATCCACATCACCCGTTCAGGGGACTGTCTCTGTAGCCATTCGCCCGATTGAGGGAGATGGATCACTTCAAAGTGACTGTCAAAAACAGGCAAGTTGCTCCTGCAGTACAAAACCAGCTGCAGCTGCTTAATTGTTAAATCAACTCGTTTGCCAATTAACTTTCTGGAGCTGTGCCTAGCCGAAGCTTGCGCTGCGCAACACTCCGCAGGTTCATGGCTAGAAGGACCCTCGAGAGCACCGACGAACACCGTGTAAATGACACTCACCGGCCAGATGAAACCGCTGCGGTACTGAGTTTTGCGCGCATCTTACGTGATGCAACTATGCATTGAAGATGTTGGCAGCGAAGTCAGTCGCCTTAACCACCCTCTTAGTACACCACATGGATTATACAGCGGTAGCGTGCATGCAGAGTTCAATAAAGCCTTAAAAAAGAAACTTTTGAGGCGCAAAGAAAGCGGTGTTGACGGTATAGAAGAACACAACTTAATGGCCAGGTCATAATTATTCATCAGAAACACAACATCAACAGCTGATGCGCAAAGATAAGTAAAAATACCTGGAAAAATACTAGGTTTGCTGGGCGAGAACGCCATAAACCATTGCCAGCTCTAAGCTCTTAGGAGTGAGAGAAAATTCAGATTCAGGGAGAAGATAAAATAAAGAACATTGGTCTCAATCCAAGTCATGGCTTCTGGCAAGATTGATCCTTACGCAGACCGTAGAAGCTTTAAAGCCGCTAACCACCGCTTCTATACAAACCCCTCTGACCAAGAGGAGCTGAGCTACATGTCGGGGAATACCTGCCCCGCGAAAACGTTCAGGCTCCTTGGCGGCGCTGCTGGTGAAAAAACCCTTGTGGTGGCTGATGCAAATCTCGAACAGCTTGAAGTACTGATCGGAGGCTTAGCAGCCAATACTCATTTTTTGCCTATTGGACGTTCAACACTTGCGTTGCCTTTGATTACTGATGCTTTAAAGCAAGGTGATTTCGATCGTTTGTCAATCGTTGCCCACGGTTCTCCTGGATCGATACAACTAGGTCGTGTTCCGATTAATTCTGAGACACTTCGCTTATCGCGCAAAGATGTTACAAGCTGGGGTATCTCTTCAATTGATCTCTATAGCTGTTTTGTAGGTCAAGACAATTCTTTTATAAATCTAATTTCAAACATTTCTGGCTCAAACATTTCATATAGTGATGAAGTCGTAGGTCACTCACTCCTGAGTGGCAACTGGAACTTAAAAGGTTCAAATGGAATTGTTCCTTTTAGTCGCATTGCACGTGAATCGTGGGTACATAGCCTGGCCGATATTTTTATCAACCCTACAGGCGGTCATGATGCAAATGACGGTTCCACAAAGGAAAGGGCTGTCAAGACTTTTAACCAGGCCAAAGTTGTCGGCGGGGGTGACTTGTCAGACGACACTCTAATTATTACTGAAAGCGAAACACTGGGCGCTAGTTTTGGTGAACTTAAGCTTGTTCAGAACATCGAACCAGAGGATGGCAAGACGGCTGATTTAGCTGTAATTATAGATTCTAGCTCTGATGCTGATCTGAATGACATTACAACATTTGGGGACCTCTCGATCACTGCTTACTTCCATGACGATCTTACTTTTACCGGCAATCTTCGTAATGTAGACTCTAGTGTCGCTAGCGGAAAAACATTAACTGCTGCCGCTTCTGTTGTTACAGGCAAGAATATTGAAGGTGACGGCACAGTTGCAATCACCGCCCTTGACGGGGCCGCAGCAGCAGATCTGAGCAACATCACCACGTCTTTAGTAACAGCTGCCATCGACAACGATGTCACCTTCACCGGAACGATTGGCAAAGCGGTGGTGACCGTTGCCCCTGGTAAAACTTTGACATCAACTGCTGCCAAAGTGAATGGCGAAACGATCAATGGACGCGGAACTGTTGCGATTACAGCTCTTGATGCAACTGCTGGTGCAGATCTGAGCAACATCACCGCGAGCACAGTGACAGCTGTCGTCTCCGACGATGTCACCTTCACTGGAACGATTGGTAACGCGGTAGTGACCGTTGCCAGTGGCAAGACGTTCACATCAACAGCGGCAAAAGTTGATGGTGAAAGGATCAATGGATCTGGAACAGTTGTGATTACAGCTCTTGAGTCGACACTTGAGGCGAATTTGAGTGGATTGGCTGGAAGCCTCACTACAACAGCAGTGCTTGATTCAACTGGAGGAAGGCAACTCGGTGAAAG
>QCTJ01000048.1 GCA_003211205.1 Synechococcus sp. AG-673-F03
ATGCAGGTGCTCTACCAGCTGAGCTATGGCCCCAAAAACGAAGACGAGGTGTAGAACCTGCCTTTGTCGTGCCGAAGCTTACAACGGCAACGGCCGCTGCGAACCCTCCACGACACCCCTGCCTACATCTGTCGCCATACGGCTGCGAGTTTCCCTTGAACCTGCACCTGATCAGCAGGCAACTCAATCGGCTCGTAGGCAGGGTTGGCGGCTTCCAGCCGAACAGTGAGCCCATCGCAATGAAAATGTTTCAGCGTGGTTCCACTGCCCGGAACCAAAGCACTCACGATCGTTCCTTGGCGCAGACGAGCTGCATCGACGACCGGTTCCATCAGCACAACATCACCGTCGGCGATATGGGCATCCACCATGGAGTCACCATTCACAGTGAGCGCGAACAAACCACGGGTTTCAAGAACAGGAGCAAGATCCAATCGATCTTGAACGTCATCAAAGGTCTCAACCAGACCACCTGCCGCAACAGCCCCAAGCACCGGGATACCCGAAGCAATCCCTCCCAGCAACTGAAGGGTACGCGCCTGACCCTCCTGCCAGGTGATCCAGCCTTTCTGCTGAAGGTGGCGCAAACGACTCTGAACAGGAGCCGGTGAACGCAGGCCCATGGCCTGCATCATCTGACGAATCGACGGGCTGTGATGGTTGCAACCGATGTAGTCGGCAAGCCAGTCGTAGAGCTCTTGCTGAGCAGTCGTTAGCGGCTTGGGGGATCCAGCAGACACCGGCAATTCATTTGTTCTTCAATACATGTGTACCGGTCATCACCCAAGATGGCAAGGGCTCAGTCAGGAGCTGGTAAAGCGCAAATCCAATCAACCTTTGCCGAAGTGTCCTGCCGCCCGACGTAATCAAGCCATTGCCCCTGAGCGCTACTGCGCTGCAACCTTTGCTGATTACAGAGAGCACGCATTCGCAATTCGCGCACCTTCCAGGCATCCTGACCCTGTCGCTGCATTAGCACCGCAGCATCGAATTCCACGCCGAGTGACGTCCGCGCAGGATTGCTGAGGTATTCGCCAGCTTTCAGGCTTGGTGAATCCATCGCTTCCATAAACAACCAGGTTCGCTGAGTTAATTGACCCGAACCCTGGAGCGTCTGGCGGGTTTGCGACCAGAACGGCGGTTCTGGAGACGGTGACCAGTCTTCAGCGTTCGCAGCTGCACTACCAAGCGCAAAGGCCAGGGCCAGGATGCTCAATCGAACCAGGTTGCTCACTGTTCTGTCTGCTCCTGAGGGCGCTCGGATCGTTCCTTGATCAGTTTCGCCAAGATTTCCAATTTGGCGTTTTCCGACTCCGAAGCTCGCGATGCCATCCAGGAACTGGCGACCTTCATTTGCGTGACTTGTTGCAGCAAAGAAAGCGCTGTTTTCCTGAGAGTTTCGATGTCGTTGCAATCACGGATGAGCCGCCCCCATCGTTCTGTTTCAAACGACTGCTCAAGGCCTTGCTGAAGAGGATCGATGCTCAAGACCCAGCCTCCCAAGTGAGCATCGGATCGGGATCACCACTACAGATGGCACGAGCGCGAACGTAGAAGGCACTTTCGGTGTCGCCGGCGGCTTCTAGGGAGTCGAGAACCTTTTGCCAATTTTCTCGTTCCTGCTGGTCCATTGGTGAAATTTGGAGTGCGTTGACCCTAAAGGTCTTTCAAAAAAATCAGGGTTTGATCAGCCACCGTTTTCCACTCAGCATCTGCGGTGATCACGTGGCCACTGCCCTCCAGCCAGTGCACCTCCACACGTTCAGAGCCGGCTCGCTGCTGAAGTAACTCCACACCTCTACGAGTGATCACGTTGTCGAGCTTGCTGGCCATCACCAGCAAGGGTTGATGCAGATTCCCCAACTGCCTGCGGGTGGAGGCAATGAGATCCAACACGCGCACGCTGCAACGACTAGGCCAGCGGGGGTACTTCCAAAGACGCTCAGGTGTTGCCGGATCCACAAAATCATCGGCAGGACGCGGCACTGAAGACACAAGCAGAGACAACAACGGGGCAATCAGAGCTCGAGGATCGCCACTCACGATCGGTGGCGAATAGGCAATCACGGCTTCAACATCCGAACGCCGCATTGCCGCCTGAATCGCGAGGATTGAACCTAAGGACAAGCCAGCAACGACAACGCGTTGGCCCTGACCCAGAAGTCGGTCAACGACCCCATCGATCTGCTCCAACCACTGGTGGGGCTGCACAGGCATCAGATCCTCAAGGCAGGTTCCATGGCCGACAAGCAAAGGTGCTTCCACACCAAACCCTTGGGCATGCAACGCCTCAGCCAATAGAGAGAGCTCCGCTGGGGCCCCGCTGTAGCCATGCAAGAGAACAACGGTGATTGGCCCACCAGGCATCGAGAAAGGTTCAGGAGAAGCTGCGATCAACTCAGCGGCACCGGTGCATTGCCAGGATTCTGGCGAACCCTTCAGGCTGCATCAGCAGGAACAACAACATCACAGCCATTGCCAACAGCAGCGATGACAGAGGCGGCCGAGCTTGCTATGTCCAACGGAGGGTTATCAGCTGCAGATGCGTTTCATGCAACGACTGATCAAGCTCGCCTCCATCCTGCTGATCTTCAGCGCCATTGGGTGCGGCAAAGAAGCTGTGACGGACAAAGCCGGCAACGACCAAGCCGTCCCTTCCGAAAGTGCACCAACAGACAACAAGCCGACATCCCAGGCCGTGCAGGACCAGGCCTCCTGGTACGGACCTGGGCACTACGGCAATAAGACCGCAAGCGGTGAGATTCTCCAAGAAGGAACGATGACCGCAGCCCACAGCAGCCTGCCGATGGGAACCAAAGTCAAAGTCACGTGCCTCGACAACAACAAAAGCGTGACGGTTGTCATTAATGACCGCAAACCGTTCAAGCAAGGCACAGTGATTGACCTGGCCCATGGCTCAGCTACAGCACTCGACGTTGACGACGACGGCAAGACAGCCGTGGAGATCGAAGTGCTTGATTAAAAGTAGACCTCGTGAATCATCAATACAGAGAGCTCTACACGGCAAGACAAAATCGAGATTAGGCTTCAAGGAATTGACATCATGAGATGGCACACTCAGGGCTGGACTACTTACTGCAGTTCAGTAAAATACAAAAAAATGAAAAAATAGGAGATATCGAAGCGATTGATTTCGAAACAGTTAATTATGGCACTCAGATGGGGCATTTAATTATTAAATGCAAATGCCATAAATACAAAAAAGACTTCAATATTGCGGCCAGCGTCCTTAACTGGAAGATCACTAAATACTTCAAGAGAGCGACGCAATCACTTAACTACGCAACGGTTCAAAAACTCGATCTAGAGTGAATTCAGCCCAGGAATCGCTTAGACGGAGCATCAGTCCTGGCATCACTCACTCAACAGAAGTGATTACCAAACGGCTTAACAGTGTGTCCAACCAATGTGCTGCAGCTCCTTGTATAACGAGATCGCATCCACATAGCGCATATTGCGACGAGACTTCAAGAGTGCAGGTTGATCCCGAGACAACTTCCTGCCGTGATCGACGAGAACACGAACATCTTGATGGCCACTCTGCGGCTCCCTGTGAAACCTCACCGCCCAAGACTTTTTTGGATCCTTGAGCCAACCGTCCGTCATCAGTTGATTGTTCAGCGGACACGATGTCTAACGAGTGCTCAGCGCTGGCGCTTGAGTTTGTAACTACAAAAACGGTTCTCAATAGCCGGCTGCTAGTGACCTGAAACCACCATATCTGGAGAAAGCACAGGAATAAGCCTCAAACACACCAGAACTAGTGCTGTTGTTTCAGCAGCCAACAACAGTGCAACGCAGAGATCGGGATCAAAACCTGCCCGATCAGGACCATTGCACGACGTTATGACGCTCCGCGAGGGTGTACTGCCTCTTTCTGCTGGGCGGGTCAACATGCCTTCAACGGATACCAGTCGGTGGATGAGCGCAAAACCAAACCGCTCCGCAAGGTGCGCGTTCGTTTAGCGATGTTGATGAGCACCCATCTGTCTGCAATCAATCACCGGACGCTTCGGCCATCTGTTGGCGACGTCGTCATGCAGCAGGGCGCTCTCGCTGAGCGTGTCTTGATGGTGAAGGCCGGAGAAATGAGCATTCAGCGAACGGAAGCCTGGGGACAACCTCGACTGATTGCAACGGTTGGTGCTGGCGAAATGGCAGGCGAGATGGCCTTGATGGGCGACCAAACGCACAGCGCCACCGTCACGGTCAGCAGTGGCCCTGCTGAGCTGCTGGAAATCAAAGCAGATGACCTGCTGCAAGCGGCGGTCTACGACAGCGAGTTAATCGTTGAACTCCTGGCTCTTAGCAGTCATCGTTGCCGAGAAACCAGCCGCCGTCTCGCCCTCATCCTTGAATCGCTTGATGCCCTGAATCAACGCGATCATTCCATCCTCCAGCGTTGCTGCGAAGAGCTGGACAAGGAAGGCGGGCAATTCTGTTCAAGCAGCTCAGATCAGCTGAAACAACTGGCAGAAACGATTCAAGCAAGACAACCTGGAACGAATGAACACAGCTCAGAGATCGTCTCCGACAAGGCATAACGCAGCGCAGCCCTTGGTTTCAGGACTTATGTTTGGAGGGGTGATCGTTATTATGATGGTCAGCGTTGGGATTGTTGCAGCACATAATTTGGATCGTTCTGACTGGATCCAGCTTCAGCCTGATGCCGTGTCTGGTCATCCCCCAAACGGGCGATTCATAGAAGCTCCTCGTGAGTTTTGATCACGAGCGACCCTTCACCTTTACTTTGCCGTTGTCAGCAAAAGGTGGATCAGCTCTTCGGGAAAGCTGCACCCTCCGAATCAGCGATCCACTGCGCCTTCACAATCAGCTAGGGCGTAACGGCTCACGACCATCACTTGCCGCACATTGATGCCAGCAATCACGATGGGACGAACGAGAGTCTCTCCATGGAATGGATTGTCCGTCCTATTCGTGCCGTCTTCTTCGCAGATGAGCAAGCATTTAACTGGATTCAGAAAAAGCTTGGCCTGAGCAACTATCAGATGGCAGCACTGGTTTGGCTCAAAGGCCTGATCATCGGCTTGCTCCTGGGATGGTGGCTGCTCTAAGCAGGTGCGCGTTATGAATTGGCATGATTAACAGTCGTAGATCAACTCCGACTGTTGTTCACGTCTGATGTCGTCGCTTTCTTTCATTTGCGACTCGTCGTAGTCAAGGGCCCGCAAAGAACAAGCCGGTGCTCGATAGGGCAGGCGCTTTCCGTCTGCAATTTCTGTGCCGATTGACTGGGCCGAAGCCGTACAGATCACAGTCAAAGTTGTTTCGCAACAATGGTGTGATAACCACGATCAGCAGGCATGTCAGCTCCTGTTTGTTCTTTCCATCACGCGACGACATCAACTGGCTTGATTCCATCCCAAGGAGCAATGGACGCTGGGGACAGCGCATGCGTTCAGGCTGCGAGGCATCAAATGTTGCAGCAGAGCGGCAGGGCACGCTCGTCAACACTTCGTTACTTTCGTTAACATCTGCCAAACAGTTCTTCCGCAATGACCTCTTCAACCTCCAACACCCCTGATCCACAAAAGGTTTTCAGTGAAAAGCTCAATGGCCGCGCTGCCATGTTGGGTCTGATCATCGGTCTTGCCGTTGAAGCCGTGACCGGCAAAGGAATCATTCAGCAGGTCTGGGGGTTCAACGAATCCACCAAGGGGATTGATTTCTCTGGTCTTCTCAGCTTCTTGAGCTGAATCATTGAGGACTAGAAGCTGATCTCACTGATCATTGTTTTTAGGAATCACACTCCAACAAGATTGATTCGAGGCTGGTGCAACCAGCCTCTTTTTTTGTCTTTAATCACCTAAGTCATTCTTGACCCAACACACCTGAGCAGTGGATCGAAAATCTCACAATATCCTGAGCTAACAAAAGGACAACCCTGATTCTTTCGTCGTCTCAACCAACACTCACTTGAGCTGAAGTTCAGGCCGCGACCATGAACCGTCAAAATAAGCTGGCTTGGGATTGTAAATTCGTAGAGTTGCATTCCATCCGGGATAAATGCCAAGATAATTATCCTGACTGGAATCACCACCAAAATTCAGGACAACCTCGCCTTGATCATTGGATTTCGCGAAGGCACTATTGATATTGTAATTTTCACCTACTGGAAAGCCATCCTTGTCGTAAACAGTGAGAGACCAAAACGCATTGCTTCCAAAAGGCACATCTTTCAGAGTGAGAGTTTGTGCCTCCTCTGAAGAAGGCGTATAGAAGAGGTAAACGGCTCCTTCTTTCGGGAGACCACCAATACCAACCGCAACCCCCATATTATTCTGTTCTGGAGAAATAGTTCCTTTTTTACCAAACAAATCCTCAGACTTCACATCCTGCTGATTGCGCTGTTGATTATAAGCAGCACGTAGTGCAAGCATTTCCTCTTGATTCCAGCGATTCGGCTGAACAAATTCACCAGGAGAGGCCTGAGAAACTTTTAGCCCACTCTGCAACTGACGAGCTTTTTCCATATCTTCTGGATCAGCCATATTGACACCGGTGCGGAATGCCACCAAGGCATATCGGCTGCCAACGTTATCTTTCGTCAATTGATAATCACCAGGGTTCTTATAGACGGAGGTGTAACCCTGATCATCCACAACCATAGCACTTTGATAGCGACCACCTGTTTGCGGAAGCGTAATCGTCGCTGGATTATTGAGATCCAGAATCAAAAATGAATAGAGCGTGTCGAAGTTAATGCGAATGACGGTTCGGTCCTTGGGGTCGGCCGCTCGACTGTCATTCCAAAGCACACCCATGCCACCAGTGCAGGTTTGTTTGGCGATGTTGGAGATGTACTTGGCGAACACTGTCTGTGTTTCAGCAGCAGCAAAGGTGGCTTTCGTCACGGGAGCAACAGCATCACTCTCAACAACAACAGCAGGTTCAGGGCAAGACTTCTCCACTGCCATGGAGTGCGACTTTGCTGAAGGGCCCGAAGCAACAGAGAGCAAGCCAACACTCAGGGCTGACAAAAGCCCTGCACAACGCAAAGGGAAACCGCCGAAATTTTGAGCCATGAATCCCTTGATCCCTGATGACGCCCTAATAAGGTGTCAGTTGCTTGTCCGGTGAATCGCTCGATGGGGTCTCTCCATTTGCCCTTTTAGGAACAATGGCTTGATGTGAGCCAGATCAGAGACCGCCCAGCAAAGCAGCCAGCAAAGCCTGTTGGGCATGCAAGCGGTTTTCCGCCTGATCAAAGATCCGGCTGGCGGAGCCCTCCATCACCTCTGCACTGATCTCTTCACCGCGATGGGCAGGCAGGCAGTGCAACACAATGGCGCGCGAGTCGGCTTTGGCCAGCAGCTCTTCATTCAGGCAGAACCCCTGGAAGGCCTGTTGACGTTCGAGTTGCTCCTGTTCCTGGCCCATGGAAGCCCAGACATCGGTGTAAAGCGCCTGCGCACCGGCAACAGCAGCAGCAGGATCACTGCTGACGCTGATCTCAGCACCGCCATCAGCGAGGGAACGGGCCTGGTCAAGCACGCCAGGTAGTGGCTCAAATCCATCAGGACAGGCGATGCGCACATTGACGCCCAACAGAGCGCCACAGAGCATTAAGGAGTGGGCCACGTTGTTGCCATCGCCCACGTAAGTCAGCGTCTGACCTTGAAGCTCGCCAAACGCTTCCTGCATGGTGAGAAAGTCGGCCAGGGCCTGGCAAGGATGCTCCAGATCGGTGAGCGCATTGATCACCGGAATCGAGGCCCAGTAGGCGTAATCGGCAAGCTCCTGCTGGGCGAAGGTGCGCACTGCGAGCACATCGCAGAAGCGACTCAACACTCTGGCGGTGTCTTCCAGGGGCTCACCGCGTCCCAGCTGGGTGACCTGAGGATTGAGGTCGACAGTCTGCCCGCCAAGCCTGGCCATCGCCACCTGGAAACTCACGCGCGTGCGTGTGGAGGCTTTGGTGAAGATCAAGCCCAGCACACGGTTGCCGAGATCAATCCGACGGTCACCACTCTTGAGCTGGCTTGCCAGCTCAAGCAGTGCCGCTGTCTGCTCAGCTGTGGTATCCGCCGACGACAAGAAGTCTTTGCCGCTCAGTGCTGAGAGGACGGCAGCAACGCTGGTGGTGGCGGACGTCATGGACTGACTTCAAAGGAACGTTATCGGGGAGAAACAGTGAATCCGTCAAGCCTCAGGCGGCAATTACCTCAGGCATGACGCTGGCATCAAGCATCTCTTTGAGCTCATCGCCTTCTATCACTTCCTTCTCAAGAATCTTCTGAGAGATAGTCTCCAGCAGAGCCATGTTCTGACGCAGGATCTTGAGGGCTTGGTCATGGGCGTTGTCGACAAGTGCACGCACTTCCTTGTCGATGGCCTGAGCCGTGGCATCACTGACGGTGCGGCGAGGGTTGTTGTTGCCACCGAGGAAACGCCCACCACCCTGTTTGTCATAGGCCAGTGGTCCGAGGGTTTCACTCATGCCGTAGGTGCCCACCATCTGCTCGGCAATATCTGTGGCTCGCTGCAGATCGTTGGATGCACCGGTGGTGACCTTTCCGAACACCACCTCCTCGGCTGAGCGACCACCTAGCAGTGTGGCGATCTGGCCTTGGAGTTCTTCCCTGGAATTAAGGAAGCGTTCTTCAGTGGGGAGCTGCAATGTGTAGCCCAGTGCGCTCATGCCGCGGGGCACGATCGAAATCTTGGCCACCTTGCTGCCACCCGGCATCAGGTGACCGACGATGGCGTGACCCACCTCGTGATAGGCCACCACTTTTTTCTCATCGTCCTGGAGGACACGGCTCTTCTTCTCAAGACCGGCGACGACACGTTCGATCGCCTCACCAAGATCCTGCTGTTCAACAGACTTGCGCATGGCTCGGGCCGCCAGCAGCGCAGCCTCATTCACAAGATTGGCAAGGTCAGCACCGGCAAAACCACTAGTGGCCTGAGCGATACGGTCGAGATCGACCCCCTCTGCCAGTTTCACCTTCTTGGCGTAGATCTCCAGGATCGTCTTACGGCCGGAAAGATCGGGGCGATCCACCAGCACTTGGCGGTCGAAGCGGCCGGGACGCAGCAGAGCGGCGTCCAGCACTTCCGGTTGGTTGGTTGCTGCCAGCACGATCACCGGCTTGTCCTTGGAGGCAAAGCCATCCATCTCGGTGAGCAGCTGGTTGAGGGTTTGCTCTCGCTCATCGTTGCCGCCCACAACACCCATCGAGCCGGAACGGCTCTTACCGATGGCATCCAGTTCGTCGATGAAAATGATGCAAGGAGCGTTCTTCTTGGCCTGCTCGAACAAATCGCGGACGCGAGCGGCACCAGCGCCAACGAACAACTCAACGAATTCCGAACCACTGATGATGAAGAAGGGCACACCTGCCTCTCCAGCGACTGCTTTGGAGAGCAGCGTTTTACCGGTTCCGGGAGGGCCCACCAGCAGCACACCTTTGGGAATCCGAGCACCGATCTCGGTATAACGATCGGACGACTTGAGGAAATCAACGATCTCGGCAAGTTCGTCCTTGGCCTCATCAACACCGGCCACATCAGCAAAGGTGACGCGCGACTGCTCGTCGGGCACGTAGACCTTGGCCTTGCTCTTGGTGAAGTTCAAGGCTCCCTGGGCACCACCGCCTCCCATGGAGCGGCGTGCAAAGAATTGGAGCACCAGGATGAAAATCAGCGGGGGAACCACCCAGCTGAGAATAGTGGTGAAAATATTGGGTTTCTTCGGCGGTGCCGCGGCGAA
>QCTJ01000049.1 GCA_003211205.1 Synechococcus sp. AG-673-F03
TCGACCGGAGCTGCTGGGAGTACGAATGGCCGGAAGCCAGGTGGCGTGCAGCAGGCTCATGGCCGCGACGCAGACAACATGCGTTGGGTTCCGTGTAGTAGGAGCGAACTGCCGATCAGTGGCAGCCACCCCATCACGAGATCCTTCACTAATGATGCCAGGGAATCAGCATCTGCCCAAGGGGTGGGCAGGCACATTCCCAAACGGCGGATCCCGCAGACCGCTCCGACGAGCCCAGCCTGCAGATGAGAGTCTTCCGGAGCCACACGAACAAGATGGAAGGCCAGCAGTCCGTAGAACAGTCCGCAACCGGGGATCGCACCGCCTGATCGACGCCGCAGGGCAGGCTGAGTAGCCCTGCCGCTAGTCCTGCGATCAGTGCCCAGCCCAGGGAGCGCAGTCTCAATGCTGCGCGATTCTGCTCGTCGGTGCTATGGGCCAACGTGGTGGCAGCTCAAAGGCGATCATGGCTGGAGGACCTGCTGTTCAAGCCCGAACCCGCCATGGCTGTTGCACGATCGTCGCGAAACGAGGCAGCTGGTCCCCGCACTGGTGCGGAGATCCGGGAAGCGTTCCTCGCTTTTTATGAGCAGCGTGGTCATAAGCGGATGCCCAGTGCCTCTCTCGTGCCTGAGGACCCCACCGTTTTGCTCACGATCGCGGGAATGTTGCCGTTCAAGCCGATCTTTCTCGGTCAGCAGCAACGGCCTGCCCCCTGTGCGACCAGCAGTCAGAAGTGCATTCGCACCAACGACATCGAGAACGTGGGTCGCACTGCCCGGCACCACACCTTCTTCGAGATGCTGGGCAACTTCTCTTTTGGGGATTACTTCAAGCAGCAGGCGATTGAGTGGGCCTGGGAGCTGAGCACGGTCGTCTATGGCTTGGATCCCAACAATTTGGTGGTGAGCGTCTTCCGGGAAGACGATGAAGCTGAGCAGATCTGGCGTGATGTTGTCGGCGTCAATCCGAAGCGCATCATCCGAATGGATGAAGCCGACAACTTCTGGGCCTCAGGCCCAACAGGACCCTGTGGTCCTTGCTCGGAGATTTATTACGACTTCAAGCCCGAACTCGGTGATGAAGGAATCGATCTTGAAGACGACGATCGTTTCATCGAGTTCTACAACTTGGTGTTTATGCAGTCGAATCGCGATGCGGAGGGCATGCTCACACCGCTGGCGAATCGCAACATCGACACGGGGATGGGTCTGGAGCGCATGGCTCAGATCCTGCAGAAGGTTCCTAATAACTACGAAACCGATCTGATTTTTCCGCTGATTGAAGCAGTAGCTGATTTGGCTGGTGTCGACTACCGCCAGCTTGACGACAAGGGCAAAACCTCGCTCAAGGTGATTGGTGACCACAGCCGTGCGGTGACCCAACTTATCAGTGATGGCGTCACCGCCAGCAATCTGGGCCGCGGCTATATCCTGCGCCGCTTGCTGCGTCGGGTGGTGCGGCATGGACGTCTCCTGGGCATCGACAAGCCTTTTCTCAAGACGATGGGTGAGGCGGCCATTGCGCTGATGCAGGCGGTGCATCCTCAGTTGTTGGAGCGCAAGGATGTGATCCTGGCGGAGCTGCAACGTGAGGAAGCCCGGTTCCTGGAGACCCTGGAACGGGGAGAGAAACTGTTGGCGGATGTGCTGGAGGCCAAGCCGAAACAGATCAGCGGTGCGCAGGCTTTTGAGCTGTATGACACCTATGGGTTTCCACTCGAGCTCACGCAGGAAATTGCTGAAGAGCATGGTCTGGCCCTTGATCTGGCCGGATTTGAACTGGCGATGGAGCAACAGCGTCAGCGCGCCAAAGCCGCTGCTGTGAGCATCGACCTCACGCTGCAGGACGCCATTGATCAGGTGGCCTCAGGGATTGATGGAACCGATTTCCGTGGTTATGAGCAGCTTGAGCAGAGCAGCAGTGTGCAGGCTCTTGTGGTGAATGGTGACCCCGCTCAACAAGCCGTTGCCGGTGATGTTGTGCAGGTGGTGCTGGATACCACTCCCTTCTATGGGGAGGGGGGCGGCCAGGTGGGTGATCGCGGCACCCTGGCGGGTGAAGGCCATGACGGCGATGGTCTGATTGTCAGTGTGGAATCCGTGAGCAGGAACCGCAGCGTGTTCGTGCACAGCGGCCGGGTTGAGCGCGGAACACTGGCCGTCGGCGATGTGGTGCAGGGTCGTGTGGACCGGACTTGCCGTCGCCGTGCCCAGGCGAATCACACCGCGACGCATCTGTTGCAATCGGCCTTAAAACAGGTGGTGGATCCAGGCATTGGCCAGGCCGGATCGCTGGTGAACTTCGATCGTTTGCGTTTCGACTTTCATTGCCCGCGGGCTGTGAGCTCCGAGGAGTTGGAGCGTATTGAGGTTCTGATCAACAGCTGGATCGCCGATGCCCATGAGCTCCAGGTGCAGGAGATGGCGATCGACAAGGCCAAGGCCGCTGGCGCAGTAGCCATGTTCGGTGAAAAATACGCCGATGTGGTTCGCGTTGTCGACGTGCCTGGTGTGTCAATGGAACTCTGCGGTGGCACCCACGTGGCCAACACCGCTGAGATTGGTCTATTTAAGATTGTCAATGAAAGCGGAGTGGCAGCGGGCATCCGTCGCATCGAAGCTGTAGCGGGGCCAGCCGTGCTCGCATATCTCAACGAACGCGATGTTGTTGTGAGGCAGCTGGGAGAGCGATTCAAGGCCCAGCCCGGCGAGATCGTGGACAGAGTAAGAGCTCTTCAGGACGAGTTGAAGACCACGAGCAAGGCGCTGCAGGCTGTGCAGGCGGAGTTGGCGGTTGCCAAGTCAGCGGCCCTGGCCTCCAAGGCGGTTGCTGTTGGTGACTTTCAGCTGCTGGTTGAGCGTCTTGATGGTGTTGATGGCAGCGGTTTGCAAGGTGCTGCCCAGAACCTGAGCGATCAACTGGGTGAGGCGGCAGCCGTGGTGATCGGTGGCCTGCCGGACCCTGCCGATCAGGGCAAGTTGATTCTGGTGGCAGCCTTCGGCAAAGCTGTGATCGCCAACGGACAGCAAGCGGGCAAGTTCATCGGCGGGATCGCCAAGCGCTGCGGTGGCGGTGGTGGTGGCCGCCCGAATCTTGCTCAGGCGGGTGGACGGGATGGAGCAGCTCTGGATGGAGCCTTGGAGGCGGCAAGGCAGGAGCTCGGCGACGCGCTGAGTTGAGTCGTTCAGTTTCGGAACTTTTGCTGCAGCTCCTGCAGTTGTTGGCTGGCTTTGGCGATGCAGAAGTGGATGCCCCCAAGCTCTGTCGTTGCTTGTTCGATTTTCTCCCGGGAATCGTTATGTACGGCTTCAATGCCGCTCAGCAGCATGGAGATGACCTGATTGCCGCGACGGCAGCGCTCACTGACCAGCGACAGCATCTCTACGACAAGATCAGCGTCAAACAACATGGCCTGGAGCAGTGCCTGGCCTGGAATGGCCAGCAATTCTGCGGTTCCATTCACAATGCGGAAGTCGGCGTAGTGCTTGCCATTGGCGAAGAAACCAACTTCGCCAAGCAATTCCACGGCCTCAACTTCTGCCAGTGTGTGGATCTCATCGCCGTAATGAATATCAACGGCGACACGGCCCTCGGTCAGCAACATCAATCTCTCCACCGACTCGCCCTGGTGAAAAAGAATGTCTCCTTCGGCCGCGACGATCCGCTCAGGATTGAGCTCCTGTTGGTGTGCGACCAGCAGGAGTTTCAGTCGTTCTCGGAAGGCCTGCAGCTGAGGTTCGTCTCCCCACATGGCTTCACGGCTGCTCCCTCCGTGATACCTGCATTTGTGTGATTACGCCCGCGCTGATGGAAGGATCAGCCTGGGATTTCTTCAGGAAGCCTCAGCTCACTGCGCCACGCGTTGAGGGGACGATCCCAGCCTTCTTCTAGTTTGCGGGAGATCACAAGCTCAGCATCCAGTCCCATCTGGAAGCCTTTCGCCAGTGTGCGCAGCATTGGAGCCAGAGGCTCATCGTTCTGAAGTGCCGTGAGCATTCCTCCGAAGATCAGCATCACCGCCAGAGGCGATCGATTCTGGGCGAGGTTGAATCCCTGTAGGCCTAGTTCACTGACGCCATCGATTCCAAATCCAGTCAGTACATGCGTGATGTCATGGGTTTCCTTCAGACGGTGCACGATGTAATCACGCTCATCGTTGATGGGTGAAGGGTCGATCAGCGTGGCGGGAGTGATTCCCTGGCTGATCAGCTGATCGGCGTAGCAGCGTCCGAGCGTGCCCGCGGGAAGTGTCTGGAGTGCCGACAAGTCAATCGGCTGCGGACGCCAACCATCGTTCACCAGTTGGGCAAAGGTGGGATTGTCCAGCAGATGGCGGATCATCTGTTCGGAAAGTGGGCTGTCTTTCAAGCTGGCGCCTACGGCGAGGACGCTGTCGAGAGAGCCGGGGTTTTTCAGAAAGGTCGCCAGTCTGGCTAGCAGCTTCAGGCTTTGTAATCGTTCTCCGAGTTTGATTTGCATGGAAGGAGTGCCGATGTAGATATTTTGAGCTGACTTCAGCAAGTTGGACAGCCTTGTAGTGGCTGAATTACTTGTTGTGGCGCTTAGTTCTGCAGGTAAGTGCTCTGACGCAGGCTGATCTCCAGATGATCCATCAGCCGGCGGGCCTCAGCGATTTTGAGCTGATTGCCTCGGATGGAGCGTTCGCTGGCGATGCGTAGTCGTTCCAGCAGGGATTCCGGGTTGTGTTCCATCGCCATCAGCACCTCGGCGTTTGTGTCGCCACGCACGACGTGATCCACTTGGTATTCCCCTCCGGGTGCCAAACGAATGTGCACTGCATCGGTGGTGCCGAACAAGTTGTGCAGGTTTCCCATCACTTCTTGATAGGCCCCTCCCAGAAACATCCCGATCAGATACGGCTCTTCTGAACGCAGGGAATGCAGCTCAAGAAGTTGCTTGCTGCGCCCATCGGCAATGAAGCGGTTGAGACGACCATCGGAATCACAGGTGAGATCAGCGAAATGGCCGAGTTCAGTCGGTTTCTCTCCTAGCCGGTGGATTGGCATCAGCGGGAAGAGCTGCTCAATGGCCCAGGTGTCGGGTGCAGAGCGGAAGATCGATAAGTTCGCGTAGTAGGTGAGCGCTAGAACAGCTGGTAAGGCCTGAAGTTCTTCGGGGAGCACGGCGTTCTCAGGGAGCCTTTCCACCAGAGCCCGTGCACAGGCCCAGGTGAGCTGCTCAGCCTGGCTGCGTTCGGTGAGGCTCAGATAGCCGAGCCTGAATGCAGCTAAAGCATCGTCCTTGAATTTGAGAGCATCGTTCCAGGCTTCCTGCAATCGGGAGATATCCGCGCTTCCGTCATCAGGGAGCGTCTTGATGCCTTGCAGTGTGTCGTGCAGGTTGCGCACGATCAGTGATTCGTCGTCGGACGATGAAGGTGTGGTCTGGGGCAGTCCGCCGGTGCCGAGAACGTTGAACACCAGCACTGAGAAATGGCTGGCGATGGCCCGACCGCTCTCGCTCACTAGGGTCGGGACGGCCACGCCGTGGGGTTCACAGCCTTCCTTGACTGTGGCGACCACGTCATTGGCGTAATTCTGTAGTGAGTAATTCGTCGAGGCGGCCGTGGCTGTGCGACTGCCGTCGTAATCAATGCCAAGTCCACCGCCGACATCCAGGTAACCCATCGGCGCTCCCAGTTTGTGCAGCTCCACATAGATGCGGGAGGCCTCCTGTAGTGCATCTTTGACCACACCGATGTCGTTGATTTGGCTGCCGACATGGAAGTGGAGTAATCGCAGCTCGTCGAGTAGACCTGCATCGCGTAGAGCTTCGACAGTCGCGAGGATCTCGGGGACTGGCAGTCCAAATTTGGCCTTGTCACCAACCGAGTTGCCCCAGCGGCCTGTGCTTCTGCTCGACAGCCGAGCACGGATCCCGATCAGAGGTGCAGCGCCGAGCTCCTTACTCGCATCAATGATCCGTTGCACTTCATCGGCTTGTTCGATCACGACTACGGGCCGTCTGCCCAGGCGCCTGGCCAGGATCGCCGTTTCGATATAGCGCTGATCTTTGTAGCCATTGCAGATCAGCAACGCTTCGGGATCGTCAATCAGCGAGAGGGCAATGAGTAGCTCTGCCTTGCTGCCTGCTTCCAGACCGAAGTGCCAGCGCTTGCCGCAGCTCACCAGCTCTTCCACAACGTGGCATTGCTGGTTGCATTTCACAGGGAATACTCCCTGGTAACGACCGCTGTAGTCGTAACGGGTAATCGCTCGCTCGAAGGCGGCATGAAGGCTCTCGAGCCGATCTTCGAGGATGTCATCAAACCTGATCAGCAGCGGCAGGGTGAGGTTGCGGCCCTGCAGGCCTTTCACTAGCTCAACCAGATCCAGGCTTCCGCCACGTTCTCCGCGTGGTTGCACGCTGACATGGCCGCGCAAATTGATGGAGAAGTAAGGATCTCCCCAACGTTCCAGTCCATAGAGCTCGGAGCTGTCCTGAATATCCCAACCAGTGGTTGGTGCTGATGTTCCCTCGCTCCCCTCACGTCCTGGTTGGTTGGCGTCGGCGAGCACCATGCGTGAGAAAGCATTGTGATTCTTGGAGCAAATCTAAGGAGCCTGCATCAGAGCAGCAGAAACACACGGTGCGCGGTTTGCTTGCCAAGGGGGTGGGTTTGCACAGAGGATGCCGGCCTTGTGTCTTGTGATTCTTCATGGCCACCGAACGCACGTTCATCGCTATCAAGCCCGATGGCGTCCAGCGCGGGCTGGTGGGTGAAATTCTTGGTCGCTTCGAGCGCAAGGGTTTCAAACTTGTGGGGCTGAAGCAGATCACCCCAAGCCGCGATCTGGCTGAACAGCACTACGGCGTCCACAAGGAGCGTCCCTTCTTTGCTGGTTTGGTCGATTTCATCACCTCTGGCCCAGTGGTGGCCATGGTCTGGGAAGGCGATGGGGTGATCGCCAGTGCCCGCAAGCTGATTGGTGCTACCAAGCCTCTCGAGGCTGAGCCCGGCACCATCCGAGGTGATTTGGCTGTGAATATCGGCCGCAATGTGATCCACGGCTCTGATGCCCCTGAAACCGCTCAGTTTGAGATCGATCTTTGGTTCCAGGCTTCTGAGCTCAATGACTGGACTCCTTCCGATCAGGGGTGGCGTGTCGAGAGCTGAGCAACTGCTCTCCAGGTCGTTACTGATTTCTGGTTGACCGCAGCCTCCTTGCCGTTTGGTCATGGAGGCTTTTTTACGATGAAAAGCGATCCCAGCGGAAGCTCGGCATCAGCTCGGCAAGGTCGTTTCGGGGTTCGTTCCCACTGGCGATGTCGGCGATCAGCTCAGAGGTGGCACTGGCCATCAGCACGCCGTTGCGATGATGGCCACAGGCAAGAAGCAATCCTTCGATTGGGCTTGGGCCGAGCAGTGGCCCCTCATCTGGAGTGCAGGGTCTGAATCCCCACCATCGCTCCATCGGCGGCCAGTGGATTGCTTCTGGCAGCAGTTCGGCAATTCCTTCTTTGAGCCTGGTTTGGCCTTGAGGCGTGAGTCCTTCGCTGAATCCCGCTTCAGGTTCCGATGTGGCACCCACCACTACGAGGCCATCTTCTCTTGGAACCATGTAGATCCCTGGCCCGAAGATCACCCGACGCAGAGCTCCGCGTGGCGTTTGTAGAGAGAGCATCTGCCCTTTGACAGGGAATACCGGCAACTCAGGAAGCAGTCGGGCACTCCAGGCTCCGCTGCACAGCACTGTCTGGCGACAGGGGAGAGAGATCAACCCCCCTTCCGAGTCACGTGCGCGGATACCGCTGAGCACTCCCTGCTCATGGATCAACTCGAGGACCTCAACTCCCTCCTGGAACTGCACACCGCGATCCACGCAGGCGCTCTCCAGAGCTCGCATGAGCTGACGTCTGTTGTCGATCTGGCCGTCCTGGGCGAATAACAGTCCGGCGCTCCATGCCGAGTGGATGCCTGGTAGTTCCTGCGCAAGCTGCTCGCGGTCCAGGTGCTCGCCGAATGTCGCTGTGGGGTAAGCGTCCCGTTCGTTCGCGCTTTGGAAGGGCACCACGATGCCCGTGGAACGAAGCCCGCATGGAAGACCACTGTCGGCCTCGATCTGGGCGACCCAGCTGGGTATGCGTCTCAGACTGATTTGTCCGAGCTGCAGTAGCGCTCCTTCGAGGCCTTCGGCGTGGGGCGCCAGCATCCCGGCCGCAACGAAACCAGCGGCTTCGCTTCGGCGTCTGCTCAGCACCGTCACTGGGATTCCACGGCGTGCCAGTTGATGGGCGACGGCCAGTCCCATCAGGCCTCCACCAAGGATGAGCACCGGTTGGGGGACTGAGCTGTCTGAGGCGGTCATGACCGAATGTCTAGCCTTTCCATAGGATCAAGCCCTCATCGATCCTCTCAACGGATGTCGGCACCTGCAGCGACTGAACAGGCCTGGGAAGCTGTGATCGGCCTTGAAACCCATGTGCAGCTGGGCACCGACAGCAAGATTTTCACAGCAGCTTCCACCACCTTTGGGGATGATCCCAACACCCACATTGATCCGGTGGTTTGTGGTCTGCCGGGAACGCTGCCGGTCTTGAACCAGAAGGTGCTCGAGTATGCGGTCAAGGCTTCGATGGGCCTGAATCTGAACGTTGCGGAGCACTGCAAGTTCGATCGCAAGCAGTATTTCTATCCGGATCTACCCAAGAACTACCAAATCACTCAATACGACGAGCCGATCGCGGAAGAGGGTTGGATCGAGGTGGAGGTGGCTGAAAAGGGCAAGGACACCTATCTCAAAAAGATCGGCATCGAGCGCCTGCACATGGAAGAAGATGCCGGCAAGCTTGTGCACGCCGGCAGTGATCGTCTGGCGGGATCCACCCATTCGCTGGTGGATTACAACCGCGCTGGAGTGGCGCTCGCCGAAATCGTTAGTAAGCCCGATCTGCGCTCCGGTCGTGAAGCGGCTGAATATGCGTCGGAGATTCGTCGGATTGTGCGGTACATCGGAGTGAGCGACGGCAACATGCAGGAGGGATCGCTGCGCTGCGACGTGAACATCTCCGTGCGCCGCGGGCCGGATGCCCCCTTCGGCACCAAGGTGGAGATCAAGAATATGAACTCCTTCTCCGCGATTCAGAAGGCCTGCGAATACGAGATCCATCGCCAGATCAAGGCTTATGAGAGCGGCGAGCCGATTGTTCAGGAGACTCGCCTCTGGGATGAGAGCAAGCAGCTCACCAAGAGCATGCGCAGCAAGGAAGGGGCCAGCGACTACCGCTATTTCCCCGATCCTGATCTGGGACCCATCGAAGTGAGCGTTGAACAGCGTGAGGCCTGGAGGGCGGAACTACCCGAGTTGCCAGCCGCCAAGCGGCATCGCTATGCCGATGATCTGGGTCTGTCTCAGTACGACGCCCGCGTGCTCACCGATGAGCGTCCGATGGCCGATTACTTCGAGGCCGTGGTGAGTGACGGTGCTGACGCCAAGCTCTCAGCCAACTGGGTCACAGGCGACATCGCTGCTTATGTGAACAGCAACCGGCTGAGTTACGACGAACTCCCTTTCCGTCCTGATCAGTTGGCCGAGATGGTGAAGCTGATCGACGGCGGCAAGATTAGCGGCAACTACTCGAAAAAGGCGGTTCACCCAAGGCGATTGTGGATGAACGCGGTCTGGGAATGATCAGCGACCCTGGCGCGATCACCGCCATCGTTGAAGAGCTGCTAGCGGCTCATCCCGACGAGGTTGAGTCGTTCCGTG
>QCTJ01000050.1 GCA_003211205.1 Synechococcus sp. AG-673-F03
GCGGCGTCTCTAATCGCGTCGAGATAGTCAGCATTCGTGTCGGTGGCCACGAGAACCTCGCCGGGCTCGAGCTTGGCGCAGTCACTGGCACAGGTTGCGATGCGCACTTTGCCGCTGATGGATCCGCTGCCGAAGCCAGTTCCACGACCCAGCACAGCACTCACGATTCCCACCTTGATCAGATCAGTGGAGCCGCTGACGCCTGCCAGTGTGCCAGCGGTTTGAACGCAGAGGTCCCCGTCCTTGAGCACGCCCAGCTCCTGTGCCACTCCCATGGCGAGCGTGAAGGTTGCGGTGGTGCTCTGCTGAGTTTCGATCAGTAATGGGGTCACGCCCCAGACAAGCTGCAATTTTCTGGCCACTGACACTTCAGATGTCACAGCGAGGATCGGTGTCGAGGGTCGAAATTTGCTCACGTTGTGGGCCGTGGCACCACTTTTTGTGAGCGGCAAAATTGCCGCAGCATTCAGCTGTCTGGCAATGCTGCTGACCGCGCCGCTGATGGCGTTGGGAATGGTGCTTGGCAAATGCGAGTCGATCGGGCGTTGCGGATAGTCCCTTTCAATTCGCCGGGCAATCGTGGCCATCGTCTCCACCGCTTCGACGGGAAAATCTCCCACTGCAGTTTCATTGGAGAGCATCACTGCATCGGTGCCATCAAGAATGGCGTTCGCCACATCGCTGACCTCTGCTCTGGTTGGCCGAGGGCTTGAGGCCATCGAATCCAGCATCTGGGTTGCCGTGATGATCGGAATTCCCAGGCTGTTTGCCTTATGGATCAGATCCTTCTGCAGCAGAGGGACTTCTTCCGCCGGCATTTCGACGCCAAGATCACCTCTGGCCACCATTACGCCGTCGCACAGGGGAAGGATGGCGTCGATCTGATCAATGGCTTCAAATTTCTCGATCTTCGCGACCACTGGGGTCGAGAAGCCGTGCTTCCTGATGAGTTCACGAATTTCCTGCATATCCGATGGATTACGCACGAAACTCAGTGCGACCCAGTCCACTCCCTGCTGCAGGCCGAATGCCAGATCTTGACGGTCCTTGGTGGTGAGTGCTCTCACCGACAGCTGAACATCCGGAAAATTCACTCCCTTGTTGTTAGACAGCACTCCGCCAACCGTGACAACGCAGTGAAGGGTCTGGTCAACCTCATCTACGCGGTCGACTTTCATCTCCACCCGACCATCGTCGAGAAGGATGCGACTGCCTGCTGTGACCTCTTCCGCCAGCCTGTCGTAGGTGACCGTGGCAACGGTCTGATTACAGCGAACCTGTTTGGAGGTGAGAGCGAAGTGATCGCCATTGCCAAGGGTGATGGGACCTTCTTCGAAGCGACCCAGTCGAATCTTCGGTCCCTGCAAATCCTGCAGGATTCCAATATGAACCCCGAGCTCATGCGCCACCTGACGGATCGTGGCGACCCGGGCGGCATGCTCGGAGTGGTCTCCGTGCGAGAAGTTCAGTCGAAATGTTGTCGCGCCTGCTTGAACCAATTCCCGAATGCGTTCGGGACTCTCGGTAGCTGGGCCGATCGTGGCGACGATCTTTGTTCTGCGTGTCAGATCGAGCTCGGCCATCCTTTGCGCTGGAAACCAGCGGAATCTACCGTCATGCCCTCAACCCTCCGCTGACCTTCCGTGCTCCTCAACGACTACCAACAACAATCACGCCAGACGGCTCGATATCCCGATGTCGGGAACAATCTCATCTATCCAACCCTGGGCTTGACAGGCGAGGCCGGTGAGGTCTCCGACAAAGTGAAGAAACTGATTCGGGATCGTGAAGGCGTTGTGGATGAGCGCTTCACCGAGGATCTGGCCCTGGAGCTGGGGGATGTGCTCTGGTACGTGGCGCAACTGGCCACAGAACTTGGGCTCAGCCTTGAAGAGGTGGCGTCAGCCAACCTCAGGAAACTCCAGAGTCGGTCCCACCGCGGCACTCTTCAGGGGGAGGGTGATCATCGGTAAGGGCTCAACGATTTGCGCTCAGCCGTAGGCGCCGACTCCACCTGCATAAGCAATCATGCTTGCTCTCATCAGCAGCGATTGCATCAGATTGAGTGCAACAAAAGCAAGAATGGCCGACAAGTCCAGTCCACCGAGCGGTGGGATCAAGCCGCGAAAGGCATTGAGATAGGGATCGGTTATCGAACTCACGGTGCTGAGCACGGGATTTCCCCAGTCGAGATTGGGGAACCAGCTCAGAAGTACTCGCACGATCAAGACCAGCGAATAGATCTGAAGTGTCTGGGAGAAAACCTGAAGGACTGTGGACACAAGCTCGGTGGCCATGGAAACCGCGGAATTAAAAGGACTCTATGCAGCCTGGGATGGTTCGGAGCCACCGCCAAGGTCTGGAAGGACGGAGAAGGTTCTGTGGAACTTCTCGGAGAGGGTGATCCAGTAGGAACGCCCTTCACTTTGACGCTTGCGTTCAATGAAGTTTTGGTTCACCAGTTCCTTGATGTGGTCGTAGGCCCCTGAACCTCTGAGATCGACAAGATCCGACTGGAGAATCCTTTTCTTGAGCGCAACTGTGGCCAGGGTTCTGAGCGTGGCTGTGGAAAGATTCACTGGAAGCAGATCGCGCACGAGTTCACCCAGACCTGGACGCAACTGCAGGCTGTAACGACCGTTGCTCTGATTGATCTCCAGAGAGGTGTCTCGCTGGGCGTAGCCAGCAATCAGGATCAGCATTCCCTGCTCGGTCTCCGCTTCGGAGAGCCCAACCAAGGACGACAGCTCCTGCAGCGCCACTGGACGCCCTTTCAGGTAAAGGATCGCCTCAAGACGAGCGGGGAGTGATACCAGCGACGCAACGTCCTGGGAGCTGTGACTGCGTGGTTGGTCGCTTCCCTGGTCCAAGCCAGCATCCTTGAGTCCGACAAGCCAAGGTAACGCCCATCCCCGTGAGCGCCATCAGGGACCCAGAAAAAGCCGGTAGGCGGGGTTGGATGTCTCTTCCCAGCTTGGATATCCCAGGTCTTTGAGGACCGTCTGCCATGACTCGAGATCGTTGGGGCTGACCAGAACACCGACGACAATCCGACCGACATCGGCACCATGATTTCGATAGTGAAAGATGCTGATGCTCCAATTGGAATGGAGCGCATTCACAAACCGCATCAGCGCACCTGGCCGTTCCGGGAACTCAAAGCGGTACAGCAGCTCCTGAGTTGGCTCCTCCGACTTCTGCGGCAAACGGCCTCCCACCATGTGTCGCAGATGCACCTTGGCCAGTTCGTCGTCGCTGAGATCCAGGCACTCATATCCATTGCTGCGCAGGGAGGCCAGCAGATCCGATCGGTCCTGGACATCCTTGACCTGAATTCCCATAAAAATGTGGGCCTGATCACCAGCGCCCATCCGATAGCTGAATTCCGTGAGGCTGCGCTTTTGAAGGAGTTCGGACAGCTTGCGCAGGCTGCCGGGCTGTTCCGGAATCTGCACGGCGAGCATGGCTTCACGCTCTTCACCAAGCTCGGCCCGTTCCGCAACAAAGCGCAGACGGTTGAAATTCATGTTGGCGCCGCAGGCGATCGCCACAAGCTGCTTATTTTTTAATTCCCTCTTTGAGACATCGGCCTTCAGCCCAGCAACAGCAAGTGCACCGGCCGGTTCAAGGATGGATCGGGTGTCTTCAAAGACATCTTTGATGGATGCGCAGATCTCATCGGTGCTCACCGTGACGATGGCATCCACATACTTCTGCGCCAGTCGAAAGGTGTGTTCTCCGACCTCTCGCACAGCGACTCCATCCGCGAACAATCCCACTTGAGGCAGGCGGATTCTTTCTCCGGCCTCCAGTGACAGGGTCATCGCAGCAGCGTCATGGGGTTCAACGCCAATGACTTCGATGTCAGGCCAGAGGCTCTTGACGTAAGCAGCCACCCCACCAATCAGGCCACCACCACCAATGGCCACATAAATCGCATCTGGGGGTTGTTGGCTCTGGCGCAGGATTTCCATTCCCACGGTTCCCTGGCCGGCGATCACCTCCGGATCATCAAAAGGATGGATGAAACAGAGGCCATCCTGTTCGCTACGTCTTCGGGCCTCCGCATAAGCCTCGTCATAGGCCTCTCCGTGAAGGATCACCTCGCCGCCAAGCTGACGAACCGCTTCCACCTTCACGCTTGGTGTGGTGATCGGCATGACGATCACAGCTCTGCATTGCAGATGGGCGGCGCTTAGTGCAACACCCTGGGCATGGTTGCCCGCGCTCGAGGCGATCACACCACGTGAACGTTCGTCGTCCGACAGCTGAGCCATGCGGTTGTATGCGCCGCGCAGTTTGAAGGAAAAGACCGGTTGCAGATCCTCACGTTTAAGCCAAACGTGATTGTTCAGACGCCGGCTGAGATTCGTCGCTGGCTCGAGCGGGCTTTCGCGGGCGACGTCGTAAACCCTCGCGCGCAGGATCCTCTGCAGGTAATCATCCATCGAATCAGTCTGACAACCAGAGGCTTTCACGGGCGGCAGGCACGCCTCGTAGATTGACTCAATCTGCCGGGAGGCTCATGCACCTGAGCGATCTATCGCATCCCAATCAGCTGCATGGTCTATCCGTGGAAGAGCTTGAAGATGTCGCAGCCCAGATTCGACAGCGCCATCTGGAAGTGGTGTCCAATAGCGGTGGTCATCTTGGCCCAGGTCTAGGAGTTGTCGAGCTCACACTCGCGCTCTATCAAACTCTTGATCTGGATCGTGATCGAGTGGTCTGGGATGTTGGCCACCAGGCCTATCCGCACAAGCTGATCACAGGTCGCTACGCCGATTTCGATTCACTCAGACAAAAGGGTGGCGTTGCTGGATATCTCAAACGCTGTGAGAGCACGTTCGATCATTTCGGCGCTGGTCATGCCAGTACATCCATTTCAGCTGCGTTGGGCATGGCCATGGCCCGCGACCGCCTTGGTCAAGACCACAAATGTGTTGCGGTCATCGGTGATGGAGCACTCACTGGCGGAATGGCCCTTGAGGCCATCAACCATGCGGGACACATGCCCAACACACCCTTGTTGGTGGTGCTCAACGACAACGACATGTCCATTTCCCCACCGGTTGGGGCGCTCTCAAGTCATCTGAACCGGATGAGGCTCAGCCCTCCGATGCAGTTTTTGTCTGGGAGCGTGGAAGAAAGCATGCGTCACTTGCCTTTCATGGGCGGTGATCTTCCGGCTGAACTCAACCGACTCAAGGGCAGCATGCGTCGTCTGGCGGTGCCCAAGCTTGGTGCTGTGTTTGAGGAACTTGGCTTCACCTATATGGGGCCCGTCGACGGCCATGACATTGTCGAGATGATGAGAACGTTCCAGGAAGCCCACCGTGTAGGTGGTCCGGTGCTGGTGCACGTGCTCACCACCAAGGGCAAGGGGTACCCCTATGCGGAGGCCGATCAGGTGGGGTATCACGCCCAGTCGGCTTTTGATCTCAATACTGGTAAGGCCCGCCCGAGCAAAACTCCCAAACCGCCCAGCTACAGCAAGGTTTTTGGACAGACTCTGGTCAAAATCTGTGAGCAGAACCCCCGCGTTGTGGGTATTACAGCGGCAATGGCCACCGGCACGGGATTGGACCTATTGCAGAAGGCTTTGCCGGAGCAATACATCGACGTGGGTATTGCTGAGCAGCATGCAGTGACTCTGGCTGCAGGTATGGCGTCGGATGGTCTTCGACCCGTGGTCGCCATTTACAGCACTTTTCTGCAAAGGGCTTTCGATCAGTTGATCCACGATGTCGGGATTCAGAAACTGCCGGTCACATTCGTGCTGGACCGTGCTGGCGTCGTTGGCGCCGATGGCCCAACCCATCAGGGCCAGTACGACATCAGTTACATGCGCTCCATCCCCAACTTCACGGTGATGGCACCCAAGGATGAGGCTGAACTGCAACGCATGCTGGTCAGCTCCCTCAAGCACGACGGGCCCTGCGCAATTCGAATTCCGAGGGGGCCAGGTGAAGGTGTCCCCCTCATGGAAGAAGGATGGGAACCGCTTCCGATTGGATGTGGTGAAGTTCTCCGGTCTGGAGATGATCTCGTGATCGTGGCCTACGGCGCCATGAATGCCAAAGCGATGGCAACAGCTGAAATCCTTTCTGCTCAGGGGATTCAATCCACAGTTTTCAACGCTCGATTCCTCAGGCCTCTCGACACAGCACTGCTCCATCCACTGGTCCAGCGCATTGGTCGTGTCGTCACGATGGAAGAAGGGTCGTTGGAGGGTGGCTTCGGTTCCGCAGTGATTGAATCCCTTCAGGACGCTGAACTTCATCTGCCCGTCATGAGGCTGGGAATTCCCGATGTGCTGGTAGACCATGCCACCCCACAGCAGAGTTTCGAATCGCTTGGTCTGCTCCCTGATCAGATGGCTGAGAGAATCCGCCAACGATTCAATTTCATGCCCACCCAGGTTCAAACCTCCTCTGAAACTGGCGTTGAAGTCCCTTCGGTTCGTAGCTGAAACCACAAAAAAGGGGTTGGCGAAGCCACCCCCTTCACTTTGAATGATCAGTTGAGAGTGGTTTTAAAGAACCCCTCGGGTTGCAAGGCCAAGAATTGCACCCATGCCAATGACGTGGCCAAGGCTGGTTGTGGCCAGCAGAGAAGCATGACTCATTCCCCCAAAGAATGCCGGGTTGGGCAACTGAGCTCCCTCATTCGGGTACTTGATCACTGCTTTGCCGATCATGATGGCAATGACGTTGCAGACGATCATCACAAGTCCCACCTTTGGAGACCAGGTCAGCGTGGCGGGAGCAATGGCCAGGAGTGGAGCGAGCATGAAGATCAGAGGCAACGATTTATCTTCCAGCCTTTAGGCACACACTCCTAAAACTTGTAAAAGTTGTTCATCGCAGTGCTTTTTGATACCCGATCAGTCCTGTCACGATAACGGCGTTGCTGAGCGTAAGGAAAGCTTCAGCTCCGCCATGCAGGGGATCGATCGCCACCAGCTCAGTTCCAAATTTCAGATCAGCAATCACCGCTGCTGCAATGGTTATTCCGACAAACAACAGTGTGAGCTGAAAGCCACGACGGCTGAGGGTGGGAAGCAACCGACGTTGACCCAGGTAATACAGAAAAATCAGATAAGGAAACAGAGAGAGTGCGAATAACGGTGATGGATCGAAGTCAGGCATCAGATCTGATCCTCCAAGCTTGTTGGCGCTTTGATCGACCATGCGGCCCAGGCCAGCATGGCGTTGCCGATCAGGGTGAAAGAGGCCTGGAGTGTGACCAGCCAGCGCAATTCTTCAGCGTTGTCGTAGAGATGCCAGGTGCAAGCTGCCATTGCACTGACCAGAGCTGGAAGCATCGCCCAGGCGATCCGCTGAGTTGAAGCTGTCTGCCCATCGGGTTTGTATTGATGAATTAGCACGATGGCCATCAGCCATTCAGCCACTGAAGCCCAATGAATCCACCACGTCCCCAGCGATAGCGCGTGCATGTCATTTCAATGGTGTGGTTCACCGTAACGGTTGAAGACTTGGATAATGGTCAGATCAACAGTTGATTGCTGGTGAAGGCGCTTCGCAGTAGGCGGAAGTTGAGCGTGCTGCTCTGTGGTTATTACGGAGAGCACAATCTCGGCGACGATGCATTGCTTCAAGTCTTAGTGTCGCAGATCCCCTCCGATTGGGATCTTGTGGTGACAGCTAGGGACTCAGACGCTGTTCATGCGTTGGTTCCCGGGGTGTCGACTGTGAATCGTCGATCACTATCGGACACCATTCAGGCCCTGAACCGTGTTGATGCTCTGGTTCTTGGTGGGGGCAGTTTGCTTCAGGACGGAACCAGCTTTAAAAGCCTTGTTTATTATCTCGTTCTTCTCTGGATTGCCCGTTTCAAGCGTCTTTCAATTCTGCTCTGGGGTCAGGGGCTGGGTCCGTTGCAGGGTCGATTCAGCAGTTTCTTAGTGAAACAAACACTCTCTGGAGTGAGCGCTGTGTCTTGGAGGGATCCTGGCTCCATGGGGCTTGCGCAACGCTGGGGACTCAACATTCCCATGGGGATGGGACCTGATCCGGTTTGGCGTCATCCCTCGCCACCCTGGTTGGGTGGAAACCGGCTGATCCTTTGCTGGAGACCCACTCATTTATTAGACATCACGGGCTGGAGTGTTTTGCTCGAGGCGGTTGATCGATTCAGTTCCAGTGGTTGTACTGAGGTGATCTGGCTGGCTTTCCACGCCGATCAAGATGCCCCATTGTGGAATGACCTTCGCAGTCGTGATCTGATTCCTGAGGGATTGTGTCGACGTTCCGTGCAGATGCAGGCAGAGTCTCTGCAACAGGTCCAGTCGTTATTTCGTGAATCTGCACTGGTCATCGCAATGCGTCTTCATGCCTTGATTCTTGCTGCAACGGCAGGTTGCCCGACCGCGGCGCTCAGTTATGACCCGAAAGTAAAGGCAGCGGCACAACTAGCGGCCTTGCCCTGGTTCGATCTAAACGATTCTCTCAACGCTGATCATTTGAAACATCAATGGCAGTCAGCCATGACGGCTCAACCCGATGGCGTACAGATCGAGCAATTAAAGCGTGATGCGCTGCTTCA
>QCTJ01000051.1 GCA_003211205.1 Synechococcus sp. AG-673-F03
GAGATCATTCACAGTCAAGGTCAATGACTTCTCAAAGGTCAGACCACCTGAATCTTTTGTCTCAAGTCGAATGGTGTAAGAGTTCTCTGTCTCAAAGTCGGGAGATGACTTGATCTTGAGTTGATCACCGTCAATTGTGAATGCACTATTGTCGTTGTCTCCACTACCAGAGACCAATGAATAGGTGAAGGTTTGCCCTTGGTCGGGGTCTGTGCTGCTCAGGGCTGCTACTGCTGAACCTGCAGTGATATTTTCATCAAAAGAGGATGCAGAGATTGAGAGGTTTGTTGGCGCTGTTGAGTCACTGATTGGAGAATCCTCCACGTCATTCACACCCAAGGTGAATGCTTTCTCAAAAGACAGACCCCCAGAGTCTTCTGTTCTAAGACGGACTGAATAGGAATCCTTAGTTTCATAGTCAGGAGATGCAATGATCTTGAGTTGATCACCATCCAGGGTGAATGCACTGTTGTCGGTATCTCCACCACCAGAGACCAGTGAATAGGCATAGGTACCTGAACTATCTAGACTGATGCTTCTCAGTATTAAAATTAAGGATCCGTCTACAATATTTTCATCGAAAGTTGATGTGGAAATATCAAGATCTATGAGAGATAGATTGCCGTTTCTCCTGATGATCTCAACACCATCCGGGAATACAGATAGATCAAAAGCTGCATCTTTAGGGATGCTGATACTTTCTAGGAATTGATTGCCATCGAATGCTGCCTCGTCAATCGATGTAACACTATCCGGGATGACGACACTATTTAATTGTTGATCTTCAAATGCATGATCCCCAATTGATGTGTAAATATCTGGAATTACTACATATGTCCCCTGCTGTTCTACCAGTTTTGGCCCTAGTTCTGCAGTTAGGGGAGTATGGACGAATGGCCTCTCAAAGGTCAGACCACCAGAATCTCTTGTCTGTAGTCGGACCGAATAGGAATGTTTATTTATAAAATCTTGTCCATTGACTTTGACTTTATCGCCATCAATTGCGAACATATGGTTATCATTATCACCAGCACCAGAGACTAGTGAATAGGTAAAGGTGTCTGCAGAGTCGGGGTCAGTGCTGCTTAGAGTTGCAATAACAGGGTTTGTATCAGGATATAATTCTTCAATAGATGGTGATAGAGATACCAAAAGATCGCTCGGTACCTCATTGAGATCATTCACAGCAAACGTGAATGACTTTTCAAAGGTCAGACCACCAGAATCTTCTACTTCAAGACGGACTGAATAGGAATCCTTAGTTTCGTAGTCAGGTGATGCATTGATCTTGAGTTGATTACTATCAATGGTGAATGCACTGTTGTGTGTATCGCCATCCCCAGAGACCAGTGAATAGGTGAAGTTATCGTCTTCGTCTGAGTCTGAGGTGCTTAAAGTTGCGACAGTCGAATCTGCAGTAATATTTTCATCCAAATAAGATGTAGAGATTCTTAGGTTTGTCAGTGATGAATTAGATCCTCTTGTGATGATCTCTACCCCTGGAGGTAAGAATGAGAGATTGATGGAAGTGAGTGTGCTGGGTAGGTCAACACTGGTGAGCTGAGTGCCCGAGAAGGCCGAATCAGCAATGGAGGTGAGTGTGTTGGGCAGTTCAACACTGGTCAGCTGAGTGTCCGCGAAGGCCTCATCAGCAATGGAGGTGACGCCCTCTGGGATGACAACATCAGTGCCTTGTTGGAGTAAGGCTTGAGCGTTTTCACTTGTTAGGACGCCACCAGTGATTTGAGCGACATCAGAGTCGAAGGCGAGATCACCAATGGAGGTGACGCTTTCTGGGATGACAACACTGGTCAGCTGAGTGTTGTAGAAGGCGTTTATACCAATGGAGGTGACACCTTCTGGGATAACAACACTGGTGAGCTGAGTGCCCGAGAAGGCCGAATTAGCAATGGAGGTAAGTGTGCTGGGCAGTTCAACACTGCTCAGCTGAGTGTCAAAGAAGGCCAAATCACCAATGGAGGTGAGTGTGTTGGGTAGTTCTACACTTGTTAGCTGAGTGTCCCTGAAGGCCTCAACATCTATGGAGGTGACGCCTTCTGGGATAACAACATCAGTGCCTTGCTGGAGTAAGACTTGTGCGTTTTCACGTGTTAGGACTCCACCAGTGATGTTTCCACTTGCAACCTCTATTTGAATGCTTCCCTGCATCAATGAATGTGACGAGCAGTAGTAAAGAAGCTCTCTGATTTCATCAGCATCTTCATTGAAAGTCAGCGTGAATGACTGACTTCCTCTGATTCCAGAAGTCGGACTGCCATCACCAGTAATTTCGATGTCACTGGATGAAATTTGTTCATAGCCCGTATCAGACAAATAAAACGGGTGGGACGTCGCACCGCCAAGCCGCCTAAACGTGTAAGAGGAGCCGGTATCAAGCGACAGGTCGGTCAGCTCCTCCTGGCCAGATGGGTCGGTATAGAAGCGGTAGTAAGGCGCAGAGAAGCTGCCGCCGTCTACGTACAGATCAACGTTCTCAGCAGCCATGGAGACGAGTTGGACCAAGACCCGTATTTTAGCTTTTCTTTATGTCTTGAGGCCTTGTCTGGCTACTACTCAGAAGCCAGTTGCAGCAATGGATTTCAGCAATACACCCGAATCAATCGTTGGCCTGCTTTCAGATCCGGGCAGATCAGAACCACAAAGCAGTTAGTCACACAGCTCTGCAGTCGGTCCTGCCTTGGAGCAAAGAGAGTGAGCATGGCGGACAGCAATATCGACGGTTAAGAGCTGTCAGGGCTTACAAAGGGCACCCACTTACCCCCATTTGGCGCACAGTTTGGCGCACAAAAAAATGATATTTAGCCGTTTTGCATTAAAAAGCGGCTAATACAAGCCGCTGAAATCCCTGTCATTGACTGGGTATTCATTCAATGGAGCCAAGGAGACTCGAACTCCTGACCCCCTGCATGCCATGAATGAACTCAGAAAATGGCGTCACGGAATCAAACCCTGATAAACACTAGGCTGAAACAAGGCTCTCACTGCTATCTGGACTGAGACTGCGCATCAAGGTTGCAACTTATGGTTGCATCTTGCAGCGTTTTTGCGCATCATTTTGCGCATCACCCCTGATGCAGGTGCTCATGCCCCTGAAACGCAAAGGCGAAGTTTGGGCCGATGGCATCCGTGCCCAGATACGTGCTGAGGTCGGCATGGGCTGGACCCTGCGAAATCACGTTCAGCGTGGTGTCGTCACCGGCAACACCCAGCTCACCCACCGCAACTCAGACGGGCAACGCTCCAGTGTGATGCTGCCAATTCCGTTTGATAAGGCCAACGGGTCAAAGCTGGTCAACAGGGTGGTAGCGATTGCTGGCGTGATGAACGCTGACCCCACAAAATCCTTGGCCGATGCAGCGGCAGCCAACCCAGACGTGGCTGATGCACCTGCAGCAAAGACAGGCAAGCCAACCGGATGGAAAGTGATCCAGGCCAAGTTCCTGGCCACAAAAACCGGCCAGCGCGCCAACAGCATGCAGGCGTGGCAGACCCGCACTGATCGGGTGATTGAGTGCCTGGACTCCAAGCCCAAACCACGTACAGGAGTAGGCGTCCTAGAGCGTTATGTAGAGGTCTTCGCCATTGGACCTAACGGTGAGCAAAGCGGCGTTAACTGCCCCATGCCAGCCGGCAAATCAGGCCGGAAACGCAACATGGCGGATGCTGCGGCGTTCCTCAGGTTTGCCGTTGAACGCTGCGGCATGGATCAGCGATACCTACCCCCAGGTGCTGATCGGATGCGTGAGTTGGTTGGCGTTGCCGACACCCCCGCCAAACAGAGCACCCCACTGAAGCCGGAACAATTCACGGCATTGCTGGATGCACTAGCAGAAGCTGAACGCTGGGACCTGCAATTGGCTTGTGGGTTGATTGGCTACCTGGGTTTGCGGCCTTCAGAGCTGGCCACGCTGACCGTTGATGACGAAGGTGTCGCCTGGGTTGGTGCGGTCAAACGCAACGCCAACACCATGACCAAAGCAGTCCCGCCACGGGTAGTTGCGCCCATTGAGGTTGAAGGTCGCGTTGTGGATCCAGCCCAACCTGAAAACGGTGAAGGCGCGATGTTCGTCACCAAGTTCGCGTCAGGCACGGTGAAACTGCCCAAGGCATTACGAGAGCAGATCAACCGGGTTGTTGATACGAAGCACCCACGCCACACCGACAGCTTCCAGGGCGTTGGCCGTGAGTTCCGTCAGCAGCTGGAGCGGTTCCCGTTCTGGGCATCAATGATCAAAAAAGATCCAACGTTGAGTCCTTACGCCTTGCGCCACGGCTTTGCCTGGCGGGCAACCTTTGGTGCCAACCGCCTGCCGCTGAGAGCTGCTGCTGCGTTGATGGGGCACGACGTGAAAACGCACATGCGGCACTACGGCAGCTGGATTGACAAGGAATCCACGCTTGAAGCCGTCGAGAACTTCAACGCTGCGCAACGGGCCAAGGCGAGAGCCTGACGGCTGGATTACAAATTGGCATGCCAATCACGCCAACAATGTTGCAACCCATATGCAGGGGATTGGGACAGCTTTGTATACGGCCAAATAACGGGCCAAGGCGAGACCCTGACGGCTGGATTACAAATTGGCATGCCAATCACGCCAACTTTGCTGCAACCCATATGCAGGGGATTGGGACAGTTTGTATACAGCCAAATCTGGAATTGATTGCGCACAATGTCGCAACTTGTGCTTATAGTCGGCATCAAGTCCCAGGAGTGAATCAATTCGGCCACCGCATCAATCCTCCGGGATTGTTAGAGCCTTGGTTAAAACCCAGGGACGCGGGTGCGACTACAGCTTCAGGCCATCAGACCACTGAAAAGCCGTCCGGTTTGCCCTTCTCGGGCACCTAAAGTTGCCAGCCCTGTAAGTCCTACGACACGTCGTTAAGGCAATAAGAGACTGGCCGCCTGCCCTGCCAATGATGTAGTCCGACAGGGTGGCGACGCCTAGGACCAGAGAAAAACAAATCCAACCTGGCTTTTTGTTATTCGACTGGTGTTCTAATGACTACCTACTTAAAAACATCGCTAGCAGCACCTGAATTAGGGCTGTCGCAGGGTCACCTGAAACGACAAACAGAGGACAAAGGCGGGCCTCTGAAGCAAGGCGAGCACTACTTCCTAGGACCAACAAGGAACAGCCCAATTCAATGGGATGTTGAAGCCTGCCGTGCCGCCTTTCACCGGCTGGGCATGCTTCGCCGCATGGCTGACAAGGAACTCCAATCAGCTGGCATCTCGAACCTGGCTGAACGGCAACCAGTGCGGAGCTGATAAAAAAAATGAGCACCCGTAAAACAAGCGCCCAGGGGGATTCGTGTGCCCTGAGCGTAGGTGAATCCCCGCTACCCCAGCAGGAACTTTCAGCCCCTGAAAGTATTGGCACCACTGAAGAAAGCACCGGCCAGCTGGCCGGAGATGCGCAAGATGATGCGCAACGGTGCATTGATGCGGCTCAAGCCCATCTGCACTTGGACCTTCTGGGCCTGGATGAACGCACCACCAACATTCGGGGTATCCCCCACAAAGGCAAGAAAGGCGGAGCCATCAACGGCGTGTTCGCTCATGACCTTGAGCGGGCACAACAATGGCAACGCAACGGCATGGGCATCTACCTGCAGGTGAACCCTGGGGGAACAAAGGCTGACGAGGTAAGTTGCGGCACCGCGCTGTTCTTTGAGCACGACAACATTCCGCGCTGGCAGCAGGTGACCATCTACGAAGACCACGGCTTGCCCCAGCCGAGCTTCATGGTCAACACAGGTGGCAAGTCGATCCACCACTACTACGTCCTGAAAGAGCCCATCAGCGTTCAGCTCTGGACTGAACTGACTGAGCGGCTGCACATTGCCGCCAAGGGGTGCGACACCAGTTGCAAGGGTGCCAATCGGCTGATGCGGATGGCTGGCAGCTGGTACATCGACCGCAATGGCAACGCCATTGATCAGGCCGAAATCATGTGGCCTACAGACAGGCGCTACGACGCTGAAGAGTTCCAAATCCGGCTGCCGCTTTTACAGGAGCCAAAGCCGCAACCCGCTGCAAGGAAGCGGTTTACCAGCGGTCGGCACAACTCACTGCCACTGCGGGAAATCGTCAACGCACTGGAAGCAATCCCACAGCGTGTTGAAGGTTCAGGCACCTACGCCGACTACCGCGACATCCTGTGGGGCTTGATGGCTGCCTGCCGGGACATTGGCGTCGATGAACAGGTAGCCATTGACCTGATGGAGACTCACAGTCCCAGCCATTCATGCGGTTGGGACGTTGAGCAAGTTGCCCGTTCTGGTGGCGAACAGATCAGTGCAGGGACGCTGTTTTTCCACGCCAAGCAAAACGGATGGAGCCGATATGCACTCTGAACTACACGCAATCGTTGATCAGGTTGAAGCTGCTGATCCATCACAACGACCAGAAGTCAAAACCGTTGAGGCCTTAGGCCAACTCCACGATGAAGCGGAGCACCACTTGGTTGCCAAGACCCCGTGGCATGAGCGCAACATCCTGCTGCGTGCCAAGGCTGCTGAATCAGGGCTCAACATCAGAGACAAGGATCTGGCAGCTGTGGTGGCAACAGCTCGCGCACGTCTACGCGGTCAGAAAAAAGGCATCAGCAGTGGTGACGTATTCCACATCCCAGAAGAGCGTTGGCTGGCTCAGGACTTAATTGCATCGCGCACCATGACGCTGATGGTTGCCCTTCAAAAGGTCGGCAAGTCGGCTGTGGTGTGCAACATCCTGGGCGAACTAGCCAAGGGGAGAGGTGAGTTCCTTGAACGCTTCAACCTGTCTCCACCGTGCCCAAAGGTGATCATCGTTGGCACCGATCAACCCCTTGCTGATTGGCGTGAGGTGATGGTGCCCAATGGGTTGATGGTTTGCACTGGCGTTGAGGAGGAGTACAAGACGTGCGACCCCGTTGTGGAGTTCTACGCCCGTGAACATGGGCTTCATCTTGATGAGGCAGGCATTGAGCAAATCACTGCTCATTGCGAGGAAAACCCAGGGGCAGTGCTGGTCCTAGATGCCTTCCTGTCACTGATTACACCGCTTGGTCTTGATGCCGACAGTGAAGGTGCTGTGGAGCCTCTTCAGAACCTCCTGGAGAGCATTGCGCCGTTCAACATCACCACGGTGGTGTTGCACCACAGCTCCAAGTCACGGGCACATGAACGTGCCTCCAACGCAGCAGCAGGTAGAGGTCTCGGCAGGATGGCGAGTCATGTGGTGAACCTGCATTGGCTCAACCCCGACACCAAGGAAGACCACAGAGTGCGCCTCACCACTGAAGGCCGCAGCAGTAAGCCGGTGGACTGCGTGATTGAACAGGTTGACCGCGCCATTTGGTCCTGCCACGGCGACAGCACGACGATCAGTGCAGAGCTGGACCTCGGCAAAGTCCGGGCAAAACTCACCGAACGTCACAGCAACATGCTGTCGTTGGTGGAAGAGCACTGGATGCGCACTAGCCGGGCCATTGAACCAGCTGAGGTTGCCGAGGCAATGGCTGAAGAGCTGGGGAACAACGCCCGTCAAAAGGCATTGCAAGGGCTTGATGCGTTGGCGAACAAACGGCTGGTGGAGAAGCTCACCCGGTCAGACCACAAACGCGGAAAGGTGGCTTCCTTTCAACCGTTAAAAAGCAGGAGGTGTCTCTAACGCCTTTCCAGGGTTTCGACCCTTTCCTATTGCATAGCCAACTGCTGAACCTCTTCTTTTAAGGATGAACAGCACTGGGTTGAAAGCGTGGAAAGGGTTGGAAGCCAACTCAGACACAACGGCCTTGAAAGGTGAATCCATGCCATGCCTGCATGGACTCAAACCACCACCAGACCAGTCAGTCACTGTGCAGAGTTAGATCCACCTGGCACTAGATGCGCAAAACGATGCGCATAGTCAGGGGCGCCATTGATTGTTGTTAGGGCGGCGGTTGTGCAGCCCAATCCCCAGCAACGCAGCCAACTCACGCGTAGCGGCTACAGCTGACCCAAGCTGATTAGTTTCCATCCCCTTTGCTGCAATTTCCTGCAGCTGGTGGATCAGAAGTGATGCCATCTGTGGGTTATCGGTGCCCACCTTGTCCAGGTCTGCATGAACCACCTTCAAGGCCCTGGCTGTGATCCGGCGTGCTGTGCGCCTTGAACACCCCTCCTTTTCGGCCACCTTCACCACGACGGATTGCGTGGAG
>QCTJ01000052.1 GCA_003211205.1 Synechococcus sp. AG-673-F03
TGATCGTCTCCTCAAGGTGGTGCTTGTTCCCCCGGAAGCCGAGACGCATGAGCTTGATGACGCCTCAGCCGACTCTGATTCCAGTGAGGCTGTCGACGTCAACTCTGAGAGTGCGCCGGCGGATAGCTGACCTTGGCTCGCTGCGCTGATGTGCTGGTGATTGGCGGCGGTCCAGCCGCCCTCTGCATTGCTTCCGAGCTTCACCAGCGCGGAGTTGCTGTGGAGGGAATTGCTCCTGAGCCCGTGGATGCAGCATGGCCCAACACCTACGGCATCTGGGTCGATGAGTTGAAGGTCCTCGACCTTGAGCACCTGATTGAGCATTGCTGGAGCGACACGGTCAGCTACTTCGGAACTGGTGGCTCGGAGGCTTCAGATCAACCTCTGGTTCACGGCATCGACTACTGCTTATTCGATCGGGCTGCCTTACAGCGCTATTGGCTCGATCGGGCTCAAGGGGTGACTTGGCATCAGGACTCCGCAGAACGGGTCGAAGCAGGATCAGAGCACACCCTGGTGAGCTGCGCCTCCGGCGAAGTGCGCAAGGTCAGGATTGTCATTGATGCATCCGGTGCCAGCAGCCCGCACATTCGCCGTCCTGATCAGGGGCCGGTGGCGGGTCAAGCGGCCTATGGCGTGGTGGGCCGTTTCTCGAAGCCTCCGATTGAACCGGGCCGCTTTGTGCTGATGGACTACCGCTGTGAACACCTCCGTGAGGAGCAGCGCCTCGAACCGCCCACGTTTCTCTATGCGATGGATCTGGACGATGGCGTGTTTTTCGTTGAGGAAACTTCGCTCGCCTTGGCACCGGTGGTTCCCTACGACGTTCTCAAGCAGCGTCTGCAACAACGACTTGATCACAGGGGAGTTCAGATCACTGAGGTCATCCATGAGGAGTTCTGCCTCTTCCCCATGAATCTGCCGCTGCCCGATCGCAGTCAGCCGGTGCTGGCCTTTGGTGGTGCGGCGAGCATGGTGCATCCGGCGTCGGGCTACATGGTGGGTGCGTTGCTGCGTCGTGGCCCTGGATTGGCGGATGCCCTCACAGCAGCTCTGGCGGATACATCGCTGGGATCAGCCGATCTTGCGCAGCGTGGCTGGCAGGGGCTCTGGCCAATGGAGCTGGTGCTGCGCCATCAGCTGTATCAATTCGGGCTCGGTCGTTTGATGGGATTCAACGAAAGGCTGCTTCGGACCCATTTCTCCACTTTTTTCTCCCTGGCAAGAGAAGACTGGTTCGGCTTTCTGACCAACACCCTGCCGCTGCCCCGCCTGATGGGCGTGATGTTGCGACTGTTTGCCCTGTCTCCATGGGAACTCAGGCGAGGTCTTGTGCTGGGAGCCGCGCAGCGGCAGGCTCCAGGCTTCAGGCGTTAAGGCTGCTCCAGTCAGCCGGCTGAATCAATGGGAAAAGTGCGTCTTCCTCCTCCAGCTCTTCCAGCCATCCCTCCGGTAGTTGCTCCTGTCGCTCGATCGCAGCGATCAAGTGCCAGAAGCGTTGGAGGTGACGCTCGATGCGCTCTCGGGCCAGTTCCGTTGTGGTGCCGGCCCTGAGAATGAAACTCCAGTCCGAGGACTGAGCGAGCAGCAGTTCCCGCCCGGCCTGATGCAACAGACGAAGATCAAGCTCGCTGCCCACCCCGCGGCTGCAGCGATCCACCATGGCCTGCCCTGCTCTGCTCCACTCCGGAATGATCCAGGCGTTGGTTTCGTTGAGCCAGTAATCGTGAAAGCCACCCCTGCCCCAGCTTGATGGACAGGGATTGCAGACCTGAAGATTCGGCTGGGCGTTCAGGACGCCACGCAGGCTGGTGAATCGGATGTTCTGCTCCGGGGCCTGTTTGAACAGTTCGCCTAGAAATCCTGGACCTTCAAACCACCAGTGACCGAAGAGCTCGGCATCAAACGGTGCAACGAGCAGAGGTTCGATAGCCATCCCGTCGCTGAGCTTGTCGAGCTGCCGCCGTCGGCCCTCTAGGAAATGCTGGGCATGGTCACGGGTGCGTGGGAGGGCCTTTTCGGGCTGATAGGGCTGCTTGCCATCCAGGCCACCGGCAGGATCGCTGACGCGGTGCAGTTTCAGTCCCAACGGACGCTGGGTTGGCAGGCCCATGGCTTCAATCTGTTCTGCTGGCAAATCCCAACCCAGATCCCGGTGAAACTCCCGGTACCAGGGATCGCCTGGATAGCCATCCTTTGCTGACCAAACTGGAAGGGTGGCATCACTGTCGCGACCGAAGAAGGCCACTCCCTGACGGCTCACAATCGGCGCATACACCCCATAACGCGGGCGGGGTTGGGCATGCAGAAGTCCGTGGCCATCGAGGACGGCGTAGCGCAGTCCTGCATCGCGCATCCAGCGATCCAGTCCTTCGTAGTAAGCGCATTCGGGCAGCCAGATGCCAAGAGGCCTTTCTCCCACCAATCTGTGGTGCTCTCTAACGGCAGTTCGCAACTGAGCACGCACAACCTCTGGGTGCTCCCTCAGAAGAGGTAGATACCCATGGGTTGCTCCACACGTGAGCAGATCGAGAACGCCCTGGCGCTGGAGTTCTGAGAAGCGTGGAATCAGGTTGCCGTCACAGCGTTGCCAGGCTGCGAGGTGGCGCTGGAAGCTGCTGGTCAGATGCTCCGCTGCCGCTTGTCGGTCGTCCGGGGCATGGTGCAACAGGTTGAGTCGAGCTTGGATCCAGGCGGGAAAACGCTGTCTGAGAGTGGGATCCGCTAGCAGTGACAACAGGGTCGGCGACAGCCCCATGGTCAGCTGTGGGCTCTGCCCTGGGTCGGCAGCAGCTCTCTCGAGCGTCTCCAGCAGAGGGAGATAGCACTCGATCAGAGCCTGGAAAAACCAGTCCTCTTCAAGTGAGTGAGCTTCCGCGCCGCGGACGAACGGCAGATGGGCGTGCAGAACAAGAGCGAGTGCCCCGTTGGCCACTTTTCCGTCCCATCAATCGTGTGAATGTACCGGGATTCCGTGCGGGATCTACAAGATCTCCACTGGCTGACTCGCTTAGAGTGGGCCTACCCATAGTCATTCCGACTAAATCGCGTCGAGGCTTTTGCCATGGCCCACGACCCAGGCCGCGTTTTGATCTTCGACACCACCCTCAGGGATGGTGAACAATCACCGGGGGCCAGTCTCAACCTTGAGGAGAAACTGGCGATCGCGCAGCAGCTGGCGAGACTGGGCGTGGATGTGATTGAAGCGGGTTTTCCCTTCGCAAGTCCTGGGGATTTCGCAGCTGTCCAGCGCATTGCCCAGCAGGTCGGTGGTGAACACGGGCCAGTGATCTGCGGGCTGTCGCGGGCGTCGAAAGGCGACATCAAGGCCTGCGCGGAAGCGGTGGCTCCGGCACCACGGAGACGGATTCACACGTTCATCGCAACGAGCGATATTCACCTTGAGCACAAGCTGCGCAAAAGTCGCAAGGAGGTGCTGGCCATCGTCCCGGACATGGTGGCTTACGCCCATTCCCTGGTCGATGACGTTGAGTTCTCCTGCGAAGACGCAGGACGCAGTGACCCTGAATTTCTTTACGAAGTCATCGAGGCAGCGATCACAGCCGGCGCCACCACCATCAATATCCCTGACACGGTCGGCTACACCACACCGACCGAGTTCGGAGAGTTGATCGCAGGCATTGATCGCCATGTTCCCAACATGGGCGAGGCGGTGTTGTCCGTTCATGGACACAACGATCTTGGTCTTGCCGTCGCCAACTTTCTGGAGGCTGTCAAGAACGGTGCGCGACAGCTCGAATGCACGATCAATGGCATTGGTGAGCGAGCCGGTAATGCTGCTCTTGAGGAACTGGTGATGGCGTTGCATGTGCGCCGCCGTTATTTCAATCCCTTCTTTGGCCGAGATGCGGACTCGCCAACTCCACTCACGGCTGTGCGCACTGAGGAGATCACCAAAACCTCACGTCTGGTGTCCAATCTCACCGGCATGGTGGTGCAGCCCAACAAGGCGATCGTGGGCGCGAACGCTTTTGCCCATGAATCGGGGATCCACCAGGACGGTGTTCTCAAGAACAGGCTGACCTACGAGATTGTCGACGCCCGTACGGTGGGGCTCAGCGACAACCGCATTTCACTGGGCAAGCTCAGTGGCCGAAGTGCGGTACGAGCGCGTCTTGAAGAGCTGGGCTATGACCTCAGCCGTGAGGATCTCGATGATGCCTTCGCTCGTTTCAAGGACCTTGCCGATCGCAAGCGTGAAATCACCGATCGCGACCTTGAAGCCATTGTCAGTGAGCAGGTTCAGCAGCCGGAGGCTCGCTATCAGCTGAAGCTGGTGCAGGTGAGCTGCGGCAGCAGCCTCAGCCCTACCGCCACGGTCACCTTGGCTGACGAGGATGGCAAGGAGCAGACCATGGCCTCCATCGGTACCGGCCCGGTCGATGCCGTGTGTCAAGCACTCAACGGTCTGGCCGGGGTGCCTAATGAATTGGTGGAGTTTTCCGTGAAATCTGTGACCGAAGGCATTGATGCCATCGGTGAGGTGACCATCAGGCTGCGGCGCGACGGTGAGTTGTATTCAGGTCATTCCGCCGATACGGATGTGGTTGTGGCTGCTGCTCAGGCCTTCGTCAATGCTCTGAATCGTCTGGTTGCTGGGTCTGCACAACCTGCCTTGCATCCCCAGAAGGACACCGCGCCTCTGGATGCTCGCCCAACCCTCTGACCTGATGCAGCCCTCCGTCACTCGAGACCCAGCTAGCAAAGCTGGGCTTCGTGCCGGGGCTTTGCTCCAGCTGCTGCTGCTGATTCTGCTGGCACTGTTGGTGCTCGTGCCCCTTCTGTGGTTGGTAAGCACGTCACTCAAGGGTCCTGCAGAGGATATTTTCACCAGTCCCCCAGCCCTGCTGCCCTCGCAACCCAGTCTTGACGCCTACGGAAGGCTGTTTCGAGACAACCCTCTGGGGCGTTATCTCTTCAACAGCACCGTGGTCAGCCTGTTGGCTGTGGTGGCCAATCTGCTGTTTTGCTCCCTGGCTGCATACCCCCTGGCGCGCATGCGCTTCACAGGGCGTGGAGTGGTTCTGGGGCTGGTCGTTGCCACCATCCTGATCCCGTTTCAGGTGGTGATGATCCCCCTTTATCTGCTGATGGTGCAGCTGGGTTTGCGCAACACCCTGATGGCTCTCGTGATTCCGCAGGCCGCAACCGCCTTCGGGTTGTATCTGCTTCGTCAGAGCTTTATCGGGGTTCCAGCTGAGCTGGAGGAAGCCGCCCGCATGGATGGCTGCGGCAAGCTCGGTGAGTGGTGGAACGTGATGATCCCAGCTGCGCGAGCTGATCTGATCACTCTGGCCATGTTTGTATTCATCGGAACCTGGAGCGATTTCCTCTGGCCACTGGTGATCCTGGATGACCCTCAGCTGTTCACGCTGCCGCTGGGTCTGCAGCAGCTGGCCAGCAGTTTTTCCCTTGATTGGAGAATTGTGGCCGCAGGATCTGTGGTTTCAATTCTTCCCGTGCTGCTGCTGTTCATCCTTTTGCAGCGCTTCATTCTCCCCAGCGCCAGCGGCGATGCCGTCAAGGGCTGAGGATTGGCTGTTGAGATGAAGGCTGTTGAGATGACGGCCCTCCGGGTGGTGCTGTTCGCTCAATGTCCCGGTTGTCTGGAAGGTCAACATCCGGATTGGTTGGGAACGGTGCCTGGATCCTGTTCCAGAGGGCCCGTTCCCGATCACCGGAAGCACGCTGCCAGCTTTCCAGATTGCTGATCTGCCTCCGCAGCGTTTGTTGTCGTGTCTGCAGAACCCCAAGCTGCTGCTCGATCAGTTCCCGGTTGCCTTCTCTGTCACGCAGCTCGACACGTTCGAGTCCCTCGAGCTGCTGGACCAGATCCTGAATGGTGCGGTTCTGTTGTTGCAGAGACTGCCAGAGAACAATGAACAGCACCAGCAGGAATGGAAATCCAGCTGCGGGGATGATGATCCAGAGCCGTTCACGCATTGCTCTCTGGGATGGCTCAGTTGCAGCCCTGAACGGAAATGCGGTAGCTGAATCCTGTTGAGTTGGGATCGCTGCCTGCACCGATCTTGAAGTTCACCTGGTTGACCTGTTTGCCCTGGGGAACAGTGAATGGCCCGAACTGCTTGCCTGTGCCGATTGGCGGAGTCATGGACTCCTTCACCACGCGCAGATTGCTGCCGTCAGTGAATTTCAGGAATGCTTCCACTGGATATGTGCCGCTGGCTGTGGAGTCGGCTGTGAAGAAAAGCTTGAAGCTGCTGTATGGAGCATTGACGGCAAAGTCAGTGTTCCAGTTGGTGCGGCCGATCAGCTTCTCTCTGCTGACCCGCTTTTTAACGATGTTGCTGCTGCCATTGCCTCCGACAGGGGGGAGGAAGTTGCAACCAGCCTGTGCCGCTGATAGGCCGGCTTCAAGGCTGATCAGGCCAACACTGAGGCCGAGCAGAGCAGTCGTGAAACGGGGGATCCTCATGGTCTTCAAAAGTCCTTTGCGATGTCTAGCAATGGTCTGGTGAAATGGGGTTGTGATCACTGCACGCTGCTGTTCATGTCTCTTCAGGATCTCGATACCCTTCTCCAGCAACGCCATGAGGAGCAGGAGCTGGCGCAGCTCCTTGCAGAGCCGGTGTCTGTAGAGACCTTGATCGAGCTCGGCCATGAGCGCGGCCTTTCAATCACTGAAGATGATGTGATCAACGCTCAGTTAAGGGAAGATTCCGCTGCTCCGTCTGCGGAGTTGCAAAGGCGTATGGCTGACGAGTCAAGACGCCTCAGGCATTTTATCCAGGGTTGACTGAAGATCGGATTGTCATCTGATTTGTATGAACAAAATGTTTGCATGCTGTTCTGAATCAAGGTGTTGAAGAAACTTGATTTGGTCTAGAAAAAGCAACTCAGGCAACGAATTGAGTGAGATGCAGCATCTTGTTACTATCTCATTATTCAGCCACATTTAGACCATTTTCACCACGTCGGGCGTTTGACCAAACACTTCTCCAATCCAGAGTGCGTGCGTGACAGCTCCTTCGTGAGTATGAAATTCCCAAGCCGAATCAGGGCTGGAGCTGCGTTCGATTTTCTGGCTTTCGTCGTTAACCCGCAGGTAATGACCGGTGCTCGCATAGCGCAGAACATACCGCTCAAGGAGTGATGATCTCATCATGAATCTCTGCGAGTCCTGAACTCTGCCTAGCCAGCTTTGTGCAGCTGGTGACGGTGACTTCAGCTTTTCGTGGGTTTTCCTTTGCCGGACTAATGGTCGGTGTCTTGATATCGACTGCTCCGGACCCAGGTCAGGGGTTCCTGCAAGGTCATCCGCAGTTGATATCCGCCGTTGCGGAACCAGGGTTCTTCAACTGGAGAGAGCTGAGAGGGCTGGAGTTGCCAGCTCTGATGGAGGTACGTCTCAATGACAGTCTGCTCAGGGGGCTCGTCTCGCTGCCAGTGAACGATCGCCAGCTCCGTCGAGCTGGATTGAAGGGTGACAACCC
>QCTJ01000053.1 GCA_003211205.1 Synechococcus sp. AG-673-F03
CGTGCCATCACGACGCAGGCCATTGGCCACACCCAGCGTTCCGTTTTCAAAGTTTTCAAAGCAGGCTTCTTTCACCGCCTTGAGCGTGCTGCGGCTGTTGGCTTCACTCACCACAGGCTCCAGGCCAAGCAAGCGGGCATAGAAATCGCCGCAGAGCTGATCGGCCATCACCACTGGCGTACCGCTCTCGGCATCAATGTCGTAGTACTCGCCGTTCCAGAGCAGCTTGTCGAAATTGCTGCGCGATTGCTCCAGCCAGGCGCCGAACTCATGCTGCTCAGCGGTAGTCTCCAATCCGGTTTTGAGCTGCAGCGTCTGGGCAATGGCCAACGCGGCCTCTAGCGCAGCAATCCAAAGCGCGCCGCAGTAGGCGCTCACACCCTTCAAGGGCCAGTCGTCGAAGGTCTGATCCGGTGCGCCGCCGTTGTCCGGCAGACCGTCGTCATTCACATCAAAGGTTTTCAGGTAGCGCAGCGCCTCAACGGCAGCTGGCCAGCACTCGGCCAGAAAACGCAGGTCTTCGCCGCTGGGGGCCAGCTTGTAGGTGCGCCACACCTGCAACACGAAATCGCTACCGAGATCCTTCCAGAGGTTGCAGTCTTGGTAGGCGGTGTAGTTGGTGGCATCCCAGGGCTGCTCATTGGGAGCGCCGAGATCATGCGGGGTTGCGCCCTTCACCTTGCGATCAGCTTCCACCCGGCCCTTGCCCTGGGTGAAATACCAACCAATCGGTCGCTGAGTTGCATCGGCCGCAGGGATGGCACGCGCGAAGCTACGCAACACCGATTTATCCAGCTCCGGCCACAGTTGCAGCAAGGCAAAGGAGCCATAGAGGCGTACATCGAGGCTTTCATACCAGGCGTAGTCGAGGCACTCGAGTACGCCGAAACGACCGTAGGGATCCTCCGGTGATGCCGCACTCCAGAGGCTTCCACCACTGCAGAGATCGTAGAGCTCATTGAACAGCGCCATCCTCAACGGTTCCGGCAACTCAACGCGCTGCAGCACCGGCTGCTGCCAGGCGAGTATCTGATCCCTCCACTGCTTCCAGTCGCGCAGCGCTTCGGCAGCAATCGCCGCGGACTGGTTTCCACCAGTGCCAAAGAAATCGGTGTACCGGCGCAGAGCTTGACTGCCGGTCGCAAAGGCCGTGACCGGTAGATCCCAGCTGATCACCATGGGGATCTCGATGCTCTCCCCGGGAGCTAACTGACAGCGAACCGCCAGGGCCGCACTGAGTGGATCATCGCTGCCACTGTGCCGATCATTATTGCTGTTGGGGATCGAGCCGTCATCGCTGAAGCTGTTCCACAGCTCACTGCCATCACCTGCAGGGTTCCAGCGGCTGCAGCGTTGAATGCTCACGCCAGGTTGCTCGACTGTTGCAATGCACCACTGCCCATCGCCTTCAGCAATCGGAGCGGAGACATTGCCCTCAAGCAGCAGCCCCCGCAGCGTGCCGTCATCGACATAGCGGTTGCGCTGCCCCTCTGTACGACCGATCGCCGGGGCGTAGTTGTGCTCAGGGCTGCCGTCATCGCGGAAATACACTTCAGCCGAGGCATCGGTGTTGGTGAACCAACCGCAGCTGTTGCGCCAGCTCAGCATCAGCGAAAGATCGAGCGGCTTCTTGGTGGGGTTGCGCAAGGTCCAAACGAACACCGCCACGGGATAGCTGGTGCGCTGGTAATCGCCAGGAAGAATCGGGCTGAAGGCTTCACAACGCACATCGGCGTCATAAACGCCGTCGTACTGCGTCCAACTGAGCGGATAGCGGGCGGCGTAGGTTCCCGTGCTGCGCTCCTGCGTGCTTGCGGGGTACCAGTCCCAGGCCTGAAGTGGATCAGCCGCCTCAGGTCTGGAGGCATCAGCCTGCGGCTTCACCGCAAGGGCATGGGCGCGCCGGCTGCTGCCGTTGTCTTCAAACAAAGCGAACTGACAGTCGGGAAGCACGCCGAACCAGTGCTCACCGCCATCGAGATGCCAGAGGTTGATATTGCCATCGGGAGCCCGGCCGATGCAGCCAGCCCCGAAGCCACCCAGCGGCATGCCGTGATTGGGACCGTCGTCGAGATTGCTGGCATAACGGACCGTGTAGGGCTGATCCCAGTTCAGCCCAAAGGGCCTGCTCCAGCTGGCCTGCGGAGCACACCAGGCTTCAGAACAGGGACTACGGCGCAGCAGCGAACGCAGAGCAGTCAGTCCAAACCGAGCCATGCAGAGGCAGAGAATCGACCCAGCCTGCCAGACCTGAACGGTCTGTGCTCATCACCAGAGGGAACATGCCGGAATAGCGACAGCAGTGATCGCGCTGAACCGGTCTGTTTCAACATCCCTGAACAGAGATCTAAATCTCCCTGGAGGGCAGAACCTGCTCGGCGTCCAACAGGGCATCCAACGTCACTGCCGTGCGCACCAGTGATTGATAGTGCTGCAGCACACGCCGGTTACGGTCCAACCAGCGTGCTGCTTCCGCTGGGCCCTCACCAGCGCCAGAGCTGGTGAAGCCGGAGGGTCCGTCGGCATCCATCAGCTCAAGGTCCTCCTGGCGAGCGATCAGGGCAAGCAACAGCTCATGCAGTCGCTGACGGCGCTCTGCCTGTGCATCATTCCCAGTCACGTCCACACCGGTTGCGTTCATAGTCCTCCCTTAAATCCCTGTAATTGCTGGTCTGACGCGACAGCAATTCACTCGCTTGCTCAGCCTGGGCTTTGTTGTCACCCGTCTGTTGCGAGGAAGCAATCAAGATCCGATTGCGGGCCATTGAGGCACCGAGTGTGTTCATCAGCCTCTTGATCAGGCTGCAGTCCTCCAGGGCATGAACAGAACCGGCAGACGAGAGCAAAAGCACCAACGCAACAACGACGGGGCGGAGCACAACAGAAGGACGATTCAATAGCGCCAAGGTACCTCTGAACAGCCGACCTGATCCCGATCAGGCAGAACCACGGCCTAGTGAGCCATTCATGGTCATGGTGTCGCAATGGAGGATTGCAATCCTCCATTGCGACCCCCTACACCCATGCACAGCTTCTTTCGCTGCAGGGTGCTGACGGGCCTGACGGTCTTGCTCGGCAGCCTCAGCGCATTCGCAGCGGTGGCCCAGAAGCTTTACACCCTGGAAACCACCTGCAGAAGCGCATGTTAAACCCACTCCTGCACTGTCGTGGCATCCAATGTCGACGACACCACTGAATACGTCCACACCTTTGGATCTCAGACCGTGAGTTTTCGCGTGATCGATGATCCCTATGTGCGTATCGAAGGCCGAGCCAGCAACACGACACCATGGAGCTCGGTCAAGAACGCCACGATCGATTTCAAAGCAGAGGAGCTCTGTTTCAACAACCAAGCCTTCTGCGTGAAAAACACCAAATATCTCGCCGACGTGTTGGTGGGCAGCGGTGATGCCATGCAAGGCCGCACCAAGGTGGGCATGGTCTTCGCTGCGAATGGCCGCGTGGATGTGGCGTGTTTCGACAACGGCTGTGATCGACTGAAGGAGGCCATCAGACAATGACAATCAACACTCGCCGATCCTCCAGACGTCGTCTCGCCGGCCTGCTGGGTCTGGTTCTGGCACTGCAACCGGCGGCTGGACTGGCCGCCATCGGTACTGAATCAGCAGCCACCCCAAGCGCCACTGAGGACATCCAGCTGGCCCAACGTCGCGGCGGTTCGCGTGGCGACGGCCTCGGTGAGCAGCGCTTTCTGCTCCGGTGAAGGGTTGAACGGCTTGCCTTTCTCAATCCCGATCGACGATGCCATACCCAGCAGTTCAGGAGAGAACAGGTCGGAAGGCTCCCGTTTAATCACCTCATCAAGTTCCTCATAGAACTTGAAGTTGTTGGCATGTATGGTGTTGGTCTCCCAGTCCGTGAGGTTCTTGAAGTTGTTGGCTGGAGGATTGACTCGGAGTGCGTAGGGGTAGACCTTCAACCCACCCTTGAAGGCATTTCTGGCGGTGTCTGTTTTACCCTCCTCATCCAGAAAACCACGCAGGATCAACCAGTTGATCTTGCTGGGAGTGTTGGCCACGAAATAGCCATCGGTGTTGGCCGGAGTGGTCTGCCCTGGACCAACAATCAGATATTTTCCGCCCTTACCTCGATCTGGCCCCGGGCCACCCATATCCACCACAAAGCGGAAGAAGGCATCGTTCACCGTGCCGGGGCCTGTGCCTGCTGGCACCTCAACCACAATGGGCCCGTTGGAGAGATCCAGGAATGCCGTGGCGTAAACGGTGTCGGTGTTGCCTGTCAGCCAGAGCGAACGGGAACTCATCAGCTCTTCAAACAAGCCAATATCACGGTTCAACTGCATGCCGTAGCCATCACGGTGCCCTACGTAGAGCATCTCGAGCGATGCCGCAGGCATGAAGTTCAGGAAGGTCTGCACACCACGGCCAAGATCCACCTGGCAGCGGGCCATGGCATGGCCATCGTGTCGTCATCGGGGAAACCATCGAAATAGTTGAACGTACCGATCCGTGTCTGCACCCTGTCGGGTGTCAACACATCCTCAGGAATGGTGGTGTTGTAGCCCTTGGGAACAACGTCAGCGGCCTGCAAGGCTGAACCGCTGCATGCAAGCAACAATGCGGAAAGGAGAGCGGAAGGGAAACGAGTAAGAGGAATCATGGTTGAGAATGAATCGTGGTGTTGATGGGTTCAGGTCTCAACCGAGAGGCTGAATGTCGTTGAGCTGCCAGGTCTTGTCGAACCAAGGCTCCAGCGGTCCGTAAAAACGGAAAATTCCAAACCATCCCTTACCGGGAATGGTCTGAATCCAGTTGGCTTCCTTGCCCTGCGGTGCAGTCGGACCGAAGTAGAGATCAATGCTGCCGTTGGCGTTCACCACCATGTCTTTGTTGCGCTTGCTGTTTTTGCTGGGCAGCATCTGAGGCGTTTGCAATTCAGAGCGCGTCTGGGGGACGTAAACCACCATCGACCAGAAATCCTTGGCAGGTACGTTGGCATCCACCGTGAACTTGTAGGTCTTACTTCCATCGAGATAGACGCCATCGGCATCAGTGGCCACAACGCCATACTGAGATCCGGCACCGACCATCTTCAGCACCATGGCAGGAGTATTAACGGTGTAACCCCAGAAAAAGTTGCTTCTGGCATCAAGATTTCTGCCACCCCTGCCGCCATCGATCAGCCATTCATGGCTTCCGCCGGCAAACGGACTGAACCACTGCTTGTCCTCATAGAAGTAGACGTCGCGATTACGAGGCTTACCCATTTCGGAGCGCACATAAGCAACTCCCACCTGCACAGCTTCCTCGAGAATCCTGCGATCCTCAGCACTGGGGTTGAAGGGTTTGCCTTTTTCAAGTCCGATCGCCGAAGCCAGTCCGAGCAGTTCGGGGTCAAACAGATCGACCGGTTCACGCTGAATCACCGTGTTCAGCTCTTCAAAGAAGTCGAAATTATTGGCATGCACCGTGTTGAAGACGAGATCGCCTCCTTGCACAAAAGTCATCGCCAGAGGGTTGTCTTTCAGTGAGAGGGGATAAAGACGTACGCCATTTTCATAGTTGGCAACCGCCTGATCAGGCATGCCTTGATCATCGAGAAAAGCACGCATGATCAACCAGTTGGAGTAACTGGGTGAACGAAACACGAAGTATCCCTCGGTGTTCGCAGGCTCTGCGTCGTCTGAACCAAGGATCAGATACTTGCCGCCTTTGCCCCGATCTGGGCCGGGAGCACCTGTATCGGCCACAAATCGGAAGTAGGCGTCATTGATCGTGCCAGGGCCAAGGCCAGCTGGGATTTCAATCACCATCGGCCCCGTGTCCTTCAGATTGAAGAAGGCGGAGCCATACACCGTGTCGGTATTTCCGGTCAGAAACAGTGGATTGGAATTCAACGGAGCCATCAACATGACCTTCGTGTAGTCGTCGACCCCCTGCTGCGCATGACCGACACGCATCATCTCGATGCTGGCAGCCGGCATCAGCGTGAGAAACGTCTCATAAGCGCGGATGAATTTGATGTAGTCAAAACTGGCATCAACCGTCGCGGCATCCGGCATGCCGTCGAAAAAGCGAAACGTGCCTGCACTGGTGTCCACCTGATCAGGCGTGAACAGCTCAGCAGGAATTGGCGTGGTGTACCCCTTGGGGACAGGGCCCGAGGTGTTGGCCGCGCTCTGGGCCAGTACTGGCGCACACAAACTGGCCGCGAAAGCTGAGGCCAGGAAAACAGCGGAAGATTTTTTGCACAGACTGCTCGCAAATTCTTTCATTGACTGCCGTAGGGAGCGTTCTTTTTTTGTTTAAAGAAAATCAGACGATGCGACTGCACAGCCAAATGAAGTTCGCCCAAATGGGATCAGGCAGATCTTCCTCACTTTTCAAGAGATTGCAAACAGCCACAAAAAACGCGTGCGAGCTTCGCCCACACGCGTTCAATCCCCTGATTTTTCCGATGACAATAGGGAGCTAATGCATACTAGACAGCGTGAGGATCACAAGCGAGAGCTGATGCAAATCCCTGTAATGCCGATCACTTTGCCGGCTGAAACTGAGGAGAAGTCCAGGAACCATCAAAGTAAGCCTTCGTTGGCGAGTAGATGCGAATAGCGGCATTCCAGCCCGGATAAATATCGAGATAATTGTCCTGGCTTTTATCGCCACCAAGATGGATTACATAGTCACCTTGCTCGTTTTTCTTGGCAAAAGCACTGTTAATATTATATTTTTTTCCGACAGAGAACCCATCTTTATCGTAAACAGTGACTGACCAGAACGCCCGCGGATCAATCGGAACGTTTTTCAGAGTCAGCGTCTGAGGCTCTGTCGAGTCAACAACCTTGGGGAATGGATAAACAGCGCCTTCCTTGGGGAGGCCGCCCCAGCCAATGGCAACCCCGAAGTTGCGCATCTCAGAGCTGATTTGACCTTTCTTGCCAAAAGCCATTTCCGAGGTGATCCCCTCCGGCTGCCGTCGCGCGTTGTAGTCAGCACGCAACTCCAGAATTTGCTTCATGTCGTACTTGTGCCCCACAACAAAAGACCCCTTCTCGCTCTGCTCAAGCTTGATCTGATCCTGAACAGCAGCTGCTTTCTTAAGATCCTCAGGATCCTGCATGTTCACCTGAGTTCTCACGAAAGCAAACACATAACGACTCCCCATGAAGTCTTGAGTGAGGCTATAGCCCCCGGGCTTGTCAGTGATCAGCGGGATCCAGTGCTCATCGTCCACGACCTCGAGAATTTGATAACGATCGGTGTCGGGCAACACCACAGTGGCCGGACTGTTGAGATCCAGCACCGCAAAGGAATACAGCGTGTCGAAATTGGGGCGCAGGATGGAACGCTCTTTGGGATCCTGGGCCATCTTTTGATGGAAGAACACGCCCACGCCATC
>QCTJ01000054.1 GCA_003211205.1 Synechococcus sp. AG-673-F03
GGCTGCAAGCAGACAGGGAATCATCAGCACACCGAACCAACCCACATAAATGCGGTTATTGGTGTCGGTGACCCACTGACAGAAATTTTCCCAACTGCCGCGGCGTCCGCTGCGGATTGCAGTAGCCATGAAAGGAAAGAGAACGGAGATGAATCAGCCTTCCAATCGGTCGGCAAAGATTCGTTTCAAGGCTATGGAAATGTCGACTTTTGACCCGTCATTCACATCATTCGAGTCAACTCGCAGCATTCATTCATGACAGCTTCATGAAGGCTTCATGAAGAAACCTGAAGCGGTTCAAGGTGAGCCGATTGGGGTCGACCGAATCATGCGGGAGTGCAGCTATTGCGATCCTGAATCCATTCATGGGCCTGCTGGGCAAATCCAGCGAGGTTGAGGCGCTCCTGCTCTGCAGCACGCGCCACCAGCAGCGGAGCCTGTCGCTTCAGCTCCTCCAGATCGGGCTCAGCGACGCCGGCATTCAAAGCCATCCAGTCGGCCATGGAAACACCAACCACGCGGGTGAGGTAAGCAGCACTCAACCCCTGCAGGGCACCTGCGGCGATCCAGCTCGCCCCATCAAGCTTGGCGAGTCCAAGCAACGCCTGGCCGCTCAGCTCCACAACACCCTGAGCCAAGGCGGCGCTGCCCAGCTGCCGGGCAACCACCTGCAGCACCTCCGCACTCCAGGGACAGCTCCAGATCGTGGCCATCTCCTTCACCATCAGGCCATTGCCCACGGCAACAGCCAACAGATCAACTGAGGGAACCGGTGAAGCGATGACAACGCCAGCGACAATCCACTGACTGCGCTGCAGCAGCAAGCGGAATCTCTCTCTTCGCAGCGTTTCAAGATCAGCTTGCCAACGCCGATGCAGATTGCTGAGCAAACGTTGACGCGTGCCCTGTCGAACCCGTTCCGCACGCATCAGCTGTTGACGAACCGGCTGGAGCACAGCTCGCAGTTCGATCGCTTCACCGGACCAAGGAAGCAGGCACTGATGCCATCGCTCCGGCAATTGACAGCGCAAAGCCTCCAGATGGTCCTCAGCAGACCTGTCGACTGAGGATCGCAGCAGCAGCCAAACCGGACGATCCGCAGACAACTGATCCAACCAGAGCAGGTCTGCAGCACGCAGAGGCAGGGGCAACACATGCAGCAGTACATCCAGCTCCTGCAGATCGTCAGGCCAGCTCCAGGAGGTGGACGTCACGGGTAGGGGATTCGCCAGGCAGAGATCGAGCGAAGTCACTCCCGCCAACGCTTGCTGCAACTGAACCGTTGCGGGCAAACCGGATCCCTCAGTGGCCACCACACCCAGACTGAGCGGCGCATCAAAACCTTCGATGCGCCGCAGCTCCTTATCCCGGGGAGCACGCAATCCCTGTAGTCCCAGCGCCACCTCAAGCTCCTCGAACTGATTGAGCACCAGCTCGCAGCACTCGATCCAACCTTTCAGGGATGCCGGCTCAAGAAAACGGGGTTGCTTGGTGGGCCTGGACAACCACCACAGGCCTGCAACAGCAGCAACACCCAGCCCACCCCCAGGCACATGCACCACATCCGACAGCAACCACTGACCTGCTCCGATCACGCCGACAGACAGCAGCACACGCCTGATCACACCGGACGTCATGGTTCCATCACCCAGTGACAGGGAGCGGATCAATTGGACCGGGAACTGCACTGGGATCCTCCAGATCTGGCCTTCTTAGCTCACCTCCAGTGATACAGCCCAGAACATCCGCAGCCTGCAATCGATCAACAAGTCGGCCTGCACAGGGGATGAGCAGCTGGCGTCGAACGCAGGCGATCAGCTCAAAGCTGTTGAAAACGATTCAGGTCACTGTCAGAAGAGCGGTGATGCGTCACACTTGCGCCTGACTCCAGGCCCCAGGCCATGACTGATTCCTACAGCGATTCCCGCCATCAGGGCGGACAGGGTGACAACGGCCGCGATGGCGGTCGTGGAGGCCGCGGAGGACGCGGCCAGGGCAACCGTGAGGGCGGTGGCTTCAGAATCAGACTGAGCGACAACGAAATGCGCTCCACACGTGCTCTCCAGGAGGCCTTGAATCTCCGCTCAACCGTTGCCGTGCTCGGCTTTGCGGTGCGCACACTCGGCCAGATGCTGGAAGAGGGAAAGCTGGAGGAGCTGGTGGCCGCGCAACGCGCCCAAGGCAACCAGGGCAACCGAGGAGGTGGCCGACGTGATGACGACCGTGGCGGACGCCGTGACAACCGTGGCGATGGTGGTCGAGGATCAAGGCCGGATCCCTTCGCGCGCCCTGCCAAGCCCCAGCCCCCCGCTCCGGAGCCCGAGACTGCAGAGACTGCCGAAACAGCAGAGGCTGCTGCGGAGGCCGACTCAACTCCTGAACAACCAACAGGAGACGACAGCGCAAACCAGGACAGCACAACAGAGGCCTGATTGAGATGGGGCTGCCTCGTGTTCTTTCGGGCGTCCAGCCAACGGGCGCCCTTCATCTGGGCAACTGGCTGGGAGCGATCCGCAACTGGGTTGATCTTCAGAAGGATCACGAAACGTTTTTCTGTGTCGTCGATCTCCATGCCATCACGGTTCCTCACGACCCGGATCGCTTGGCCCTGGACACCCTCAGCACTGCAGCGCTGTATCTGGCCTGCGGACTGGATCCCGAGCGCTCCACTGTTTTTGTTCAGAGCCAGGTAGCTGCCCACAGTGAGCTCTGCTGGCTACTGAACTGCGTCACGCCTCTGAATTGGTTGGAACGGATGATCCAGTTCAAGGAAAAGGCGGTCAAGCAAGGCGACAACGTGTCGGTGGGCTTGCTCGATTACCCCGTGCTGATGGCCGCAGACATCCTTTTGTATGACGCAGACCTGGTTCCGGTCGGCGAAGACCAGAAGCAACACTTGGAACTGGCACGCGACATTGCACAACAGCGCATCAATGCCCGCTTCGGCAAAGCTGAGACCCCCGTCCTCAAGGTTCCCAAACCACTGATCCTCAAGGAGGGCGCCAGGGTCATGAGCCTGACGGATGGCCGCAGCAAAATGAGCAAGAGCGATCCCAATGAAGGCAGTCGCATCACCCTGCTGGACCCTCCGGAGCTGATTGCCAAAAAAATCAAACGGGCCAAAACAGACCCTGAGCGTGGCCTGGAATTTGACAATCCCGACCGTCCCGAAACCGACAACCTGCTGGGGCTCTACGCCATTGTCAGCGGCAAGGGGCGCGATGTCGTCGCCAAGGAGTGCGCCGAGATGGGTTGGGGGCAGTTCAAACCCCTGCTGGCGGAAGCCACGATTGCCGCTCTTGAGCCGATTCAGGAGCGCTACCGCTTACTGATGGACGACCGCGCCCAGCTGGAGACGGTCCTGCAGAAGGGTCGCGAACGGGCCAGCGCCGTGGCTGACTCCACGGTCAGACGAACGCGGGATGCCATGGGATTCTTCAGCGCCAGCTGATCAGTCCCAAAGCAATTAAAAAGCTTCGCTAATACTTAAAGCTCGATGAGAGCATCCAGCGCATCAAAGAGCACTCAGGCAAGGGGCTGCACGCCACCAGGCCGGTCTCGCGAGTCCAGTGCCGAGATCCGGCTGGGTTTTTCTGCCTAGGCATATCAACGGCGACGCGTCAAGAGAGCGCATGGGGCCCTCGCCATCAAGCCATGCCATTGACGATGGTGGCGACTCCTTTGTTCGGAGTTATCTCGGTTGCTGCATCGATTCACTCACCGGATCCAGCCCATTGCCAAGGCCGCGCCAAAGGTCATCGGCCTTGGCGCCATCAGCATCGGGCTGGCGCTTTCCGTGGGACAGAGCCTGCAGGCCGAGCGCTCTAGCGAACGCAATCAGCACAACCCGATGGTGGCTGAGGCTCTGAAGCCGCAGCGATCGCTGAACACCACGAGCGACAACATCAGCGCAGCGACCCTCTCCGGCCAACCCGCAGCGCATTACGCCATCACACCTGAACGTCGCGCACTGCTCAACACCATCCGCTTTGCAGAAGGCACCTGGAAGGACGGCAAGGATCAGGGCTACCGCATCCTTTATGGGGGAGGTCAGTTTCAAGACCTCTCCCGCCACCCTGAGCGTGTTGTGGTGAAGCGCTATTCCAGTGCCGCAGCAGGGGCGTATCAGTTCTTGCCAACCACCTGGCAGGAGGTGGCCAACAGGCTCGACCTACCCAGCTTCGCCCCAGAGCATCAAGACCAAGCAGCGCTGCATCTCGTCGAAAAGCGTGGCGCCTTGAAGGAGATCGACCGTAATGGCCTCACCAAAGCGGCAATGAATCGGCTCTCCCCGGAATGGGCTTCCTTTCCGACCCATGCCGGCCAAAGCGCCTATGGACAGCCCGTAAAAAGCCATGCCGAGCTGGTGGCCTTCTACATGACCAATCTGAGTCAGCTGCGCCAAAGCGCCTGATAGCCAACCATCAATGATTCCGGGCTGCCCCGAAAGCTGCCCAGACAGCTCAAGCCCTGCGGCTCATCCAGAAGACCGCGAGACACGCGCCGAGAGAGCCCAAACCTCCATAACCAGTTGATGCCAGGGAGCCATCGCCTGCATCGAGACAGCGACCGGTTTAGAGGTGGCCTGCAAGAGAGAACGTGTCGCCGCGATCGAACGCTTTCCGTCGGCAAGACGTTCAGCCAACTCAAGACGATCACCTGACGACAGGACGCCGTCAGGACATTGCTCAAGTATTACTTGCCCCCTGGTAAACCAGTAGTCGAAATCAGCTAGCAACGAAGCAAGAAGTGACGCGAGCAAGTCACCAGCTTCAAGATCAGAGGGCAAGTGAAACTAGCCTTGCTTTTTGCGAGCGTACATCCACTAATAGGATGTCCGTGGCTTGCCAGCTGTGGCAGTAGCCATCGATCAGATCTCAGGACTCACGCCTCCATGCCCGTCGTCACCCTTCCAAACGGAACCACTAAAAGTTTTAACGGGCCAGTCACCATTGCAGATGTCGCTGCATCCATCGGACCCGGGCTTGCCAAAGCAGCTGTCGCAGGAGTGGTCGATGGTGAATCCTTGGATATGGCCATGCCAATCGATAAGGATGTTGATCTGCGCTTGTTAACAGCAAAAGATGCTGAAGGAATTGAGATCATAAGACACTCTTTTGCTCACCTTGTAGGGCATGCAGTAAAACAGTTGTACCCGGAAGCACGGATGGCCATCGGACCTGTCATTAAAGACGGATTTTATTACGATATTGCCTATGAAAAACCCTTCACTCCAGAAGATTTAGAAGCCATAGAGCAACGAATGAAAGAGCTGATTGCTAAAGATTATGAGGTCAATGTTGAAGTCGTCAATCGCAATCAGGCAAAACAAGCATTCGAATCCAGAGAAGAACCCTACAAGCTGGAAATCGTTGAAGACATTCCCGACGGCGAAACAATCAAGCTCTACCATCATGAGGAATACACAGACATGTGTCGTGGTCCTCACGTACCCAATACAAGGCACCTAAGACATTTCAAACTGATGAAAGTGTCTGGCGCTTATTGGCGAGGTGACTCCAATAACCAGATGCTTCAAAGAATCTACGGAACGGCATGGGGCACAGAAAAAGAACTGAAATTGCACTTAAAGCAACTCGAAGAAGCTGAAAAACGAGATCATCGACGCCTCGGCCGCCAGCTCTCGCTATTTCACATTCAAGACAATGCTCCTGGCATGGTCTTTTGGCATCCACCGGGGTGGGCGATCTACCAAAAGTTGCAACAATATATCCGCAGGAGACTTCGGGAATTTGGCTACCAAGAAATCAGTACTCCACAAATTGTGGACAGAACTTTGTGGGAAAAATCAGGGCACTGGGATAAATTCAAAGAGGACATGTTTACAACATCCTCTGAAAACAGAGACTACGCGGTCAAACCGATGAATTGCCCGTGTCATGTTCAAATCTTCAACCAGGGATTACGCAGCTATAAAGATTTACCAGTCAGGCTCTCTGAGTTTGGTTCATGTCACAGAAATGAACCTTCAGGAACACTGCATGGGTTAATGAGAGTCAGGAACTTCGTTCAAGATGACGGACACATCTTCTGCTCAGAAGATCAGATTCAGTCTGAAGTATCAAGCTTCATCGACCTTGTCTTTGACGTCTACAAAACGCTTGGCTTTGAGAAAATTTCTATTAAATTATCAACCCGTCCTGACAAGAGAGTGGGGAGTGATGAAGTCTGGGATAAATCCGAAAAGGCGTTACAAGACGCCCTAGAAAATAAAAATCTGGAGTGGGAGCTATACCCTGGCGAAGGTGCTTTTTATGGGCCCAAGATTGAATTCTCTCTCCAAGATTGCCTAGGAAGAGTGTGGCAATGCGGAACAATTCAGGTTGATTTTTCGATGCCTGATCGACTCGATGCAAGCTTCATCGGGGAAGATGGATCTCGCCATACCCCAGTCATGCTGCACCGAGCTGTTCTCGGCAGCTTTGAACGTTTCATCGGAATTCTGATTGAAAACTACGCCGGCGAGTTCCCGTTCTGGCTTGCACCGGAGCAAATTAGAATTCTTCCAGTGAGCGACGACGCAAGAGGCTTTTCTGAAAG
>QCTJ01000055.1 GCA_003211205.1 Synechococcus sp. AG-673-F03
GGATGAAGACGAGGCATAGGCATAGTGCAGTTTGCAACAGCAATTTTCAAAGGCTGTCCTGTAGCACATGCCAACCTTTGAACGTTTACGTTTCTATTGATTGACTGATGGTGACATCAATAATGGCTGATTAGTCTTGGTTGTGAATGATCAATTCTTGCTTCGATGTTTCTGTCATGGATTGATCTCTCAAATCAGTGGAGTTACACCACTGGGCCATGGTGATCGCTTCTTCAGGCGCGACCACGGGAGAGTCCAGGTGTTCCGGGATAAACAAGACGAGCGAGGAGAGTCAAGGGTTTGCTTAGCTCAGACTTCTTGTTCTGGAATTCGTTTTTGGACGTTGCCTGCATTGAAGTAGCAGAGGCTAATTTGAGGTTTTGATGGGTGCCTCGCCATCCCCCGTGCCAAGGCACACCCACAAGAAAAGCCGCCCTCCGTGAGAGGAAGACGGCTTATCTGAATGTTGCTCAAACCCATTACTCAGTCGGCCGAGTAGGGCGGGTCGAAGCGTCTGGCTGTATGGCTTGTCGGGCCAGTCAGGCAGCTTCTAATGGGTGCTCAGTTGGACCGTCGTTACTCATTGAACGCCTCCGAATCCCGTTGATGCGGTCACTATCCATCAGCGAGGGGAGCTCTGGTATCCGTCGAATCGCTCATTGCTTGATGGCGCGTTGGGTCCCAGTGAAAACATCGTTTTGTTTGTGGCCAGAAGGCGTCTTCGAATCACTGTTCATCGCCAATGCCATCAAGTGCGTGAACAATGTGGATCACCGCTTCCGCCTTGACCCAGTGCAAAGCTCCGTCGTCAACATTGGCCACCTGCAGCAGACCGTTGACTCTGGCTTCACAGACTTCTGCTTCACACCAGTGGATTTGACCCATCCACCAGTCTTCGTTAATCGGCTTAGCAATCTGCTGTTGAGCTCTGATGATCACGAAGTTTCCCGGCCTGACAGCTAGGACGCCAGGGGCATCAAGGTTTGCGCTCGCTGAGAGAGTCGTCCCGGCAAGGTCGCTGCTCATAGCCTCATTTCTGGTACATGCGTTCTATCTATCCAGGTGTTGGCTGGCAAGAGAACTCACTAGAAAGCAACAGATTTGATTGGTATGCACCGCCTATCTTTCGTAGATATGGGGAGCCCAGGTGGCAGCCAAGCAATCCACGACGCAACCCAACTGTCGCTGTTGGGTCTGGTTTAGGGGAGGTTTAGGGCTTCAATCCGAGTGGATCAGTGGTTTTTACGGAGCGCCATCGATCCTTGGAGGCATCCGCATCGAGAGAGGTGACTATGTTGCCTGCCGTGTTGCTGATTGGCGTGTGGTGTTTGAAGAGCCTGCGGATATCAACGTTGGCCCTGTGATTCCTCAAGATGCTGAATGGAAGCTTGTGCCAACGGATCCAAGATGATGGCAGTCAAGAAGAAAGAAGCACGACATCATGGGTGAGCAACGTCAACTTCACCCTAAAACACTTACTCATTTAGTCGCTGTTTGTTCAGCGTTACTTGTTGCTTTTTCCACCTGGAATATACCGGACACTTTTTGGTTGGTTATTGGCATGGGCTTTGAAGATTTTGGATTGTCTTTCCATACAAGCGGGTTTTCATGATCACGGTAAAAGTTTATTTAGAGGATTGAAAATATTCGAATCTTGGTAATTGGTGATTTTGCTCGTATGCATTTTTATGGAATGCCAGTATCAGCGAGCAATCATGATATGATGCCTCTAATGTGCTCGTTGCATGCCTAAACGATCGAGCTGTAGGCCATGCCCCCTAAATGCGATCAAATAATCCTTGGGAAAGTTAAATGCCCTTGCTGTTGTTTTAATAGTTTTAACATCGTTGACTTCGTAGGCAATGGCTCAGATCCTTCCTCCATTGGCAGAGGATTTAATCGAAGAAAGCGGTGACGCGATCAGCCTTTTTCTTTGGGTTGTGGTGTAGGAATGGCGAACTATATATGCTTTGAATCGCTGAAAGGTAAACTCACCAAATCTGAAGGCGATGAGATTTTGGCTAAATACAAAATATGATTTGAAATCAGAGTTCGTATCAGTTTGATTTTTTGCCAAGGGATATGGATTGGAAATGGAGAGTTTCAATCAAATTTACCAAGATCACGATTGCAATTTTTCATTTTATCTGCAGAAAAGGAGCGTCAAATGTAGATTGCCAAAGGCGAGTACAAAATAAACCTTTATGTCTTTGGTGGCTGCAACACATGCTGGTCCAGCAGCCATGATGGAGGACTCTTTTGAGAGAGTAAGAAATGAATCAGCAGATCAACTGAATTTTCTTACAAGAGAAACAAGAAGAGCACGATCCAGGCAGTCCCAATCAAGAATAATTTGTCTGAGCCCTTGTCAATATCGAACAGCTCGTAGGGTTCTGGAATCATTACTTGATTGATTGCAGAGGTGAATCTAGTTGATTTCGGCTGTTCAAGTGATCTCTTCAGACCTCGGCAGAGAACTTCTCCATCTGTTCTGCAAAACTCATGCTGCTCAGCTGAAAGCTCCTAAAAAAAGTCAGAGACTGCCATGTCATGCCTCTTGAGAAGGGCGAATGTCGTTCCAGCATTGCCGCGGCAGATACGCAGCTCGTTCGTCAGTGCGGTGATGTCAAGCCATGCTGGGAATGACTGATTAACGGTTTTGAACAATTCGAGCCGTCGTCCACCCGGCAAGGCCGGGCCTCTCCAGCCGCCTCTGCGAAATCGGACTCCAACACGATTTGGACCATCAGTGCTTAGCTCAGCCTCAACCGTCACAGCTGCTACCTCCCCCAGCGGACCGGCAAGGCGTAGAAGATTCATCCCTCGTGAATTCACTGGGTCAAGAATCTGAATGTTTTCTAACCAGTTCGCTTGCTTCAGCCAGGGCTGAGTTGCACTGCTCCAGCGAAGTTCCCAGACACCCTTGAGAAGTGCCAAATCCCTGCTGAGATCAACGTCTGAATTGTCCTCGGCCGCTGCGACGAGATCGGGGATGCTACCATCGTCCGGCTGTTCTTTTAATCGTCGAATTAGTTCATTCATAGTTTATGTTTAATTGAATTTTGGATGTGATTTGTAGTCAATCATCATTGGTTATAAATAAATGCAAGTTAGGGTGCAGCGAAATGTGTTGCCGCCTTCTAAACGAACACCAACTGTCTCGCAGCTTGTGTCTGTGACCGTCGCCTCTTGCGCCACATTTGTTTTCGGATCACCAATTTTTGCTGATATGAGGAAGCTTGTGCTGTGACTGGATTCAGCATAGCTAGAAGGAGCAGTGCCTAGTGACTAGAATAATGATGCTGGCCATGATTTTCACCAAAGACTTTATTCTTGAAATCATATTTTGCGGAAAAAGCAACTCTCTTGCTCTGTTCCGAAATCTTCTTTGCATGTCTTGGGGCAAGCCGTTGAATGACAAGGAGAGCTGCCTTATTTATTCTCATTTGTGGGAGATGGCCCATTATTTTCCTTAAAGTGTAGACAAAAGGTACCGACAGGGGGCTCAATTGAACGATCAAATCTCGAGCTTGTTCGTAGAATTATATTGGTAGTCTTTTTGATTTGGGTATTCCTTCGATCGTTAACTGGCTTGGGGATGCCATTGATGATGGCGACGTGAATGCAGAACTTTATGTGGCAGAAATCAATCATAATCCGAGCTTGATCACGATTGGTCATTGCGCTTTGGATCAAGTTGATCACTTGCAATCAAGCTCATTTCTTGGCAGGCTCAGATATCTCACTTCTGCTGACCCTGAAATATCTGCTGCGCGCTCATCTCTGTCGCTCAAAGATTGTTGGTTGGGTGAGCAGTTTCTCCTTTTCCAGCTTTCGGACTATCGTGAAAGTCTGCACAAAATTGAGAGTTTGGAGTCAGAAAACTTTATTGAGGCTCTGAAGTTACCCGAAACTGGTGCTTCGAGGTTCATTGAGTGGATTGCCGAAACATCGCAGAAAATCTTCTGTCATCCTCAGTCTGGGTACAAGCTGTGCCTCGACACCCTGGTGACAACATCTAGGCAGCGTCAGCTTTACGAAAAAGTTAAGATGCAATGGATGATTGATGCATAATTTACTGATCTATTAGATATCCAGACCTCGATCAATGGTTGATTAATAATCTTGACTAAATCAGTTCTGGATGGTGTGGATCTCCCTTGAAGGGGCCTTCAACTGCCGAGCTAATCCAGCCTCCGTAGAAACATCCTGGCTGAGCAGTCACTTGTTCACCATTGAGCCAACAGCCATCCATCAATCCTGGATAGAGGGCGAACCAACCTGCAATGGCTTGAAAAGACTCCGTGGGAGAAGAGTATCGCCAGACAGCACGGTGAATACGCTGTTCTCCTGCAATAACATCGAAATAATCAGCGACTCCTTTCCATTCACAAAAACTACGTCCAACAGCGGGAACTAACAGCTTTTGGTTGGTGCTGGCAGCTGGAAGGTAGTACGTCGGTGGATGAAAGGTCTCCAGCACTCGCATGCATCCAACGCCATCAAAGAGAACGTCTCCACCGACCCGTACCAAAACATGATCAGGGCTGACCTCCAGCCTTGGTGGTCGGGGATAGTCAGCAACTTTTTCCGCTGTCATTGAATGGTTCTGCTCTGCGGAGAAGAAGCTGGGCGCCCTTGAGCACAACGGTGCCTGGCTCAAGATGCCCTCCCCAGACCTGACAGGCTCCATCTGAAAGGCTGAGATGAAGATGAACGCCGGAGGGCGAGAAGGTTCCATTCAGCGTGATGACCTCAAGCTCCCCACTCATCCGCGTTGGCTGCTGTTGACCAGGACAGCGAAAGGTGGCCTGAGACAGATTGCCGACGACCCCGAGAACAAAACCACTGAGCTGCTGCCGCAACGCCAGCTCAGATAGAGCCAGATGGAGGTCCTGACCGGGCTCAAGCTCAAGAGGCAGAGTCTCCATCCAGACAGATCAAGAAACCGCGCCAGGCTACGCCACGCTGTCGGGCATCTAAAAGGTACGATTTAGTTACGCAATCAACACAGAAACGTGTCATTTTTGAAAAGTTTGCTGGAAGAGCTGCAGGAACAACTGCAAAACGAGCCAACCGATCTCACAGCAGCCCAAGTTGCTGATGCTGCGGAGTCGGATCGACTCAATGTGACCTTGGCAGGCGGGGTGATGAGTCGCCTGAAGCAGCAAGCACTAGCCGAGGGTCGTAGCTGCAGCAGCCTGGCCAACTTTCTGATCGAAGACGGACTACGCCGCCACGGAACCCTCAGCTGAAGCCAGGGATGTACATGCAGTCACCATCAATGAAGCAGCGGATTAACTAAGCAGCCGATCAGTGATCGACTTAACCTCTCCGCTTCGCTGCATCTCCAAAAGCTCGACATCAATCGGAGTGCGCAAGGCGCTGTTCATTGGAATCACAAACCCGTAGGTCTGATTCGCAAGCGCGAAGGGAGCCATTTTGAATGGCGCTTCAGGTTTCTGCTGCAAGTAATAACGAAGAGGGGCCTCATCAAACAAAACGGCCGCAACCTCACCCTTCGACAACAGATCAATGGCCTGGTCAAGGCTCACGGATTCACGGGCCCGGGCTCCGTAAATTTTGGCCCAAGTTCCACTGGTGGTCCCGGCCACTACGGAAACAGTCTTGCCGCGCAGATCGGTGCGTTCCTGAATGGCAGAGGGTTCCAACCTCGACAACGACACGGTGAATGCCGAGGCCAAACCTGCCGTAATCGAGGACAGAGCCAGAAGCGACATCAGCATCCAAACCCCTGCAATGGTGCGGCCTGCTCTGGTTGTGGGAGATCGATCCCCATAGCCAACCGTTGTAAGGGTTACCAGAGCGAACCACATCCCGTTACCGACACCATGCAGGTACTGACGGGGGAAGTGCTCGGCGTTGCGACGACGCTCAGCCAGCCACATGAGATTGCCGACCAAAAACAGAAGGATCATCAAGCCACCCAGTGATGACAAGGCCGCCCAGCCAAAAAAGGGTTTGAACCTTGCCCATAACCCAGGCGGCTTGACGGGAATCATCAACCCCTCCCTGCCATGGAAGTAAGGCTGGGTGAAATCAATCCTGGGGTTGGCCAATCGGTCGGAAGTGATGCTGATCGGACCAATAGCAAGATCCAGATCGCCGTTTTCCACGGCCTGCAGATTGGCCTCCGTATTCAGCTGGTAGATGAGTTCATAGGGTTGGTCGAGGCGGT
>QCTJ01000056.1 GCA_003211205.1 Synechococcus sp. AG-673-F03
GATTGGCCTGGGTCGGATGGCCCAGGCTCTGATCTTCCCTCTGATCGAACGAGGCAAGCTTCAGTCAGCCGATGTCATCGGGGTTGTTGGTAGTGAGGCGTCTGTCTCCCGACTGACCTCTGATTTGCCCAATGGATTGACCGTTGTTTCGGCTTCTGACCCCAGGGCTACGGATGCCTGGAATGCATCTGTTCAGTTGCTGGCGGTCAAGCCCCAGCAGCTTGACGCTGTGGCCGAATGTGTTGGGCCAGCTCCATCAGGCCAGTCGCCTCTGCTGATCTCTGTGTTGGCGGGTGTCACTCTGGAGCGTCTTCAGCGCCAATTCCCAGGACGTGCGTGCGTGCGTGCGGTTCCCAATACTCCTTGTTTGGTGGGTGAAGGGTTGTGTGGACTGGCATTTGCAGAAAGTGTCACGGCGCAGCAGCGTCAGTGGGTAAAGGAGGCCTTCGATCCAGTGAGCGAAGTTCTTGAGCTTCCGGAGTCCAGGCTTGATGCGTTTCTGGCGTTGACTTCCTCTGGCCCTGCTTACGTGGCTCTGGTGGCCGAAGCCATGGCTGATGGCGCAGTTGCTGCTGGTTTGCCGCGCGATCAAGCCCACCGGCTCGCTCATCGAACCCTGGCTGGAACGGCTGCACTGCTTGATCAGCAGCAACTCCATCCAGCTCAGCTCAAGGATATGGTCGCCTCACCTGGCGGTACGACCATGGCGGCTCTGCGCAAATTGGAGAACGCTGGTGTTCGAACAGCTCTGATCGAAGCGGTGATTGCTGCCGCCGAACATGGACGGGCTTTGCGTTAAGCCGCCAGCGGAGCCCTACGCATCAGGTCTCCGTACAACTGCTCGAGGGCGTCGATATTGCGGCTGATGGTGTATCGGTCCAGCACTCTTGTGCGGGCCTGTCGACCGAGTTCTCGCGTCAAAACGGGTTGATCACGCAGCACAGGAAGCAAAGTGCGCAGTTGGCTGGTCACGCCCAGGGTGCTCATCACGATTCCTGCTCCTCCAGCGAGTACCTCTCCATCGGCTCCAGCATCGGTGGCCACACAGGCACAGCCACTGGCCATGGCTTCAAGCAAGGCGAGTGACAGCCCCTCCACGAGAGATGGAAGCACGAACACTTCGGTGCATTGCAGCAAGGCAATGCGCGTTGCCAGATCGGCTTCGTAGCCCCACCAGAGCACGTCATCGTCGTCGTAACTGTTCTGCAGGGTGCTGCGCAAAGGCCCTTCGCCAACGATCACCAGACGACAGCCCTGCATGGCGACCAGACGCCAGGCTTGCAGAAGAGCCTCCACGTTTTTCTCGGTGGCAACGCGTCCCATGTAGAGGAAGACGCGCTCCTGACCAAGACGGCAGCGCAACTGGTGCATTGCGCTGCCGATGGGTGGCGTGATGCCAGGTTCTGGCTGTGGGGCTGAGGGACTCCACTGGTTGGTATCAACCCCGTTGGGGATCACGGCTAAACGGTCTTCGCGCACGCCAAGACGCACTAGGAATTCAGCTTGGAGATCGGAGAACACGATCACCCGGTCGTACTTGGAGAGTGCCGGTGCGTAGAGCTGGTAGGTGAGTTGCTGTGTTCCTGCCGTCAGGTTGCGGAGGCTGGCGTCGAAGGGAGGGTGGAAGGTGGCCACCAGGGGGACTCCCAACTGCTGACAGAGCTCTGGCAGTCGGAAGTCCAGCGGCGACAGCGTGAGGCTTGCATGCACCAGATCGGGTTGCAGACGTTCCAGCGATTCCCTCAACTCACGCTGGGCACCCGGCGAGGGGATCGTGTAGACCTGCGATTTGACCAGATATGGAAGGCTGACATCGGGATCATTGGCAAGAAGCGATGTGCTGCTGCCAGGTGCCTTCGGATTATCGAAGTGAATGAAACTGGTCTGATGACCCCGTGCCCTCAGGGCCTCCGTTGTGCTGAGCCCATACGTGACATTGCCGCAGAACGGAGTTTTTTTGCCCAGCCAGGCAATATGCGTCACCGCCACCATTCACAGGCCATGGCCGACGCTAGCAGCGCTGCCAAGGTCGTTCGAGCAAGGCGGCAACAAGAGCCAGCAGGGCTAGTAACCACAACACCGGACTGAGCCCGATGCTGCTGACCAGAGTGCCTGCCAGCACTAGCGGCAGGCTGAGGGCGATATTGATTAGGTTGTTCTGAAGGCCGAAGACTCTGCCTCTCTGGGAGATCGGAGTTTCCTCCTGAATGGTGGTCTGTGCAGGAATGGCGACCAGCGCGGCTCCGATCCCGAGGATTCCGCAGAACGCCAGAGTGCTGTTGAGTGAGCCTTTGAACTGGCTGAGCAACACCAGTGAAAAGGTGATCAGGCCGAGTCCTGCTGCGGTGAGTCGACGGCGACTGAAGTGATGACCGAGCTGGGCCATCATCACGGCGCCAAGGGCCATGCCCAGGCCGCTCATCGCCAGCAGCATGCCGAAGCCAGAGGGGCCAAGACTGCTAATCAGGCCTGCCAGCTGAAGGGCCAGAACGTAGAGAGCCGCGAGCAGGCTGTAGAGCAACACCAGATGAACCATGGCGTTGCGCACCGTGGGGATGCGCTTCAGCACCTGGAGCCCTTCTCCGATTTCGTGCCAGACCGATCGACCATCGTTGTGGATCTCCTGCTCCCGGTGGCGGACCGCCAGTAGGCTAAGGGCCGCCATGCCGTAACAGAACGGCAGCAGAATGAACTCACCACCGCGCACGCCGATCGCGCTGAACAGGTGGTTCAGTGCTCGCAGGATCGGCTCACCCAGCGCGAAGCCAACGATGGTGGCTCCCATGCTGGTGGTTTGGTAGAGCGAATTCGCTGCCAGCAGGTGTTCGCCAGGCACCAGCAGGGTGATGGCTGCCTGTTCGGCCGGTGCGAAGAACTGCGTGAGGATCGATTCGACAAACGTCATGCCGATCAGACCCCAGTAGCCCCAGGGCAGTCCAAGGATCAGGGGGCCTGGTATCAGGAACAGAGGCGTCAGCATCACCATCAATGCCCGCAATCCGTTCGAAGCCACCATCACCCGTCGTTTCGGCCAGCGGTCAACCCACACCCCTGCCACGCTGCCCAGGACCATCGCCGGCAGGGTGTTCGCCACGAAGATTCCTGTGGCCAGAAGCGTGATGACTTTGGTACGGGTACTGATGTCGAGTCCGTAATCGGAGGCCACCTCTGCAAGAACGCCGTTCTGTTGGGTGGTCAGCAGCAAGTGCTGATCGATCAGAAAGACCATCAGCACGATGTAGAACTTGTCTGCCAGCTGGGAGAAGATCTGGCCGATCCAGAGTTTGCGGAAGTCGCTCAGGCGCAACACGGCCTGGAGCCCGCGGCCTCCCTCCGGATTGTTGCCGGTGGGTAGGACCGGCTCAGGACTGTTCAGGGGAGATCCGCTCAAGGTTCTAGCAATGTCCGGGTCATGATCGCTTACTGCGACGGCATGCAGTTGCCGACCATCTCCAGTGAGCGCACCGGGCGGGGTAAATGGGTGCGACACCAGCATTCCAGGACAGCCAGGAGCTTCAGCCAAACCGGACGTGGACCCATCAATTGGCCATCGCGACTTCTGGGGAGTTCCGCCCTGGGCAACCGTTGCAACAGAGCCAGTTCGGATGGGTTGAACTGAAGCGTGGCGCCCGGTAGGGAGCCGATCGCCAGTCCCTCCTCAGGAAGAAGGCTGCAGCGCCATTCCCACTGGCCGATCGGAGGTGCCAGCTCTGCTCCAGTTCGGCAGCAGATCTGCAGTGGAATGCCGTAGCCGCCCAGCGCCAGCAGATGCACACCTGCCTGCACGAGCATGGCCAGGCAAAGATCCGCGTCTGGTTGGTCGGACCGGCTCAGGGCTTCGAAGCTCTCGAGATGGATCAGCACTGCGTCCAGCATCCCGGGAACAGGGTCGCAGTCGCTCACAAGGGCAATGGACAGTTCCGCCAGGGCTTGCGCAGCAGCCAGTGTTTCCAGTTGCTTGCCAACACCGCTGTAGTTATGAACGACCTGCAGCTGACGCACCCTCTTCAAACTGCGACGACCCACCACTTGCAGTTCCAGCAGAGTGAGCGGCACTGCAGCGGCAAGGCTGCTGCGTGGTTTGCGTGCTCCGGGCACTGCCAGTCGCACCACGCCGGCTTCATCACTGAGCAGGGTGAGCAGCCGGTCATGCTCCCCGAGGGGCCCCACCTTGAGAGCCAGTCCGGACAAGCGCTTGTCCCCACTCATTGCTGTTGTCGTAGGGCTTTCACCAACGCTGGACCGTGACCGGTGCCAAGGGCGATGGCTCCTGCTTCCACGAGATCAAGCGCCTGTTCAAGCTCGCGGATCCCTCCGGCGGCCTTAATGGCGCAACGGCCTCGGGTGAGCTGCCGTAATTCTCTGATCTGATTGGCGGAGACCGCTGCTCCAAATCCGTTGCCGGCCTGCAGAGATGCAGCCCCTGCATCCATGGCGGCCTCCGCTGCCAGAGCAAGCTGCGCCTCATTCAGCTGATTCATATCCATCACCACGGTCATCGGTAGATCCAGTGCTGCGATCGCTGCCAGCTCCTCGGCGAAACCGTTGGCGCGACCGTTCACGAGAGCTGACCAGTCCGGTGTGACTTCGAGGGCTTCGGCTCCATGGGCAGCAGCCCATTCGGCCTGGGCCTGTTTCAGTTCGGCGGGCAGTGCTCCGAATGGAAAGGCAACGGTGGCGATCAACGTCACCGGTCCCTGGCCCCCCAGGCGCCTGCGCACTGCTTCGAGATGGATGAGGCTGACGCACACGCCGCCGAATCCCAGTTGCTTGGATGCGTCGCAGAGCGTGAGCAGTTCCTCCTCTTGCAGGAGTGGATTGAGCAGAGCCTGGTGAATCAGAGGGGGGATGTCCGGCAGGTCCTGCCGGCGCGGTGACTTGGTCATCGCTGAGCAAACGACGGATCAAGCCGCCACGAAAGGTTCAGTTGCGTGCCTGGATCACTCCATAGCCACCGTGGTTGCGCCGATAAATCACCTGCAGCTCGCCGCTTTCACTGTCGCGGTACAGATAAAAGTCATGGTCGATGAGATCCAGCTGGGTGCGAGCGTCATCCAGCGTCATCGGCGGCATGGCGAAGTACTTGCGCCGCACACCAGGGCTGGGTAGCTGAGCCTCTTTCCCCTCGAGCAGTGAACCGTCCACGGGGCTGTCATCGAGCACCGCTTCGGTGGTTGGGGTCTCGGTGGCCCGGTGACCAGGGCTGTGGTGGTGGTCGCTGTGGCGTTCTTTGAAGCGTCTCAGCTGCCGTGCCAGCTTGCTCGCCACCAAGTCAATGCTGGCGTAGAGATTCTCACTGCGTTCCTGGGCACGAATCACGGTGCCGTTGGCGAAGACCGTCACCTCGGCCGTCTGCTGCGGCACGCGGGGATTGCGAGCCACTGACAGATGCACATCTGCTTCCTGAACCAGGTCATTGAAGTGATGGATCGCCCGATCAAGCTTCGTCTCGGTGTAGTCCCGTAATGCGGGAGTCACATCCAGATTGCGACCATGGATCAAAAGCTTCATGCATCCCTCCGGTGCCTGCGCCTAACGTAAAGCTAGTGACGCCATCGGATTCCGGAACCGGGTCTTCGGCATTTCTTTTTCAGCCTGAACAGCTGGTGCCGTTCCAGCAGGCCTGGAATCTGCAGGGCTGCTGGCAGGAGCGGTTGCTCCTGGACTCAGAAAACTCCTCTGATGCGGACACTGCCGCCGAAGCGGTCTGGCTGCTGCAGCACCCCAGCTGTTACACCCTCGGCCGAGGCGCCAGTGAAGACCATCTGCTGTTCGATCCGGAGCATCCGCCGTCTCCATTGCACCGCATCGATCGTGGTGGGGAAGTCACGCATCATGCACCCGGTCAACTCGTGGCTTACCCGGTGCTGGATCTGCGCCGTCGTCGCACTGATCTGCACTGGTATCTCCGTCAGCTGGAACAGGTGGTGATTGATGTGTTGCAGCGTCTCGGCCTCCAGGGGGAACGGATCGAAGGACTCACAGGGGTCTGGCTCGATCAGCAGAAGGTGGCGGCAATCGGTGTCGGTTGCCGTCGCTGGATCACGCAGCACGGTCTTGCTTTGAACGTGACCTGCGATCTGAAGGGTTTCGAATCCGTGGTGCCCTGTGGACTCAAAGGACGAGCAGTCGGTCGACTGTGCGACTGGATCCCTGATCTGG
>QCTJ01000057.1 GCA_003211205.1 Synechococcus sp. AG-673-F03
ATGAACGCCTCTGATCTCGATAGACATACTTTCGTCAGCGAACACACATGTGGCAACCAGCCATCCTGCTCATTGCCTTCACCAGCAAAAAATCCAATAGTGGAAACGGTTTGCCCAAGTCAGACGAGGGGCAGCGATGACAAGGCTTCGAACCGCTGCAATTGTTGTCCTTGCCCTGCAGGCTGCCTGCTCACAGCAGCCTGCCGCGAAGGTCTTGTCTGGCCTTCTGATGAAGTGGTGTTTGGCATTGAACCTGGCGGGACCATCAGAGCCATAGGCATGAAACAGCTGATGGACGAATGCAGAGCGCTTCAGTCAGGCGAGCTGCCATCAGATCCTGAGGAGGACAAGTCCTGCGTACAGCTGCACACGTTGGTGATGGGCGTCCTCGAAGACAGAAAGAGTGGAGGCAATCACGCTGGTGGTCCCTGATCGGCACGTCGGCTCTTCCGCTTTGGCGTCAGGGCTTGTTGCGGTTCTGCTGCTGGGGGCTTCGGCCCCCGCCGCAGCCCTGGGGACCGTCACCATCCGCAGCTGCTACGACGGCGACACCTGCCGAAGCACTGACGGTGACTGAGGAACAGATTCGCTGGCCTGATGACGACCTCTTCGGGAGCTTTCCAAAGGCACCCGTGAGCGGTACTCAATCGCTTGGGCCGAAAACCGTGGCTACCCAATTCCTAAAAAGCCAGGCTGCCTGTTAACCCTGTGCGGCTGTATCGGCTTGTTAGCCGCAGTGATTCCTGGACTGCTCTGCTTCTACTTCGCTTGGAAGCAGCAGCAGGTCTACGAAAGGGATATGAAGGATCTCCTGCTGCGTTGGGCGGATGCTTGGGAAAATGCACGAGCAGATGAGATCGATGAATACCGCTTTTTCATGCGCGAGCGAGAGCAACGGCGACTAGAAGCTCGGTACGAAGACGAAGAAGCTGATTGGGACTGATCAGAGTCGATGACGTTTGGGGTGCCTCCCTCAAGCTGCTCCAGGCTCTCTCGAATGGCGTTGAGCTGATCTCAATGCTCGCTTCCTCGATCCAACGAAACTCACCACCTGGGCGGGCACGTTTCCAACCTCCTGATTTCCGCAACTCCGATTGAGAAGGGCAGAACCGGTAGCGATGCGACGGATGACCGGGGGATCCTCTTTGTTCAGCGCCTAGGGCACACATTCGATTGAGCGCCGTGATGGCACCCACTGCGGCCGCATATTGACCACAGTTCTCTGCCTTGCGGGCGATGCGCTCTAATCGTCCAACCTGCTGAAAGAGGAGATCACGCTGGTTGATTTCCTGATGATTAAACGCCTCCATCCAGTCTTTGTGGGCCTTAGCCACGACATCAGAAGCGTTTCGGCGGGAGCACCCCCATGTTTCAGCAGTAAGCGCAGTTAATTCGCTGAGCCCCATTCCGGCGTCTATCTGCCGCACCGCCCATTCATGGCGTTGTTTCTTCTCGCTGGCAGTAACGCGCTTACGGGTCACAGCAGTCCAGCTCCGATAAAGGCCAGCTCGACCTCGCGCATTGCCTAAAAAGCCAATCCGTCCGACGTTGGAGGCTTATGTGTTTGTTGGTTGAAGAGGAAAGGGGGCGGTATCCCTATCGCCCCAACTCATGTTCTCGGTCTCACGTCTTTGACCGCGAGTGCTACCAGCCAGAAAAAGAAAAGGCCCCAGCGCTTGAAGCGAGGGCCCATTCTTATTGTCTGAACAGAAGGAATTTGGTACGCAGAAGTTCAACTCACTAGAATTGGATAAATAATAGAAAAACACATTATTGGCCAAGGGCCTATAGAAGAATGGATTCTCAAAAGAACACCACTCGAGCTGCCATACAGCTCTCCACAAAAGCCAGCTTCATCGCGTCGAGCACAAAATCAAACAAAAGATCAACAACTTCAATTCCTACCTTTGCCCAGACAATCAATTAAGAGCCAATAAACGATATTATCCTTCACCCTGAAAACCGAGTCGGGAAGCTTTACAAGCAGGATCCATCATACACTTATCCCTAGCACCCACAAACGGCGGAACTGGAAACTATATTGTGGGATGAGACCCAACCTGTTTGCTTTCCCCTAGGACCTATATTGACATTTACAAAAACGATCAGCCCCGCAAAAGCAACTTCAAAATACATTCCTAAAAAAATTTTTTATCCCACAAGAGCGGAGCTACTCAATACCCTGCCACCGGAGCTCTCGAAGCTAAACCCGGCAAAGGCGTGGACATCTTTGGCCATGTCAGCAGGGCTTTCAATTTTGGCTGTTGGCCTTGGTACACAGATCCCACTTTCTGCAGCAGCCTTTCCCCTGTGGCTCCTGTATAGCGTCATTACCGGCACGGTCGCGATGGGCTGCTGGGTTATCGCCCATGAATGTGGTCATCACGCCTTTCACCCCAATCGTTGCATTGAAGGAGCTGTGGGCTTTGTGCTCCACAGCATTCTACTTGTGCCTTATTACAGCTGGGCACACAGCCATGCCGTGCATCACGCACACTGCAATCACCTAGAGAAAGGACAAACCCACGTACCGTCAAGAGCAACATCACCGACAGGAAAAATCACAGAACAGCTGAAGCAAAATCTAAATCCAGTCATTTTCGGGATTATTTCTCTCTTCAGCCATCTCATTATTGGCTGGCCGCTGTATCTATTTTTTGGTGTGACTGGAGGGGAAGCGTATGAATCACCTACGAGTCATTTTTGGAATCGCAAACGCAATAGCACTAGCAAGAAGCGCCTATTTAAAAAATCATTCCAGAAGTGGATGACGCGATCCAATATCGGCTTGCTATCCATGATTTCTCTGTTGATCGCGGCATCAATTCAATACTCCTTGGTTCGGATAGTCTGCTTGTATGGATTGCCGTACGTGGTAATCAATATGTGGCTTACAACATACACCTGGCTTCAACATACAAATCAAGATATTCCACATTTCTCAAGTGAAACTTGGTCTTGGTCGAAAGGAGCTCTTCAAACAGTTGATCGCCCATACGGTCCAATTTTGAATCTGCTGCATCATGGAATCGGCTCCACTCATGTTTGTCACCACATCAATTCATCGATTCCGCATTACAATGCTTGGCATGGATCGAAGCTCTTAAAACAACACTTTCCCGAGCTTGTGAGATATGATCCTACACCGATTCACAAAGCACTTTGGAGAGTTGCTACGACATGTGGCGGTGCTGTTTATCAAAACCCGTCTGATAACGCCTTTTATTATTAAGGCGAAATCATCGGGCAGCCAGAATGCAATTTTTTTGGACTGCTTAGCCTTGCAGAAAAAGTTATTAGCTCACTAATCAATAGATCCATAGCAGGCAGGACTGTTCTCCAAAGCAAGTCAAACGCCCGAATTCATGGAAGGCAGCAGTGGATCAGAAGCCGCGAACGCCTTCAATGCACTTAGTACTCGCCTTGGGTTGCCAACCCTGGATCACCCTGGAATTCTCCATGCACTGCTCCATGGAGGCTTGCGGGATCTTCTCCAGAGCAGCAGTGGTTCTATGAGCGCCGTAGGTTGCCCAGGTGATGACCAGCCAAGTGATGGGTTCCATGTCAATGCCAATAGTGGCTTGATCGTAAGAACCAAGAGCAGATCACTGTCCAGCTGGAACCTGACAACGCGGACCGCGAAAGCCGTTACGGATACCCGCTTTACATTCCGCAATGGTCCGCTTAACGTATTTTCATCTGTAGAAAGCTCATGTTCGGCACCTCTGATCTCCTAGTCCTGATCGTCAGTTTCGGCGCTGCTTGCTTCACGCTCAGCCTCTACAAGGCAGCTCGCCCCGCTCAGTGATCAGCTGACTGTCCAGGTTGAGATGGTCAGTTCGGATTAAATCTCTGCGAGAGTGATCTTGATCTAGTCGCGGTCAAGGACCATCGATAGCCTCGTAATTCTGTCCATCAGTCTTGTTGTCCTGATGCTGATGGCGATCAGTTCGAAGCTCTACAGCCGCCAAGTTGAAGGCTGAGATTTCCCACTGGCAGGAAGTTCAGCGGTTGACATAAGTCTCCTTCTCTCGTTCAGGTGGTCTCCATCCGCCTGACTTCTGCTTTGTTTCCCCAGCTTCGATGTTGTTGTGCGGAAGCAAGCGCCTGTAGGACTGAGGAACAGATTGGCTGGCCTGATTCCGCTATGGACTCAGGCGACATCATGTATGGACCTGCTTCCGTTCGATGCTGCGTTCGCTATCAGCTATGGCATTGGTCATTTGTTTAAGCGCTATATCGCTTTTGACTGATTGCTCAAATGACGGCATTTCGTTGTCGAATCGCGTTGTTGATCGAGAAGCGGGCTTGATTGAGCTAGGCACCATGGATCAGGCTCCTGATATGGATCAAGAGTTAATCAATTTTGATCTCTTGTAGTCAACTAAATATGGTGAAAAATATTTGATAGCTATATGTGCTTTGGAATACAGGCGAGAGGCGCTGCAGGTTTTCGATAAGGGTTCGGTTTTACGCATTCATTCAACGAATCAAGTTGACTAGGGTTGGCGCACAAGTCTTTTCAGAATGAACACAACTGATCTGCTCGTTCTATTCATCAGCTTTGCAACTGCTTGTTTCACTCTCAACATCTACAAGATCAATCGAATAGCCAAGCAATGACGGATGACATCCTAGTCTTGTTTCTCGCAAGCTTCTCCTCTGGAGTACTCGCTTTAAGTATTTACAGGCTCAATCGAACATCTGAGCAGTAATCCGCTGACAATCATTTTCCTGGTACGTTCCGAATGGAAATCCACACCGCCCACGCTGAACCAATTGGTGAGTTCATTCGTGAGGGAAAACACAAGCCATTTCGCGCTTTGGCTTGCCCAATTGGTCCCAGCTACAGACTTGCTGGTCAAACAACACAAATCAAAGAAAAGATTTTGCACTGAACTAGATACGGTAATCCCACCCACGGCTGTCTGCTCTGATTAATAGATTATTAAAGCCACTTATTAGTGGTGATGATGGACGAGGAGGGACGGGCAAATCTCTCCTCCTTTTCTTAACCTCACCAAGCAACATACTTTACTTGTTGATTGCTTTCACGTGGTTTACGATGTTCTTTGGTATCACCAGAAGTGATAAATAAATAGACAAAGGAATTCCCCCACCCGCCGAATGCAGAGGTTCTTAACACTCTGTGTGAATGATTGCTTTTTCCACCACGACCATTTGGGCATAAGCTGTTGGATTCGCGTTGGTGAAGCTGCAGACACTTCCTTGCTGATCATTTATCAACCAGCCAATTCCAATCTTCGATATGTGGCGATCAACGAGTTAGCGGTCCTTGTTTGGTATCTGGAGAGAATGGCGAATCAATCCCTAGATTGCTAGCTGCGGGGTTGAGCCAAATAGGAGGCTGCCCCTGTAAAGCTGTCCAAGTCTTTTCACTAACAAGGTGGTGTATCGATCTCTTTGATGTAAATCAGTAACTCGTTGAATTCAAAAGAGTCGCAACCATCAATTTCTGCATTGTCAGAATCTGTCCAAATCAGCTTTTTTGAGCAGACAAACCTACTCTTAAACTCTTCTGCCGTCTTGATTGAGTACTCCATAGAAAAGAGTTCGGTCAGCTGATCAAGATCATCTGAATCGAAGGACTCAACACCCGGAATGTTCTCCCGAATTGCGTCATTAAAGCTCAGCACCAAAATCACTCAAATCGTTTGATGTCCTTCAAGTATGGCCATTGACTGGGAGGATCGTACGTAAAAATCAACTTTCCCAGCAGCCATGGAGACGAGTTAGGCCAGGATC
>QCTJ01000058.1 GCA_003211205.1 Synechococcus sp. AG-673-F03
TCTCTTTGGTGCGACGTTCTCTGGTTCAGCCCTGACCAATAAAGCGATTAGCCCTGAATCGCTTTATGCCGATGATGAACGACCCTGGGAAGCTGTTGCAGCCAATATTGACGAGCTGATGCTTGGTTGATTGGCGTAAATCTTTTTTGGTAATTTGAAAACATATTGCTCCTTGTCAAGAAGTCAAATGAGAAATCAATTTGTCAGCACCATCCAGCTCTGCGAAGAAGTCGGCATGAGCCGCAGCACATTAGACAAGCTTCGGGCTGAAGGCGTCCTATTGCCAGGACGAGAGTTCTATCGGCTGCGTGGCCGCAGGTCGCCGATGTTTTGGTCGGTAGATGCGGTCGTTCAAGCCTTACGCAGTCGTACGGCACTCGCTGATTCTTAGTGCCCGTCTGGCTTGTGGGCTCATTAAAGGACATTCACAACGGTCTACATGAGCCGGAAGATCATCATCGACGTACATAGAAGTTATTCTTTGGTTAGTTACATCACGGCAGATGTCGAAAGCAATTACATTCAACGTCGATGGATTGATCAAGCAGCTAGATCTCATCGAGAAGGCATATCTGCCAGATGCAGCTAAGTCAGCTTTGAAATCATTCGGTTTCGATGCTCGTGAGATTCTGCAAGACGAGATGAAGCAGCAATATGGTGCCGTGACGCCATTCACGCTGCGGTCGCCATATTTCAAGATTCAGAACGGTGGTTATGGCCTTCTGATCGGAATCAGCGAGAAAGCAAACGGCACACCACCGAGCCGTTACCTTGCACCAACTGACAAAACTGGCGGGGTTTCAACTAAACCCATCGCACCAACATCGTTCGCCGGCGCATTGCGTGCCAGGTATGGCGTCGATGAAATTCCGGTGCCGGTACGTTCCAGCCGGGCAGGATCACAATTCATCGACAGCAGAGGAAATCTCAAGGGCCGGAAGGTTCAACAGCTTGTCAATCAACTCAACAGCTCAAACGCATCACTCCGAGAGCAATATTTTCTGATCAAGCCAGGTCAGAGCCAGAGACTGACCGGCGGCGTCTATCGCCGTTACCGCATCAAAAGCCAGATCTCGCCTGCGTTCGTTTTCAAGAACAGGCCAACACAGCAAACCAGCTTGGATTTCCATGGTGTCTTGATCAAGGCCGCCGAGCAGCGGCTGCCAGCGCTCATTCAGAAGAAGCTGGATCGTCTGCTGCGCTGATCATGTTGTCAATCGCACCATCAACTCGAGCCCAGCTCTTGACGGATCACTTCAGTCTTCTTTCCAAACACGTCCTTCACCCGGGATTCCATGCCGACCATTCATTCCCCCGCTTGAATCTCCCGCACCACCTCATCAATTTGATCGCTCGTCTCGATCTCTCCGCTCTGTCCGGCCAGCTCTGCAAACCGTCGACCCTGAGGCAGTAGTCGGCTCTGAGCTGATCCCACCGCTGCGTTGAAGCTCTTGTTCAATCGGTTCAAATTGCTGCCGATGTCATTGAACTTGTCGATGAAGGTAGAGAAGCGCTTATGCAGCTCGACTGCCTGCGCCTGAATCTCATCGATGTTTTTGGCGATCTCAGCTTGCTGAATCGTCATCGCCAATCCCTTGAGGATCGCTAGCAAGCTGGTGGGGAAGGTGAGGATGATGTTCTTGCTGAAGGCGTATTCCAACAGTTGAGGATCCCGCTCCAGTGCCATCGATAGGGCGCCTTCAACGGGGATGAACAGCACCACCCCATCTACGACCTGGCCCAAGGAGCTGAGCTTGCCCGCGTAATCCTTCTTGCTCAGCAGATCTATATGACTTCGCACCTTCTTGAGGTGTTCGGTGAGCGCTGCTTCCCGTTGGGTTTGATCGGTGGCCTGCAACGCATCGAGATAGCTCTCGATCGGTGCCTTGGAATCAACAATCAAGCGACGTGAACCTGGGATTGTGATCACACAGTCCGGCCGGTATGCACCCTCATCGGTGCCCACGTGCACCTGCTCGTCGAAGTCGCAGTAGGCGATCAATCCAACAAACTCCAAGATCCGGCGCAGGTTCACTTCCCCCCACTGGCCCTTCACATTCGGAGAGCGCAGAGCTGAGGTGAGTTGCTGTGCTGCACCCTGTACGTCTTCACTCCGCTGGCGTAGATCGCGAGTGGTTTCCGCTAACACCGTCAGCTTGGCATTGGAATCCTTCTGCAACGACTCCACCTGCTGGCGCAATTGCTGCACTTGCTTGGCGAACGGCTCGCTAACTGTTTCTTTTGTGCTCTTCAAAAGTGCTTCACGGGAACCATCAAGCATCTGGCCACTAAGTGAGCGGAATTGTGTCACCAGGTCAGTGCGTGCCTTCTCAAGGAATTGGGTTTGGGTTTCCTGTGACCTGAGCTTCTCTGTGACTTCAGCGGCTTGCATGCTGAGAGCTTCTTTCTCAGACCGGATCTGCTCTAACGCAGTGTTGGTGCTCTGTTGTGATGCTTTCAGGCCGTCACGCTCCTTGGTCACTGCATCGAGTTGAGTTCGGCTGACTGCTGCTTCCTCTTTGGCTTCTTGGAGCTGCTGTTGCTGCTGCTTGATCTCTGCATTCTGTGCTTCCAGCTGAAGGCTGAACTTGCCAAGGCCGTCATTGGCTTGCCCGAGCCGCTCTTCCAGCAGCTGCAAATTTCCAGTGCTCCCAGCAGTCCTTGACCGGCCAAACATCCTGCTGAGGATGAAACCAACGATCACCCCGGTCAGGACCCCAGTAATGAAAAGCAGGGCTGTGGGCATGAGGACTCAACTGGCTAGTTACAGATCTTGGAGCAGTCGCGGGGGTCACACATCACCTCATCGGGGGATTCCCAAGAAATTTCACTGCCCTTAAAGGGAGTGCCTCATCGGGTCTTTGACTTGAGGCGAAGATCTGAACTTCTTGCTTTCAATGCCTGGGATTGAAAGACAGCAGATCACTCGTGAAGGACGTCATCGAATTGTTCGCGGTTCATTGAGTTGATGATCGATTGATAGTCACGGCAGACACGCAATAGACACGGGCCTGTGCCTGCCAAAAAGTCAGTGATTGCATGTGATCCCGGAGAATCAGACACGCAGACACACACCCCAGCACCCGATCGATTTCGGCCTCGTGTGGGAGTGGAACCCACTGTGTCTGTCGTGTCCGTTTGGCGAGACCGGTTGCCACAGCTGGACAGAGAGCAGACACGGTGATGTGCCTGCCTGTGTCCGCTGTGTCCGCTACTGGGTCATGGGCTTCAGAGCGCGATAGGTCAGGGGCTGATCGCACACCACTCGGCCGTAGTCGTTGACCACAAGCTGATTGACAGCCCCTGCGAACTTCTCCACCCGCATGGCCCGGATCCTGCGGCCGCCTTTCCTCTTTGCCCATTGCCAAGTGCACCCATCGGCCCGATCGCCGAGAGCGTGCACATGCCGCATCAGCAGCAGCTCATCTGTCTCCGCCCGGTCATGGAACAGGCAGGTCTCCTCATGAAGTTGATCGACGATGGCGGTCGCCGTTTCAACCTCCCGGCCACCGATCTTCAGCGGAGCGGCGTCACCAAGCTCCAACACCTGGGCGATGTGCAGAGCCCCGGCCAGCCGCAGAGCGTGGGCCGAGGTCTTCATCAGCATGGATCTGATGACTGGCGGCGTGCCCGGCAGCAGAGCGGTCTGCTGGTGTTTACGGAACCACTCGTGGAAGTAACGCCGAGCATCCTTATCCAGGTGATAGGCCTTCGGCGGCAACCGATATGCGGCCTCGGCGTACTTCTGGAGCATGCGCTCCGCGGCCATCAGCGCATCGATCTCCGCCTGGGTTGGGTCCGCGTCCATGAGTGCCAGCGGCCGGGCAGGCAGTCGACAGAACAGGAATCGAGCCCACTTGCCGGTGGAATCGTCACCATCTCCATCGCTGTTAATCAGCTCCCGGAGTACTTCCGGCTGTATGCAACCGAAGAGGCTGACGTGGGATCGGCTGAACCAACGCAGCCCCGCCTCGACCCTGACGCTGGTGAAGCCATCACCCTCGAATAGTTCCAAAAGCTGGGCTTCCGCCTGACCCGTCCCTGACTTGGTGTCGTGCTCAATGGCTTTCAAGAGGCCCGCTAATTCATCGCGGATCAACAAGATGGGCTGCCCCTTCTTGTCGTGCTCCATCAACTGAGCGGCCAATGACGCGGCGTTGTAGTCGGTCAGATGCGGCAGAACACACTTCGGCTCCGGCGGTCGGTCTTCCTTCCGCTTGATCTCTTTGCATTGCTGCCGCCAGTGGCGCATCTCGCGATCGTGATACTCGCGAGCGTCCTTGATGATCCCGGCCGCGGGACGCTCCACCAGCTTTCGCTTCTGCGGACTCTTGGCCACGCCAGACCAAGCAACCAGCGCGAAGAACAGATTGATGGGCACGTGGTGCCGCAACGAACTGCTGGCCCTGGTGCCGATCTTGAGCAGGCCGGTGAGTCCGACCAAATAGGTCAGGCAGGCAGAGAGGGGGTCGCTAGGCAGGTCCTCTTGAACCATCTCAACCGCCGCGGCCATGACCGGTGGAAGCAAGCGGTTGAAGGTGAACTGATCCCGCCCGGCCGCCACCTGTTCGGTGACACCCAGGGTCTCTGCGCCGCGGATGCCATCGAGGCATCTGGCCGGGACTGCTCCGATGCGGTCGGGACTGAAACCGGTTCGGCTTCAGCTTCAACAGCCGGGGGATCGGCGACGTATTTCTCAAGAACCGCGACCCGCTCTTCAACGGTGCCGGGAGCATCGTCAATAGAGCCGCCCGGCGGCAGGCCAGGCCAAACGTGTTGGGCGCAGATCACCGTGATCGTTAATCCGGCTAACTCCGCACCTTTGACGGCTTCTGCGGCCTTCTTTTCGCCTGTTTCGTCGTTGTCAGCGACGTAGATCAGGCGAGTGCAACCGGCCTCCTTAAGCCGCTGATACCGAGGAGCACGCTGTTCTGGCTTGTGAGCATGGCCAGGCTGGCTGACCGCCAACAGGCCGCCCTGCGCAGCCAACTCGCAGCACTTCTCGCCTTCGAACTCCCAAACGACGCCATCGGAGTCGAAGAAGTCCAGGCCTGCCAAGGCCTCGTTCTCGAAGTACAGCGGCCAAGGATCAGGACCAGCTCCTGGCTTCCACCGACCAGCGGCTCGATGCTTGACAGCGAACTGTTTTTCGCCGTTCTTGTAATACCGCTTGGAGCGTTGATTGTCGGAATAGGTG
>QCTJ01000059.1 GCA_003211205.1 Synechococcus sp. AG-673-F03
GCGCAGGGCGTTGGGTCCGGCCAGCGATGCTTCATCCAGACCACCGGCACCGTGAACCACGACGGCTCGCTCCTGGCGAAGACTCTGGAGTGCCTCCGCCATCGGATCCAGGAGGTCTTCGGTGGCCACGCCAAGCACCTGACCATTGGGTCGCAGGGGGTTCACGAGAGGCCCCAGCAGATTGAAAACCGTGCGCACGCCCAAACTGCGGCGAAGTGGAGCCAGATTCACCAGAGCTGGATGCCATGCCGGCGCAAAGAGGAAGGTCACTCCGGCCTGAGAAAGAGCATGCACCACCTGAACCGCAGGGGCCTGCAGATGCAAGCCAAGCCCTTCGAGCACATCCGCTGAGCCCACCTTGCCACTGGCACTGCGATTGCCGTGCTTGGCCACATGAGCACCGCAGGCTGCAGCTGTAAAAGCCACGGCTGTGGAGATATTGAAGGTGTCCGCACCGTCACCCCCTGTGCCACAGGTATCGACCATCAACAAGTCCGGCCTTGCCCCCGGCAGAGGACAGGCTTCACGCAACACCGCTGCCATGGCACCGAGTTCTCCGCCGTTGACACCACGTGCCCGTATGGCGGCCAAAAACGCCCCTGTTTGCACTGGCGTGAGTTCCTCGGAGAGCCAGGCCCTCATCAATGCCGCTGCCTGATCAGGAACGAGCACTCCGCCGTTAAGCAGAAGCTCCAGTGTCTGAGGCCAGGAAACAGTTGCAGAGACCATGGGAAAAAGAGGCCTGGAGCCTGGAGATCGACGGACAGAAAAAAGCCCGGGTGCAGATGCACTCCGGGCCGGGTGATGGGGACTTCAACACTATCCCTTAAAAAGGATGCGATGGCCAGTTCAACGCCAATCGCAACCCTTGCCGGAGATTTTCGCTCTCCTGAGCATCATCTCAATGCTTAGGTTGGCCGTTGTTCAGGGTTCGCGATGGCCGCTTTTCGCCTCGATCTGATCGGCCGCTACCTGAAGCCCCATCGCCGCACGGTGCTGATGGGTGCGATCGCTCTGGTCATCGTGAACATCCTCAGCGTCACCATCCCCCTTGAGGTTCGGCGGGTGATTGATGACCTCCAGGAGGGTTTCGCCTTCTCCGATGTACTTGCACAGGCTGGCTGGATCGTGCTGCTCGCCACGAGCATGGGAGTGGTGAGGCTGATCTCACGCCAGCTGGTCTTCGGAGTCGGGAGGCAGGTGGAGGTTGAGCTTCGCCAAAAGCTGTTTGATCAGATGCTTCAACAGGAGCCTGGATGGGTTCAACAAACAGGCAGCGGTGAAGTGATCAGCCGTGCGACCAGCGACGTTGAAAACGTGCGCCGGCTCCTGGGTTTTGCAGTGCTCAGCCTGACGAACACCGTTCTGGCCTACGCCTTCACGCTGCCGGCCATGCTGGCGATTGATCCCGGTCTCACCGTTGCTGCAATCTCCCTCTATCCAGTGATGCTCGGCGCCGTTCGCCTGTTCGGAGGGCGAATGATGCGCGAACAGCGTCGCCAACAGGAAGCGCTGGCAGGTCTCAGTGAACTCATTCAGGAAGACCTGTCAGGGATCGCCGCCATCAAGATCTACAGCCAGGAACAACAGGAACTGAATGCCTTCAGTTCTCGCAACCGCGGTTATCGCGACACCGCCATTCAGCTGGCACGCACACGCAGCACCCTCTTCCCTTTACTGGAAGGCATCTCGTCAATCTCGCTACTGTTGCTGCTTGCACTTGGAAGCGGGCAGCTCCAGCAGGGCACCCTGTCGATCGGTGGCCTGGTGGCCCTGATCCTTTACGTGGAGCGACTGGTGTTTCCCACCGCTCTGCTTGGCTTCACGCTCAATACTTTCCAAACCGGACAGGTCAGCCTGGAACGTGTAGAGGAACTGCTGTCGCGACAACCGCTGATCCGAGATCCGATCGAACCAGAGCATCTGGAGCTGCCTGTGCGCGGAGAGTTGGAGGCTCGCAACTTGCACATCCGCTACGACGGATCCGATTGCGACACCCTCAACGGCCTGAGTTTCCAGATTCACTCAGGCGAACTGGTGGCCGTTGTCGGTCCAGTCGGATGTGGCAAGACCACGCTGGCCCGCGCTCTGGGTCGCATGGTGGAAGTGCCCGCCAATCAGCTGTTCCTGGATGGGCATGATCTCACCAACGTGCGCCTGAATGACCTGCGCGAACAGATCGCCCTCGTTCCCCAGGAGGGCTATCTGTTCACCAGCAGCCTGGCGGACAACCTGCGCTATGGCGAACCCGAAGCCAACATCGAACGGGTTGAGGCAGCCGCGGAACAGGCCCGCCTGTTGGGAGATGTGCGCGGATTTCCCGATGGCATGAACACGCTTGTGGGAGAACGGGGAATCACGCTCAGTGGAGGTCAGAGGCAGCGCACCGCCCTTGGTAGGGCTTTGCTGCTGAAGACTCCTGTTCTGGTTCTGGACGATGCACTGGCGAGCGTTGACAACAACACCGCAGCCGAGATTCTCGATTCGGTCCGACGCCAAACACAACGCACGATTGTGATGATCAGCCATCAACTGTCGGCAGCCGCGGCATGCGACCGGATTCTGGTGCTGGATCAGGGACGGTTGGTGCAACAGGGACACCACTCCGATCTGATTCAGGAACAGGGCCTTTACCGCAGTTTGTGGGAACGGGAACAGGCCGCGGAACGGCTGGAAACGGTGGCCTGACGCAAAGGTTGCGCAACGAACGGGCGACAAACCCTGGTGCCTCGGCTTAGCTGGAGTCTCTGCTGCCGAACCATGACGTCAGGAACCCCTTTCTCGGTCCGCTGCACCCTGACCTTCGGGGATATCTACGGACAGATCCTGGCCTGGATGGCTGTGATTTTTGTGAGCCTTGCAGCAGGGCTGGCCCTGATGGGGTCTTCAAGACCGGTGTTTGCCCTGGTGGGAGTCGGCTTGATTCTTGTGCTCAGCGTTCCGTTTCTGCTGTTCGCCTTCGTCACCACACTGCTCAATCACATCCGCCTCGATCCGATGACATCTGCCTAGGGTTGCCACACAGACAAGGATGTGATGCTGCCCAACTGGCTCACGGGTTCTCAGCAAGGACAATCAGACGGCAACGCTGACGAACGTCACGTTGTTCTCGGAACGCCACTCAAGGCTCCGCTGATGGAGGACCAGGAAGAAATTGTTTTTGGTTGCGGATGCTTCTGGGGCGCTGAAAAAGGTTTTTGGCGGTTACCCGGTGTTGTCTCCACAGCCGTGGGCTATGCCGGCGGCCAGACTCCATCTCCCAGCTACGAGCAGGTCTGCAGCGGACGGACTGGTCACACCGAAGTGGTGCGCGTGGTTTACAGCACCCCAGCCATCGACGTCAGCGACCTGCTCAAACTGTTCTGGGAATGTCATGACCCCACGCAAGGGGACCGCCAGGGCAATGACCAGGGCAGTCAGTATCGATCCGCGATTTACACCACCACCCCTCGGCAGATGCAACTGGCCCTGGCCAGTCGCGACTGGTACCAACAGGTTCTGACTCAGGCCGAACGGGACAGCATCACGACCGAAATCGCAGGCGACCGAACCTTCCATTTCGCCGAGTCTTACCACCAGCAATATCTGGCGCGTCCTGGCAGCAGGCCCTACTGCTCCGCCATGCCCACAGGGATCAGCCTCGATGCCTTTGAAGGGTCCGACTATCGCTTACCCACTAAGGTCTGGAACCATTACGACTGGAGCATCAGTCACTGCGTCTTGCGTGGTGACAACAGTCCAATTCAGCTACAGACATGAATGACTCCCTTCCCGACAGGGTGGTGATCGCCGTGATCGCTTTGACGGTGATCCTGGTCTTCGCGATGGCCTTTGCTCTGAGACCAAAGCCGGATCATGAGCGTCCATTTCTCTGGCGTGATCCTTCTCCTAGCCCTCCAGCACAGGTCAGCGCTCCCCTTCTGAGGGGAACCCTGGCGATCTGACCACTCCCTCCCCTCTGGTCAAACCGACCTGGCAAGGTTGGTAGCGACTGGTCTCCTCGCGCGGCGTGCCCACCATTCCCGAGCCCAAGCCCCCTCGTCGTCTGCATCCACTGCCGAGTGGCCTTGTAGAGCTCTATGGCCTGATTGCTGTGCTGGTGGTGCTGATTCCGGAGTGGATCGCAGATGGCACCCTGAGTCTTAGCGACAACAAACGACGCTCCAATCTGCCGATTGCCTCCAGAGCCTGGAGAACGCTGCCGGAGCTGCAGCTGGCCTCCATGAATCTGGCGGCGTTGCGCCAGCTGGGCAGACAAGTGCGACTTTGGGGGTATGCAGGCGACAGCCGTGACAGGCTCACAACAAGACTGCTGACACGCATCAAGCGACACACCAGGAGCGGGAATGCCTTGTGATAGCTTGCTTCTGCCGTCGGGGCGTGGCGCAGCTTGGTAGCGCACTACTTTGGGGTAGTAGGGGTCGTGGGTTCAAATCCCGCCGCTCCGATGTCACAGTTCAATCGATTAAACAGACCCCTCAAATGAGGGGTCTTTTTTATGCAATTCTCTGCAATCTGCTGAAAGTCAAGAACAACAACCCCGAAGGAAAGAAGCGAGGGTTGCTTGCTCAGGCTCTCTCATTTGCAGGGCAAATGGGTGATCACCAGGTGACGTTGGCCGTCAATCTTGAGCCATCCCTCGTCTCGGAGCAAACCGATGACCCTGGTCACCGTGACACGTGTGGTGCTCAGAGCACTCGCCATCTCCTGATGGGTCAGGCGCAGATTCAGACGCAGTCCCTGCTCACAGGGCTGGCCGTAATCCTGGGCAAGCAGCTCCAAGAAACCTCTGACACGCTCCTCAACACGACGCAGACCAAGCAGAGAGAGCAGATATTCCGATTGCCGATGACGAAGCACAACCGCTCCCAACAGATCGTTGGCGAGGTCCTGTGACTCACGCACCTCCCCCATCGTCATGCAGAGAAGATCCGAGTCGGTGAGCGTCACAGCCTCGTAGGCCTGCACCGTGCTCAATGGCTCGCCGAACGTCTCTTTAGGACCAGCCAAGCCCAGTAGCAGCTCGTCTCCATGGACAGAAACCGCCCCGAGCTTCACCATGCCATTCACGACAAGCCAGAGCCTGTTTTTGTGCAATGGCACCACATTTCCCGCTGCAAGGTGCAAGCGATTTCGATTTTGAAAAGTGGAGTCCAGAAGGCGGGGATTTGCTT
>QCTJ01000060.1 GCA_003211205.1 Synechococcus sp. AG-673-F03
CATGAGGATCGCGAACGATCCAAGGCACCCCTAGTGGTGTCCAATTACTAGCAACGCCGTTGAGAACAGACCGTCAACGCAGCTGCAATCCGTTCAGGGCAGCTGCCACAACACGGTGATCTCCGTCTTGCTGAAGTGGCAACAACAGAGCTCTGGCTTGCTGACCAATCGGCTGGTCAACGCTTTCACGAACAATCCGTCCCAGAATCTCGGCCCCACTGACGCGAACCGTTCCGTCACCATCTTTGATCGCGGCACTAGCCAAATCCAGCAGCCAGCCAAAAGGGATCTCAGGCTGTTCCGCCAGAGCCGAAAGAATGCTGCAACGCACAAGCCATGCACGATCGACATCAAATGCTGACTTCAGCAATGGCCAAGCGCGGGCAACGCCATAGCTGGCAAGGGCATTGGCGGCTTCGGCCCGCACATTGGCATCACCGTCACTGCGCAGCAGCCGCTCCAATACGGTCCATCCCTGCTCAGTGCGCTTGTAGCCCAAACCGCTGCAGCTCAGGGAGCGCACGATAAAAGCCTCCTGCTCACTGCCCAGCACCAATAGAGGAACAGCGTCCTCATCTCTGCATAAGCGCAACTGGGTGAGGGCCGGCATCGCTCGCAATGGATCACCAGAACCGATCGCCTCTCTCAGGGCATTGAGATCAGGTTCACCACCATGAGGCTGCTGCGGTGTGGACGCCATCAACTCAGTCCTCCTGAAAACGACTGCTTCGCAAGGCCACCAGCAGCTTGTGCCGCCGTCGACGACGACCCACCACTGCGTGGATCACCAAGCTAGATCCAACCAGGATGGCAGGAACAGACTGCCAACGCTCGGTGCCCTCCCGCCGAACAAGCGCTAAGACGCCCAGGGATACCAGCAAGGGTGCGGCCAAAGACAACAAGACATGCAGACGGGTGCGAGGCGGACGATTCATGTCGTCGGTTCCCAGGCCAGCATCGTTGCTGTGAGCACACGGATTCCGACCCCTAGGCAGCGTTCATCAGGCAGAAAGTGTCCGTTGTGAAGCGGCGCACATCCCTCAGGGCCCGCCACACCGAGCCGAAACATCATGCCCGGAACATCCCGGATCAACTCTGCGAAATCCTCGGCGCCTAAGGAGGGCTGTTCCAAGCGCAAAACCTGATCCGGGCCAAGCTGCTCGATGGCACAGCACTCAAGCAGGGCCGTGAGTCTGATGTCGTTATCAACCGGTGGAGCAATACAGCGATAGCGGACCGTTGCTGTTGCACCGAAACCCTCGCAAAGAACTCGCACCGTCTCCTCGATCCAACGAGGCAGATGATCGTGCAAATCGTTCGATAGGCAGCGCACCGTTCCCAGGAGGGTGACCTGGTCTGCAATCACGTTGAACGCCTTGCCCCCTTCGATACGCCCGAAGCTCACCACCACCGGATGCAAGGCATCAAGCCTGCGACTGATCGCTTCCTGGAGGCCGGTAACCACCCTCGATGCGATCCAGATCGCATCCACCGACTGATGAGGCCTGGCACCGTGGCCAGCCTGGCCATTGATCTCGATTTCCAGCTCGCCAGCCGCCGCTGTGAGGCTGCCACTGCGCAAACCGACGCTGCCCACAGGCAAGGAGGGGAACACATGCAAACCAAACAACGCTTGAAGACCATCGGTTGCTCCTGCCTCGCGCATCCAGCGCGCCCCTTGAGCGATTTCCTCTGCTGGCTGAAATAACAAGCGCATTCCAACAGGTAGGTGCGGCTCAGCCGCCAGCAACTTGGCCACGCCTAAACCAACCGTGCTGTGCAGGTCATGCCCGCAGGCATGCATCACGCCCTGCCGCAAGGAGGCATAGGGCAACTCCGTTTGCTCCTCAATCGGCAGTGCATCCATATCAACGCGCAAGCCGAGTTTCGGACCCTGCTCAGGGCCAAGATCAGCCAGCACACCCGTGCGCCCAACGCCTTCGCGAACACGCCAACCGGCCTGGCGCAGATCACCCGCAATCATTGCAGCGGTTTGATGCTCTTCGCCACTGAGCTCAGGGTGGGCATGCAGGTGACGACGCAACTCAATCAACTCCGGCAACAGCGCGTCCAAACGCTCGGACCAGGTAGCAGTGAGGTTCATGACACCTCCAGAGCGAGAAAGCGCTCGAGATCGGCAATCGGTCGTGGCGGCCAGCGACGCACCTCGGCCAGCCAGGCGGCATCGCGATAACTGGGATCAAGACCTGAAGCAGCGGCCCAATGGCTTTCCGCTTCACCGCGCAAACCTTCACTCCAGAGCAAAGCACTCAAAGCTGCTCTGGCATCGGCGAACAAGGGGTAGCGCCGGATCAGATTGCGAAAATTTCGTTCTGCTTCTTTCAGATCATTGAGTTGGTAGAGAGCCAGAGCATCACTGGATCGCGCCATCGCGAATCCTGGCCTTGCATCAGCGGCTAAGCGATAAAGACGCTGGGCTTCCTGCCATTCTCCCTCTGATCCACGCACATTGCCGAGGTTGTAGAGGGCTGAGGCATCACTCGGGTCTCGTTCCAGAATCCAGTCGTAATCGGCTGCGGCCTCAGACCAGCGCTGCAAGGCTTCTTCAGCGGTACCGCGATTGAGATGGGGGTCAGCATCGTTAGGAGCAAGTTCAATAGAACGGGTTTGATCGGCGATGGCTCCCTCTGGATCGCCCAGCATCAAACGAATGTTCCCGCGGTTGCTCCAAGCCGCCGCATCGTTAGGAGCGATTTCCAGAACCTGATCCCAGATCGGAAGTGCCTGCTGCGGATCTCCGGCACGGCTGAGAGCAAGAGCGCGATCAAACAGCTCCGGCAAGTGATCAACTTCAGCTGCCAATGCCGAAACAGGAGAGGCGATCAACCAAATCGGTAGGAACCAACCGATCAGGCTCTGCATCCGACTCAACCACCATGACGCCCTCGACTTCATCACAGTGAACACGCTGTGCCTTGAAGACCATCAAGCTGCGACCAAAAGAGCAGCGTCACCGTTTCTTGAATCGTCGAAGTCTTCAATCAGCGTATCGAGCATGAACAGCTCTGTGAGAGAGCTGAACAACACCCATCACAGTTGTCAAGCAGCAGCGAGATGGTCACGACCAGCAGCCGTCACAACCCGGCCACGTGGAGTGCGCTGCAAAAAGCCGAGCTGAAGTAAATACGGTTCAACCACTGACTCCAAGGTGGTGGGATCTTCTCCAAGAGCCGCCGCAAGGGTATCCAGTCCGGCGGGACCGCCTCCATGGGATTGGAGCAGCAGCTCCAGCAGCCTGCGATCACTGGCGTCCAGACCGCGGCCATCCACCCGATGCAACGTGAGGGCTTCATCGACCAATCCGCGGTCGATCGCTCCGGAGCAGTCACGGACACAGGCCACATCTCGCACCCGACGCAACAGTCGGTTGGCAATACGAGGCGTGCCCCTGCAGCGGAGTGCAATCTCAGCGCAAGCTTCGGCCGTGAGATCGAGGTCGAGCAAACCGGCGGCCCGCTCGACAATCGACTGCAAGTCGTCCAAGCCGTAGAACTCAAGACGCTGAATCAAGCCAAAGCGATCGCGCAACGGTGAACTCAACGCACCTGCGCGGGTTGTGGCACCGACCAGTGTGAACGGCGGTAAGTCCAGTGCACGGGTTCGCGCAGTGCTTCCCTTGCCAACGGTGAGGTCGAGTCGACGATCCTCCATGGCCGGATAGAGCAGCTCCTCGGCCACCCGGCTGAGTCGATGAATCTCATCGATGAACAACAGCTCACGAGGCTGCAGATTCACTAAAAGACCAACGATGTCGCGGGGGCGCTCAAGCGCCGGTGCGCTGGTGATGCGGCATTTCACTCCTAACTCCTCAGCCAGCACCATGGCCATGGTCGTTTTGCCGAGACCAGGCGGGCCGTAGAGCAACACATGATCGAGAGCATCGCCGCGGCCCAGCGCGGCTTGCACCGCAATGCCAAGCACCTGCTTGAGCTCACGCTGACCGATGTAATCCTTCAGACACTTGGGCCTTAAGCCGTCGTCGCGAGAGGCCAGCGCCGCTGGATCGAGATCGTCTCCTGGTTGCCGGGCCGCATCGACCACACGATTGGGCTCACGCTCCTTGCGTGGACGTGGGGATCCTGCGCTTGAGGAAACAATGGCCATGTGGAAAGAGTACCGAGACCTGGATAGGGTCGGATCATCAAGCGGCCGAAAGGCCAAACAGGCAATGGCCAAAGGTGGAGGCAAGAAAAACGCGGCAGCTCGCGCAGCGGCCAATCGCTTACTGGCCGACAACAGGCTGGCCAGGCATCAATACGACATCCTGGAAACGCTGGAAACCGGAATCGAACTAGTGGGCACCGAGGTGAAATCCATTCGAGCTGGCCAGGCCAATCTCCGGGATGGTTTCTGCCTAATCCGCAAGGGTGAAATGCAGCTGCACAACGTGCACATCTCACCCCACACCCATGCAAGCGGGTACTACAACCACGATCCGCTGCGCGTGCGCAGGTTGCTGGCCCACCGACGCGAAATCGACAAGCTGCGTGGACAACTGGATCAAAAAGGGCTGACGCTTATCCCGCTCAACATGCACCTGCAGGGCTCCTGGATCAAACTCACCATCGGTCTCGGCAAAGGCCGCAAGTTGCATGACAAGCGCGCTGCCGAAAAGGACAAGCAGATCAAGAAAGAGACCCGGGCTGCCATTGCCCGCTACTGACTGCCCTCATTAGGTCCTTCAGTGGAATCAGGAGGGGAGTCACTGGTCAGTGGATTGGCTGCATCAGCCTCTTCACCGGGAGGATCCTCAGCACCAGCAGGCCGGGGACCGGGGGGTTGCGGAAGCGCCTCGACAGG
>QCTJ01000061.1 GCA_003211205.1 Synechococcus sp. AG-673-F03
GCGGTGTCCTGGGAAGCTATTGGTGTTCTGCGCAACAAGCTCACGCAGACTGGTGTGCGTGTGGTTCAGAGGGACTGCTCTCAACGAGGGCTCCAGGGTTTGTATCACCCAAGCAGCGACACCCTTGTGGTTTGTCGCTCGCACAGGTCCCCACCCCAGGTCTGGGACACCCTTGCCAACGAGGCAACCCATCGAATGCAGCGCTGCATTGGCGGCCCTATCTCAGATCGGAAGCACCATCGCGCCATGTACTCAGCCCTTGCGCGGAGTCAGCCGGCGGAGGTGCGTTCGATTCGTGTGTATCCCTGTCAGCAGCAGTTGGCTGAACTGGAAGCCAGATATACCGCCAAGCTCCCTCCACGTGATGTTCTGCAGTTGTTCGATCGCTATTGCGGAGCTGAGGTTCGCGTCTGAACGCCGTCAAAACGTTCTTTCACCCCGATCCATTGGGATTAATCATGAATTCATTACTGATGCAACTAGCGCTGGCTGCCCTCGGTCAGTTCGGTGGCAATGGCCCCATGTCGATGGGGGCTGTTCCCATGGCCGCTGTTCCGATGGGGGGCTTCCCATCGGAGCTTTTCCTGCGGAAAGGAGACGTCCCGTCATGCCCGTGTCGAGGCCGATGCCGCGTACCCCACAGCAACAGCGCGAGGTCGCTACCTCATCTCTCCAGCTCGCATCACTGGCCACAGCAACATGCTTGATGCGAGAACGACAGCTAAGCCGCGCGCAGGCTGTTGATCTGCTTGATCGCCAGGGCCAGATCTGGGGATGGGAACCACGATGGGGGCAACGCATCCAGCTCGCCTCTGTCGATGGAGCGATCAACGCAGCTGGAGGCTGCAGAACCATGGTGCGCAGGATTCAGAACAGCGCTGTATCCATCCCATCAATGGCAACGGTCCCTGTCAATCTGAACCCGGTTCACACGGATAGCCGCAGTGAACGTGAGGGATTTGGATTGTTTCCCCATCGTTGAAGAGCGGAGCGCAGGTTTGCGGACCCTGGTTGATAAGCATGACCGCGTTGTGGTGATCGCAGTGCTTTGATCAAGGTGGTTTCGGCAGCTCGGTACTGACTGTCTTTGCCGGTTCCGAGCTGTTCCACGGTCAGCGATTGGATCTCTTGATCGCTCAGCTTCACGTCCACATCCGGGCGGATACCGTTCTTGTGAATATCGGTGCCTTTGGGGGTGAGGTACTTGGCAATGGTGACCGTCAACCCGGATCCATCTGAGAGGCCACGGACGGACTGGACCAATCCCTTGCCAAAGGTCTTCTGACCAACCAGAACGGCTCGTTTGTTGTCTTGTAGTGCCCCGGAGAGAATTTCGCTGGCACTGGCTGAACCTTCATTCACCAGCACCACAACAGGACTGTTGGTCAGCGCGTTCCCAGTGGCGCGGCGCACATCCTGAATGCCATCTCGGGTTTTGGTGCTGACGATGGTGCCTTCATCCAACCATTGCCGTGCAATGTCGATGCTGGCTTCGAGTAGTCCCCCCGGATTACTGCGCAGATCGAGCACATAGCCCTGAGCACCATCTTTTTCGAGCTCACGGATGGCAGCCCGCATCTCCCGGGCGGCATTGGCATTGAATTGCTTGAGGCGGATATAGCCGACTTTCTTGCCATCGGCTGCTGTATTGAGCCGACTTTCAACCGCATTGATGGCGATACGTGCTCTCTTGAGAGGGACTGTGACCACTTCCCCATTACGGCGCAGCCCAAGAGTGACCTGGCTGCCTTCCTGGCCTCGGATCAGCTTCACAGCATCTTCCGTGGTCATGCCCTTGGTGGGTTTGCCGTCGATCGAGACGATGACGTCCTTGGGTTGCACACCGGCCCTGGAAGCAGGGGTGCCTTCAATCGGGGACACCACAAGAATCTCTTTGGTGTCTTTGTCCAGCGTGATTTGTATGCCAACCCCCGTGAGCTCTCCGGAGGTGTCGATCTGCATCTCTTTGAACTCTTTGGGGTCCAAAAAGCGCGTGTAGGGATCATCGAGGCTGGCGAGCATGCCTCTGATCGCTTCATAAGACTCACTGGTGCCGGCATAGCTCTTAGCCAGCAGATCTCGTCTCAGGCTGGTCCAGGTTTCAGGGGAATACTTTCCTGAAGAGTCGAGAAAATCTCTATAAACGATTTGCCAGACCTGGTCGATGACCTCCTTGGGGCTGTTGGTAATCGATGAGGAATTGGTGCTGGGGAGGCCAAGACCTGGTGACGCAATAGCGATGGCTGCGGTCAAGCCACCTGCCCCGAGCATCAGCAACAGACCCTTGTGCTGTGCATCAGCCGCTCGAGGACTTTTGGTGGTCATTGATGTCCTTTGGGGCCGTCCTTTCAGATTAACGAGTTCACTCAGGATCGACCCAGCGTCCGTCGTCTTTGATCAGCTGAATCAACGCGTGAACACCATCGGCTTCCGGTACTTTGCGGATCTCTTCGCGACCTCGATAGAGCGCGATGGTGCCCGGACCTTTGCCGACATAACCGTAGTCAGCGTCTGCCATCTCGCCCGGACCATTCACGATGCATCCCATCACGGCGATGTCTAGCCCGGAGAGGTGAGAGGTTGCATTTCTCACCTGATTCAGCACTTCCTCGAGATTAAATAAAGTGCGACCGCAGCTCGGGCAGGCCACGTATTCGACCATGGTCTTGCGTAAGCCAATGGCCTGCAGAATCGAGTAGCAGACGGGGATTTCCTTTTCAGGAGACTCAGTCAGCGAGACTCGGATCGTGTCTCCGAGACCCTCGGACAGCAGGGTTGCGATTCCTGCGGTGCTCTTGATGCGGCCGTAATCGCCATCACCGGCCTCGGTCACTCCAAGGTGTAGGGGGAAATTGAACCCTGCATTGTCGAGTGTGTCGGCCATCATTCGATAGGCAGCGAGCATCACAGGGGCCCTGGAAGCCTTCATCGAAATCACGATGTTGTGGAAATCGAGGTCGTCGCAGATCCGCACAAATTCCATGGCCGACGCCACCATTCCCTCGGGTGTATCGCCGTAGGTGAACAACATGCGCTCCGCCAGAGAGCCGTGATTCACCCCAATCCGCAGAGCTTTGTTCTCCTTCTTCAGTGCTTCGACCAATGGCGAAAATTTGTCCTTGATGCGCTCGCCGATGGCATCGAATTCCTCCTGACTGAAGTCCTGTCGGTTTGGATCAGGTTTGTCGAAGACGAACAGACCGGGATTGATCCGCACCTTGTCCACGTGCTTGACCACTTCCAGAGCAATCCGAATGCCGTTGTGGTGAACATCCGCCACAAGAGGAACATTGCATCCCTGGGCGCGCAAAGCCGCACGGATCTGGCCCATGGCTTTGGCGTGGGCCAGGGTGGGCGTGGTCACCCGCACGATCTCGCAGCCGACATCAACGAGTCGACGGATCCCGGCCACGGATCCTTCGATGTCGAGGGTGTCCTCGTTGATCATCGATTGAACGGCCACCGGGTGCTCACTGCCGATGGGGACTTCGCCGACCATGACTGTGCGCGTACTGCGCCTGCGAATCACCGTGTCGTAACGGGGATTGATGGCAACTTCACTGCTGCTATCAGGAGCACTGGTCAAGGTGCCGGTCATGGATCGGACGGGTTCTGAGCCAAACCTTGGCATAGACGTCAGCGCAATGACTTGCTGATGTCCCAGTCGAACCACATTTAGCGCTCAACGTGGACATGGATCCTGTTGCATCTCAATGGCTCAGCTCTGCTCAGCTCTGCTCTGCTCGAGCAGTTGCAGTCGACGTTTGGCTTCTCGCAGATCCTGCAGGGTCAGGTCCTGGGGTGTTCCAGCCTCGCGAGAGCGGAAGCGCAACAGGTAGGAGGGATGAAACACCGGCATGAAGTCGCGGCCGTCATGGCTCTGCCACTGTCCCCTCAGCTTGCTGATGCCGCTTCGGAGGCCAAGTAGCGCCTGCAGGGCTGTGGCGCCTGAGAGCAACACGAGTGTGGGATTAATCAGATCGATCTGTTGCCTCAGCCAGGGTCGGGAGATGTCGATCTCCTTCGCTGTCGGCTTGCGGTTGTTGGGCGGCCTGCACTTGATCACATTGCAGATGAAGAGCTCGTTTTGTTCATCCAGGCCTGCTTCCACCATGAGTTCACTGAGCAGCTGTCCTGAGCGACCCACGAACGGCACACCACGGGCATCCTCCTCCGCTCCGGGTGCTTCGCCGATCAGCATCAGGCGGGCATTCGGATTGCCACGTCCAACCACCAGCTGAGGGCTCTGCTCGCCAAGGTTCATCGGGTTCAGCGCTGGTTTAGTCATCAAATCGTCTGTTCTGATGATTCAGGCCGAAGCACAAGCAGCAAAAAACTCTGGCCCTGTGGATCCTCCAGCCAGCATTCCGCTCCGAAAGATTCCAGCCTCGGTTCTTCTGTGCTTCTGCCTCCGAGTTGAATCACGCGCTGATGCCAAGCCTGGAGCTCCAGCAGGGGGTCAGCCTTTGCCCGTCGTTGCAGGCATGGCGCCAGCGCCGAGCCTGAGGCAGGCCATGGACGCTTGCGTGAGGGTGTGTAGATCTGCAGTCTTCCCTGTCCTTGCAGAGGAACAATCCAGTGATGCGCTGCCACGCCAGGTTTGGGGTTGGTGCCCAGAAGATCTGCATAGAACCTCGCCAGTTGCTCGGGACTGCGTGAGGCGAGCACCCAGCTCAGAGCAATGTCGTCACTAGTCATTCCGACATGATCCTTGGTCTGGAGCCTGGCTGTGTGAGTCGTTCCTGGCTTGTCGTGCACAACACGTCTTCTCTGTTGTTTTTGACACCACATCAGGCAGGATGA
>QCTJ01000062.1 GCA_003211205.1 Synechococcus sp. AG-673-F03
TGCCCACATCTCGGAGGCGCACCAAACCTCCCTCCTCAGCGGTTCGCACCACCATCTGCTCGAATTCCTCAACGCTGCGCAGGCGGCCCTGCAACTGCACGGCGAAGGTGAACTGCTGCCCTTTCGGGGAGGGCTCACCACCAACCTGGCCGGCGGCGACAAGACGATTCTGACTGGACAACTGGTTGACCACATCGGTGGAGGTGAGGCCAAAACTGGTGAGCTTGTTGGGGTCAAGCCACAGCCGAAACGCCAGTTTTCGATTGCCGAAGTAGGTGAGGTCACCGACACCGCTCACCCGCTTGATGGCATCGGTGAGGTTCAGATCCAGCAGCCCACTGATCGTCTCAGCGCTGTAGGTGATCTGGTCAGGCTCCGCGCTGCCAAAGTTGTAAACGAGCAGAATCGAGTTGGAGGCTTTATTGACGCTCACGCCGGCCTTGCGCACCTCCTCAGGGAGTTGCGGTTCTGCCAGAGCCACACGGTTCTGAACATTGACCTGGTTGATGTCACCGTTGGTGCCGCTAGCGAACGCCACATCAATGGAGCTGACCCCGTCGGCGGAACTGTTGGACTTGATGAAGTCCATGTTCTCGACACCGTTGATCTGCTGCTCAAGAACACTGGTGACACCCTCTTCAACAGAGACGGCATCGGCACCGGTGTAGTTGGCCCTCACCTTGACGGTGGGAGGAGCGATGTCCGGGAGGTTTTCGATCGGAAGAATTGGAATCGCAATCAATCCCACGATCACGATCACGATGCTGCAAACCGTTGTGAGAACGGGCCTGGTAATAAAATTATTAGAGGCAGACATGACTCAGTCGCTCAGTTCTGCACCTTCACCGGCACACCGTGACGCAGGCTCAGAAGATTGCTGGTGATCACGTTCTGGCCCAGCTTCAAACCTTTAGTGACCGGATAGCGATTGTTCTGGAGGGCACCGAGATTGACCGGCGTTTGCAGCGCAAACAGGGTGGCGGAAGGAATCACGCCCCGGTCAATCCCCCGTTTGATCCTGGCCAGATCAGCCTTACCAGGCTGCGCTTCAAGCTCCTTGAGAGTGCCAAGACGGAACACAAAACTCTGTCCGGACGTCTGCGTCACGGCAGCGAAGGGAACGGATAGCTGCTGACGGGAGTCGAGCTGAACCCTGGTCCGCAACCTCTGACCGTTGCGCAGCTTGCCATCTGGATTGGGAAATTGAGCCCTCACCAGAAGGGCCTGGGTTCCGGAGTTGATCCCAGGATCAACCGACATCACCGAGCTGCTTGCCATCACCTCATTGCGACCCGGAAAACTGAGCAACACCGGTAGACCCACCCTGATGCGACCGGCATAGGTAGACGGCACCTCCACCCTGGCCTCCAGGATGTTGTTGCGAATCAGCTTGGTGAAGGGATCGCCATTTCGCACCACATCCCCGACCTGAACGGAGACGTCCGCCACTGTTCCAGCGATCGGTGACTGCAGATTGCTGTAAGCCAGCGTGGCCTCCTGAGCTCTGACCTCTTCTCGCGAGGCGATATAAATTGCGCGCCGCTGATCACGCTCGGAAGCTTCCGCGGCACCAAGCGGCACCAGAAATTCATAGCGTTTCAGCTCCAGCAGATCCCTCTGCTCTTTGGCTTTCAACCCGGCCAGTTTGGCCTGCTCCTGAGCTTGATCAAGGGTCATGAGCAACTGACCTGGAGTGACCCGATCTCCCTGGGTGATCTTCAATTCAATGATCCGGCCTGATGCCTGAGCCGCAAGCTGAACCAGATCGCCAGCCTCCAGTGCACTGACTGTGTCGACATCCTCCGTGAACACAGCCTCGCTAACAGCGGCCTTCTTCACTTCTGGAAGGGGCCTCTGCGCATCGCCGCCCTTACCGCAGGCAGCGAGCATGAAGGCCGTCAGGACCAAGGGGATCAGGGGTCGGTTGAGACGCACAGTCAAGACTCTGTCGGCCGCATTATGACGGCGCTCTTGATGCCAAAGGCTCAACTTGAGCAAGAATCATCTCACCGGGAATCGACGCCGTGGGCGGACCTCTGAAACAGGATCTGTTCAGCCATCACGGCGAAGCAGCTCGGCAGCAGCAGGCTCCCCTCGCCGATCGCATGCGGCCGCGCAATCTCGATGAATTCGTTGGTCAACCATCAATCCTGGCGGAGGGTCGCCTGCTGCGGCGAGCCATCTCATCCGATCGTGTCGGCAATCTGATCCTGCATGGCCCGCCGGGAGTCGGAAAGACCACCCTGGCGCGAATCATTGCCAACCACACACGAGCCCATTTCAGCTCTCTCAATGCCGTGCTGGCGGGCGTGAAAGACTTGCGCTCTGAAGTGACCGATGCCAGTCAACGCCTCGAACGCCATGGGCTGCGCACCATCCTGTTTATCGATGAGGTGCATCGCTTCAACAGCGCCCAGCAGGATGCATTACTGCCATGGGTGGAGAACGGCACACTCACCCTGATCGGTGCCACGACAGAAAACCCCTTTTTCGAAGTCAACAAGGCGCTGGTCAGTCGGTCCAGGTTGTTCCGTCTGCAGAGCTTGGGCCCGGACGACCTCAGTCGTTTGCTACTGACTGCGCTGCACGACAAAGAGCGTGGCTATGGCGACCGTCATGTAGAGATCAGCGCTGAGGCCTCAGCCCATCTCGTCAATGTGGCGGGAGGTGACGCACGCAGCCTGCTCAATGCACTTGAGCTCGCAGTGGAAAGCACCCCTGAAAATCAGGATGGCGTGATCGCCATCGACCTTGGCATTGCTGAGGAATCCATTCAGCAGCGCGCCGTTCTCTACGACAAGCAGGGTGATGCGCACTTCGACACGATCAGCGCATTCATCAAATCCCTGAGGGGCTCGGACCCCGACGCAGCACTGTTCTGGCTGGCACGAATGATTGAAGCCGGTGAAAACCCCCGTTTCATTTTCAGGCGCATGCTGATCTCAGCTGGGGAAGACGTGGGCCTCGCGGACCCCCAGGCCGTGGTGGTGGTCGAAGCCTGCGCCGCGGCCTTTGAGCGCATCGGACTTCCGGAGGGACTGTATCCATTGGCCCAGGCAGCTCTCTACCTGGCATGTACTGAAAAAAGCAACAGCACCAGCGGCATGTTCGAAGCACTGCGTCAGGTGCGTGAAGCACAGCGTCAGGAAGTGCCTGCCCATTTGCGCGACGCCAACCGCGATGGCGATGCCTTTGGTGACGGCAAGGGCTATCGCTACCCCCACGCTTTTCGTGACCACTGGGTGGCTCAGCAGTATTTGCCCAGTGCCCTTCAGGGTGAAGCCTTCTGGTCACCTAGTCGCCAGGGCTGGGAAGGACAACGACGCGAACGGATGCTGGAACGACGCGCTGCTCAGCTCGCAGCCTCAGCTGAGGCTGTCGACGAACACCCGCTGTTGGTGAGCAGCGGACCGGAGCAACCACAGCTGGAGCGGTGGCTGCAACGTCAACTGTCCGTGGATGGCGAACGACTTCAGGAGCTGCGGCAGAAACTGTGGTCCGATCTCTGCTGGCAACGCACGGATCGCGTATTGATCCTTGGCGGGCGTTCGCTGCTCTGGTCGCTTGATCCCCTCAGAGCCGTAGCCGAAGGAGGACTCACGATTCTCTGTGCATCTTCAACAGAACAGCGACGACTGGAAGCACAGCTGCAGTTGCTTGATCCTCTCAATCATCCGGCCATGCTGGCCGATGCTTCTGACCTGGAACGACTGAGCCCGGACCACCAGTTCGAAGTGGTCGGCGGGCGGCTGAATCAGGAGGATCTCAATGGTGCTGACTTTGAAACGTTCTGGGCCCGGGTGAGCTCCCGCTCGACAAGCGGCGCTCAACTGAGGATGTTGCTGAGTGAACCCCAACTTGGGCCAGCTGGGGGACTGCTGGAGCTGCTCATAAATGAAAAGAAAGCGAGCACATCGATGTCATCACTTCAGACCCTGGCTGCTCTGGAATCCATCTGGCTGAGCCAAGAGGAACAGCGTCAGAGGCTGCTGAGCCAGCTTGAGCGCTGCGGCTGGGTCACGAACCAGAGCAGCTGGCAAGAATCCCTGAAGCTCTCCGTTGAGCCGAGCCTGATCGAACGATGGCTCGGAGAAGACCGTCCTTACCGAAAGGCTCTTGAAAAAACCGGTGAAGCCAGTGAAACCGAACTATCAGAGCTGCGTCGCGAACTTTTACAGCAACGTGGCAACCATCTCCCTCAGAGTCTTCGTCACTGGCGAATCGAAGGTCGACTGCCCTGACACCTAGTATCAAAAGATGTCATAAAAAAAGCTCCAGCGATGCCGGAGCTTGAAGAGCAAAGTTGATGAACCAGTGAGGGTTCCCAACGATCACCAGAGGCCGCGAACAGGTGCGGTACGAACAGGCTCAGCGGGGAGTATCTGGTTGGCCTGCACGCATGCGGGCAGGAACACATACCAGGACAGCAGGGAGGTTGCCTGATCGCCACTGAGACCGTCCTTACAAACGTTCTGAGCACCATCAGAAACGCCGTTGTCGTTCAGACGGAAGTCAACGGGCAGCTGCCTCATGATGCCGGCAGAGGAGATTTCTCCATCAGCTGCATCGAGGATGATCGCGGAACGAAGAGCGACCACGGCGGTCTTCTTCTTCTGCCAGTAGGGGAAGTAGCTGCGGGTCTGGTCGTCCAGGAACTTCACG
>QCTJ01000063.1 GCA_003211205.1 Synechococcus sp. AG-673-F03
AGTTGGCCACAGAACTGTCCCGCAGGGCCACTGGTAAGACGCTGTACCTAATTGATGAGCCCACCACCGGCCTGAGTTTCTATGACGTGCACAAGCTGATGGATGTGATGCAGCGTCTTGTGGACAAGGGCAATTCGATCATTTGCATTGAGCACAATCTCGATGTGATCCGTTGTTCCGACTGGTTGATCGATCTCGGTCCCGAGGGTGGTGATCGCGGTGGAGAGTTGGTGGCTTGTGGAACCCCGGAAGAGGTGTCCCAGCACCCCACCAGTCACACCGGTCGCTATCTCGCCAGGGTTCTGAAGCAACATCCCCCTCAGAGTGCTCCTCTGGCGGCATGACGTCCTTCCCGTATTTCCGCTTGCGTGGCTTGGCTGCAGCCATGGCTTCGCTGCTGGTCGCTCAATCGGTGGATGCGGTTGAGCGGCTCACCTTCACCTTGCCTGTGCTGGATGAGAGCATCAGCCTGGATTTGAGTCGAGCCACCAATGCTCGGGAGTTGATCGATTCCAATCCAGATCTTCAGGAGCTGGATTTGGTAGGCGATGGATCAGTGCAGAAGCTGATTGAATCACTGCTGACGGCCCCTCTCCCTGAAGAAACCAGCAGCATTGTTCGCCAATCTCTCGGCCATCCCCTTTTTGAGCAGCTGCTTTTGGCTGTTTCCGAATTGGTTGAGGTCAAGGGTCTTCCAGCCCACACCAGCGGGCGCATGATTTCTGAGGCTCTGACCGCGGCCTATCGGGATGATCAGCCCCACTTACTGGGATTTCTGCGGCAAGTTCCGGGAGACGAGCTTTCGATCAATTTGCAGGCGCTCGCTTTCTACGCCAAAAGACTCAGAGCCAACCAGGACGACGCACGGGCCCTGGCGCAAAAGGGCACCGCAGCCAAGCCTGTGTCTTCAACGATCGTCGCTGCAGCGGCATCCGGCTGGACCCGCAGCCAACGCTCCGTTGCGGTGAACCATCGTCCGCAGCCTCTACAGGTCACGGAAATCGTCCCGACCACAAGGTCCAACGGTCGATTGATAGTGATCTCCCATGGGCTTTGGGATGAACCGTCCAGTTTTGAGGGTTGGGCCTACCTGCTTGCTGCCCATGGATATTCCGTGTTGCTTCCAGATCACCCGGGCAGTGATGCAAAGCAGCAGGAGTTGATGATCAAGGGCAAACAGCCTCCGCCGGCTTCGGAGGAACTGCGCTTGCGTCCCATGGATGTCACGGCCGTGATTGATGCGGTCGAGACCGGCAACCTGCTTTCAGGTTCCTCTGTGCAAACCGATTCCGTTGCGATTGTGGGTCATTCCTGGGGTGCCACCGCGGCTCTGCAGCTGGGTGGTCTTCAGACCACAAGCCGAAAGCTGAGTGCCCGTTGTCAGGATCCACGTGATCCAGACCGCAACCTCAGCTGGATTCTGCAGTGCAGCTGGCTCAAAGGTGCCGATCAAGGGTCATTGGCTGATCCGAGGGTTCGAACCGCGGTTGTGGTCAGTCCTCCTCTGCGACTGCTGTTCGACGAAGCCAGTGGCCCGTCGATGCATGCCAAGCTGCTGCTGGTGAGCGGGACCCGCGATTGGGTTGTTCCATCGGATCCTGAAGCGGTCGTTCCGCTTCGCAAGGGTCAGCCTTTGGCCAACGGCCACCGCATTGTGTTGGCCTCAGGTGGTGATCACTTCAATCTCCGGGCTCCTGTGGGTGCTGAAGAACCGCCGATCCTGGGGCCCCTGATCCTTGCTTGGGTCAATGATCATCTGGGAATCACCGATTCGCTCAGCTTCAAGGGGGGCGGTTGGGGCCATCAACGCGTGCCACTGATGGATGTCACCAGCCAATTATGAAAATTCTTTACGCCATATCGCTGTTGTAAACAAGACTTTTTTGTCTGCATTTCTACATCCAAAAAACTCTCAAGCAACAGTGCTGGTCGGCCTTAAACCGGCTTGAAGGCAAAGGATTTGGGCATGTTTTTGCATTGCCTTCTTTCAGTTATCGGATTGTTTTCATCTTTTCGAAGTTCTAGATCACCTAACCCTTGATCGGACACCAGGACCTGTTCCTGAACGTGTTGGAGGTCTTGTGGGACTGAAGCTGCTGCATCTTCATCTCCATGGCTTATTTCGCTCGCAGGATTTGGAGCTTGGTCGTGATGCGGACACTGGAGGTCAGACCCTCTACGTGTTGGAACTGGCCCGCAGCCTGGCCAATCGCGCCGAGGTGGCTCATGTCGAGGTCGTCACGCGGCTGATTCAGGATCGGCGCGTGTCTCTCGACTATTCCAAACCTCTCGAGCCGATTGCACCTGGTGCATCGATCCGACGATTCAGTTTTGGACCGCGGCGTTATTTACGTAAGGAACAGCTTTGGCCATTTCTGGATGAGCTGGCTGATCAGCTGGTTCGTCATCTCTGGGACCGCGACAATCGACCCGACTGGATTCATGCCCATTACGCAGATGCCGGCTATGTAGGGGCTCTTGTCAGTCGACGTCTGGGAATTCCTCTTGCTTACACAGGCCATTCCCTAGGACGTGAGAAGTTGCGCCGTCTGCTTGCGGCTGGCGGAGAGCATGAACAGATCGAGCAGAATTATTCGATCAGTCGGCGTATCGATGCCGAGGAACAGGCTCTTGCTCATGCAGATCTGGTGATCACAAGCACGCGACAGGAGCGTGATGAGCAATACGCCCGTTATGGCTGCTTCAACCCTGAGCATGCGGAGGTCGTGCCACCGGGTGTCGACAGCAGACGTTTTCATCCTCACGGCAACTCGGATGAGTTCACTGAGGTGTCAGAGCTCTTGAGTTCGTTTCTGAGGGAGCCTGAGCGTCCACCTTTGCTGGCAATCTGCCGTGCAGATCGGCGTAAAAATATCCCTGCGCTCGTTGAAGCTTTCGGTCGATCCGCGGTCTTGCGGCAGCGCCACAACCTGGTGCTCGTGCTTGGCAATCGCGATGATTCTCGCCAGATGGATCGTCAGCAGCGGGAGGTCTTTCAGCAGATCTTCGATCTGGTTGACCGTTATGACCTCTACGGCTCCGTTGCCTATCCCAAGCACCATCGCCGCGACCAGGTTCCTGCGATCTATCGCTGGGCCGCGGCCCAGCGCGGTTTGTTCGTCAATCCAGCGCTGACCGAGCCTTTCGGTCTCACTCTGCTGGAGGCTGCGGCTTCAGGTCTGCCGATGGTCGCCACCGATGACGGAGGTCCCCGAGAGATTCTGAGTCGTTGCGATAACGGACTGGTCGTTGACGTGACCGACCGGGAGTCGCTCCAGGATGGATTGGAGCGTGCCGGTGCTGATCGCGATCGCTGGAGGCGGTGGAGTGACAACGGCGTGGAGGCTGTCAGCCGTCACTACAGCTGGGATGCTCATGTCTGCGGTTACCTGGCGCTGATGCAAGAGCGTCTGAAGCGCTCGAGCACGGTGACTGTTTCGTCGCAACTGTTGGCGACGCCATCGGGGCTGAGTCCTTTCGGCTCCCGTCTGCTGCTGCTGGATCTCGACAGCAGCCTTGAACAGCCGGATCTCAAGGATCTGCAGAGTCTGCGTCAACAGCTGATGGCATCGTCTGCCCAAGTTGCCCAGACCAGCTTCGGCATCACCACTGGACGGCCTCTCGATGTGGCCCGGCAGCGTTTCGCGGAGCTTCATCTGCCTGACCCGCAGGTCTGGATCACCCAGGCGGGCACTCAGATTCACTACGGCCAAGAGGAGCACGCGGATCGCTTCTGGCAGGCTCAGATCAGCGTTGACTGGCAGCGCGAGTCTGTGGAGAAGACCCTCTCTGATCTTGGCGATCACATCAAACTGCAGAAACCTGAGCACCAGGGTCAGTTCAAGGTCAGTTATCTGCTGGAGCAACCGGGCCCCTCCGTGTTGCCGCTGATTCGCCAGCGTTTGCGCCAGAGCGGCTTGCCTGCAAGGCCTCAATTGCGCTGTCACTGGTTCCTTGATGTGCTTCCCATGCGGGCCTCACTCAGCGAGGCGATTCGCTTCCTATCGCTGCGCTGGGGTTTGCCTCTGGAACACATTCTTGTGGTGGCCAGTCGGCAGGGGGATGCGGAGTTGGTCCAGGGTCTGCCGGCGGCTGTGGTGACTGCGGATCATGACCCCTGTCTCGATGGCTATCGCCATCAGCAGCGGGTTTATTTCGCCAATCGGTC
>QCTJ01000064.1 GCA_003211205.1 Synechococcus sp. AG-673-F03
AAAGGTTGCACCAAACAATTTGCGGATGATCATCAAGCCATCTCCTAAGGCTGTGACTTGATCATCACCATCCACGTCAAGGTTGAAGGTTTGAGCGGTCAGTGTTGTTGAACGAGCAAAGAAGCCATAGCCAGGTGCGGTCTCGCTCGCTGATGTATTCAGCACAGTCGTTAATGGCAGTCCAGTGAGCTGATCAATGGCTTCACCTTCTGCTGTCTCAAAGCCGAGCGTTGCGATGGTGGCTGGAAGAGCATCAGCATCAGGGAAAGATGCATCAAATGTCCCCCAGACCATCTGAATCATGCTGTCAGTTTTGGGGTTGTTATCCAGATCTGCTGTATCAGCAAGAATGCCTGAACTCTTGATTGCAGCATTCAGCTGATCAATGACTCCGTTGTTGCCAGCAGTCGGGGTAAGAACAGAAGAGTCGTAGTGCACATTCAGCTTCAGTCCTGAAAGGTTGAGTTCACCATCACTAGTGTTGTACTGCAGAGGGATGGTGATGTTGCTTCCTGGAGTGAAGCTGATCTGATCACTCGTGGTGAATACTTCTTGATAGGGCCTGGGGTCAGCTTCATCATCGAGATCATTCACAGTAAAGGTGAATTCCTTCTCAAAGCTCAGACCACCAGAATCCTTTGTCCTGAGGCGGACTGAATAGGAATCCTGGGTTTCGTAGTCAGGAGATACATTGATCTTGAGTTGATCACCATTGATGGTGAATGCACTGTTGTCGACATCTCCACTACCAAGAATAAGTGAATAAGTATGAATGTCTCCAGCGTCGTTGTCCGCGGAGCTGAGGGTTGCCACAACAGAGCCCGACAGAATATTTTCGTCAAACAAAAGGGTTGAGATATTTACATCCACTGGAGCATCGTTAACCTCACTTACTGTTAATAATGCATGGGCTGGATTGGGGTACATCTCCATAGAATAAGGCAGTACGCCTGCATATTTTTCAAATAAAGATTCTGGATTTACATTGAAGGAAGACTCTTTAGACCATGTGTCTCCGCAGTCCCAGATATGGCCATTTGCAAATACAACAAGATTTCTGCCATTTTCTCGCTCAACAGCGTAAAGACCTCCTCCAGAACTATCAATTTCCCACCATTTGTAAGAATGTTTGCTGTCACCTCCGTCGAGTATTTCGGATCTGGTTCCATCAACTCTTGATTCAGCATAGTAGATGCCATTTGAGTCACTAATTAATCGATGTGTGCCCCTGTCTTCCCATACTTTATTAGAACTATTCAACTCATTTACGCCGTATGAGAACCTCACCTCTCCATTCCAGTCAGGACTTGGAGCGAAGGTCCAGGTGCCGTCGTTCGTTAATGGTGTGGCTGTGATATTGCCTTGGCCTTGAGTGACTGTGAGGTTGAGGACCGAGAGCTTATCGCTATCGATATCAGAAGTTTTTGAAAGCAGTTGCTCGGAAGTAATACTGATGGTTCCGTCTTCTTCCATGAAGCCTAGATCGACAACACCTGAGACGATTGGAGCATCATTAATTGGTGTAAAGAAGACGGATTGGTCTGTGTCGATGGAGCCACCATTGCCATCAGTGACTGAGTAGGAAAGATCGATATTTCCATTGAAGTCTTGAGGTGGTGATAGTGTCCATGTGCCATTGCCGTTATCTGAGAGGTAGCCAATCGCACTCGTTAAGTCAAAAACCGAAAGCGCATCACCATCAATGTCGCTAAAGCCCATTACCAGATCAGAGGCTTTGATTAGGTAGTCAATATCTTCTGTTCCATTTATAAGCACTGATTTGTTACCTGTGAGCTCAGGGCTGCGATTGACAGACTCAAAGTTTATCGTTGCATTCGCCAGCACAGTGTGCCTGCCACTATTTATTGCTTGCAGCTGAGAGTAGTGATCTTTCAATTCGTTTTGATCTAGCCCGTCTGGGAGAAGGTGTGGAAGGTCATCTACATTAAAGCGTTCTTTCTCGTTCCAGGAGTCGTCATATTCCCGGACATATCCATCTTCGAAAAATATGAGATTTATCCCATTGATTCTTTCTGCTCCAAATAGGCCTCTAAATTCTTCTACGTCCCACCATTTTCTTGTAATATGTTCAAGCTCAAAGAGCATTCCGTCATGTACCGATTCTATAAAGTAAGACCCATTTTCATCAATTAGCAAATGATGAGACCCTAGCTCCTCTAATCGATACATTCCATTGAATCTTTTTTCTGGATAATACTCAGAAGTGTCTAGTTGAAAGCTATTTTCGCCGATATAGATGTCAAGTGCTGCTTCAATTGAGGAGTTATAGTAGTTGTCTTCAACCAGTATAGAAGCAGCAGGGGAATCTCCAGTTTCCGTGAAAATCTTGTCCGTAAAGACAAGTTTTTCAAATTCCTCAATGCTGAGCGAGCCAAATGTTTTGATCTCAAATAGTTCAGCTGCGTCCGAAAGGTTAAGGTATTCACTCGAATGCCTGCCAATTATTAGTGTGTCAAATCCATCGCCACCCGATAAGTGTACGCTGCTGTTTCTACGACCGCTTATAAAAATTACGTCGTCGCCTGCATCTAAATTGAATCTTGAGCCACTGAAATAGCTTGCGCCCGCATAGATGAAGTCATTGCCCGTCCCTGCATTGACCAGCGAATCATTAAAATAAACGCCTCCACTCGTGAGGCTATCATTGGTTTCGAATACATCATCTCCTCCTTCAAGTTCGATTATGGATTTGGATATATACCCTTTGACCTTTACTGTGTCATTGCCATTTCCAAGATTAAGTGCTGATCTATTAATATATCCGTTTATTTTGAGTTGATCGCTGCCATGGCCTAGTTTGACTTCAGATTCGGAGATATAGCCTGAGCTGTAACCATCATCAATATCTTCTTTTGTGTTGATGACTTGATCAGACACTCCATAAGACAGTAATACTTCACCGCTCCAGTTGCTTTGAGGGATGAATGTCCAGCTTCCGTCAGTGTTGTTCGTGATTGATCCATGCCCTGACTCTACTTTGAGCTCGACGACCGAGAGCGTGTCACCATCGACATCTGTATAACCGTGTAGGAGATCAGAGGCTTTTATTGTATAAGTATTATTTACTGTTCCATTAGAAAAAATAGTGGGATTTTCACTGAGGATTGGTGCGTCATTGACAGCAATCAACGAGAAGCTCTGTGTTCCGGCAATCGCCCCACCATCGCCATCATTGACCGAGTAGGACAGGTCAATGTTTCCATTAAAGTCTTTTGGTGGTGATAGTGTCCATGTGTTATTACCGTTATCTACCAGAGAACCAACCGTATTTGTTAAGTTGGCTATGTAGAGAGCATCACTATTCTCGTCGTCATAGCCTTGAAGAAGATCGGTAGCTTTTATGATGTAAGCAAAATCTTCGGCTCCGCTTGCCAGCACAGCCTTTCGGCTTTGGCCGGCTCCTTGATTGCTCAAAGTAACGTTTCCAATTGTTGCATCTCTGATTACATTCAAAGCAGTTGTATTCAACGGTGTGCCGTCAGCATCATCAACAACAATCGTCAACGCATTGGTCGCAGAACTACTGGCATTCGAGGTGACATTTTTAAGCTGAGCGGCATTACCATCGATCGTTGCAGTCACCGTTCCGGTTGTTGCCGCAAGCAATGCATTCAGATCAGTGACATTCTGAGCAGTTGCATTGGCGATAGTGTCAGAAACAGTGACATTCACATTGGGATCCTTGGCATCAATCTTCATCATGTTCGTTGACACAACTCCGGTGCCTGCATCAACCAGGTTGGCAAAGGTGTCGCTCACACCAGCGGCTGAGAAGTCAACCGTGGACCAGCTGGTTGAATCTGCAATCACTGCACCTTGAGCTGCTGTTGCAACATCATCAACAACAATCGTCAACGCATTGGTCGCAGAACTACTGGCATTCGAGGTGACATTTTTAAGCTGAGCGGCATTACCATCGATCGTTGCAGTCACCGTTCCGGTTGTTG
>QCTJ01000065.1 GCA_003211205.1 Synechococcus sp. AG-673-F03
AGGTGATGGCCAAGGAGGGCGATTATGTCGCCCTGAAACTGCCATCCACTGAAGTTCGCCTGGTGCGCCGTGAGTGCTACGCCACCATCGGCGAAGTCGGCAACTCGGAGATCCGCAACACCAGCCTTGGCAAGGCAGGGCGCCAGCGCTGGCTCGGACGCCGACCTCAGGTGCGAGGCAGTGTGATGAACCCCTGCGACCACCCCCATGGTGGTGGTGAAGGCCGAGCTCCGATCGGGCGTTCCGGTCCTGTAACCCCGTGGGGCAAGCCTGCGCTGGGACTCAAGACCCGCAAGCGCAACAAGCCGAGTAACAAGTTCGTCCTCCGCAAACGTCGCAAGACGTCCAAGCGGAGCCGTGGCGGACGCGACTCATGATGCTGCTCACAATTCTGTTGTTCGCTTAATCCGCCATGGGACGTTCACTTAAAAAAGGCCCCTTCATTGCCGACAGCCTGCTTCGCAAGGTTGAAAAGCAAAACGCCGCCGATGACAAATCGGTGATCAAAACTTGGTCGAGGGCTTCCACGATCCTGCCGATGATGATCGGCCACACAATTGCGGTTCACAACGGCCGCACCCACGTGCCGGTCTTCGTGACCGAACAGATGGTGGGCCACAAGCTTGGCGAATTCGCCCCCACCCGCACCTTCAAAGGCCACATCAAAGACAAGAAAGGAGGCCGCTGAGACCATGACAACGTCATCCCCAACGGCAACTACCGCCCAAGCCCACGGTCGCTTCATCCGCGGCTCCGTGTCCAAGGTCCGGCGGGTGCTCGATCAGATCCGCGGTCGCAGTTATCGCGATGCGCTGATCATGCTCGAGTTCATGCCGTACCGCTCCACGGGTCCCATCACCAAGGTTCTGCGTTCTGCAGTGGCCAATGCCGAGCACAACCTCGGACTTGACCCTTCAACCCTGGTGATCTCGCAGGCCAGCGCCGACATGGGTCCATCCATGAAGCGCTACCGCCCCCGAGCCCAAGGTCGCGCTTTCGCGATCAAAAAGCAGACCTGCCACATCAGCATTGCTGTGGCACCCCAGACCGACTCCTGACCCCCGAGCACCCCGACTGATGGGACACAAAATCCATCCAACCGGCTTACGCCTGGGGATTACCCAGGAGCACCGGTCACGCTGGTACGCACCCAGCAAGAGTTATCCGAGCCTCCTTCAGGAGGACGATCGGATTCGCAAGTTCATCCACAAGAAATACGGCTCCGCCGGTATCAGTGATGTGCTGATCGCCCGCAAGGCCGATCAGCTCGAAGTTGAGCTGAAAACAGCACGCCCCGGCGTGTTGGTTGGACGCCAGGGCAGTGGCATCGAAGAGCTGCGCTCCGGCATCCAGAAAACCGTCGGTGATCTGAACCGTCAGGTTCGGATTAATGTGGTCGAGGTCGAGCGTGTCGACGCCGACGCTTTTCTGCTTGCCGAGTACATCGCTCAGCAACTTGAAAAGCGTGTGGCGTTCCGTCGCACGATCCGCATGGCCGTGCAGCGAGCACAGCGAGCAGGTGTTCTGGGCCTGAAAATCCAGGTTTCAGGACGCCTGAATGGTGCTGAGATCGCTCGTACCGAGTGGACGCGTGAAGGTCGGGTGCCCCTGCACACCCTTCGCGCTGACATCGACTACGCCACCAAGGTCGCCAGCACCACCTACGGGGTGCTCGGCATCAAGGTCTGGGTGTTTAAAGGCGAGGTGCTGGGTGATGAAGCCCAGCAACAGCTGCCTGTGGGGGCAACCCCGCGGCGTCGGGCCGGTCGCAGGCCCCAACAGTTCGAAGACCGCTCCAACGAGGGTTGAACAGGAGGCCTGAACCATGCTGAGTCCAAAACGCGTCAAATTCCGTAAGCAGCAACGCGGCCGCATGCGCGGTGTCGCCACTCGTGGCAACACCATCGCCTTCGGTCAGTTCGCTCTGCAAGCACAGGAGTGCGGCTGGATCACCTCTCGCCAGATCGAGGCCAGCCGTCGTGCCATGACACGCTACGTCAAGCGTGGCGGAAAAATCTGGATCAGGATTTTCCCTGACAAGCCTGTCACCATGCGCGCTGCCGAAACCCGGATGGGTTCAGGTAAGGGCAACCCGGAATTCTGGGTAGCGGTGATCAAGCCGGGCAGGATCCTGTTCGAGATGGGTGGTGACGAAATCACCCCCGAAATCGCCAAGGAAGCCATGCGCCTCGCGCAGTACAAGCTTCCTGTGAAGACCAAGTTCATCACTCTCGATGAACAGGAGCAGACATCCGGTGCGCAAGCTCCGGCCGCTGCTTCCGCCACCGTGGAGTCCTGACCATGGCCCGTCCCAATGCCTCCGAACTGCGTCAGCTCTCCGACGCAGACCTCACAGAGCAAATCGTCGGTCTCCGTCGCGAGCTGTTCGATCTGCGCTTCCAGCAAGCCACCAGGCAGCTGGCCAACACCCACCGCTTCAAGCAGAGCCGCACCAAGCTGGCCCAACTGCTGACGGTGCAGAAGGAGCGCCTGAGCTCCACCGTCTCCTGATCCTTCGCTTCATACCCATGGCACTCAAGGAAAGGGTCGGCACCGTCGTCAGCGACAAGATGGACAAAACGGTGGTGGTTGCGGTGGAAAACCGCTTTCCCCACCCCATCTATCAGAAGACGGTCAGCCGTACCACCCGTTACAAAGCTCACGACGAGAACAACACTGTTCGCGTTGGTGACCGTGTTCGCATCACCGAGACCCGTCCTCTCAGCCGTCACAAGCGCTGGGCCATCGCAGAGGTGCTCAGCCACAGCCCGAAGGCTGAGGAGGCCAACAAATGATTCAGCAGGAATCCTTTCTCACCGTTGCTGATAACAGCGGAGCCAAGCGCATCCAGTGCATCCGCGTGCTTGGGAGCAATCGTCGCTACGCCCATGTGGGCGACGTGATCGTGGCCACCGTGAAGGACGCCATGCCCAACATGGGCGTGAAAAAGTCCGACGTGATCAAGGCCGTGGTGGTCCGCACCAAAGCCACGCTACGTCGTGACACCGGAAACTCCATCCGGTTTGACGACAACGCCGCCGTCATCATCAACGACGACAAAAACCCCAAGGGCACGCGTGTCTTTGGACCTGTGGCCCGCGAACTGCGCGACCGGAACTTCACCAAAATCGTCTCCCTCGCTCCGGAGGTGATCTGAGATGGCAACTGCAACTCCGAAATCCGCCACAGCGAAGCGCATCAAGATGCGCCTACGCAAAGGCGACACCGTTCAGGTGATCACCGGCAAGGACAAGGGCAAGACCGGCGAGGTCCTGCGCACCCTGCCCAATGAAAACCGCGTGATCGTGGAGGGCGTCAATATGCGCACCCGCCACGTCAAACCCACTCAGGAAGGTGAAAGCGGTCGGATCGTCACTGAAGAGGCTTCACTGCATGCCTCCAACGTGATGATCTACTCCACAGACAAGAAGGTGACCAGCCGAGTCGAGCTGATCACTGAAAAGGACGGCAGCAAAAAGCGCCGCCTCAAGAAAACCGGCGAGGTGATCGACTGATCACCCCGATCCGCCTTCTGACCAAGCCCAGAAGTCCCATTCCCCAGCCATGTCACTGAAACAGCGCTACAGGGAGACCATTCAGCCCAAATTGCTGAAAGATCTAAGTCTCTCCAACATCCATGAAGTCCCCAAGGTGGTCAAAGTCACCGTGAACCGGGGACTTGGCGAAGCTGCCGCGAATGCCAAGGCCCTAGAGGCCTCGGTCAACGAACTTGCTCAGATCACCGGCCAGAAAGTGGTGGTGACCCGAGCCAAGAAAGCCATCGCGAGCTTCAAGATCCGCGAGGGCATGCCGATCGGCTGTGCCGTGACTCTGCGCGGCGATCGCATGTACGCCTTCCTGGAGCGACTGATCAACCTGGCACTGCCCCGCATCCGTGACTTCCGTGGCGTCAGCCCGAAAAGCTTCGACGGACGTGGTAA
>QCTJ01000066.1 GCA_003211205.1 Synechococcus sp. AG-673-F03
TTGAACGCGATGGATTGGCTGGACTGCGTCGCCTCAGTGATCAGGTTGAGGCTTATGTTGCCTGCTGAATTCTTTCAGCAGGCAACAATTTTCAATTTAGCTCAGAGCAATACGTAGTATTTTATCGGTAAATTAACGACTTTTGATCATATTGATCAATTCGATGTTAACTTGTTCTGGGCTTTCATCATGGGGACAGTGACCTGCGTCGGTCAATATTTTTAATGATTGAATGCAGCTGAAGCGTTTTGCCCACTCTTGGGCTTCAGCAATAGGTTCCCAAGGGTCTTTCTGGCCCCAAATCAGATCCACGGGCTGTTGAAGGTGGTCAAGTAAATCTGGCGCGAGGTGATCGTTAAACAGATTGATGAAGCCGCGGAATGCTTCTGCTGCTCCAGGTCGTTGCGTTGGCTTGTAGAGAAGTTCCACCAGCTGATCATCAATGTTGTTGCCACTGGGGTAGGCCTGTTTCAGGACGCTTCTGATCACCCTTGGCCGTGCAGCATTGCGGAACAAGGCTGTACTCAGCCAGCGTTGGCTGACCAATGTCTTCAAGAGCGGGCGTATCCAGGCCATCCAGGCGGCATCGGCATCATCTACAAACAATTCGCGCTGACGATCGCTTTCTCGATTGCCATCTCAGCCTTCAACGCCCTGACGTTTTCACCCATGCTTTCCGGGCTGATCCTTCCAAAGGAGCATCCAAGTCAACCCAAAGGCTGGGGATGGATCGTCGCCGGAGTGATTGTTGGACTCGCCTTCGGGAAGTTCAGCGCCAACTCTTTTGGCAACTGGACTTACATCGCCGGCGTGCTGATTGGCGGCTTTGCCGGAGCCAATCTCATCAGGATCTTCCGCAGCTTCAACGCCGGATTTGACCGACTGCAAAAGGGATACGCCAATTTGCTGGCGCGATTGATCAAAGCAAGAAAGCTCGTGATGGGAGGGCTGGGAGCAGGCATCCTGATCACCGTGCTGGCCTTCGGCACAATCCCCAGTGCCTTCATTCCTGAAGAAGATCAAGGCTACGGACTCGGCGTTTTCCAGCTTCAGAACGGTGCCTCCCTAGTTGAGACCAAAAAGCTCGGCACGCAAATTGCTCAAGTTCTCAGCAAAGAAGATGACATCGAAAACGCGTCAATTATCAGCGGATCGGGCTTCAACGGTTCCAGTCCAGACCAAGGTCTTTTCTTCTTCGGACTCAAACCGCTATCGGAACGCAAGGGAAGTGAGCACAGTGCCGATGCCATCATCGATCGCCTGAATTCCCAACTGATCGAATTGAGTGGAGGACTGGCGTTTGCCATCGGTCCAGCCGCTGTGCCGGGCTTTTCACCACAAGGCGGCTTCTATTTCCAGTTCAATGACCTCAGCAATGGCGCTTACAACTTCAACGAGCTCTCCGAGATGGCTGGCGAGCTGATCACAACAGCCAACACCAGCGGCGATTTCTCCAAGGTGTACACCCAGTTCAATCCCAGCTCCCCTGCAATCGGTCTTTCCATCGATCGTGAAGTGATGGGTGCTCTGAACGTCGACTACAAGGAGGCGATGGACACGATCGCTGTTATTGCAGGTAGCAACTACTCAGGCCTCACCTACGAGAGCGGTCAGGTCCGCAACATTTACGTGCAAGGGCAAGCTGATCAGCGCAAGAGCCTTGAAGACATCCTCGATATCTACGTGCGCAGTCGAGATGGTGGCTTGGTGCAGGTGTCACAGTTCGCCAGTGCTGATCTGAGCAGTGCTCCTTCCGTGATTAGCCATTACAACCTGTATCGCACGATTCTGATTCAGGGTGCCGAGGCCGTTGGCAAGAGCAGTGGTCAGGCGCTCACAGCCATTCAAGAGATCTTCAAGAAGCAAAATTTCACCAACATTGGCTCCGCCTTTACAGGCCTTGCCGCCCTTCAGCTCTCCGCAGGCAGTGCCAGCGTGGTGGTGTTTGGTCTTGGCGTACTGATCGTTTATCTGGTGCTCTCTGCTCAGTACGAAAGCTACGTAACACCTGTGGTGATCCTTGCCACGGTTCCTCTGGCAATGCTGGGGGCACTGGCGTTTCTGGGAATGCGTTCGATCGATCTCAACATCTACGCGCAGGTCGGTCTCGTGACCCTGATCGGTCTCGCAGCCAAAAACGGAATCCTGATCGTTGAAGTTGCTGAGCAACGGCTGGAACAGGGCATGTCTGCTACTCAAGCCGTAATCGAATCAGCCGAGTCGCGGCTACGCCCGATCTTGATGACAGCTATCGCGGCCCTCGCAGGTTTTCTACCACTAGTGGTGGCCAACGGAGCTGGTGCCCACAGTCAGCAGTCGCTGGGAACCGTGATTTTCGGTGGCCTCGTTGTGGCCACGGTGCTGTCTCTGGGTGTAGTGCCGCCCTTTTATGTGGTGATCAAGGGCCTTGAGGCACGGTTGTTCAACCAAAAGCAGCAGGATGGCAACGACGATGCTTCAATCGCTGGTGCCAGCTGACTCAATCTGGACCTGGAAACAAGCCGATGGCAGCAGCCTTGAGGTCGCTTGGCAATGCCATGCAGACACTCCAGACCATGAGCAAAAGAGCAGTGTTCCCGCTGTCGTCCTGGTGCATGGCTTCGGCGCCAGCGGCAATCACTGGCGGCACAATCTGCCTGTTCTGGGGAAGTACACCCGCACCTATGCCCTCGACCTGATCGGCTTCGGCAACAGCAGCCAGCCTCAGGCTTTGCTGCCAGGGGAGCAACCTAGATTTCACCAGTCAGATTGCAGTCAGGCCCTGGTCTACAGCTTTGATCTCTGGGGCCAGCAGGTTTCCGACTTCTGCAACGCCGTGGTGCAAGGTCCGGTGCTTTTGGTCGGCAACTCCATCGGCGGAGTGGTCGCGTTACGCGCAGCGCAGCTGCTTGAAGACCGCTGCAAAGGAGTGGTGCTGATCGACTGCGCTCAACGGCTGATGGACGACAAGCAACTGGCGACCCAACCTGCCTGGATGGCCTGGATACGCCCGCTCTTGAAGACATTGGTCAGCCAACGCTGGCTGAGTACAGCCTTGTTCCGCAATGCTGCACGGCCAAGGGTGATCAGAAGCGTCCTGAAACAGGCCTACCCCAGTGGCAACAACATTGATGATCAGCTGGTGGAACTTCTCTACAAGCCAACGCAACGACCTGGAGCAGCAGAAGCATTCCGCGGCTTCATCAATCTGTTTAACGATCACCTCGCGCCAGATTTACTTGACCACCTTCAACAGCCCGTGGATCTGATTTGGGGCCAGAAAGACCCTTGGGAACCTATTGCTGAAGCCCAAGAGTGGGCAAAACGCTTCAGCTGCATTCAATCATTAAAAATATTGACCGACGCAGGTCACTGTCCCCATGATGAAAGCCCAGAACAAGTTAACATCGAATTGATCAATATGATCAAAAGTCGTTAATTTACCGATAAAATACTACGTATTGCTCTGAGCTAAATTGAAAATTGTTGCCTGCTGAAAGAATTCAGCAGGCAACATAAGCCTCAACCTGATCACTGAGGCGACGCAGTCCAGCCAATCCATCGCGTTCAA
>QCTJ01000067.1 GCA_003211205.1 Synechococcus sp. AG-673-F03
CGAGTCAGAAGACACGGAGGCGTAGTCGGAAACACCAGCAACATTGACTTCGGTTGCACCAGCAGCCATTGGAGCCAGAAGGCCCAAAGCGGCGGGAGCAACAAGGAGTTGCTTGAACAATTTCATGGGGAAGGGTCCTCACACACAGAACCGGCGTATAAAACGCCACATTTAGTTTGCATAATGTGTCGAGCAGGCATCGCCGGCGCTGTGACAGCGAATTCCGCGGCCTGTAGCCGGCGCTACTAAAACGCGGCTTTTGTGTAAGAACGGCAACCAAACCAACTTCCTAACCGCGACAACTGCGGTTGAGCAAACATTCCAAAACGATGCCCCCGACTGAAGAATCAGCCGGGGGCTCTCGCCGGGTCCGCTCTGGCGCGGAACCGATTGATCAGTCAGAAGAAGTTGCCGTCAACCGGCGTTCTCCGCGATCAGCAGACCCTGCATCAAAGAACTGGAACTCATGGACACCTCCTCCCGGATGGCTAAATGAACGCCGGCAATGCCTTCGAAACCACGCCGACCGCGGACGGTCGAAAATGACTTCACATCACTGCGATCAGGACACTTGAACCATAACGGAACCGCAAAGCCTGTGCTGATGTGGCTCCTAACCCTGTGTCTTTGGCTGCCAGGCCTAGGGAACCTGCCTCTGCGCGACTGGGATGAAGGCCGGGTCGCCAGTGTGGCTCGCTCCACCATCTCCCGATGGGATTGGCGCGCAACCGGAGGCGACTGGTTGATGGCCTGGAAATGGGACGAGGCCTATCTCAACAAGCCACCTGGCCTGCACTGGCTCATCGGAGCATCCACTCAGTTCTTTGGCGAGAACGAATGGGCCGTGCGGCTGATGCCATGCCTGATCTCAAGCCTCGCGATCCCTTTACTGCTGCAGCTGCGTCGCCAACTTGGAGGTCGTGATGCAGAGAACAAAGCCCTGCTGGCCTCGGTGATCCTGATGACCCTGATCCCCATGGCCCGGCATGGCCGGCTGGCGATGCTGGATGGAAGTCTCGTCACCAGCTCGCTGTTGCTTTGGACCGGATGGCTCAGCAGCCGTTCGGTTCCCTGGCATGGACTGCTCGCAGGGCTAGGGGGCACGGGCATCTTGATGCTGAAACCACCTGCCCTGATTGGTTTTCTGCTGATCACCGCAGCCATCAGCAGGCTGGATCGGCACCAAAGCCGCTGGAGCGCCACTGCCCTTGCCTGGGTCTGCGCAGGGATCAGCCCGGGGCTTGCCTGGCATGGATGGCACCTTGCACAACGCGGGAGTTCTGCACTCGTGATGTGGGGCGGACAGGGATTCGGTCGTGTGGCTGGTGTGGTGGGCGACAGCACAGGTGCTTTTGTCATGCCGCTCACCGAAGTGCTCGAGGGCGGCTGGCCATGGCTGCTGCTGCTGCCTCTCGGCATCAGACTTGCCTGGCAACAGCGAGGTGATTGCGCTGGACGCTGGGAACTGGGTCTGCTGCTGGGGAGCGCTGCGCTGGTGCTGCCTCTGCGCAGCCAACTGCCCTGGTACAGCCACCTTCTCTGGCCTGCCATTGCATTGCTCTGTGCCGAAGGCCTCAATCAAGTTCTTGTCTCCGGAAGACCCCGATGGATTGGCAAACTCTGGCTGCTGATGGGAGCAACTCTGCTGCTTGCAACTCTGGCGCTGATGATCAGCAGCACATCAATTGCACTGCCCCGATTGGCTCTGATCTGCGCCGGCGCTGGCCTGTTCGCAGGAGGTCGACAACTGATTCAGGCCACGAAACAACAACGACGGCGAGGGCTCATCACACTGCTCATTGGGTGGAGTTCTGCTCTACTGGCGCTTTGGCACAGCCAACTGTGGCTCTGGGAGCTGAATGAGAGCTGGGACCCTCGCCCAGTTGCCAGCGCTATCCGTGAGCTGCCGAGCGAAGCCGAAATCATTCTCGATGGACCCACACGACCGTCGCTGGGCTGGTATACAAATCGAAAAATGCTGCAGGACACTGCTCAAATCAAAGGCAAACACTGGGTGGTGAGCAAGCGACCTCCCAAGGGATGCGAAGTGAACGAGTCGCAACTGAAATCAACCTCAGGCGAGGCCCCATGGCAACTCTGGTTCTGCCCAGTGTCTCCGGAGAGCCTCGAGGCAGACCATGAAGGGCAGTAGCCAATCGCTAAAGCCACCGAAGCAACTCTGGCTGATCAGTCTTCTGATCGGACTGCTGGGCTGGAGCTGTTCCGCCGCCCGCCATTGGCTTCTTCAGAGCAACGCCTATGACCTGGGTCTGTTTGACCAGTGGGCATGGTTGGTGAGCAAGGGTCTGCCACCGATGTCGTCGATGGAAGGCGTCCACCTGCTTGCAGATCACGGCGCTTGGTGGCTGTATCTGAGTGGAGCGCTCTACACCATCCAACCGTCACTGCAATGGTTGCTGGCATCCCAGGCAGTGGCGTTGAGCTGCACAGCGATTCCGATCTGGATGCTCGCAGCACAAGCGCAACTGCCACCCAGGCTCTGCTGGCTGACCTGTCTGCTGTGGTGGCTTCAACCCGTGGTGTTCAACAGCAATCTGTTTGATTTCCACCCGGAAGTGTGGGGGATGCCAGTGCTGGCGCTCGCGCTCTGGGCCGAGAGGGCAGATCGTCCAATGCTCTGGATCACCTTGCTGCTCACTTTGCTGGGTTTCAGGGACGGGCTTCTGCTTGTGATTGCCGGCATGGCGATCGAACAAGCATGGCGGCGGCGTTGGCGATGGAGCACAGCTGCAATGTTGCTGTCCGGAGGTTGGCTGCTAATGCTCAGCCGGTGGCTTTATCCCTGGCTGCGTGATGGCGAAGGGCCTAAAGCGGCAGGCCAGATGTTCGGCCACCTCAGCGGCAGCCCGGTCGAGGTCTTAAGCCGTCTCGACTGGATCGGAGGAGCTTTTTACCTCCTGCTCCTGGCAGTCCCCTGCAGTGTTCTCTGGCGACGCACATCATTGCCGGTGTTGCTGATCGGATTGCCTCTGGTTGTTGTGAATCTGCTTTCTGCATCCAGCAGCTACCGCACACTGATTCATCACTACAGCCTGCCGCTGGCTGTCATCGCCGTTGTTGCCGCCATCGATGGTCTTGCCACATGCGAGAGACACGGTCGACCTCTGTCACGCAGGCGGCGTTCTTTGATGGTGGGCTGGGCAATTCTCTGCTGGCTGGCATTAGCCAAACCATGGTTCTTCACTGGGCCTTACCTGGAGCGGCTTGGCATGCGTCATGACGTGACAGAAGCGATCAGCCTCGTGCCATCTCACGCACGCGTGATGAGTACCAGTTACCTGGCACCTCATCTAACTCAACGCCAATGGATTGCCTTCCCGAAACAACAATCCAAAAAACTGCTAGAAACCGGCCGCTGGAAGGCCGTGCTGCTGAATCCAGATGATGCCGGTTGGGGTTCAACCAAAACGATCCAGACAGA
>QCTJ01000068.1 GCA_003211205.1 Synechococcus sp. AG-673-F03
CAGTTCATGGAACTGCAGAGATTTCAGACTCAGTTCCAGATCCATCCCCAGACCGCCAAGTCCGAAGACCCCAAGCAAGGTGGCACTGCGCAACGCACACTCCAGTCGGTAGCCCCCATAACTCACCAGCACCGAGCCCATGGCAGGCGACAACGCCGTCATGCAGGCAGCCATGGGAGAAGAGCCTGTCTGGAGCATGGCCTGCAGCTGTGAAGGATCAAGGCTTTGCAGCTGATCGCGCCAGACACGGGCGATCAGGCATGAATAGGGAATCGAGATCGCCAGTACCGCAACCCAGGGATGCAGCCCAAGCACCTGCAGCAGCAGCAATCCCCAAATCAGCTCATGGACCGAGCGGGGCAGGGCCATTAGGCGCCGAAGCACGATGGCTGGCCAGACAGGAAGAGACCAGGTGAGCCAGAGACGCTCCGAACTCAGACAGCCCAGCAACACGCCGAGCACAAGACTGCAGCTCCATCCAGTGAGTGCCGTGGCGATCGTCACCTGCAGACCGATCAGCAAGGCCTTCAACAGAGCCGGGTCCATGGAAGGACTGACGGCACCGACCACAAAGGAGCCCAAAATCTCCGCCCCACCGCCATGGGCTCCTTTCAGCACGACAATCAGCACCGGCAGCAGAGCAAAAGCCGGCAACAGCACAAGCGCTGGTGCAGTGGTCCGCATTGGAACCATCACGGCGCATACAGATCGCGCAGATCATCGGCTGAGACAGTCGATGCAGGCGTATCGATGACAAGCCGTCCTGCGCGAAGCCCAAGCACCCGGTCAAAACGATCGATCAGCTCTGGTCGATGCAAGGACACCACCACTGCCTGCGCACCACTGCGCAGAATGCCATCGGCTTCAAAGATGAGAAGTCTCTCCAAGACTTCGGCCGCAATGGCGGGATCAAGACTGGCAAGAGGTTCATCCGCAAGCATCAGGTCAGGTTGTTGTCGAAACAGTCGGGCCAGTGCCACTCGCTGCCGCTGACCTCCCGACAACTGCCCCACAGGACGATCAAGCCCGGTATCAGCCAAAAGCGATTCCTCCAGACCTGCCTGGCGCAGACAGGATCGACTGGCCTCCGCATCAATCCGAAACAACAGGTTGGCCAAAGCCCATGGCAGGCGACGGCGGCCAAGAGCGCCTGCATTGACGTTCTGCCCAATGCTGAGCTCTTCGATCAGACGCAGGTCCTGCCAGAGGGTGCCGATCCGTGCGCGCTGTCGCCGGCTGAGCGACGCAAGTGCCTCACCCTGAAAGCGCACGTGCCCTGCTGCTGGGAGCAGGCTGCCGTTGAACACACCAATCAGAGAACTCTTGCCAGCACCGCTGCGTCCGAGCAGGGCGATGCGCTCACCGTTCTGGAGCCTGAGACTGACAGCGTTCAGCCGATCCCCGTAGGGACCGGCAACACGCACCTCATCGAGCTCCAACAACGCTGTCACCTGATCTTGCCCAGCTCCCGGCCCACCTTTTCGATCGGCTTGTACTGACTCGCCTCTGCCGGAATGAAGCGCTTGGCCGCAAACAGCTCAAGAATGGTCACCTGACGCGGCGTGGTGGGCTCAAGGCCGAGGATCGCTTTCTGAAGGCGCGTGGTGAAACCCTTCCCGAACCGCTGATCGAGCTTCGGGCGAACAACCCAGTGGTAATCAACGTATTCAGGCGTTCGCCAGATCGCACTCACCTTCTCGGCGTTCACGCGCCCGTCGTTCACCGCTGATGTCCAGACCTGCTCATTGAGCGCACCCGCTTCATAGGCACCGCTCTGCACCACGGCGATCGTGGCGTCATGGCTGCCACTGAATCCGGCTCGACCACCACTGAACTGACTCGGAGTCACTCCGGCTTTGGCAAGAAAATGTTGTGGCATCAAACGGCCGGAGGTCGAGCTCTCTGAACCGAAAGAAAACCGCTTGCCTCGCAGACTGGTGAGGCCGTTGATCGAGCTGATCGGTTGCAGCCCGGATCTTGTGTTGGCAATGAAGACACTGCGGAAGCGGGCATCAATGTCGCGCTGAGCAAGCACCTGAGCCCCTGGCGTCTGCAGGCGGGCCTGCACACCGGTGAGGCCACCAAACCAAACGAGATCAAGTCCACCAGTGCGAAAAGCGCTCACAGCCGCTGGGTAGTTGCTGACCGGTACATAGCGCACCTTCACATTGAGGCGATCACTCAATTCGTCTGCCAACTGGCCATAGAGACGATTCAGTCGCTCAGGATTCTGATCAGGAATGGCCCCCACCTTGAGTCTGGGCTGAGCAACAACAGGCAAGACCGTTGCACCTTGGCAGAGCAGTACGGCCAGCAGGGCAACGGCCTGGCGTTCTCGTGAAGGCATGTCGCTAAAAACCTTGTGAATGATGAGAGTGTTTCCCGATCTCAGCCAGCTGGAAGCAAGCGGGCTAGGCGAGACAACCCATCAGCGATCGTCTCACGCGAGACAGCACAGGACAGACGCACGCAGCGGTCGTCCCCAAAAGCGCCACCAGGGACGATGGCCAGCCCCTCCTCCTCCAGAGCCTTCTTACAGAAACTCACCGAATCACCGCAGCCGTCGGGAAGCTGGGGAAAGGCGTAAAAGGCTCCATTGGGAGGAACGAGCGTGATGCCTGGGAGGGCCTGGAGCCCCTGAACGAGAATGGTCCGGCGCTCGTTGTAGCTCTCCGCCATTTGTCTCACACAGTTCCTGGAGCCATCGATGGCGGCGATGGCTCCTCGCTGCGCAAAGCTGCACACATTGCTGGTGCTCTGGCTCTGAAGAGCGGAGGCTGCCTTGATCACTGAGGCGGGGCCACTGAGATAGCCAAGGCGCCATCCGGTCATCGCCCAGCCCTTGGCGAAGCCATTCACCATGAAACATCGATCTCTCAGATCAGGCGCCAGAGCAGCGAAGCTGTGGTGCTCAACGCCGTCATCCAGCAGATATTCATAGATCTCATCGGTCATGACCAGCAGACGCGGATGACGCCGCACAAGCTCGGCCAATTGCTGCAACTCATCAAGACTGAGAACACGGCCGGTGGGGTTGCCCGGTGAATTGATCACCAGCAAACGGGTGGCCGGAGTGATTGCTGCCTCGAGGGCCTGCAGATCCAGGCAGAAACCGTCGAGCGCTGACGATGGAACTGAAATCGGCTTTGCACCGGCCAGGCGGGCCATCTCGGGATAACTGAGCCAGTAAGGCGCAGGAATCAACACCTCATCGCCTGGGTTGAGCAACACCTGGAACAGGTTGAAGATGGCCTGCTTGCCCCCGTTAGTCACCAGCACCTCGTCTGCTGCCGTGGGAAGACCGTTTTCGTTGGTGATCTTGCTGGCGATCGCCCGCCTCAGGGCAGGGTCTCCAGCCGCAGGTCCATAACGCGTGACCCCGTCACGCAGCGCCTGGATTGAAGCCTCA
>QCTJ01000069.1 GCA_003211205.1 Synechococcus sp. AG-673-F03
AGAGGGGTGACGGCACCATCACGGTCAACGTCAAGCAGACCACCATCTATACCTGACTGGATGTAGTCGTGGATTTGATTTGTTGTGCGAGTGGCATTAGGGCTGATCGCTTTGTTGGTGAGTGCTTCACCTGCAAAGGTGGCACCAAACAGTTTGCGGATCACCATGAGACCGTCACCGAGTGGTGTGACCGCACCGTCACCATCTACATCAAGGTTGAACAGCACTGGCTTGAGTGTGATGGGATTATCTGCAAAGCCATATCCAGTCGCGGTTGCAGAGGCTGTGACATGCATTTCTGACGGACGCAATCCTGTGACCGGGTCAGGGGCATTGGGGTCTGCAGCTTGGAGATCAGCTACAACAAATTTGAAATCCCCAAGCTTTGTCCCCGAGGCAAGGCTGCCATCAAAGGCAGTGACCGTGACATTCAGAACAGAATCAGTCCTGGAATCGTTGTCTGCATTGGTTGTATCGGCAGTCGTCGAGAAACCAAGGATTTCATTGATCGGGTTATCGATCGTTGAGAATGAAAACAGAGATGAGTCATAGTGCAGCTTGAAGGCCAGGCCAGTGGAGGTCTCACCATCGGTGCTGCTGTAGATCAGCGGGAATGAGAATGCCTGACCACCTTGGTAGTGGATCGGATCTTGATCCGGGGAGACTTGCTGTACATCGCGAACATTCAGATCAAATGACGAGGAGGTACTTCCCAGAGCATCCGCTGCTGAAATTGAGATCGTCAATGAATCGCTAGAAGAACGTGGTGTTCCTGAAAAAGTTGACTTAGTGACATTAAAAGTAAGCCACTCAGGCAGATCTGTATCAACAGAGATTGTGAGTTCAGAGTCAGGGTCAAAAAACCAGTCACTCGGTAATTGGTAAACCCATGGATTGAGAGCATCAATTGTCAGAGACGAAATATCGTTGTTGACGACAGGAGCAGCGTCATAGCCCAGCGTGAGTGAATCACCAATAATCTGATAACCAATGGCACCAGTACCCAACAGTGTTAACGATGTACCTGTATATTCAGCTGTTGGGGTGATGTTGAGGTCTGCAAGTTTTAATGGCAAGTTGGCAGAAGAACCGGGAAATCTTCCGCCAAAATCAGTGTAAGTCAAAGCGACAACATAATCTGTTTGAGAATTGTTGTCAGCATCAGCTGTATCGTCGGTGATGAGCTTGCCAAGCAGCGAACCAGAGTAGGGATTGCCAATGAATCCCAAGGAAACCTGCGAAGAATCGAAATAGAGACTGGGACTGACACCAGTCAGCTCTTTTTGACCATCACTAACATCGTATGAAATAGAAGTTGACGTTGTGATACCACCACGCAGATTTGATTGGATGGGGTCAGAAAGGCTGAGTATTTGTTTGTCGGCGAAGTCATCGGAATGCTCCTGGTGGCTGCCACTCTCGTGGTTTTCATTGTCTAAAACATTTTCCACGTCGTTATCTAAATTCTCGCCGTCTTTATCATCTGAGTCGTCGTCATCTAAGACGTCATCGTAATCTTCATCATCTGAATCATCGTCATGATTTATGTCGTCAACGTCGTCGTAATCTTCATGATTTGACTCGTCGTCATGATCTTCGTCGTCTAACTCGTTATGATTGTACTCGTTACTTGAGAAATTATCGTTACTAGGATCTTCATTGCCTGAGCCGTTGATGTTGGCGTCATCTTCGCTATCTAAATGCCCATCATCATCTTTTGAGTCGGTATCATTTTGATTCTCTGCATCTATTAAGTCGTTACTGAACTCATTGCTATGGCCATTTCTCAGGATAATTTCGACATCATTGGGTAAGGGAGGGTAGAAGTAGAAATTTAAATCATCAGCGAGGCTGATGCTTTCTAGGTCATTGTTGTAAAATGCATAGTCACCAATAAATTCCACGCTGCCAGGAATGACAACATTCGTTAATGAATTGTTTTCAAATGCGGCTACACCTATCGAGTTGACACCATCAGTAATCACAACATTCGTTAATTGATTGTAGTTAAATGCATACTTACCTATTTCAGTGACGCTGCCAGGAATCACAATGCTCTTTAATTGATTTTTTTCAAATGCGCCTTCGCCTATCGAGGTGACGCCATCAGCAATCACAACGCTCGTCAGTTGATTGTCGTAAAATGCATAATCACCTATTGATGTGATGCTGCCAGGAATAACAACGCTGGTTAATTCGTATTGATTTAGAACAAATGCATAATCATCTATTGAGTCGTATGTGTCAGGGATAACGATATCTTTACCTTGAATCCAAACAAGATCATCTGCTAATTCCCGAGTGAGAGTAGTCCTGAGATCTAGCTCTGGCTGAGGTTCTGGTTCTGGTTCTGGTTCTGGCTCTGGCTCTGGCTCTGGTTCTGGTTCTGGTTCTGGTTCTATGTCGTTTTCAATAATCTTTTCATTCAAGCTGGCTATGAATGCATCCATATTTTCGGGGTTAACAGTTGAACTTGAAAGCTCCCCTCTCCCTAAAAAGCTTTCGTAATCAGACCATCCTAGGTCCGGCAGAAAATACGAAATGTTGTTGGTTTCTGTGATGTCAAGGAATTCTTGAAACGTATACTCGTCTCCCGAGGGCGCAACAAATGTATCAATGCCGCCAGCTTTCGCGTCTAATATAATAATTTTTTGGCCTATTTCGCTGGCAAAAAGTGCTTCTAGATCAGTCTTTGCTATCGCTAAATGTCGCCCATCAATCCAAGCAGTATATGTATCTGACGCGGAAGGCTCTATGTCCAATATCAATTTGTCCGAGCCGTAGCTAGCAGGCTCAAATATCATCGCAGATTGCTTTCCCTCGATGAAGTAACTATCGTTTCCGGATCCCCCGACTAATATGTTGAAGTCATAGTATCCATTAGCTTTGAGAATATCATCGCCGCCAAGCCCCCAGTTGATGTTCTTGCTCTTGCCGTTTAAAATATCATCGCCAGTAGTCCCAAATGTCTCCATTGGAGAGGAGTTGATAGAAGCATTGCTGCTGTCAATGTTACTGGATTGTGCGTCTATTAATTGAATATTGGCTCGCATCGATGAATGTGATGAGCAGTAGTAAAGGAGTTCTTTGATTT
>QCTJ01000070.1 GCA_003211205.1 Synechococcus sp. AG-673-F03
TGGGGTGATTTTCGATGGTGACGAAGGTTCCGGGATGCAGGAGTTCCACCACGTTGAGAGGGCTGGGGCGGTGCCGTGGCTGCTGCTTGGCGGACATGACCGTGTTGCGGCTCGGATCGATCTTCAAGGAGTTGTCTGGGTTCCTGGGAGAACCACGCAGGTTTGTTCGGATTTCACATCTGCTTCTATGAAGAAATGGCTCGTAAACGTCGACTGGAATCAATCGCTGGGCCTGGCTTCATCCCGCCAGCAGGCCCAGCGATTGATTCGTGCCGGCAAGGTTCGTGATGTTCATGGACAGCGTCTGGAGAAGCCCGGCCAGGAAGTGGCGGAAGAGTCGCTGGTTCAGGTGGAGCGACCGCCGCGATTCGTGTCCAGGGGTGGAGACAAGCTGTTGGGCGCTTTGCAGGCCTTCCCCGTTGAAGTGAACGGACGCGTTTGTCTCGATGGTGGAATCTCAACCGGTGGTTTTACCGATTGCTTGCTGCAGCACGGCGCTAGCCGTGTCTATGGCATTGATGTCGGTTACGGCCAGACCGCCTGGAGCTTGCGCACCGATGAGCGGGTGGTCTTGCGTGAACGGACCAACTTGAGGCGTCTGACAGCTGAGGAGCTGTATGGAGAAGCCGATCAACGCCCGACACTGGCCGTGGCCGATGTGTCGTTCATCTCGCTCTCGTTAGTGCTTCCAGCTCTGCGTGGTCTGATGATCACTGAGGGACTTGATGCCAAGGACTGCGAGGCCATCGTGTTGGTGAAGCCTCAGTTTGAGGTTGGACGGCAGAGGGTCGGTAAAGGCGGTGTGGTGCGTGACCCAGCGGCCCACATTGATGCCATTACTGACGTGATCGAAGCAGCTCAGCCGCTTTGCTGGCAGCCGTCGGGGCTAGTGGCGTCTCCCCTGACCGGACCAGCCGGTAACCATGAATATCTGCTGTGGTTGAGCTCTTGCAACGACCACGAGGTCGACACTCCAACGATTGAGAAGGTGGTCTCAGCAACCTTGAGTGAGTGATCGCGGCAGCATTTGATTCAGAGCGCTGATCCGTCGCGATCGCCTGTCCGGATCCGAACCACGGTGTCAACCGGTGAGATAAAGATCTTGCCGTCTCCGATTTCACCGGTCTTCGCGGCTTCGGCAATGGCATTGACCACGGTGTCAACACGAGCGTCGTCGATGACCACTTCGATCTTGAGCTTCTGCAGGAATTCCACTGTGAATTCCGAACCGCGATAACGCTCAACCTGGCCTTTCTGGCGGCCGAAACCACGGACTTCGCTCACGGTCATCCCGACGATTCCCGCATTCACCAATGCCAGCTTGACGTCTTCAAGCTTGAAAGGGCGGATGATCGCTTCGACTTTTTTCATTGCTGTTATCCGGCTTTGGAAAAGCTAAGAGCTCAGGCGTGTTGGGTAGGGATCAGGGAAGGAATTGGATTCATGCTCAGGCCGGCTGCGGAGGCGTCAAACATCAATGTTTCAGCGTCCGTCCGACTCACAATTACGTGACCTTCGGCGAGGAGTTCCCAGTGCTCGGATTCGAAATGGGTCTGAAGCCAGAGGATTCCATGAACGCTGGCTGGGACCAACCGGAAGGAAGGGCCTTCAGCGAGCAAGCGGAGATCCATGTAGAAGCCTCAGTCGACAACTCCATTACGGCTTGCCGATGCTTTTGCGGATGTACGCGTTGATACCGAATCAGGAGTTGAGTGGCTTCCTGGCCTGTTCGCGGCGGTGCTGATAAACGCTGCCGCGGTAATGGAGTTCTACGGTTGACTCAGCCGCCGCTTCATGGCAGAGAGGCGCGTCGTAGTGCTGACCGCGATAGGTGTGATCAATCCTGGCTGGGCTTAGGCGCTCATGCTGCGCCGGGTTGTAGGGGATGCCGCGATAGGTGCGTTGTGTCGTGGTCATAGGAGGGGCCTCGAAGAGGGTGGTGAGTGCTCCGATCGTTGATCGGGACCGCTTCGTGGAAAGGAGCGTTGCTTCGCCACGCGGGTGGCTACTTCCAGCTGGAGAGGTCTGTGAGAGCAGACCTGAGCCCAACGATTTGTCCTTCAATGCATTACTACCGCATAAATGTTGTTCATGGTGAACAGTTTGGAATGAATCAAGGCTCGAAATCGTGAATTTCTAAGGTTTGTTCTGCGCTTGTGGCACTCGTGTCGGGTTTTAAGGTCTTCACAAACCGTTGTCTCGCCTCTCGACCATGAGTGCATCCCCCGCGGAGACCACCCGCACTCCCCTTTATGGGGAACGGGCCATTGCCGATGCAGAGCTGATCTGTTTTGAGAATCCTCGCCAGGGCCGCGCCTATGAGGTCTCGATCGAGCTGCCGGAATTCACCTGCCTCTGTCCTTTTTCTGGTTACCCCGATTTCGCTGTGCTGCGACTTCTGTATCAACCTGGACCTCGGGTTGTTGAGCTGAAGGCCATCAAGCTCTATGTGAACGGTTATAGGAATCGCGCCATCTCCCACGAGGAGGTTGCCAATCGCATCCTCGATGACTTGGTTGAGGCTTGCAATCCGGTTTGGATGCAATTGGAGGCTGATTTCTATCCTCGCGGAAACGTGCACACTGTGGTGCGCGTCAGCCATGGAGAGCGCCAACCCTGTTGATCAGCTGTGGAAGCTCTGTGGCAAAGCCTGCAAGGTTTCGATTGCAAAGGCCGCCGACGTGAAGCTTGGCTTGCTGTGTCTCAGCAACAGCCCAGATCTGACGTGTGGCCACCATGCTCAGCCCACCCCCCAGCAGCGTGATGGCAAAGCCTGCATAAACCAGTGGCACACCTGGATCGCGCTTGAGCAGCAGTCCGCTGGCCGGCATGATCTCGACCACTCTG
>QCTJ01000071.1 GCA_003211205.1 Synechococcus sp. AG-673-F03
ACTTCCCATGAGTATTCATAGGAAGGAGTCCAGCCTTCAAAGTTATCGGCATCTTCTATTGCTGATGCATCGATACTGATGGTTTGTCCGCCTTTGAATTCGCCTCTGAGTGATGCAGTTCCTGTTGGCGTATTATTTGGGGCTAATTGAATCTCGGCAATTCCTAAATTTACATTTGGATCATTTTGCAAGTCATCCCACAATCCAGGCGCATATTGAATCCATACATAATCTTGGTTATCACCACTATTAGAGGGTTCGCCTGGTGCCCAGCTTGCGAAGGTGAAATCTTCTCCGCTAGACCATTTGAATGTGTCTTCGCTTTCTTTATCGCTTAAGCCAATCCATTTACCGGTACCAAAAGTGTTGTAAACCCACTCATTTTCCTTCGCATCATTAATCGTCACTAAGTGACCACCTAAAGCATTTGCATTGGCTTCTGCTTCTTCCCAGGTGGGACCCTCAACGATCACATAGGCAGAATCACCACGGCGGATGAAGGGGGTTTCGGCAAGACCTTTTAGCTCTCCATCATAGATATTCGGATATGGATCTGGATAGCCGTATTGAATCCATGACCCAGCCTCATTTGTGAATGGTTCGGTATCTTCATCTGAATAGGTATGATCATTAAGCAGTAGTTGTGTTTGAAACTGCTCGACTAATGGTGCGTATGCGAGTATTGGACCGTCACCGTAGGTTCTTGCGATTGGAGCGGTGTAGTTACTTTCTTCTTCTGATGACCAGTGCCACTCTGTTTGGATGATTTCATCAACTATTTCCATCTCGCCTTTTGTTCTGCCAATCCAGACGCGTTCTTTTTCTATAGAGATGGCACCAAATTGTTCCGTTATGTATTTGACTTCTACGGCATTGCTGGCTGTAAATAGATTGCCACCAAGTTGTACTGAATTCGACTCTGCCTCAGCCCAAGAAGGTCCATCAACGATGGTGTAGAGGCTATTGCCACGAATAACAGGAGTTAGGCTAGTCATAAGACACCAGCGGATTAGAAGAACAGGCGTCAGCGAGAGGACGTCAGTCCTGGACGGAATGTCACTTTAAAACTCCCATTACGTTTAGATTTATTGCTCGTTTGCGCTGCTCAGATGGCAGTGCTGCCAACGCTTCTTGGCATCGACTCACAATACCCGCAAGTCGAAACTAAGTATTTCTATGCATGACGAGATAGAGGCCAGGCGAGGATTCATGAACGGATGGTTATTCATTGATGAGCGAATATTTTCTGGGCCATTTATTCCGCCAAAACACCATTCACTCCTGAATATTGCAACTCTTGGGGCTTTCTGTATCAGCGATCAGCCCAGCCGTAGAGAAGAGCTATCCCGAGGGTTGCTAGCGACGTAATGGCCCGTCGTCGCACTCGATGAATGCCCAAGGGTGGCTTGAAGGGTGAAGACGTCCACACCTCGCTGAACAGCATGTGTGGCATGCCTGTGCCTCAGCTGGTGCGGGTGAACGTGGAACCCAGCGGCTTTGCCCCACTTTCGGCAGACATCTCCGATGGCTTGGCGGGCGAGATGCCCATGTCGCCTGGGACTAGGGAAGACGAAGTCTTCTGCATCGCCGCGGCCAAGCCCTTGAAAGAGTTCGAGCGTCGCTGGCGATATGCGAACAGTGCGTCGCTTTGATCCCTTCCCGAGGGGGTGAATGGCCACACTTTTGGCCACACACCCCCCAAGAAGCATTGGTATGACTCAGCAGCCCATGGACCGCTGGACCACCGGTCCAAACGGACGAACTCGGACTGGATCTTCGGCCAAGATTCCATTCTGGATGTCTTGGCTGAGTTCAGAGGGAGTGACAGGCCCATCGACAGCAACCATCAAAAGGGCAATCAACAGGAGGGCTTCCATCTCTGATTTGGCGTACCACCCTTCATAGCTCGAAACCGCAGCGGATTCGATCGATCAACCATGTGCACAAGTCAGGATCAACTTTGAAACACTTGATCCCAAATGTGCTGAGTTGATGGCATTCAACGACAGCTGAGAAGCAAACAAAGTCAGACTACTGCCCATGTTGAACCGCTGTCCAAGACCGTTTGATGCATTTGAAAAGCCTGGGGGAGAAGCTTGGCTTGTGAATGGCGACCAACAACTGGTTGTGCAATTCAAGCCCGACTCATCAACAAACCATGGGCAGTGGATAGAGTTGAGAACATACATTTGGGTTCGCCCACAACCGCCGGTTCCTCAATCCAGACGGAAGCTCACCAACCAAAACGCCAGTGAAACCTGGAAGCAGATGGTCAAAGTTGAATGGCGTCGATGTGCCCCGCCAGTGCGCTGACGGATTCATCAGAAAGCAACTGTTGACACCCTCCTGGATTGGCAATTAATCCAAGAGCAGGTCGATCGCCCAATTCTTCAAACCCACACAGGCTGAACAATCAAAGAAGAACGTTGACGCTCAAGTGCTGGTGAGCATCTGAATCACACCAAAAACAAACAAAGCCAAAACAATCGAAGCAAGAAAGGGCTTACCTCTATTTGCAATACTAGCTTGAATCCTTTGAAACATGTGCTCCTTATCACTTAAGTCAACCCTTGTAAATATCAGCAAACTTTTCATTGATTCGCCATGAATCCGAGTGATTCATCAGGCACAAAAGATACCCAGACAGTTGCCATTGCTATGAAACATGTAGCGGCTGAGCCTCCATCGAGTGGAAATGATTCAGGGAGGCGGACAAGCACCAGCGTCTTGATGCACTGCTGAAGCAACGACTCTCTGGGACCCAAGTGGCTCT
>QCTJ01000072.1 GCA_003211205.1 Synechococcus sp. AG-673-F03
CTGAAGTTAACTGGGGGAAGTGGAAAGACTACGTGAGGGAACAGATGATCAGCCAAGGGGATAACTGGTCAAAGGCGACACTGTCTGGAAACGACATCTGGGATTGCATAGACAAACATAAAATCAACCCTCTTCATCTCGTTCAGTGGAAACCAGTCGAAGATACTCTTTACAAAGTCAGCCTTCCTGATCACCCACACCCATTTGATCACCCGTTATGAACATATAGTGATCATTTCATCACAACAGAGTGGCAAAGTCTGATGTATTCCAATGGATAAAAGAGATTGTATCTGATTTATATGTATAACAACAGGCTCACTCTCAAATTACCTATCACCAATAAAATACTATAAGTACCGAGATAGCCTGATGGGATCGTAACATTTTATCACTGAGTCACAAATTAGTTTCGTGTAGACAACAGTATTGACAATACTTATCATCTCAAGCCAAGTCGATTGCTCTTAGGTTGAAGATTGAAGTAGAAACAATGTAAACAGACGCAAGGCACAATATTTCCCTCTAAGCAACCAATATTTTTACCTAGCTTTTTCCGTCATTTTATCATTCCTATTTGGCTGGTCACTGGAAGTCAACCTTTTATCAGCCAGTAGTTTCTTCAAACAAGAATTAGTTTAAATGATAAACACATCTTTCAAAAGGCCTAAAGAGCTGAGACAATAGTAATTGATCATAGACTTACCAAGACAGCCTTGGCTTGGGAATGAAAGAACCGCAACCCTACCGAGTCGAAGAGTTAAATCCATTTCAGGAATGGCATCTGCATGGATCAGCGATTGAGATGGAGGAGGCACTCAACTGGGCAAAATCTCTTAGCAAGCAGATCAATAGTTCTGTCCGCGTGCTCGATCCAGCAGGCAATATCATTGCGATGCTGAGATGAATCACAGAGATCAATCAAAAGATGATTAGGTTGGCTGTGGTTGAGTGGCTACAACATGGATTTCCTCAGCTAGCTTTTTGATTGCAACTAACGTTTCTCGGTCAGTCTGAGCCTGCTGCTCAGCAATTTCGCTTTGAATGTTCTGACCGACGATAATAATCGAAAGCAGGACTAGCTGCAAGAAAGTCTCAGCGATCCAAGAAATAATTTCCAATGGATCTTCTGACGACAATGCTTCAGGCAATGAGATGAGTGCCATCAAAGCAAATAAGTAGGCACAGGTCATCGTGCCTACTTTCTCTGTAACAAACAAAGCAATTTTTTTATTGAAGTCTCGAATCTGCATTGCAGTAATTGATCTGATAGCTGTATCTTAGACTGGTAAGTCACCCAAGGGTAGGTTGACTAGTCATGTCTGAATAAGCTGTCATTGCCTGCTGCAAAATAATCATCTCAATGTGCCAAACCGCGGGTTCATGGCTGATCAGGTTAGAAGTCAACCAAGAGGCTCGCCTGATTCAACAAATAAACCTCATAAGTTGTAAGCACTTCATCGCACAGAAGCCCATTCAATCTGATTCTTGTGAAATCAGTCCTGGACCATGAGCCAGAATGACGCACAAGCCGTTGAAGCCATGACCATTAGCGCAAAAGAAACCCACCGAGCCATTTTGAAGCTCATATCAGTTCTTGCTGGACCCGCCTATCTGCAGAGTGATCAAGACAAAACACTCAACATACAAATCGAGCTTTGTATGGAACGCATCAAAGCAGAAGCCTCAGAAGGAGTTGCCTTGATCGATGCCTGTGCCCCACATGGCAGAGCAATGCTCAGTCAAGCGCAGCAAAAATTAGATGCCTTAGCGGAGCTATCCGTCTTGCATCAATTGGCCATGGAGAGGTTTGACGTCAATTAGGTCCAGATTGGACGTCGTGCAGCGACTTGAGAACACCTGAACGGCTTCAGCGTTGGCGCTTGAAGGTGTAACAGCCACCGTGATAGCCGGTGAAGGGTTGGGCATAGGTAACAAGTTCCCAGCCTTGAGCACCGAGTTCATTCATCAGCTCAACCAGGCTCACCTGCTGGGGGTGGTTTCTGGAGATCAACGGCTTGTCATCCAGCCAGAGCTCCTCAATTTCTCCAGTCCAGCTCTTGCCACGGGGAACAAAGCGAAGCTGTGTGTATTCCCAGGCCATCAATGCTCGATGAGTCGATGGACTCTAAGGCCATGAGGTGAAAATTCGTCCTGCCTCAGACAATCAGCCCATTAAGCAAAGCTGACACCGCCAGGCCAACATATGTACCAAGCAAATATCCCAGGAGCCCGATTGCCACTGACGGCAAAACGAGATTGGGTCTCTCAGGCTTCCTGCGAGAGCCAGAGCAGTGCTAGGCCCACCCACTGCAGCCTGAGAGGCAACCAGACATTCAGCCAAAGGCCAGCGCAACCAGCGTCGTGCCTGAAGCACAACAATTGGCCTAAACAAGAACCACCAGTCCGGCATAGAGCAGCACTGGTAGGCCGTCACCAAAGAGATCTTTAAGACTCGAACTGAGTCCGATCACAGCGAAAAAGGGTTGGATCAAGACCAGACCAAGCCCCTAGCAAGAACTCCGAGAATCCGATCGGGGTAACTGGGCAGCAATCAACGCCACCGTTGTGAGCACCAGGATTGATGAGGCATCAATCCCCAACAAACGCAAGAAACCGCCCATACGGTCGGAAATCAACAAAACCCCCCCCCCCCCAGAGAAGACCGAACAACACCTCTCGTAATGAAGGC
>QCTJ01000073.1 GCA_003211205.1 Synechococcus sp. AG-673-F03
AGACATTGGCTTTGACATCAGTGCTGGATCAGCAGCATCCGGCACGATCTCTGGCGCTGACATCAGCTGCCGGGCCTCAGGCAAGGGAGTTGTGCGAATGCGTTCGACAGCTGGAACAGGGTCTGGATCGGCGCCGCTCAATGCTGCACGCAGCTGGACGACACCAAGAGCCAGCAGCAGCAGCACAACGGCCAGAGCAACAGGCCAGAACAGAGGAGCCAGATCCTGCGGCCAAAAACCAGGCGTGGAAAGATCACCTTCGCGGTTGCGTCGCCAGAGTTCCTGAACGCGCAGGCGCAGATCAGCAGCTGCAGCGGGAAGGTCCTGACGCAAGGCTTCCCATGGGCTCTGGTAGGGAGCCGGAAGCGAACGTTCGTCCCTTGCGTCCTGATCCTGCATCACTCAAGCGTTGGGACGTGGAAACCAAGTGCCGCCCAGTTGGTGCGCACCAAACCCATCACTATCATGACCTGTCCTGACCGCGATGCGCTGGTTTTAGGAGCGCGACTGACGCAGAAAACGGGCCAGGGGGTTGCGACTGCCACGACCGCGGGCTTCGGCTTGCGGAGCTTCTCCGGACTGCGGTTCAACGGCTCTGTCGCGTGATGGATCAGCGTCCTGGCCCTGAGAGAACCGCTCGACAGCTGCCGCATCGGGGCCGGGTTCCTTCAGACCACAGACATCCCTGTACATCTGGTCATACTCCAGGGCCGAGCGCGCCCAGCTGTAGTCCTCACCCATGCCTCGCAGCTGGAGCTGTTTCCAGCTGTCCTGATGGCGGTAGGCCTCCCAGGCGCGCACCAGCGCGGTGTAGAAGTCGACAGCTTCAAAGCGATCGAAACAGAACCCTGTCCCCAAAGCATTGCGCGGATCGTGCGGCGGCACGGTGTCCACCAGTCCGCCCACCTTGCGAACAACAGGCACACTGCCGTAACGCATGGCATTGAGCTGACTGATGCCGCAGGGTTCAAAACGACTCGGCATCAGGAAGGCATCACTGCCGGCATAGATCAGCCGGGAGAGTGCGTCGTCGTAGGTGAGGAACACCGAAACCCTGCCCGGATGACGAGAAGCGAGCTGCCACAGACCAGACTCCAGGCCACGCTCACCGGTCCCGAGCACAACGATCTGGGTATCGGTGTAAGCCAGAAGTCGATCGGCAACCTGAAGGAGCAGATCAACGCCTTTCTGATCAACCAGGCGCGTCACCATGCCCAAGACAAAGGCGTCATCGCGCACTTCAAGCCCCATCCGCTCCTGCAGCACGCTCTTGCAAACCAGCTTTCCGCTGAGATCATCAGCGCTGTAATTCGCTGGCAGGGTCTTGTCTGTGGCGGGGTTCCATGCCTCTAGATCGATGCCATTGAGAATGCCGCGAAGCTTGCCGGAGATGTAGTTCAGCAACCCCTCGAGTTTTTCGCCGTATTCGGACGTGCGAATCTCCTGCGCGTAGGTCGGCGACACGGCATTGACACCTTCTGCGTAGAGCAGTGCTGCCGCCATGGTGTGATCCCCCTGCATGTACCAGGGGCACCAGGTCATGCGATCCAACTTCCAGCGCCAGGGCCCCTGGTATTTGAGGTTGTGGATGGTGAAGACCGTGCTGATTTCAGGGTCTTGATGCATCCAGACCGGGATCATCCCGGTATGCCAGTCGTGGCAATGCAGCACCTGGGGCTTCCACACATTCCAGGAGAATTCCGCCGCCGCACTGGCGAAGAATGTGAAACGCCAGTCTTCGTCTTCGCCGCCGTAGATCCGCTCCGGATCGAACACGGGATGGCCCACCAGGTAAAGGGGAAGGCCATTGGTGGGATGGCGGGTCTCGAACACTGCAAATTCAGTGCCCATGGTCTGGGCGCGCCAGATCGGTTCAGCGGGAATCTCGAGCTGGCTCCAGAGCTTGTTGTAGCCAGGAATGATCAGGCGCACGTCGTGGCCGAGCTGGGCCAGAGCGGGAGGCAGGGAGCCGACCACATCGCCCATACCGCCCACCTTCACCATGGGTGCACATTCGGCGGCGGCAAACAGCACACGCATGGACGATCGATCCGGCTAAGCGGCGCGACTGTAAGCGCAATCCCCCCCCCTGTATTCAGGCCGATCAGGGCAGCACGGTGACCGGAGTTCCGACACGCACCAGCTCGAAGATCTCCTGCACGTTCTCCTCGTAAAGACGCACACATCCGTGGGAGACAGCGCGACCCACCGTCCAGCGATAGGGGGTGCCGTGGAAGCCAGCAACCGTGCAGCCATCGATATCGAGGTACTGCTCTCCATCCCAGCCTTCACGGCCTTTGCAATCGCGGTAAAAGCCGATCCAGCGGCTGCCAAGTGGGTTGGTCGCATCATCCGGGCCCAGCTTCTTGCCGTTGACCGGATGGGTCCACACCGGTTTCTTGACCTTCTGCATCACGCTGAATCGCCCCGAAGGCGTTTCCCAGCCCACGGTGCCGACCGCAGCAGGAAAGCGCCGGGTGAGCACACCGTCGTGCAGAACAAGCAGCTGGCGATGTTGACGATCCAGCACCAGCTGCAACCCCACCCGCTGCAGCAGA
>QCTJ01000074.1 GCA_003211205.1 Synechococcus sp. AG-673-F03
ATGGACTCAAGCGACTGCTCAACACAACGCTTGAATAAGACAGTGAGCAGGTCGAACGGATGCCCCATTCCAAGCCCCATGCCAGTGAACAGGCGCCTCTGATTCGTTTGTTTCAGCATCTGCGCCCTTACCGCAGCAGGGTTTGGTGTGCGGCCAGTTGCTCGGTGATCAACAAAATCTTCGATCTGGCACCACCGGTGCTGATCGCGCTCGCTGTGGATGTCGTTGTTCAGCAGGACACGTCATGGCTTGCTCAGCTCGGCGCCACCACGGTGCTCAGTCAGTTGATCGTGCTGGCAGTGCTGTCGTTCCTGGTCTGGACGGCTGAATCCTTTTTTGAATATCTCTATGAACTGCTCTGGCGCAACCTCGCCCAAAGTGCTCAACACAGCCTGCGTCTTGAGGCCTATGACCATCTCCAGAAACTGGAGATGGACTTCTTCGAACACGACAGTAGCGGACGGCTGCTCACGGTGCTCAACGATGACATCAATCAGCTTGAGCGATTTCTGAACCATGGAGCCAATGAAATCTTGCATCTCATCACCACGGTGCTGCTGGTGGGTGGTTTGATGACGATGTTGGCTCCAGGTGTGGCGCTTTTTGCCTTCTTGCCCATCCCAGTCATTCTTTGGGGCTCGCTGAATTTCCAGCGCCGGCTCGCCCCACGCTATGGCGATGTACGCCGCCGAGCAGGAGATATGGCCTCCAGACTCACCAACAACATTGGAGGCATGCTCACCATCAAGAGCTTTGCCCAAGAGAAATGGGAGATTGAGCAGCTACGCAGGGAAAGTGATGCCTACAGGGAGTGCAACCGCCATGCCATCAGGATCTCTGCCGCTTTCATTCCACTGATCCGTTTCGCCATTCTGTTTGCATTTCTGGCCATTCTGCTTGTCGGGGGGATTCAGGCCAGGAATGGCGTGATCGCAGTTGGTACTTACAGCTTTCTTGTCTTCATCACCCAGCGGTTGCTCTGGCCGCTCACCACTCTCGGCCGCACACTGGACGACTACCAACGCTCCATGGCCTCGACGAATCGAGTGCTTGATCTGATCGACACACCAATCCAGATCGCTGGTGGAAGCTGCCGTCTCGCCCCTGAGCAAGTTCGTGGTGATATCCGCTATGAGCTGGTCGATTTTGCCTATCGGAATCGCACGGCTCTGCTGAACCAATTCAACCTGACCATTCCCGCGGGAAAAACCCTGGGAATTGTCGGAGCCACCGGCTCAGGCAAAAGCTCTCTGGTGAAACTGTTGCTGAGGCTTTATCCACTCAATGGAGGGAGAATTTTCCTGGATGACATCCCCATTGAGCAGCTAAGGCTCGATGATCTCCGGCGTTCAATCGCCCTCGTCAGTCAGGACATCTACCTTTTTCATGGCAGTGTCGGAGAGAACATCGCCTATGGAGCAGCTAACGCCTCACCAGAGGAAGTGCTCGTCGCCGCCCGAGAGGCCGAAGCGCTCGAGTTCATCCTGGCACTGCCGGAACAGTTCGACACGATCGTGGGCGAGAGAGGGCAACGGCTCTCTGGAGGGCAGCGCCAACGGATCGCATTGGCGAGAGCGATTCTGAAAAACGCACCTGTATTGATTCTCGATGAAGCAACGGCGGCAGTTGATAACGACACCGAAGCCGCGATCCAGCGTTCACTCATGCGCATTACCGCGAACCGCACCACACTGGTGATTGCTCATCGACTCAGCACAGTTCGACATGCTGATCGCATCGTTGTCATGGATCAGGGTTGCATCGTGGAGGATGGCACCCATGAACAACTGCTACACCAAGCTGGTGTCTATGCCGATCTCTGGCGCGTTCAGGCCGGACTTCGCCACGATGAAGCCCTGATTCTTTGATGGTCCACCTGCTCGCTGCGGCGTCACCGGGGTTCACATCGCTGTCCCATCTGGCACATCAGCCATTGGGCAGCTTTGCCTTGCTCGTTGCACTGGCAATGCTGGTTCCACCCCTGTTCAGGAGAACAGGTCTTCCCGATCTCGTCGGCCTGCTGCTCGCGGGCGTGCTGATGGGCCCCAGCGCTCTCAATCTTCTGCAGCCAGACGGTGAGACCCTTCAACTCGTCTCTGACATCGGCGCGATCTACCTCCTGTTCATCGTGGGCCTAGAGATTGATCTCGATGAATTCAACCGTGTTCGCAGTCGATCTCTGTGCATTGGAATTCTCCATTTTGTCGGTGGCATGACAACCGGGGGAGCCATCGGACTCCTACTCGGCTATCCACTGGTGTCCTGTCTGCTGATCGGGAGCCTGATTGCAACGCATACCCCTTTGGGCTACCCAATCGTGCGCAGTTATGGAGCACAGCGAGATGAAGCTGTCGTGGTCAGCGTTGGCAGCACCATCCTCACCGATATCGCCTCTCTGGTTGTGCTTGCGATCGCCATCGGTCTTGGCAACCAGTCCTTTTCACTCACCAATCTGGCCGGCCTGATCGCCAGCGTCTCCATCTTTGCCGTGGCCGTCGTCACGATCATTCGTAAGGTCGGACGAAGGATCTTCCGCGGA
>QCTJ01000075.1 GCA_003211205.1 Synechococcus sp. AG-673-F03
GACTAATGATTATCCGCCGTCTCTTTGGTGCGACGTTCTCTGGTTCAGCCCTGACCAATAAAGCGATCAGCCTTGACTCGCTCTATACCAATGATGAACGTCCTTGGGAAGCTGTTGCAGCCAACATTGATAGCTTGAGTATTGGTTGATTGCTTTAGCAAGCAAAACTACTTTGGTTGCTCTTAAGGCCTGGACGGGCGAATTTCAAACATTTCATTGCACACAAGACTTACCTGTATTTTTAGTCAAATAAATTGACTTTTTGAGTGTTTGACTTTGACATTAAAGCGACATATAGACCATTATATAAACTGCTTCATGGCCGCAATGTGAATCCTTGCTAACATGGCTCTAACGCAAAGTGGCCATGCAGATCTTTGTAAAAACGCTATCAGGTAAAACTGTAACTCTGGAAGTTGAGGGTACAGATACTATTGACAATGTTAAGGCGAAAATCCAAGACAAAGAAGGCATTCCGCCTGATCAGCAAAGGATTACTTTTGCAGGCTTGCAATTAGAAGATGGCAGAACTTTGCAGGATTATAATATACAAAAAGAGTCGACACTTGACCTTGTTCTAAGGCTTAGGGCCTTAACAAGTGAAGACGCACATGCTCTGCTTGATCAGAGCACTGATGTTGTCATCCCAGAAGGCGTCACCTCCATTGGGGATTACGCCTTCAACGGCATGCAGCTGTCCAGTGTTGTCATCCCAGAAGGCGTCACTTCCATTGGTGAATGGGCCTTCGGAGAGACACTGCTGACCAGTGTTGAACTGCCCAGCACACTCACTTCCATTGGTAATGCGGCCTTCGGGCTCACTCCGCTAACAAGTGTTGTCATCCCAGAGGGTGTTACCTCCATTGGTGAAAACGCCTTCAGGGATACTCAGCTGACCAGTGTTGAGCTACCCAACACACTCACTTCCATTGGTGATTTTGCGTTCTCGGGCACTCAGCTGACAAGTGTTGTCATACCAGAAGGCATCAGCTTTATCAGTAACGCTTTCTCGGGGAGTGTCGTGACCAGTGTTGTCATCCCAGAAGGCGTCACCTCCATTGGGGATTACGCCTTCAACGGCAGGCAGCTGTCCAGTGTTGTCATCCCAGAAGGCGTCACTTCCATTGGTGAATGGGCCTTCGGAGAGACACTGCTGACCAGTGTTGAACTGCCCAGCACACTCACCTCCATTGGTAATGCGGCCTTCGGTCTCACTCCGCTAACAAGTGTTGTCATCCCAGAGGGTGTTACCTCCATTGGTGAAAACGCCTTCAGGGATACTCAGCTGACCAGTGTTGAGCTACCCAACACACTCACTTCCATTGGTGATTACGCCTTCGAGGGCACTCAGCTGACCAGTGTTGAGCTGCCTAGCACAATCACTTCCATTGGTGATGGGGCCTTCGAGGGCACTCAGCTGACCAGTGTTGTCATCCCAGAAGGCGTCTCCTCCATTGGTGATTACGCCTTCTGGAACACTCCGCTGACCAGTGTTGAACTGCCCAGCACACTCACTTCCATTGGTTATAACGCCTTCGAGGGCACTCAGCTGACCAGTGTTGTGATCCCAGAAGGTGTCACCTCTATTGGTGATGGGGCCTTCGGTGCTGATGTCTCTCAAATCACTGGTGGCGTCTTAACAAGCGAAAACGCACAAGCCTTACTAAAAATAGGTACTGATGTTGTTATCCCAGAAGGCGTCACCTCTATTGGTGAAAACGCCTTCTACAACACTCAGCTGAGCGGTGTTGAACTGCCCAGCACACTCACCTCCATTGGTGATTACGCCTTCGCGAATACTCCGCTGACCAGTGTTGTGATCCCAGAAGGTGTCACTTCCATTGGTCATTTCGCCTTCGCACAAACTCCGCTGACCAGTGTTCAGCTACCAAGCGCACTAACCTCGATTGCTGATTACGCCTTCGAGGGCACTCCATTAACCAGTGTTGTGATCCCAGAAGGTGTCACCTCAATTGGTGAAAACGCCTTCAGGGATACTCAGCTGGCCCGTGTTGATCTACCCAGCACACTCACTTCCATTGGTAATTTTGCCTTCGAGGGCACTCCATTGACCAGTGTTTTTCTCCCAGAAGGTGTCAGCTCAATTGCTGATTCGGCCTTTGGTGCTGATGTCGATCAAATCACTGGCGTCCAACCAAGTTTCAATCTCGATGTCGATGGGGATGGTCAGGTCACCCCACTCGGCGACGGTCTTATGGTGATCCGCAAACTCTTTGGAGACACCTTTGCCGGTGAAGCACTCACCAGCAAAGCAATCAGTCCTGACGCCACACGCGATACAGATCAAATCACTGCCTATATCCAGTC
>QCTJ01000076.1 GCA_003211205.1 Synechococcus sp. AG-673-F03
GCGACTAAGCGTGGAGGCAGCAATATCGATGCTTTACCGCGGAGCAGTATTTTGCACACGTTTTCAGTTAGAGAGATTTAAATTCAGTCATTTTACATTAAATAGAGACCCTAAAAGCAGCGTTTTCCTCGTCTTAAATCGCCTTACGGCAAGTCCACGCACGGGCCTGGAGCATTGTCTCCAGCTCGTGCTTTCAGCCATGGTGATTCAAGACGGAATAAATCAATGGAAGGGCGCAGACGTGTTGTTGTCGGTTCTGCTGTTGGCGGGCTTCTGGGTGCGGCGGTGTTCTTCGCGGTGGACGGGCTGACGCCAAAAGCAGCTGAAGCGTCTGCAACCCCATACGCCGTCGCATCAAGGATGTGGGAATGAAGCTCGCAGCAGACTTGAAATCTCAAGGTGCGGGCGAGATGCTGAAGGAAATCTTCGCCTCGGTTCGCCCCGAAGCCTGACTATGTCACTGCTGCACACGGCGGTCGGAATTTTCACTATTTCCAATCCAATCGGCAATCTGCCGATCTATTTGTCATTCACGAATGGCAATAAGCGTCAGGACCGTGCGATCGCGCGCAGTAGCACATTCACGATGGTGATCGCTCTGCTCCTAGCCACCTGGGTGGGCAACGATCTGCTCAGCTTCTTTGGCATCGGGCGACCAGCCTTTCAGGCGGCAGGTGGATTGATCGTGCTACTGATTGGCCTCTCGATGCTGCGCTCCGAACCTTCGAAGGTTCACCATGATCCTGAATCCGTAGAACGCGACCAGAACTCGTCAGTGAAGGGAATCGTGCCTCTGGGCATTCCCCTGTTGGCAGGTCCAGGCACCCTCACGGTGGTGATCGCGGATCCCCACGCCGTCAGCCTGGGAGGAAAACTGAGCCTCAGCCTCGTGGTGCTCGCCATGAGCCTGCTCGTTTATCTGATTTTTAACGCTGGTGAGCTGCTCTCATCCAGGATCAGTACGTCTGCTTTGCAGGTGCTCACGAAAATCATGGGATTGATCCTCACTGCGATTGCAGTGCAGATGCTGTTCTCAGGATTAAGTGCAGGCTTCCCGGTGCTTCGGGGAATAGGGCTCACCGGGTGATCATCACTGGCGTGCCCACGTCCACCAACCGCCTGACTGCTGCAACTCCGGTTGAGACGGTCGCTATCGATAGCGATGCGACGGGTGACCAGGGGATCCTCTTTGGTCAGCGCCTAGGGCACACATTCGATTGAGCGCCGTGATGGCACCCACTGCGGCCGCATATTGACCACAGTTCTCTGCCTTGCGGGCGATGCGCTCTAAGCGTCCAACCTGCTGAAAGAGGAGATCACGCTGATTGATTTCCTGATGGTCAAACGCCTCCATCCAGTCCTTATGGGCCTTAGCCACGACATCAGAAACGTTTCGGCGGGAGCACCCCCAGGTTTCGGCAGTAAGCGCAGTTAATTCGCTGAGACCCATTCCGGCGTCGATCTGCCGCACCGCCCATTCATGGCGTTGTTTCTTCTCGCTGGCGGTGAATCTTTTGCGGGTCATGGCTACCTAAGGGAAAAGCCGTACTGCTTGTGGCGGATCACCCAAACAAGGAATACACCGAGTTCGGGAGGAACTGGGTTTTCACAGCTATTGGCATATACGTATTTGCTCTCCTGATTGGCCAGGTGATTGATCCGCTTTGGTACTTCGGTGCGTTCGTGGGAGTTCCGTTTGCAACCTTCTACGGCTTGGTTGCCTACGAAAAATGGAAACGATGGAGACGCTAAGAACGCATTCCATCGTGGAGTCATTGAAGTCATAACAACCCAGCTCCGATGAATGCCTGCTCGACCTCACTCATGGCAGCGGGGTCCAAATCCATTTCATCGATTGTGGTTTGCACAAGACGACGTGTGATCTCAAACCATTGCTTGCGTGTCGCTGACTTAGGCCAATCATCAACTCCATCAAGCAGTGGAGTGCGGGGGATGTGATCAAGAAGGTTGGTCATGACATCAACAACTCCCGAGCATCAAGTATTTGCTGCAAGCAATCAATCAAATCAGTAGCAGCAGCACTCATTCTAATTAGTTGCATGCGTCAATTCCTAGATATTTCTATACCTAAATCCTCTTGATGGAAAATCAATATGTCCTCAAACCATCCGCAAAGATTTACGGGAATCAACCAAGCATCAGCTCATCAATATTGGCTGCAACAGCTACCCAAGGACGTTCATCATCGGCATAAAG
>QCTJ01000077.1 GCA_003211205.1 Synechococcus sp. AG-673-F03
TTCGAGATCATTTACAGTAAAGGTGAATTCCTTCTCAAAGAGCAGACCACCAGAATCTGTTGTTCTTAGACGGACTGAATAGGAATCCTGAGTTTCATAGTCTGGTGATGAGTTGATCTTGAGTCGATCACCATCAATGGTGAATGCACTGTTATCGGTATCTCAAGTCCCAGACACCAAAGAATAAGTGAAGGTATCACCAGAGTCGGCGTCAATGGTGTTTAGGGTTGCAACTGCGGATGCTGCTGCAATATTTTCATTGAAGGATGATGCTGCGATCAAGAGGTTGGTTGGAACCTCATTGAGATCATTCACAGCAAAAGTGAATGACTTCTCAAAAGACAGACCATCAGAATCCTCTGTCTGAAGACGGATTGAATAGGAATTCTGAGCTTCGTAGTCAGTAGATTTAATAACCTTGAGTTGGTCACCAATAATGGTGAATGCACTATTATCAGTATCTCCATCGCCAGGGATCAGTGAATAAGTATATAAATCTCCAGAATCCACATCCGTGCTACTTAAGTTTGCACTGACTGAGCTAGAAGCAATATTTTCATCATACGAGGACACTGAGACAAACAAATTAATTGGCGAAGTATTAGCACTTCTTCTAATAATCTCGACGCCAGCATTTTCGTAGATAAATAGACCAAAGGAAGCATCCTCGGAAATACTAATGCTTTCTAATGGGTTATCAGCGAATGCACGGTCACCAATTGAGATTACGCTATCTGGTATGACAATGTGTGTTAATTGATTACGTTCAAATGCGCTTTCGCCAATCGATTGAACATTGCTGGGGATTGCAAGATTGGACAACTGATTGTCTGCGAAAGCTATGTCCCCAATTGAAGTAACGGCATCGGGAATATCAACAGTCGTTAGCTGATTGCTCAAATACGCACCATCACCAATTGAAATCACGCTGTCGGGAATATCAGCGCTTGTCAAGTTATTGCGCGAGAACGCAAACTCGTCGATAGATCTGATGTCGTAGTTATTTTCAATATCCATTCTTTCAAGTTGATTATCTGAGAAAACCTCGCTATTGATAGATTTTATGCTTTCAGGGATAAAGACACTCTCAAGTTCATTGATCTGGAATGCACCTTCTCCTATCTCTTCAACATTGCCTGGAATACTAATATTGGCTAATTTGTTTCTGTAAAAACTGAATCTGCCAAGGGTCTTAATTCCAGAGCCAAGGATAACACTTTCTAATTTATTGGTTGAAAATGCTCTATCGCCAATAGTGACGACGCTGTCCGGAATCATAATACTGGTTAATTGATTCCCGCCACCAACTTCATCATCTGAAAATGCATTTTCACCAATCTTTATGACGCTGTTCCCAATTAGGACACTCATTAAGTTGCTTTCAGAAAACGCCGAGTCACCGATTAAGGTGACGCTATTAGGGATGACAACACTGGTCAGTTGAGTGTCCAGGAAGGCCGTATCACCAATGTTAGTGAGTGTGCTGGGTAGTTGAACACTGGTTAGCGGAGTTTCCCTGAAGGCCGAATTACTAATGGAAGTGATTCCTTCTGGGATAACAACATCAGTGCCTTGTTGGAGTAAGACTTGTGCGTCTTCATGTGTTAGGACTCCACCAGTGATGTTTCCACTTGCAACCTCTATTTTAATGCTTCCCTGCATCAATGAATGTGACGAGCAGTAGTAAAGAAGATCATTGATTTCGTCAGCATTTTCATTAAATGTCAGCGTGAATGACTGACTTCCTCTAATCCCAGACGTCGGACTGCCATCACCAGTAATTTCGATGTCACTGGATGAACTTTGTTCATAGCCCGTGTCAGACAAATAAAACGGGTGGGACGTCGCACCGCCAAGCCGCCTGAAGGTGTAGGAGGAGCCGGTATCTAGCGACAGGTCGGTCAGCTCCTCCTGGCCAGAGGGATCGGTGTAGAAGCGGTAGTAAGGAGCAGAGAAACTGCCGCCGTCCACGTATAGATCAACATTCCCGGCAGCCATGAAGATGAGTTAGGCCAAGATCCCTATTTCAGCTTTCCTTTATGTTTTGAGGTCTTGTCTTTCTGCCCCTGGGAAGCCAGTTGCAGCAGTTGATTTCAGCAATACACCCGAATCAATCGTTCGCCTGCTTTCA
>QCTJ01000078.1 GCA_003211205.1 Synechococcus sp. AG-673-F03
TCCTTCAGCGGCATGCCATACACCTGCATGATCTCGTAGAAGCGATAGATCAGGGGATCGGTTGGAATCACTGGCTCAAGGCTGCCTTTGGTCGGAAACTCCTGAATCGCAGCTGTGATTGCGGGGTCCAACGACAGTAAGGACGCCAGCTTCTCCGCCTCGTCGGCAGAGGCTGTGGCCTGTCCATAGAACAGAGAAGCAATCCACACCTCATCGAGTCCAAGAGCCGCCTCAAGATCGGCGAAACTCATCCCTTTCGCTTTTTTGGCAGCCATCAACGAAGCGGTCAATGTGGTGGGCGATGGGGTCGCCAGTGATGGCGTGGACATGGACGAAACAGTCATGATAAATACCAAAACCAAAATGAGACTGTCGCGACTGGCATCAGAAAACAGCTACAAAGACGACCAAAACCAAAACCTATTTTGGATGCATTGACTACATCTCGATCGATTCAGAACTGCTCTATTAAGTTCACTGGACGTGTGATTGATGAACACTCTTTTTCGCACACTCGCGACACTGCTGAATCTCCAGAATCACAACCCAAGCGTCGCCACAAGTTTGGTGCTTGAGCGGCTCTATTACGCCGATGGTCGCCACAACCCCAGCCATCCTCAACATGGACGTTTCGAAGGGCTCTCAATGCTTGCGTGAAGCGATCGGTAGCAATCGCTACCCCTGAAAGTGACCTCACTGCAGAACACTGCATGAAGCGTTGGTACCGCCTTTGACAAGCACTGTCGGTAGCGGCCGCGAACGCTTCAAACAGCATCTACGCAAAGTCGGGAGCGGCGAACACACCAGCAAAGGCTTGAGTCGAGATCAAGCTGCCGACGCTTTGGCACTCATGCTCAGGGAGGAGGCCACACCGGCACAGATTGGCGCTTTCCTGATTGCTCACCGCATTCGCCGGCCGGAGCCCCAGGAGCTCACCGGCATGCTCGACACCTATCGATCGTTGGGGCCCGTTGTTCACAGCCCTGCGGATCAGAGAAGACCGCTTTGCTTCGGCATGCCATTTGACGGTCGGACAAGAACTGCACCCATCTACCCCCTCACCAGCCTGGTGCTGGTGGCTTGCGGTCAACCGGTCGTGCTGCAGGGGGGTGACCGCATGCCGATCAAATACGGCATCACAGCCATCGACCTGTTCCGCCTCCTGGATCTCAATCTGAGTGGACTGCCCCTGAGCACTGTTCAGGAAGGGTTCAACACGCATGGCTTCGCGCTCATCCACCAGCCTGATCACTTCCGTATCGCGGAAACACTGATTGATTACCGCGAGCAGCTGGGGAAGCGGCCTCCCGTGGCCAGCCTCGAGCTCCTGTGGACAGCCCACCAGGGAGACCACCTTCTGGTGAGTGGGTTCGTACACCCACCAACCGAAAGCCGGGCCTGGGAAGCGCTCAGGCTCGCCGGCGAAACCGACCTGCTCACTGTGAAAGGGCTGGAGGGAGGAACAGACCTTCCCATCGGTCGGGCCTGCATCACAGCCCGAGTCCGCAACGGTCAGGCTGAACGATTGATCCTTCATCCCCGCGATCACGGATGCCACAACGTAGACGTGGTGTGGTCGTCGGAAAGCACCTGGAAGAGCCAGGCCTTCGAGGCGCTCAGCAACCGTGGTCCCCTCAGCGAAGCTCTGCGCTGGAATGCAGGTGCCTATCTCTGGAACGCTGGCCTGAGCGACAATCTCGACTCGGGCATTGAGTTGGCCACCACTGCCCTCGAGCAAGGTCGAGCATTGGATCAGCTTGATCAGCTACGCAGCTTGCCCAGTGCTTTGTGCATCCGATAGCGCTCAAAGGGCACTCCAGCGATCGTGATTGTTTCCGGAGCAACGAGACTCCAGCCATAGCGCTCGAACAACGGACGACTGAACTGACTGGCTTCGGTGCGCAGAGATCTGACGCCATCCGCGATCGCATCGGCTTCAAGTCTCTCTAGGAGTGCTTTGCCGTGGCCCTGACGTGCCGCACGGCCCCGGCAATACAGAAGAGCAAGTCGGTCCTGCGGATAACGCATCACAAAGGCGGCGTCCTCGCCACTGATCCAACCGGAACCCTGCTTCAGGGTTTGATCCAGCACACCAGGCAACCAAGCGAG
>QCTJ01000079.1 GCA_003211205.1 Synechococcus sp. AG-673-F03
GTATTCCATATCTCGATCAAGATCTGGTCGAGACTGCGATGACTATTCCGCAGATACTCCATCAAGCTGAAGGGAGCAAGACACTACTAAGGCGAATTGCAGAACCACTACTACCAACAACAATCCTCAAAGCGCCTAAACAAGGTTTTAACCTAGCCCTGAGCAAGTGGTTGCTGCATAATCCAAGGTTCAATCCCGGCAGAATTTCAAAGATTCTGAGAAAATCACTTGCCGACAATGAATATCAAGTACCACAACGAAGCATTGCTTCCAGCTGGATGTTGCTAAGAATTAATGGACGTTACGCGCCTTACTGGAGATGGATTGTGCTTGCAGAATGGCTTGCGACACAGAAACAATGAAAGAAGCAATAAAAACCGAAAGAGATATTGGGATGAAAATCAATAAATCAGACAAATGACCAATCACCAAAAAACGTCAACAAACACGAGCGATGATTAAATAACACAATAAAGCAATGCAGCTTTAAAAATCAACCGATCTGGCTGACAACCATGTCCGCTAGATCCCTAGGACATGGCAAGCCCTTGACAGGCGATGGATCAAATCCATCTGGATGAAGCAAGGCCAGCCCATGCAGAGCCTGCGCAAGAGCGTCTGGGTCATTACTCGAAAATACTGTTGAGCCGAGCGGTGCATCATCCCTCTCAACTAACAAATCTCGAACAGATCCAGGGTGATCTGAGGCGAGAACAGCCAAACCAAATTGAAGAGCTTCATTCACAACCAAACCCCATGTTTCACCTTGAGATGAAGGAAATACGAGTGCATCTGAAGCTGCATAGCCCATCCCCAATTCCCGCTGATTACGAAAACCCATAAATCGGCACCGGTTATTAAGAATTTTCATTGCCTGCGATTCAAACGAGGCACGCAGCGGTCCATCACCCATAGCCAACAACCAAAAGCGACTTAAAATATCTTTTGGAAGAAGGCGTAAAGCCTGAATCAACAACTGAGGATTCTTGACGTCCGTCATCTTGCCGCTCCATAATAAAGCAAGATCAGCTGGGGCGATCCCCAGCTGATCACGCAAGCTTTGGCGTTGTGGCATCCATTCACTTAACTGATATGAAAAAAAGGCCGTATTAACTGAATAACTTACAGGGAAACGGCGAGTAACAGCAACTCCTAATCGAGCAAAATGATCATTAGAATCTGAACCGATTGGGAATACCGCATCGAACTGCCGATACCAATACTTCAACACAATATCTCTAACAAAATTTTTAAATCTGCTCCGCAAGAGGGCTCGATCAGTTGCTTCCGCCCTAAGCATCAATCTATGCCTTGACTGGCCCAAGAGCAGGGTCGTGAGTGCAATAAAAATCGGTGTGTAGGCAAAGACAAGTACACAGTCGGGCTCAAATCTCCGGATAAGCTCAAAGGAACGCTTAGCACAGGGCCAGGCCGTTCTCCACCTGGCAAGACCCGAGAGAGGCAATTCACTAGCAAAAACGTGGGGGAACCCATCCGTAGGAGCCGAATCCCAAGCAAAGTCAATCCCAAAATCAGGGTCATGACTAACCCGAACACCATGATCACAACCAAAAACAACAAGCAAGTCAAGCTTCGGGTCATGAGCCAGCGCATCAAAAAGTGGCTGGAAGTACTGAACAGGATGTGTAATCAACACCGCAAGCCGCTGACGGCATTGCCCTGATACCGTCATTGCTGACACAACCATGGAGCTATTAGGCGAGCAGCATAACTGTGCCCCCTTTCATTCCAATGACCGCGTCCTAGCTGACCATCGGGAAAACCATGCAAAAACAGATCTCCAGAAGCTTGATCGACTGCCGTCTGCAATGAAGGGGCAAGGGGTAAATAGGAAATTTGAGCTGAAGCAAGAAGCTTTGAAAGACGTTGCTCTTGTAGAAAAAGGTCAGAAGCTCGTTGACTCGGAGTAGGCCACACCTGATCTGGGCTGCTCGTGCTAATAACCACAAATCGTGCACCAGCTTGCAACACTTCTCGGTCCAACTCCCTGATCAAGGCATCTGTAAGGTTCCACGCTTCAGGAGACGCTTCAGGGGGT
>QCTJ01000080.1 GCA_003211205.1 Synechococcus sp. AG-673-F03
CTATGGCGCCCCTGGAGACACACTGCTCACTACCAGACCCACCTTTGGTTATTACGCCCCTTGCGCGGGGATGCAGGGGATGGTCGTCGAAGCAGTGCCCCATGTCCTGCCAGGTTTTCGCTTTCCGCTGCAGCAGATCCGCGACGCTCTTGAGCGACGACCACGGATTTTGATGCTTTGCAATCCCAACAACCCCACCGGTACGCGGTTGTCGGTGGAGCATGTGCTGGAGTTGGCGGCGTCCGCACCCGACACGCTCGTGGTGGTGGATGAGCTCTATGAGGCCTTCACGGGAGACAGTGTGTTGCCGACCGTCGATTTCGGGCTGCATTCCAATCTGTTGGTGCTGCGTTCCCTCGCCAAGACGTCTGGACTCGCGGGATTGCGCATCGGTTTCGCGTTCGGGCATGCCGATGTGGTCGATCGGGTCTGCCGCGTGACCGGTCCCTACGACGTGAACAGCCTTGCCGTGACGGCGGCTTTCGCTGCACTGTCTGACCAGGCCTACACCGATCACTATGTGGCCGAGGTGTTACGTGCTCGCGACAATCTCGTAACGCATTTAACGCAATCTGGTGCCGCCTTTCATTGCGATGGGGGTAACTACCTGCTGGTATGGCCGCGGCGATCGGCCGAAGAGGTGGAGCAAAAGCTGCTCAGCGCCGGCATCCTGGTGCGCTCCATGGCCGGCAAGCCGCAGCTCGATGGATCTCTGCGCGTGAGCATTGGCACCCAGGCGCAAATGCAGAGGTTCTGGGAGTGTTACCGAACACTTGAGCGCTGAGCGGACATTCAGCGCATCACCTCGATCACTGTGCTGTCGTTCAGGTTGCTAGGCAGCGAGAGGCTGGGTCCAGCCTTTCGAACCTGTGTACCGCTCATCGCATCCAGAAAGGGCTGAACCCCACCCTGGTCGCAGCCGCTCGGAGCCTCACCATTCACGTATTGCACGGGGATGATCCGGCGTGGATTCAGCTGCCTCACCACATCGGCGGCTTCTTCGCCGTCGTACACCTTTGCTCCGCCTCCAACGCCGATGATCAGCACATCAGGGCGACCCAACAGCACCCTGTCTTCACCGCTGAGTGGGGCTGCTGTTCCTCCCAGATGGGCAAAGCTCAAGCCTCCCTGCTGCCAGCGCCAGATCGTGGCGTTGCCGAAACGACGTCCTCCCATGCGGTCATGCGGAGCGGAAAATCCCTCCAGGTCCATGCCGCCAACGCGATAGGAACCCGGCTTGGAGAGGTAGGTCCCACCACCAATCCGCGCGCCTTCATCAGGGAGTTCGGAGCTGGCAAGGGTCACGTTGGCGCTGACGCGCGGTTCGGCGAGTCCCGCAGCGCAGCCCACGGCCCGGAAGGGGTTCACCAGCACCGACTGGCCGCCGCCACGAATCAGCAGAGCACTGTGCCCATAGCTGGTGATTGAAACGCCTGCGGCTTGCACAGCGCTGCCGCTGATTCCGCTCACCATGGCGGATGCGGCCAGGAAGGCGATGGCCCGCCCAGGACCCTGTCTGTTCTGGAAAACGGTCATGGGGGAATGCCTGCTGGCTCAGGAAGCTAGCAGTGCTGAATGCGTCCTTCAGCCACGCGTAGGAAGTTGGCCAGCAGCTTGTGCCCTGCCTCCGTCAGCACGCTTTCCGGATGGAACTGCACGCCCTGGAGATGGTGATGCTCACGATGACGCAGTCCCATCACGGTGTCGTCCTCCAGCCATGCAGTGACTTCCAGGCAGTCCGGAAGACTGCTGCGATCAGCAATCAAGCTGTGATAGCGGGTGGCGGTGAGGGGCTGGGGCAGTCCCGCGAAGACGCCTTCACCGCGATGCAACACCGGGGAAGTTTTGCCATGCATCAGTTCTGCCGCCCGCACGACCTTGCCTCCGTAGGCCTGAGCAAGAGCCTGATGGCCCAGGCAGACACCCAGAGTGGGAATGTTGGGTGATAACTCCTTCAGCACATCCAGGCAGACCCCCGCTTGGTCAGGATCTCCGGGTCCAGGCGACAACAGGATGGCATCGGGACTGAGGTCGCGGATCTGGGCAACGCTGAGCGCGT
>QCTJ01000081.1 GCA_003211205.1 Synechococcus sp. AG-673-F03
CCACGGCGATCGCTCGGCTGATCTTTTCAAACTCATCCGGCTGGAAGCGAAATGCGCGGAACCCAGCCAGCGTGTTCAACAACACATAGGCAGGAAAGCCGATCTGGAGTGCCGTGATTGACAGCACTCCCGACTCACCAGCCGTTTCGGTGTTGAATCCACCGATCACGTGATGCAGATCGTGGGTTGAGGCGATTCGCTGCGTCAGCCAGAGCGCCTCAGTGCTGGTGTCTCTTGGTCGGAAAAAATCAGCGTCGTAGTTCAGTCGGCGGATCATTCCCGCGTAAGCCCGACCCAGCGTTCCCTCCGGCAGCTTGTCCAAAGCAGGGATATCAGGCTGGAAGGGCGGATAGCGCTGCTCCACCATCTCTTTGCCACCGGGCAGAGCCTTGAAGCGTTGGAGGCAGACCGCCATTGCTTCGCTGTCGATGAAGTTGTCGACTAGGTCGCCGACGCTGTTGAGCCCACCATTGGTTTTGGCCAGTTCTCGCAGGACTGAAAGATTTTTAACGGAGCGAAGCAATTCGCGGGCTCGGGACATCCTCGTCGTTCTCCAGGGGGGTTCCATCCAGACCTGCTGTATAGCGAGGTCGCACGGTTTTGAGCAGCGGCATTACAGCCAGGCAGATCACAGCCATCAGTAACCAGAGCTGCACACCATGACCCTGCTGGTCAAGCAAGGTTCCGGCCAGCAAGGGTGCACCGGTGGCACTGATGGCGAAACATTGGGAGAACAGCGCCATGGACAGGCCCCGGTGTTTCAAAGGGGTCTCTTCCACCATGGCTTCGGCGGCACTGGGAAGGAACGCTGCTTCTCCAAAGGCCAAAGGCAGCATGGCCAGCGAAATCAGGATCATTCCGCCGCTCCAGAGTGCTGAGCTCGCTAAGAGCAGGCAGCCGATCACAAAGCCAACCAGTCCCATTCCCAGGCCAAAGCGGAGGCTGCGCTTGGCCACCCAGTTGCCCACAGGCCACTGCAGAACAACCAATAGAGCGAGTTGCAGCGCGATCAGTGCACCGCTGCCTGCTTCGCTCACTGCTGGCCGCGAAAGACCTCCACGCACCAGATCCAGAGGCAGGGCGCTTTGCCTCAGCGCAATCATTCCTGTGGCAACGATGCTGATGGCCAGCACCGGCAGTAGAGGCGTCAACCAGCGCCATCCATCGGCCGAAGGGGTCTTGGCCGTGGAGTGTTCTTGATCGACGTCGTCGAGATGCAAGAGGGCGGAGCGCCCATCGGGCAGAGGTCGCCAGTTCAGCACCAGCAGCATCACCACAACGGCCGCCGCTTCCACCAGATAAACCGCACGGATCAGTCCGAGAGCTGTGACAACCGCGCCGATCAGTGCTCCCAAGGCAACACCCATTGCATCAGCGCTGCGAGCCAGTGCATAACCCCGGCTCGACTTGAAGCCCGCACAGCTGAGCGGCACCGCAAGCTCAATCGCCGGGAAATAAAGCCCTGCGGCTAAACCGATCAGCAGTTGTCCAGTGAGGTAACCACCAAAACCTTGCGCTTGCAGCAGGATGAAATCGGCGATGAAGGCCAGCACTGCCGCAGCACGCACCGGCCAGGAGCAGCAAAGGCCCCGATCCAGCAAGACACCACTCAGCAGACGGGCAGCCGTTCCGATCAGGGCAGCAGCCGCCAGGCCCTGACCAACCTGAGTCGCCGTGAAGCTGGCCTGGTGGAACACGATGGGCGTCATGTAGATGACGCCGCCTGCTCCTAGCGAAGCCAGGAGCCTGATTGAAGCCACTTCCTGCAAAGGTGCGGGAAACTGGTTCCACCAATGAACTGGCCTAGGCCTTGCGAAGACGCTCAACAGGACAACGGTTTGCCGTAGGACTGGTGTGCAGTCTGATGCTCGGTGCCCTGTCACCGCGACCTGCTCGTACAGCCTCCGAGTTGGTCGTTCGTCTGGATGGGATGGATCTGCCCTTATCGATCAACGATCTGGGGGGATGGCTGCGTGGTGAAGAACGCGGCTCCTCGGAGCTGAGTGTGTGGCTGA
>QCTJ01000082.1 GCA_003211205.1 Synechococcus sp. AG-673-F03
CATGCTCTCGCCCGCATCAAACAGGCAGCAGCAAGCGTGAATGCCCGCCTCGGCGTCATCAGTGAGAGCGACTGTGCCGCCATCACGACGGCGGCTTCAGAGGTTGCAGACGGTCAGCATGATGATCAGTTCCCCTTGCGCGTCTGGCAAACCGGCAGCGGCACCCAGACGAATATGAACGTCAATGAGGTGATCAGCAACCTGGCGGCTCAGGCTGCCGGTGAGCCGCTTGGCAGCCACCGGCCGGTGCACCCCAATGACCATGTCAACTGTTCCCAATCCACAAACGATGCCTTCCCTGCGGCAATTCACGTGGCAACCGTGGCAGGTGTCGAACATCGACTGCTTCCTGAACTCGATCGATTGATCGATGTTTTCGCAGCCAAAACCGAGCTCTGGAAAGACCTTGTGAAGATCGGCCGCACCCATCTGCAAGATGCGGTTCCGCTCACCCTTGGACAGGAGGCCTCAGCGTGGCGCGACCAGATCGCGGTCGCCCGCGCTCGCATTGCATCCAGTCTTGCTGAGGTCTATCCACTTCCACTCGGCGGTACTGCGGTGGGAACAGGCCTGAATGCGCCGGATGGTTTCGCCGCACAGGCTGCTGAGGAGCTGGCGCAACTCACGGGACTCGCTTTCAGCTCAGCCCCCAATAAATTTGCTGTGATGGCAAGCCACGACGGGCTAGTCCATGCGATGGCACAGCTGCGCCTGCTTGCAGGGAGCTTGCTGAAGATTGCCAATGACATCCGCCTTCTGGCCTGTGGTCCGCGCGCAGGACTCGCAGAGCTGCACCTGCCCGAGAACGAACCGGGAAGTTCAATCATGCCGGGCAAAGTGAACCCAACCCAGTGCGAAGCGATGGCCATGATTTGTACTCAGGTGCTCGGCCTGGATACTGCGGTGGCGATGGCCGGAGCCGGCGGCCACCTCCAGATGAATGTCTACAAGCCGCTGATCGGCTTCAATCTGCTCCGATCGATCACTATGCTTACGGATGCCTGCCGCTGCTTCCGGGTGGCCATGGTCGAGGGGATCGAACCTAACAGGGCCAGGATTCAGCGTGATGTTGAGCAGTCCCTCATGCTAGTGACACCTCTGGCTCCGATGATCGGGTACGACAAGGCCAGTTCAATTGCGAAATACGCCCATGAGCAGGGTCTGAGCCTGCGCGATGCTGCTCTGGACCTTGGCTATGTCAGCGCTGAGGACTTCGACCGCATCGTCGATCCCGCTGATATGGCACGTCAGCAGGGCTGAAGAGACAGCCATCAAGCGGCCCGTTCCGTAGCGGGATTGAGACCCACTGACTCCTCTGCGGCGGCCTTCTGCAGATCATCACCTTCGGCAACAGGAAAACGGTTGATCGCTTTGAGGGCCTGGCGGGCATGGCTGCGCAGCTGCTCACTGATCGCTTCGCAGTAGGGAACCTGTGCCAACAGATCCACCGTGCGGCGCATGATCCGCACCACATCACCTTCATCCAGAGAGGTGTTGGCAATCAGGTCATTCCAGGCCGTGCCACTGGCCCATGCCTCCACCAGTCCCATCAGCTCGGGCTCCCACCAGGCCGGGACAACGACCTGATGACGTTCCTGTGCGCGCAGCAACTCACGACGCAGACCGGAGAGGTCGTGCAGTGCCTCCTCGGCACGGGGTGGAGCTGGGAATCCACTCCAGAGATCAGGACGGTTCACCTCAGTGCTGATCGCTTCAAACACGGCGGCCAGCTCTGACGGCGGCAGATCATCAAGGTGACCGCTCATCAGGGCCAGACCCAGCCAGAGTTCGTTGTCGCCTCGGAGAGCCGCCACCGTGCGACCGATCTCCGTGGGTTCGAGCTCATCAAGAGCTGCGAAGTGCTGAAGGATCTCCATCAGAGCGAGAAAGGTCTCCCAGTGACGGTTGGCGCGATGGTGAAGCAGTTGCTGCCGCTCGGCGATCTCCAGCTCCAAGTCCTCCATGCGCCGTCGATGCTTCTTGAGCTGCTTGCGATCTCCCCAGCGATGGGC